>NZ_CAMYLS010000008.1 GCF_947259345.1 uncultured Maricaulis sp. | reverse complement strand
CTCGGCGGGTGGCGGTGGCGGCGGCGGCAGAGCCGCCTGCTCGGCCGCCAGGCGTGCGGCCTCGATCTCGCGGGCTTCGCGCGGCGACACGATATCGGCGGGGCGATCACCGCCGACGGGCACAAAATCGATCGCGACCTGATCATAGCTCGACGAGGTATAGGCATCGACCGTCTGGTTGAGCGCGATCCGCAGGGTCGATCCATCAGGGTCGAGGCGGGCACGGGCTGCCAGGCCTTCAAGCGCGCCGACCAATCCGGAGACATCCGCGTCCATCGCTTCGCTCAGGCGAGCAATCAGGACGGTATGTTCGACATCGATATCGGCAGTGGGGAGATTGTCGGCGACGCTGTCATCATAATCGATCAACAGTCGCAACGAATTATCGCCACGCTCGACACTGAGCGTGGCGGGCGCCTGGGCCAGCGCGGTCGACGTCAGGAGCAGCGGAATGAGGCTCCCGGCCAATCGACCCATATGTCTAGCCGCCTTCGGCAATCCGCGCCTCCAGCTCGGCCACCGTCTCCGGCAGATTCGAGCGGCTGGCCATGCGCTCGGTCAGAGCCGCGGCGGCGCCCGGGTCCATGGATGCGAGGATGGTGCCGAAAACCCGCTGGGACATGCGCGAAGCGATTTGCAGCTGCGTGTCCATATCCAGTGCACTCAGACGGGTCGCGGCCGCACCGGCGCTGTCGTTGGCCATGGCGGAATACCAGCTCACGATGACCGCCATGTCCTCATCCTCGCGCTCGGAGAGTTCGCCGGACAGGGATTCGATCTGGGTGCGCAGCTCGTCGAGCTCGGCAATCTTGGTATCGACGCGCTGTTCCATCGCCAGCATGAGCGCCTCGCGGGTTTCCAGCTCACGCTCGCGTGCATCGAGCTCGCTTGAGCGTTCGCGCAGGCGGTAGATGACGCGTTCTTCCTCGGCCGTGCGCACACCGCTGGCGATGCGCTCGGCAAACGCCGCAGAGACTTCCGACGCGGACGGCTCGGTTTCGAGTTCAACCGGCTCATTGTGTTCGGCCGGCATGATCGGCGCGTCGGCCTCGGCGTCATCACCAGTCTCGTCCTGGCTGGCTTCTGCAGCCATGGCACTGCCTTGGGCCTCCCACCACGCGGCGGCGCCATTGGCGATCGACAGGGTTTTCAGGCCCAGCAGCCCGCCCATCAGGACGGCGAGAACCGTCAGAAAGCGAAGGGGTTCGCGCATGGCGCTACCTCACATCCTTGAGATCATTGATGATGCGCGAACCGGCACCATCGGGAAAAATATCAGCAGCGCGACGGCGCGCGGCGCGGGGCTGAGCCAGGCGATCAGCCTTGCGGTCGGCATTGCCGGTCACCAGACGCAGCTCGTCAGCCAGGGTCCGGGCTTCGCCCACGCGTTGCTCCAGAACTTCGGCCGACTGCGCAGTTGCGCGCTCGAGTGCACCAAGGCTGGCACGGGCCCGGTCGGTCGCCTCGTTGAGGGCAATGACCGACTCGCGAACACCGTCCTGGCCCTTCTTGAGGGCGTTGAGACGGCGATCGACCCGCCAGCACATGACGACAGCCACCACCAGCAGGGCAGCAACGAGACCTTCGAAAATCAGGGCGGCGAGTGTCATGCGAACCTCATCATCGCTTTCTTGGCACCCGGCGAGAGCGGTCCGCTCAGTCGCAGGGCAACGCTATGTCCAATGCGGCCCATACGGCCGCGTGTCAGGAGGACTTGGCCGCAACGCAGCTCAACATCACTGGTCGGCGACGCGTCGAGATAGAGCGTGTCACCCACTTTCAGATTGGCCACGGTGCCCAGGGAAACGCGCTGTTCGTCGAGCACGGCCTGAACCTCCATCTTGGTCGACCAGAGCTCGGTCGCCAAATGGCCTTCCCAGATATTATCACGTCCGAATTTTTCCCCCATGAACTGCTGGAGCAGCATTTTCCGGATGGGCTCCAGAGTCGCATAGGGCAGCAAGAGCTCGATTCGACCGCCGCGGTCTTCCATGTCGATGCGCAGCTTGACGAGGATAGCCGCATTGGCTGGACGGGCGATCGCCGCGAAACGCGGATTGGTCTCGACGCGCTCGAGGTCGAAATCGACCTCGGTCAGCGGCTGGAAGGCCTGTTTGGCGTCGCCCAGCACAACCTCGATCATGCGCTGCACCAGCATGCGCTCGATCGTGGTGTAGGGCCGCCCCTCGATCCGCATGGCCGAGGTTCCGCGGCGCCCACCAAGCAGGACGTCCACGATCGAGTAGATCAGGTTGGAGTCGACGGTCAGCAGGCCGTAATTGTCCAGCTGCTGGGCCCGGAAAACGGCGAGGATGGCTGGCAGCGGAATGGAATTGAGATAATCGCCGAAGCGGATCGACGAGATATTGTCGAGCGAGACCTCGACATTGTCCGACGTGAAATTGCGCAGCGAAGTCGTCATCAATCGCACGAGGCGGTCGAACACGATCTCCAGCATGGGCAAGCGCTCATAGGAGACCAGCGCGGAATTGATGATGGCGCGAATGCCGGACTTGTCCGCCGCGTCATCATCGGAGAGCGAGAAGCCCAGAAGGCTGTCGATCTCGTCCTGGTTGAGGATGCGCTCGGCGCCGCCACCGACAGTGGGCAGCTCCTGCTCGTCATCATCGGCACCGACCATGGCCTCCCATTCGGACGCCAGGTCGAGGTCGTCTCCGTCCTCGGCCATGGCCTCCCATTCGGCCGCCAGTGCATCTTGGTCCATATCGTCAGACATGTGCGTGCTTTCCGTTCGTCCGGGCTGTCCTAGTCGACCATGAGGATTTGCGTAATCAGGACGGCGTCGACCTGCGCCGGCTCGATGGCCAGATTCACACGGCGCAACAATTCCAGTCGCAGGCGGTTCTGGCCCGCCGAGCCGTAAATATCGTCCTCGCGCAGCTCGCGCAGGAACATCAGGTATTGATCCAGCACCCTGTCGACATGCTGCTCCAGGATCGGGCCGAGATCGTCGCGACGCGACTCGAAGGATACCGACATCTGGATCACGACAGGCCGCCCGGTCGAGGACCGGATATTGGTGACGATGGTCTCTTCCGTCCCGTCACCTTCGCGCAGATCATAATAATATACTTCATCCGTTTCGTGGGTATCGGCGGCGTCGTGACCGTCTCCGGCCTCGCCATGACCCGCGTCCGCATGCTGTTCTTCATCATCGCCACCACCAGCGAACATCATGAAACCGCCTACGCCAGCGAGCAGCAGGATTAGGACGGGCAGGCCGATAAACAGAACCAATTTCAATGGGTTCTTCTTCGGCGCCTCCTCGCCTTCGGTCTCGTCTTCGATGTCGTCACTCTCATCAGCCATCGTCAGGCTCCCATTCAGGGGAATCGCTTGACCCCATTAACGGTCAGCGCGGTTAACGTTTCGTAGTGATCGGCCGCGACCCGGCAACTTCTTCCCAGTGCTGTGACGGTCTTTGCCGGAAAGGCTTGCCGGTCGATTTGACCGCCCATCGTCAACTTCTTGTTTTCCATGAAAATTAACCTTGGCACGCGGCATGCAGCTTGTCGGGCAACTGCCGCGCAATGACGACGGCGGACCCCAGGCTCCAGAAAGGAACCGCCCGATGGACAACGCAATGATGATCGGCCTCTCGCGCCAGATGACCCTTCGCCGGTCTATGGATGTCGTGGCCAACAATATCGCCAACGCCAATACAGCCGGCTTCAAGGTTGAATCCCTGCTGCTGGAAAACCGCGCTGCGCCCACCGCCCAACACACGGACGGACCGTCTGACGTCCAGTTCGTGAATACGTGGGGGATGGCCCGTGATTTCCGCCAGGGCGAACTCGCCTTCACCGGTCGGGAATTCGACCTCTCCATTGAGGGGGAGGGCTTTTTCGCTGTCGAGGCCAATGGCACTGAACAATACACACGGGATGGCCGCTTCCGCCTTGATGGCAACGGCCAGCTGGTCGCCGCCGACGGCGCGCCGGTGCTCGATGCCGATACGCGCGGCCCGATCCTGATCGACGCCGCTCTCGGCAATATCGAAATCGTGGACGGTGGCGCGCTTGTGCAGAACGGTCAGCAGATCGGCCGGGTCGGCGTGTTCGAGATCGAAAATCGCGCCGAGATGTCCAAACAGGGCAATGGTCGCTACACGATCCCGCCGGTCGAGGACCTCGCCGACGAACCGCTGGCCATGCTCGATCCGACAGTGCGCCAAGGCTTCGTCGAACAATCCAACGTGCAGTCGATCCTCGAACTGACCGACATGATGTCTGTCATGCGCAGCTACCAGTCGGTTTCGAAATTTCTTGAACAAGCAGAAGACCTGAGCAAGCGCGCCATCGAGCGCCTTGGCCGGATCTGATCGTAGGAGAACGGATATGCGTGCTCTCACCACCGCCGCCACCGGCATGCAGGCTCAACAGCTCAATGTCGAAGTGATCTCGAACAACCTGGCCAACATGAACACGACCGGGTTCAAGCGCCAGCGCGCCGAATTCCAGGACCTGCTCTACCAGAATGTCCAGCAGATGGGCGCCGCCAGCTCAGACGCCGGTACGATCGTGCCCACCGGTGTCCAGGTCGGCCTGGGGGTCCAGACCGCCTCGATTTATCGCATCACCGAACAGGGCGCCTTGTCGAACACCGGTAATCCGTTTGACCTCGCGGTTTCCGGCGAAGGCTATTTCCGGGTGCAGATGCCCGATGGTTCCGACGGCTTTACCCGCGCCGGGAATTTTGCCGTAAGCGGCGACGGCGAGCTGGTCACCTCCGAGGGCTACACCGTCGCGCCAGGCATCGCCATTCCCAACGGAGCACGCCAGATCGAGATCAATGTCCAGGGTCAGGTCCAGGTTCAGATCGACGGTCAGACCGACATGCAGACCGTGGGTCAGATCGAACTGGCAACCTTCTTCAACCAGGCTGGCCTTGAGGCGATCGGCGACAATCTGTTCCTGGAAACAGCCGCGTCCGGCCCGGCTTCACTCGGCACGCCCGGCTCACCCGGATTCGGTGATGTCCGCCAGGGCTTTGTCGAGACCTCGAATGTCAATTCGGTGTCCGAGATCACCGCCCTGATCCAGGCCCAACGCGCCTATGAAATGAATGCCCGCGTCATCACCGCCTCGGATGAGATGATGGCCGCTTCCTCCAACCTTCGCTAACGGGAGAGATAGATGATCCGCTCAAGCCTCATTGCCCTCGCCTGCCTCACCACGGCACCGTTGGCGACGTCTGCAGCGCTGGCCGGCGAGCCGGTCGTGCTGCGCGAGACGATCCGTGTCAACAGCGCCCATATCACCCTGGGCGATCTGTTCGACATCACCGGTACGCAGGCCGACATCGTCGTCGCCCGCGCCCCGGCACCAGGCAGCCGAACGACCCTGGACGTCAATTATGTCCGCCGCATCGCGCTGGAGAATGATCTCGACTGGGCCAATGCCGGCAGTTTGCGCCGCCTGTCCATCCAGCGCGCCAGCCGCGTCGTCTCGGCCGAGACCCTGACCGACATGCTGGAAGGCGAGCTCTTCGCTTCGGAAGGTCGGGTCCATGACGTGCAATTGTCCAACTCGGCCATGGCCCTCCACGCCCCGCTCAACAGCGCCGGCGGCCCGGAGATCCATGATCTCAGCTTTGACAGCCGCTCCGGCATGCTGGCTGCTGAAATCGCGCCCTATCATGGCGCCCAGACGGTTCGCGTCACCGGCCGCGCCTATGCGACCATCGATCTGCCGGTTCTGGCCCGTCCCGTCGCGGCCGGCCAGGAAATCACTGGCGACGACATCGCCTGGATCAGCCATCGTGCCGACCGCGTCCGTCCCGATGCCATCCTCGATCCGACCGAGATGATCGGCATGGAGACCCGCCGGTCCCTGCGCCCGAACGAGCCATTGCGCGGCTATGACCTGCAACGCCCGCTCATGGTCGAGCGCGGCGATCTGGTCACCTTGATGTTTGAAGTTCCCGGCATCCAGCTGACCGTGCGCGCACGGGCCATGGAAAATGCCGCCGACGGCGAGGTTGCGCGCTTCGTCAATCTGCAATCGAACCGTACGGTCGAGGCCCTTGTCGATGGTCCGGGCCGCGCCCGCGTCGGCACCTCGCCGGCCGCAAGCTTCTGATCGAGGAGGTCAGATCATGATCCGCAAATTCACCGCCCTTGTCCTCGTCGCTGCCGCACTGCAGGCCTGCGCCACCAGCGACCGTCTGTCCTATGTCGGCCAGGCGCCGCCCATGACACCGATCCAGAACCCGGCCGATCTTGCCGGGACCGGACCGTCGCAATTGCCGATGCCGGTGCCGCGCATGCCGCAGCAGCGCTATGCACAGAATTCGACCGCCAACAACTCGCTCTGGAACGCCAATTCGCCGACCTTCTTCGGCGATCCGCGGGCCGATCAGGTCGGCGATATCGTCACCGTCAACATCGACATCTCCGACAGCGCACAGCTGAACAACACGACCAACCGCTCACGCAGTTCGGCGGAAGACAGCGACCTGACCAATTTCCTGGGCGCCGACCTCACCGGCTTCTTCAACGACAATATCGACCCGTCTTCCCTGACCAGTCTCGGCTCATCGTCCTCGCTGGCCGGAAGCGGATCCGTCAACCGCACTGAAAGCATCTCGCTGACCGTGGCCGCCCTCGTCACCCAGGTTCTGCCGAATGGCAATCTGGTGATCGCCGGGCGCCAGGAAGTCCGCGTGAACAATGAGGTGCGCGAACTCCTCATCACCGGCATTGCGCGTCCGCAGGACATCGGATCGGACAATACGATCGCCCACACGCAAATCGCTGAAGCCCGCATTTCCTACGGCGGCCGCGGACATCTCTCCGATGCCCAGCGCCCGCGCTACGGCCAGGAACTCTATGACATCCTGATGCCGTTCTAGGACACGAAACCCCGCCACCATCGGGATTAACTGGGCCGTTACGCCAAGCGCGTGACGGCCCTCTTTTTATCGGGATATCAGGCAGGCAAGCAGCGGTCGTGCCGGCGAGACAATCGCCAGACTCCAAAGCCTATCTGCTCGCAGTATCAGCTATCGCGGTGAACGCGTTCCTTGCGCTCGTGGCGCTCCTGCGCTTCCAGGCTGAGCGTGGCGACCGGGCGGGCATCAAGCCGGGCCAGGGAGATCGGCTCACCTGTCTCATCGCAATAGCCATACTCGTCTTCTTCGAGACGGCGCAGGGCTTTGTCGATTTTGGAAATCAGTTTGCGCTGCCGATCACGGGCCCGCAGCTCCAGCGAGCGATCGGTCTCGGTCGAGGCACGATCCGCCAGATCGGGCAGCGCGCCCATGTCTTCCTGCAGATTTGTGATCGTCGAACGGCTCTCCCGGAGGATGTCATCCTTCCAGGCCATCAATTTCCGGCGGAAATACTCTTTTTGCCGGTCATTCATGAACGGCTCGTCTTCCGACGGGAAGTAATCCTTGGGCAATTCGATCGGTTCAGCTTCGCTCATCGCTTTCCACTCAACTCAACGCGGCACAGCGCTCTCCCCCAGAAAGCGGGCCGGAGCATATGCGCCGATCCGCCCAAGTCAATGTGGAGACGCTGCTACGCCCTCATTCAGGATGAGCAAATAGCGAAAAAGCTTGAATGATTTGTGTCGAACAGGCGGTTTCAGCTGAACTTGGCCAGCTCAACAGCAGCCCGGGTCTCGACCTCGTCCAGAGCGGCTTCGAGTCGCGCATCATTTGTGGCGTCGCGCCGCGTCTGCAAGAGATCCATCAGGGCGATCAGTTTGGCCCGGGGCAGACCGCCTTCAAGAAGCGCGATCTTGAGCTCGTCGAGCATGTCCAGCATGTCGAAGGCGCGATCCGTGGCCTGCTTGCGGGCATGCGTGAAATCTTCCACGCCCTGGAGCGCGAGGATGGCATCGACCGACTGAACCGACGAGACTGAACTGGCCGTCATCGAACCCGCCGTCTTGGCCGGCGTGTCCAGCGAGAATCCCTCACCCGACGTCCGCGCGGTGGTCTTGCGCTTGCCGGCTGAAACGGAGCTGGTTGAGCTGGGTCCGGAGACTTTCATGGCGGGAATCATTTCCTCGTGATGACACTTAAGGGATGCGACCGTGGCGCTTAACAGAGCCTTAACTTGAACCTCCCGATCGGCAATTTCTGCCGGTCCGGGATTGCAGGCGGCGGGATTTTCCGCCCCTTCGAGAGCCACCCTACCCACTAACGCTTTGTTTTACAGCGTTTTATTTTATTAACCAATTCTGCCAAACTGGCACGGCACTGGCAAGGTCGGACGCGAACCCGTTCCGGAGACCGCAAAATGCGCCTGATCATCACCCTGCTCGCCGCCCTCGCCTTCGCCACACCCGCCATGGCGTCGTCGCGCATCAAGGACATGGTTGATGTTGAGGATGTGCGTGACAACCACTTGGTCGGCTACGGCCTTGTGGTCGGTCTCGATGGATCCGGCGACAGCCTGCGCAACTCCGCCTTCACGAACCAGTCGCTCAACGCGATGCTTGAACATTTCAACGTCAATACGCGGGATGCCAACCTCAATACGCGCAATGTCGCGGCGGTGATGGTCACGGCCTCCCTGCCGGCCTTTTCCTCGCAGGGCAGCCGTATTGACGTGACAGTCTCGGCCATCGGCGACGCCTCGAGCCTGCAGGGCGGTGTCCTGATCGCCACCCCGCTTTTCGACAGCAATAGCCGCGCCTGGGCGGTCGCCCAGGGCTCGCTGGCTGTCGGTGGTTTCGAAGCCGCCGGCGACGGTGCCAGCATCACCCGCGGCGTCCCGACCTCAGGCCGGATCGCCAATGGCGCGGTCGTCGAGAACCCCTATGAAGGCACCGGTGTTGACCCTTGGGCGGCCTTGGCAAACCGCGACACTCTTCGCCTGTCCCTGCGCAATCCGGACATCACCACGGCGCGCCGCATGGCCGACGCCATCAATGCCTATGTCGGCCCGGGCGCCGCGCGCGCCTCCGACCCGAGCACGGTTACCCTGCAGCGCACGGCCCAGTTCGACGGCGACATGATCGACCTGCTGGCCGAAGTCGAGCAGCTGCGCGTCGAGGCCGACATACCGGCGCGCGTCATCATTGACGAGAATACCGGCACGATCGTCATGGGCGAGAATGTCCGCGTCTCCACAGTCGCCATTGCCCAGGGCAATCTGACCATCACCGTCACCGAGAGCCCGATCGCCAGCCAGCCCGCTCCCTTCTCGCAAGGCGAGACTGTGGTCCTGCCGCGCACGGACGTCTCGGTCAGCGAAGACAACATGCAGCTCGGCGTGCTGGACGGCAGCGTCTCGCTCAGCCAGCTGGTCGACGGCCTCAACGCAATGGGCGTGAGCCCGCGCGACATGATCACCATCCTGCAGGCGATCAAGGCCGCCGGCGCCCTGCAGGCCGAGATCGAGGTCCTGTAAGATGGATAATCTGCTCGAACTTCAACTCGCCAATGCCGCCGGTGCCGGCCGCGCCCAGGGTGCACCGAATGTTGGTGGTGCCCGCAATGAGGAAGAAGCGCGTGCCACGGCCGAGGAGTTTGAAAGCTTCTTCCTGTCGCAGATGATCGAACAGATGTTCGCCCAAACCGGTGAGGACAATCCGTTCGGTGGCGGCCCGGGCGAGCGGGCCTTCACCGGTCTGCTGCACGAAGAATATGCGAATGTCATGGCGCAGGCCGGTGGCCTTGGCCTCGCCGACCGCCTGACTTCTGAAATCCTGCGCTACCAGGAAACCGGGGAGATCTAGACAATGACCGAACTTGCCGCCAGCAATCCGGCCGAACGCGCCGAGGGCCTGCTCAAGCTGACCCGCCGCCTGACCGACCTGATCAATGAGGAAACCCGCCTGTTTCAGGACCGCCGCCCCCAGGACGCGCTCGGCCTGCAGGACGAGAAGTCCCAGCTGGCCAATATCTATCGCGCCGAAGTCGCGCGTGCCCGCAAGGAGCCAACCCGCTTCGCCGGTGCCCCGGCACCCGTTAAAACGGCCCTGCGCGACGCCACCCAAACCTTCCATGAATCCCTGGCCGAGAATGGCCGGATTGTTGGCGCGCTGAAAACCGTCACAGAGGGCGTGGTCAAGGCAATCGCCGACGAAGCCTCGCGTCAACGCTCGACCGCTGGCGGCTACGGGCCCGGCGCGGCCCAGCAGGCCGGCCACGGCGGCAATTTTGCGATCGCTGTCAACCGCACCGCCTGATGCGACCGACACTTCCGGACAGACAAAGGGCGCGGAGCCAGCTCCGCGCCCTTTTCGTCTCGGCATGGACAGATATCAAAGGAAGAGGCTGGCCTGGCCGCTGGGACCGGAATTCAGGCGTGCCAGCCCGGCTTGATAGTTGGCCAGCTGGGAATTGTAGTACGCTGGCACCGTGCCACCGCGCTTGCCTGCCTGCGGACCCTTGAGCAGCTCCTTGAGAGCTGGATCCAGGGTCAGGTCGCGATAGGCCCGCTGAATTTTCGACAAGGCATCCTGCAACGCCTCCATCGCGGTTTCGGCCGAGTCCATTTCCTTCAGGGACAGGGACTGCGGCAGATCGAGCGCGAACAGGGGCGGTCCGTCCGTGGTCTTGTCATCATCATCGAGCAAAGAGCCCTTGTTGACGATCGCGCCCGGCGCGATGCCCAGGGATTTGAGAAGATCGCGCCCCTCGCCGCCGGCAAAAAGCTCGATCGTCGAGCCTTCAGCCGCCTTGATACGCAACATGTCGCCTTCGCTCGAGCGGCGCACATCCGCGCTTCCGTTCAACACGAGCTTGGCGTTGATCTTGAAAGTCAGCGACCGCATCGTGTCATCAGCGTCGATTGAAATCTTCTTGCGACGTCCGCCGTCCACCGAAAGGTAGAAATAGTCACCATCGCGCGCCGAGCTGCGATCAGTCACCACACGACTGTCGGAATAGGCCAGCGTTCCTGTGGGCAGGCCCAACGCGTCGAGCACGCTGTCATCCGTCGTCGACAAGGCAATACCCTTGGCATCGGCCAGGCCGGCCCGGCCGGAGATCTGGGTCGACCAGTCCAGCGCGCCTGTTGTGGCGTCGAGCTGAGCGGCAAAGGCATCGCGTTCACCGTTCAGGGCGTCCCCATTGATCCCTCCCAGCGTCTTTCCGGCGATGTAGAGCTTGCCGTTATTGACCTGGATGCCAGCACCACTGTCATCCTTGTCGGATCCGACAAAGGTCAGAAAGTCCGTTGTCGGCGTCGCGCCATCGGTCAGCTTCATCACGAAGGCATCGCGAACGCCCCCCGCATGCGCGCTGACCGGCGCGGTCGGCGCGAAGGCATCGCCTGCGGCGCCGGTGACATAGATGCCGCTGGCATCGATGGCGAGACCGCCAATCCGGCCATCATCGAGATTGCCGAAATCCTGCTCCCAGATTGCCGCGGACGTATCATCCGATACATCGAACTTGCGCAGGACGGCGCGGCCATCCTCTTCGCTGGCAACGACCAGATTGCCATCTTCGGCAATGGCAATCGCCGCAACATTCTCATCCCCGGTCGAACCGACACGGCGGGTCCAGAGCGTCGAGCCACTGGCATCAATCGCCCGGACATAGCCGTCCGTATTGCCGCCCTCATGCGCGTCATCGCCGAAAGCGCCGGCGGATTTGCCGGCGACATAGACCGTGCCGTCATCGCCGATGGCGACCGTGCCGGCCTGATCATCCTTGGTACTGCCGAAGCGCTGGGTCCATTGCTCGACCCCGCTGGCAGAATATTTCACGACGACATTGTCCGAGCCGCCGATCCGGGTGCTGTCGCCCAGACCACCCTCGACCTTGCCGGCCACGACGACATTGCCGTCGGAATCGGTGGCGATCGACAGGCCCTCGGCCGTATCGGCGGCGCCGAGCACTCGGCTCCAGACGCGATTGCCGGTGGAATCATATTTCGCCAAGACCAGGTCCTGCTCGCCCTTGAGCACCTGGCCATCGGTCGAGGCGGTGGTGTGACCGACGACAAAGATGCCGCCATCATTGGAGGCCGTCGTTGCGTGGATCTCGAGCGGATTGTCTTCCTGCTTGATCCGGGTCTCGCCCTCTTCGCCGCCGACAACCGCGACTTCAGTCTGGTTGGGGTCGGCGCTGAAGCGCGTTGTGTAACCGGTCTGCGGATTGCCGCTGGCCAGATCGGTCAGCTTGACCACCTGCCCGCCGGCACTGTCATTGATGCCGGACACCCCGGCGAAATAGAGCGCCGGTTCGGCGGCGCTCGCCGAAAAGGACACGGTCTCGGTCGACACGCCCTTGATCAGGAAGCCGTAATTATCGCCGGGCACAATGCCGATATCATTCTTCTCACCAATCTTGGTGCGCTCGAAGCGCGTGATCACGCCGGCCGCTTCCAGCTGCGTGTTGATGTGATCGGAGATATTGTCGAGATTGCGCGTCGTCGCGCCCATATCGGCCAGATTGATATCGATCGTCTGGGTGACGCCGCTTTTCTTGACCGAAATCGAGAATTGGACATCACCGGTTAGGCTGGCGACCTCGGCGTCGAAATCACCCTTGTGGATCGTGTCGGTCTTGTATTGTGAAGTGCCGCGGGCAATCGCGACCTCACTTTCGATCTTGGTCAGCTCCTCACCCTTCAAGAGGGTCAGGCCTTCCAGATCGAGATCATCGAAGAAGCTGTCGAATTGCGCCAGGCCGGACTGGAAGCTCTTGTCGAGAAAGCCGCGGCGAGTGTCGGCAGTGGTCTTGTCCATTGCCTCTTCAGCCAGAGAGGCCAGGCGCTTGAGCCCCTGGTGAAGCGAGAAGAGCTGTTTGTGATCGCTCGGCGCATCGAGACCGGAGAATTCACGATCGGGGTCATTGAAGAAGATGCCGTTGGCGAGAACCTTCCGGCTCATCTCCTCCAGCGTCATCAGGTTCGGAGACCCGATCTCCCAGGGCGCCGGCGCCTTGGGTTCCTGCGAACGCGCGGACGGCCCCGACGACAAAGCCGTCGAGGAGGCGAGCGAGGCGTTGATACGTGAATTGTACCACCCCGTCAGAAGCCCAACATTGAGTCCGATCACGCTCACGGCGAGAATCCTTTTTTCCTGATTGCCGAGAGTGCGCTCGAAACACGAATAAAGTGTTGCGAAACAAGGTAAATGCGATCGGGACAAATGGATGGATCGCCAATCATGACAGGCCAATCCGGCCGCCCTGCTCAGAGCGTCGAAAATCTGCTAGCCTGAGTGCGCTTTGACAGGCCTAACTCACCGTTAACCTTGGCGGCGCAGCGTCGGTCACTGGATACGAATCGCGAGGCCCAGCATGTCGAACAAGACAGCGCCCGAAACGCCTTTCGAGGAAATGATGAACCAACGCTCCTTCCTCGATCCGCGCATGCCGCTCGACGGCAAAACCATTCTCGTCACCGGCGGGACGGGGTCGTTCGGCCGCAAGCTGACCGAGACCATCTGCGCCGAATACAAGCCGAAGAAACTGATCATCTTCTCGCGCGACGAGCTGAAACAGTATGAAATGGCTCAGGATTTTTCGCCCAGCGATTATCCCTTCCTGCGCTATTTCATCGGCGATGTGCGCGATGAATCGCGTCTCGACCAGGCCATGCGCGATGTCGATATCGTCATTCATGCGGCCGCGCTAAAGCATGTCCCGATCGCCGAATACAACCCGTTCGAATGCATCAAGACCAATGTCATGGGTGCCGAGAATGTGGTGCGCGCTGCCATCAAGCGCGGGGTCAAACATGTTTGCGCGCTGTCGACCGACAAGGCCGCCAACCCGATCAACCTCTATGGCGCCTCGAAACTGGCCGCGGATAAAATATTCACGGCGGCCCAGCACATGGGCGGTGAAGGGGGGCCGGTTTTCTCGGTCGTGCGCTATGGCAATGTCGTCGGCTCGCGCGGCTCGGTCATTCCCTATTTCCGCCGTCTCATCGACAGCGGCGCCAAGGAGCTGCCGATCACCGATCCGCGCATGACGCGTTTCTGGATTACGCTCGAACAGGGCGTCAATTTCGTCCTCTCCAGCCTGTCCATGGCCCGCGGTGGCGAAATCTTCGTGCCGAAGATCCCGTCCATGAGCACAGCCGACCTGGCCCGCACCATGGCCCCGCATCTGCCGCACAAGGTGATTGGTATCCGGCCCGGCGAAAAGCTGCACGAGATCATGATCCCGGAAGACGATGCCCGCACGACGATCGAGCTGGATGACCGGTTTGCCATCCTGCCGGCACACGGCGCCAAGGTCACCGCACGCTACATGGCGTCCGGCGGCCATTTGGTTCCCGACGGCTTTGCCTATGCCTCCAACACCAATCCGGAACAGCTCACCGATGCCGCCCTGCGCGAGCTGATCGGGATGGCAGCGGCGGCTTAGCCGCCCAGCACTTCCAACAGCACCGACACCACGCGCGCCGGATCCTCATCGGCCATACCGACAAAGAGTGGCAGCGAGAGCGTGCGCGCGTAGTAGCGGCGCGCGCCGGGCATATCCACCTCGCCATAGCGGGCCTTGTAGACGGGCTGGTCGCAGACCGGGATGTAGTGGACCTGGCTGCCCACACCCTGTGCGGCCAGTTCGCTCATCACCTTGGCCCGGCTCTTTCCGAGCCCGTCAAAATCGATTCTCACCGGATAGAGATGGAGGCAGGGATCGCAGTCCGGTGTGCGTGCCAAGCCTTCAATACCCTTGTTATTGCCGTTCAGCGCTACGTCATAGGCGGCAGCGAGCGCATGACGACGCGCGGCAAAAGCGTCGAGCCGCTTCAATTGCGACAGCGCCAGCGCCGCCTGGATGTCGCTGAGCCGGTAATTCCAGCCCAGCATCTGCATTTCATGCCACCACGGTTCGCCCGCCTGTCGCATGTGTTGAGACGGATCGCGTTCGATACCGTGACTGCGCAGCATCCGCATGCGCCGCGCGAGCTCGCTGTCCCGTGTCGTGACCATGCCGCCCTCACCCGCCGCGATTGTCTTGACCGGATGAAAGGAGAAAGTGGCCGCACGCGAATGCGTGCAATTGCCGACCGGCTCACCCCGCCAGTGCGAGCCGACGGCATGGCAAGCATCTTCGATGATAACTGCGCCAGCCGCTTCGGCCTGCATCGCCATCCGGTCCAGCGCCTCGCACTGGCCGGCGAGATGGACCGGCAGCACGGCGCGGGCCTTGCCGCCGGACCGGCCGAGCGCGTCGGCCAGCGTGTCCGGCGTCATCAAGCCGGTCTCCGGATCAACATCGGCAAACACCACTTCAGCGCCGCAATAGAGGGCAGCATTCGCGGTCGCCATGAAGGTCACCGCCGGCACGATGCAGACATCGCCCGGCCCGACACCTTCGGCGGCCAGGGCCAGATGAAGCGCCGTCGTACCATTTGAACAGGCGACGGCGTGTTCGGCGCCAACCGCGTCACAAAATGCCGCTTCCAGCGCGTCGATCGTCGGGCCGGTGGTAAGCCAGTCACCGCGCAGCACCTCGACGACGGCGGCAATATCGCTCTCGTCAATCGACTGGCGCCCATAGGGCAGGAAGCGTTGGGCCATGTGTGACACTCCACGGGGCGGCGCCAGTCAGCCGGACGCTCGCCGCAAATCATGCCGGAAATGATGGATTGAGTCGCGCAAACGGAAACGGCCCCGGAAATCCGGGGCCGCGCCGTGGTGGTGGAGGTGGGTGAGCGGGTTAGCCGCCGAAGAGATTGAGGATGATCTGAGGTTGGCCGTTGGCGATCGAAAGTGCCTGGACACCCAGTTGCTGCTTGACCTGCAAGGATTGTAGCCTCGCGCTTTCCACCGCGAGGTCGGCATCCACGAGATCGCCAACCCCCTTGTTCAGAGAGTCCATCAGCTTGCCGACGAAATTGGAATGCGCTTCCAGCTTCTTCGTGTCCGAGCCGAGATTGGCCAAGGCCTGGTTGACGTTCTCAAGCGAGCTCTTGATCGCCGCAACGGCGTTGGTCGCCAGGGTCACAGTGCCAAGGCTGGCCGTGGCGGCGATGGTGATGATCGCTCCACCAATACTCATATCCTGGGATTTCAGCGTAACCGAACGGGCGGCGTCTGCGTCAGCCAGGAATTCGATTCCACTGGTGATCGAGCCGTCGAGAATGTTCGCGCCATCAAATTCCGCATTTTGCAGAATACCGCTGATCTGGTCGAGCAGCGCCTTGAAGTCCGCATCATAGGCCTGGCGTGAGAACGTATCGAGCGACGGGTCCATCGCGGCCGTGGCCTTCTCGCGCATCTGGACCAGGAGATCCGAGATCGATTCGCCGGCTGCAAGCGCCACATCGCCGATCGTCGAGGCCCGGTCGAGGCCGCTCTGCACGGCTTCCAGCGCGCGGACATCCGCCCGCATACCCTGCGCCACTGCATAGATGGCGGCATTGTCCTTCGCCCCAGCGATCTTCAGGCCGGTATTGATACGGTTCTGAACACCCAACATGTCATCATTGGTCTTGTTCAGGTTCTGAAGAGCGATCATGGCTCCGGTGTTGGTATGGACGCTCATCGTCATGCGACATTCTCCCGCGTTCTCAATCACCGCCCTTCAGCGGCTGTTCGAAACGGTTAAGCGCAAAAGCCGTGCCGTTTTGGCACGCTCGATAAAAGCGTTTTAAGTCAATTGCTTGATATCAGTGCCCGGGGAATGGCTTGCGCCGTTTGACCACGCATTGCCGGGACACATGTGCCCGGGGGGTCAAAATTTGCCGGGTCAGGAACCCGGTGGGGCCCCGCTCTCAGGCCTTCTGGTCGAGCAGACCGGCCGTACGTGTGCGCAGGTATTCCATGAGGTCGGCATGCTTCTCCGGCGGCCAGCGCCGGACCGTCTCGCCCGTATCCTGATCAACCATCAGATAGATATAGTCGCCGGACGTATCGTCCTGGAGGATCTTCAGGCGGGAATTGCCAAGTGACTCTGCTGCCAGGCGCTCGATATCCGCGGCGCTCTCGTTCGGACGATTGCCGGTCTGCGCGCTGCGATCGCTGCCCTGAACAGGCTCGACCCGCCGCACGGATTCGCGTGGGCGGTCGGATGAGATGTCTCTGTTCTCGTTGATGGGTGCCACGGGAACAGATGCAGGATTGAACCCCGTTTCTGCCATTTTCCTACTCGCTGACGCGGAGGCATCAGCGCCTCACTCAATCTTCGCGTCAACCGCGGAGGCGGGTAGCGGAGCGAGGCTCCGCTACCCAATCCGTGATTAACGGAAGTATCCCAGGATCGTGCTGGGTGCCGAGTTGGCGATCGACAGGGCCTGAACGCCAAGCTGCTGCTTGACCTGCAGGGACTGAAGACGCGCACTCTCTTTGGCCAGATCCGCATCGACCAGGTTGCCGATACCCTTTTCCAGGGCATCAGACAGCTTGCCAACGAAACCCTTATGGATATCGAGCGACTTGGACGCGGTGCCGAGCTTGGCCAGCGATGCGTTCAAATTGTCGAGGGAGGTTTCGATCGTGGTGACGAGCGTGGACGCGTCGCCAGCCGAAGCGAAGGACGCCGCAGCAGCAACCGTCACGGTACCACCGGCCAGAGAGAAGTTCTGGTCGGAAATGGTGATCGTGTTGGAACCGTCTGCATTGGCCAGCGCCGAGATCGACGTCACGGAACCATTGATCAGGTTCGTGCCGTTGAATTCAGCATTGTCCACGATGGTCGTGATCTGGTCGCGCAGAGCCTTGAAGTCTTCATTCAGGGCAGTGCGGGACGCCGTATCGAGCGACGAGTCGGAAGCGGCCAGGGCCTTTTCCTTCATCTCGACCAGGATGTCGGAGATGGCCTCACCAGCAGCAAGAGCGACGTCGGTCGTTGAGGCCGCCAGATCGAGCGAGTTGCCGACAGCGGCATAGCCGTTGACGTCAGAACGCATCTTCTGGGCAATCGCGTACACACCGCCATTGTCTTTGGCAGAAGCGACAGCCAGGCCGGTATTGATGCGGCTCTGGACCTGCTCGATGTCACGATTGGTCTGATTGAGGTTCTGCAGCGCAACCATGGCGCCGGAATTCGTGTTGATAGTAGCCATTTCTTGGCCCTTTCCATTCTGGTGATGTACGGACGTTCTGCCCGCTGGGTCTTCTGACCCTGTCGTGGAAAGAGCAAAGCTGGTGCCAGTTCACGCTTGACCCTGAAGGTTAACTCCGAGTCGCGTGATTCGCCGGGATGTTTTTGCCGAGTCAAACTTTCCCCGGTAACCTTTTGGTGGGCATTTATTGCCGGTCATCGGGCATAATTCGCTAGGAAAAAACTGCCGATCGGCAAGATTTTATGATTAATATCAGGTTAATGGGCGAATTTGGGCATGACTGTTCGCCAGCGCTGGCGAACCTGAAAAAAATGACCGGGATCGCCACAAGGGCGATCCCGGCCGGACGAACTTAGCCGAAGAAGGACAGGATGGTCTGCGGCGCCTGGTTGGCGATGGAGAGCGCCTGGACACCCAGCTGCTGCTTGACCTGCAGCGACTGGAGCCGTGCGCTTTCCTTGGCCAGGTCGGCGTCGACCAGATTGCCGATCCCCTTCTCCAGCGCGTCGGACAGCTTCGACACGAAGTTGCTGTGAACTTCGAGCGACTTTGAAGCTGTACCGAGCTTGGCCAGAGAATTGTTCAGGTTGTCGAGAGACGTTTCGATGGTGGTGACAAGTGTGGAAGCGTCACCAGCCGAAGCGAAGGAAGCCGCTGCAGCGACCGTCACGACACCACCGGCCAGAGAAAAGTTCTGGTCGGAGATCGTGATCGTGTTGGAGCCATCTGCATTGGCAAGTGCCGTGACCGAAGTAACCGACCCGTTGATCAGGTTGGTACCGTTGAACTCGGCATTCGAGGTGATCGTGGTGATCTGGTCGCGCAAGGCTTTGAAATCTTCATTCAAGGCCGTGCGGGAGGCTGCATCAAGCGATGCATCAGATGCCGCGAGCGCCTTTTCCTTCATTTCGACGAGAATATCGGAAATCGCCTCACCGGCAGCCAGAGCTACATCGGTGACGGAGGTCGCGAGATCCAGGCTTTGCCCGACCACACCATAGCCATTGACCTGGGAGCGCATGCGCTGGGCAATAGCGTATACACCGCCATTGTCCTTCGCGCTGGCCACTTCCAGACCGGTATTGATGCGGTTCTGAACCTCGTTCATTTCCATGTTCGTCTTGTTCAGATTCTGCAGGGCGATCATCGCCCCAGCGTTGGTGTTGACAGAAAGTGCCATTTTTTTGCTCTCCATTCTGGATGCATAGGAAGCTGAATTTTTCAGCCTTGAGCGTTTTGCTCGCAGGGGGCATCGCAAGCCGCGTGCCGCGAACGCCCCGTATTAAATTCAATGTATTCAAGGAATTATGGCATTAAAAAAGGCACCTTCCTGAGAAGGTGCCTGATCCTGCCTGCCTGTTATTGCCGCGTCGGCAATTGTTACCCGGCGGCCTGCTCCGCGCCGGCACTGGCCTGGGGCATAAGTCCCTGCATGACGGTGCGATTGATATCGACGAGATCGTCGATCGCCTCGGGATTACGCATCGCGTGGCTGCCATGCTTGGAGACGAAGATCGACAGGGAGATGATCGCCGCCCGCAGCGATTCCGGCAGCTTGTTATCCTGGCTCGCACAATCGAGCGCGAGATTGCTCCACACACGCCGGTTCCAGTCAATGGCAGCAGCGCGATCACGCACCGCTTCGATCGGCAGGGTCTTCGCATTCATCAGCGACCGGGTGACCTGGGCAAAGAGCCGGTACTCGGTGGCACGCGGATCTTCCGCCCGCGCGGCGGTCTTTTGGTAAGCTTGAAACGACATCAGCTCAGCCTCTCGGCTTCATAGGTCATGAGTTTGCGGCAACCCAGCAGCGCCTTGTAATGCTCGCCGGCCATCACATCGCGGCTGACATTCACACACAGTCCCAGTATTTGAGAATCCGAAACAACGCCCATGAACTCGTTCATCCGAAGGACGAATTCGTCGTAGAGCTTGTCGTCATTCTTGTCCGACAGATACATCATCATGATCGGAAAATAGATCCGCTTGACCGGCGTATCGACGTCCTCAGCCTGCAGGATATCCTTCTCGCGGAGCACAGAAGCCTTGTTCTGCAGCACAAGATTGGCCCGCCGGTCACCGTTTTCGATAACGGCTCCGTTCAGGACAAACTTCTCGCCGGGTTTAAGCGAGATTTTGAGCGGCATGGGGTCCCTCCGGTCCACAATTCGAACGAGCCATGACGCCCGCGACCTGCAGGGTGGCAATACGGGGTGAAGAAAAGGTTTCCGCCCCACGCGCCCGCCGTCATTGGATATTAGCGAGTTCTTAAAGCGAATCCCCTGCCTTGGCTCGCAGAATCGAGGCAGGATTGATGACCATGCAGGAAGCCAGCGCGCTCGACCTTGATGCGGAAATCTCCGCAGAGGCCGAAATCGAGAAGAATGAAACCCGCGACGCCGTACCGCTCAGTGCCCAGGCGGTCCGCGTGGACGCTCATATCGAGAAAATGCCGGCGGACCGGCGGCGTGTTTTCCAGAAGGTCGCCGCCCTCGCCAAACGGGCGATGAAGACGGCCGCAGAGGGCGATAATGTTGCCGCCGCGCGCCTTGCCCACAAGGCTTACCTGCTGGCGCCCGACATGGCGCTCACCAATCATGTCCTCGGCCTGATGCTGTATAATCTGGGACGCCTCTCTCGCGCCCTCGACTTCTTCGAGACCGCCTGGAAGATCGATCCCAACGACGCTGAAATCTATCAGAAGATGGGTCTGGTCGCCTGGAAACTGAACATGCTCGATGCGGCGGAGCGATTCTATCGTCTGCAATACCAATTGGCTCCAACTGCCGTCGATGCCGCGATCAATCTGGGTGGCGTGCTGCGCGATGCGGGCAAATTCGAGGAGGCGATCGAGATCCTGCGCACCGCAATTTATGCGCATCAGGAAAACTATGAGCTCTGGAACTCCATGGGCACGGTGATCAATGACAGTGGCGACCCGGTCCAGGCCCGCACCTTCTATGAGGAAGCCCTACGTCTGAAACCGACTTATGGTCGCGCCCACAATAATATGGCCAATATTCACGAATTGCTGGGCGAACCAGAGCTCGCCATTCCCCATTTCGACGCCGCCCTCAAGGACCCGGCGGACGCCATGGAAGAAGCGACGATGCAGCATGGCCGCTCAATGGTGATGCTGGCCGCCGGACGGATCGAGGAAGGCTGGGCCGCCAATGAGAGCCGCCTCAACCCGAACCGGGCCCAGGCGACGCTCTTCACCCTGAAAACCCCGATGTGGGATGGCACCGATCCCGAACAGCTGCGCAGCAAGACCCTGCTTTTCGTCGGCGAGCAAGGCCTGGGTGACGAAATTCTTTTCATGAACACAGTCAAGGACTTACTGGGCGCGGTCGGACCGGACGGCGAGCTGCGCATCGCCTGCGAATACCGCCTCATGCCGCTGGTTCGGCGCTCCTTCCCGACCGCGGTCGTCGGTCACCACATGTCGGCCAATGTCGAGGGCCGTGATGTCCGGGTTGTGCCAAAGCTCGAAGAGGGCGCGGATTTCTGGACACCGATGGCAACGCCGTTGCGCGCCTTCCGCAACAACCTCGAAGCCTTCCCATCCGAGGAAGGCTTCCTGACACCTGATCCGGAGACCCAGGCCGCTTTCCGCAAACAGATCGATGGCTTCGGCGCGGGGCTGAAAGTCGGCGTCTTGTGGAAATCGCTGAACATGAATGCGCGCCGCTCGCGTTTCTTTTCCGCCTTCGATGCCTGGGAGGGTGTGCTAAAGACTCCAGGCGTGGACTTCATCAATCTGCAATACGGTCAGGTGGAAGACGAACTCGCCCTCGCCAAGGAGCGCTTCGGCGTCACCCTGCACCAACCGAGCGACATCGACCTGAAGATGGATCTAGACAAGGTCGCCGCCTATGCCTCGGCCTGTGACCTGGTGATCGGCCCGATGAATGCGACCTCCAACCTGGCCGCCGCCTGCGGCGGGAAGGTCTGGTTCATCCATGCTCGCTCCTCGACCTGGACGCTTCTCGGTTCGGACCGCCAGCACTGGTACCCGCAGACCCGCTCCTATTTCGGGTCCGGCTTCCAGGACTGGGAGAACACCATGGCGCGCGTCGCATCCGACCTGGCCGACCAGGCCAGCAGGCAGGCCTGACCCCATGACGGCCCGGCTCGCCCTTCGCGCCGACGGCTCGAACACGATCGGACTGGGTCATGTCATGCGGTGCGGCGCCCTGGCCAATGCGCTGGTGGTCGCAGGCGCAGCGCCAATCTGGCTCACAACAACCCCGCAATACCTGCCGGCCGATCTCGACCCCGCGGTCGAGATCATCGTGCTGGAAAGCGATGACGCCCTCGCCGACCATCTCGACGCGCTGGCGATCCGCGATCTGATCGCAGACTGGAAGGTCACCGATGCGGATCGGGTCGCGACGCTCCGGCGACACGGTACTCATGTCACTCTCATTGGCAATTTCCTGCATGGTGCCATCCCGGACCTGCATGTCCGACAGGGTTTCCTGCCCGGCCTGTCCGCCTCCGGCGCGCCCGCGCTCAGCGGCCCGAAATACCTCCTCCTCGCCCGCGATTATACCGATCTTCCTGCCCGTGAGGTCGGCCCCACTGCGGGGCGGATATTGCTCTCGCTCGGTGGCACGCATACCCCGCTCCTCGCCCGAATTCGCGACCTTCTGGCGCGCAGCTTTCCGGCGATGGATGTCGAATGGCGGGGACCGGCCCGCAATGGCCCTGTACCGCCGCTCAGCGAAGCCTTGCGGTTGGCCGATATCGGCATACTGGCCGGCGGCACCAGCCTGCATGAAGCGGCCGCGACCGGTCTGCCGACCCTGTGCGTGCCAATTGCCCCCAATCAGCTTGATCGAGCGGCACAGTTCGAGAGCGCCGGCTTGGGTCTGTCGCTCAATCCAGACGATCCGGGCTTCGAGCGTCGGTTCGGAACTGAATTGTCGGCCTTGATCGCCGATGCCGACCGCCGTCAGACGATGGCCCGCACCGGTCAGGCTTTGGTCGATGGCGGCGGCGCGGGCCGCGTCGCCCGGCATCTGCTCGGGCTGGCCGCGACGCGTTCAGCGGAATCGCAGTAAATCCTTAAGTCTCAACGGGTCCATTGGACCCAAGGCAGAATGGTGATTCGCACCAACCGACCCGACAAAGCCGAGAATCAAGGACAAGGCAGGCTCATGACCCGCGACCTCCGGACTGAAACCGGCCCGACGACCGGCGATCGCCAGATCTGGCCGAATTTCCTGGTCATCGGCGCGCCCAAATCCGGCACGACCTCACTCTATCACTATCTCAGCCAGCACCCGGACGTCTTCCTCTCACAGGTCCGCAAGGAAGGACGTTTCTTTTCCGGGGTCGGCGATGGCTCGGTCTACTGGCCGGCCTTCTATCATTTCGACACCGCGCCGAATGTCAGCGATTACCAGGCCCTGTTCGCCGAGTATGGTGGCCAGGTGCGCATCGGTGACGTCTCGCCGGACTATTACGCCTACGCCCCGATCGCAGCGCCGCGCGTGATGACCTATTGCGGACCGGAAACGCGCATCATCGCCATTCTGCGCAATCCCGTGGACCGCACTTATTCCCATTACCTGCAGAATGTCCGCCGCGATGCGGAATTCTACTCCTTCGAGAAAGCCCTCGCGGATGAGCCGCGCCGCATCGCCGCCAATTGGGGCTTTCAGTGGCTCTACGCCGAGACCGGCCGCTATGCTGATCGTCTGCGCGAATATCGCGACCGGTTCGACACCATGCTCATCCTGCTTCAAGACGAGCTCGACCAGGATGGGCCGGGCGTTGTGAAGCGCATCTTCGACTTTCTCGAGATCGACAGCGATGTCCCCGTCGAAGTGGAGACACGCTATAATACCGGCGGCATACCGCGCTCGAAGATGAGCATTCTCGAGGGCGCGCATGATGATCGCGACGGTGAGAGTTTCGAGGCTCGGCACGCCGAACTGGTTGCGCCCGTCACCGGTGTTGCCGGCGCGACCAGCGCCGATGGCGTCTACCCACCCATCCAGGACGCCAAGGTCTCGATCCCGCCGATGGCAGCCGAGACCCGCGCCCGGCTCCAGACGCAATTCGAGCCGGAGATTATCGCCCTGGAAGACCTGCTCGGGCGCTCCCTCGACCTGTGGCGGCCGGCATGAGCCTGTCTGAACTCTCCAGGGGCGTACTGGTTACCGGTGTCGGAGCGCCGCCCGGACTGGGCACGCTGCGCTCCTTGCGCCAGGCCGATCCAGCCCTGCGCCTCGTGGCCGCCGATACGAATGCGCTGGCCGGCGGGCTATACGAGCCGGGCATCGAGCACACCGTCTTGCCCTCGGCGGCCGATCCGGAGGCCTACCGCTTTGCGGTAAAAGCCTTCTGCGAACTCCAAGACCTCGACATCATCATCGCCGGATCTGAAGCGGAGATCGCCGCCCTCGCGCCGGTTGCCCGCGCGTGGAGCGAAGCCGGCCTGCGCGTGCCGGTCGCCGAGCCGGAGGTGATCGCCTTCGGTATCGACAAGGGCTTACTCCTCGAACGAGCCCGCCGTGTCGGCCTGCCCCATCCGCAGACACTGCAACCGACGTGCGATGCGGACCTCACCGGCTGGGATGGGGGCTTTCCCTGCGTCGTCAAACCGCGCACATCGCGTGGCGCGCGCGGTGTCAGTTATCCATCCGACATGGCCGAGCTCCGCGCCGTCTGGACCGAGACTTCGACGGAGCACGGACCTTGCGTCGTCCAGCAACTCATCCCCGGCGGCGCGGAAACGGTCTATACGATCGGTTCGCTGTGGAACCGCGGCGACCTGATCGTCTCGACCCTGCACCGCAAGCTGCAGACCAATCCGCCCTCCGGCGGTGTCGCGATCGCCGGCGAGACGGTCGATGACCCCGAGTTGATGGCGGCCGGCCTTGCCGTCCTCCAGGCCTCCGGCCCCTGGCATGGCCTTGCCGCCGTCGAGCTGAAACGTCCGACCAAGGACGCCCCGCCCTATCTGCTGGAGATCAATCCACGCATGTGGGGCTTTGGCTATCTGATGACCCTGGCCGGCCTTAATATCCCGGCCCTGCTGGTGCGCATGCTGGCCGGCCGCGAGCATCTTGTCGGCCATATCCCGTCAACCTTTCCGCCCTATGCTCCAACGCGTATGGTTCGAACCTGGCAGGACATCGAAATCCCGCCAACCGAGGAGACATGATCGTGACCCGAACAGTCGCCGTCATTCAGGCCCGCACCGGCTCCAACCGGCTGCCGGGCAAGATTCTGGAACCCTTGCACGACGATGTGTCGCTGCTGGCCTACCAGTGCCGCCATTTGCGCGAGATCGAGGGCGTGGACGAATTGGTCATCGCGACCACGACCAATCCCGATGATGATGCGGTCGTCGCCTTGGCCGAAAGCGAAGGCATCCGCGTCTTCCGCGGCTCGGAAGAGGATGTGCTGTCGCGCTTCCTCATGGTCGCCGAACTCACCCTGGCCAAGACGCTGATCCGCATCACCTCGGACAGCCCCTTCCGCGACCCCGCCGTGATTGCGCGCTGCGTTGCCGAGCATCGCGCCCAGGGTGCTGAGTATACCCGCCCGAGCGCCGGACATCTGCCCAAGGGTCTGCGTGCCGAAGTCGTCGAGACCGCCGTCCTGCGCCAGCTTGATAGCGCCGCCGAGACCACACCGCGCGACCGCGAACACGTCACTGTCTTCATTCGCGACCATCTCGACCGCTTCCGCTGTCACGCGGTCGATTTCCCGGAAGCGCTGCACCGGCCGGACTTTGATGTCTCTGTCGACACACGGGACGATCTCGCCCTGGTCCGCGCGCTCCATGCCAGCCTGGCAGAGCGCGACTGGCCGGCCGACACGGCGCATTTGTGCCGCCTGTTCGACGAGACACACGTGCTCAAATCCATCCTCACAGACCTGGCTTCCTGATCCATGACCCATATCGATGTGATCGCCGAAATCGGCTCCAACCATGGCGGCGATATCGACGAAGCCAAGCGCTATATCGCGGCCTGTGCCAAGGCCGGAGCCGATGTCGTCAAATTCCAGACATTGAGCCGCGAAGGCCTGATCGCCCGCTATGTAAAGGATGCGGACGGCCAGATTGTCGAGAATCCGAAATTCGCCGCCTTCTCCAATGCCGGCCTGCCCGATGCCTGGCACGCGCCGCTGAAAGCCTGTGCCGAGGACAATGGCGTCGAATTCATGTCCACGCCCTTCTCGCTGGACGCCGTCGCGCTGATGGAAGAGATCGGCGTCAAACGCTACAAGATCGCCTCGGGCGACCTCACCTTCTCGCCGCTTCTGGAAGCGCTGGGCGCGACCGGCAAACCGCTCATCCTGTCGAGCGGTGCCAGCTATATGGATGAGGTCACGCAGGCCGTCAGCACGTTGAGCCGGGCCGGCTGTCCGAAGCTGACCGTCCTGCATTGCGCCGCCAGCTACCCGCCGGCCTGGGAGGATCTCAACCTCGCAGCGATCACAACCATGCAGAAGACACTCGGCCTGTCCGTCGGCCTGTCCGACCACTCGCCCGGCGCCATGGCCCCGATCGCCGCCGCGGCCCTGGGCGCCGTGGTGATCGAGAAACACGTGACCTTCGACCGCACCACGCCCGGTCCCGACCATCCGTTCGCGATGGAGATGGACGAGCTGGCCGCCATGATCACCGATCTGCGCAATCTGGAGATTGCCCTGGGTGATGGCGTGAAAAAACCGGCCGCCAGCGAGATCAATCGCCGCCGCAATCTGCGCCGTGGTCGATATGACGCCGCAACTGGAAAGCCGGATGATGAGGGTGTCGACTGGCTGCGCCCGCA
This sequence comes from uncultured Maricaulis sp., assembly GCF_947259345.1. GTDB lineage: Bacteria > Pseudomonadota > Alphaproteobacteria > Caulobacterales > Maricaulaceae > Maricaulis. The sequence goes on along the minus strand of NZ_CAMYLS010000008.1, from coordinate 58,623 downwards.
ACACGCGCCGGATGACCGGGTGGAGTTTTGATCACTCCATAGGCGCCCACATCTGGATGGTCTCGAACAGGTCTTCCCAATCGGGATTGGTGCGCTCGATCAGATTGATCCTCCATTGGCGATGCCAGTTTTCAGGCGCTTCTCGCGTTCGATTGCAAACCCGAAATCCTGGTGAAACTCGTACCAGACTAGGCGATTGACCTTGTACTCGCGGGTAAAGGCCGAGCCCTTGCCTTCCTTGTGCAGCATGATCCGCATCGCGATATTGCCCGTCACACCGATGTAGAGTGTGCCGTTGCGTTGGCTGGCGAGGATATAGACACACGGATGGCGGGCCATGCGCGAAGGGTAGCGTTGGCGTGTCCGGACATCCGTGATGCCGGTCACCAACTGTCAATTTTCCAGCCTCCACCAACCGTCATCCTGACGAAGGTCAGGACCCAGATTATAAAGCGAGATGGTGCCCGGACTGGATAAGTCTCGCCCTTGGATCTGGGCCCTGACCTTCGTCAGGGTGACGGTAAATTTGGGCCACAACAAAAAAGGGCGCCCGGAGGCGCCCCATTTGTCGCGGCTGACACCCGACATTATTTCGTCCGGATCGCGTCGATCTTCGACGCAGAAACGCCATCAACAATCGTGCGATTGATCATCGGGTGGTTTTCGTCCTGCGGGCCGAAATCACTGTCCGGATGGTAAGCGATCACGCGCATTTCGCTATCGAAGGTGCGGAATTTGTGATGGCCTTCATAGGGGATACGGAACATCACGCTCGGTTCAAGTGGAATGATGCCTTCCGGCGTCTCGCACTCGCCGCGACCGGAGAAGACCACACCGATCCGATCGGACGGATGGGTGTGGGAGGTCTGGTCGATGCCCGGCGGGAAATAGAGCAGGTTGAGACAGGGATCGCCCATCTTGACCGGCGCGATCAGCAGGCTGTCGGTGCAGCCATCGATGTATTTCAGACGGCCCTGCGGTTCGACCGGGCCGCCGATCGAGAAGAAGGCCTGATGGAATTCGCGCGCCATGACGATGCCGCGGCCACCGGAGACGGTGAGCGCGTTATTGGCCGAGAAATACATCCCCGCGCGCAGCGTGAACTGGCCCGACGCCGTCACCAGCGTCGCCTCGCCTTCCTGGACAAAGCCGAAATAGGCCGTGTCCACATCGCCCAGCTCAAGCGTTTCGCCATCCCAGGCATGCAGCGTCGTCGGGAAATTGGGATCGCAATCCGCAACCTTCCCGGTCAGCCATTCGAAGGCGTAAAAATTCTGCGTCCGCATCATCCCGTCAGCCATGGATCGAGCACCTCTTCCATCATGCAATCACACTCGACGGGATTCGTCTTTACAGTCCCTTAATCGACGCGTGTTGGTGGCGAATACAAAATTAACGGGCAAACCCCTCTGGAGACATGCGACCAATCGCGCTAGATCGCTGACATGCGCTTTGAAGGAACAGATCAGTACGTTGCTGATGGTGAACTGAGTGCCGCGGTCAACGCCGCGGTGGCTCTCGAGCGCCCGCTTCTCGTCAAAGGCGAGCCGGGCACAGGCAAGACGGAATTGGCCAAGCAGGTCGCTCAGGCGATGGGCATGCCGCTGATAGAATGGCACATCAAGTCGACCACAAAGGCCCGCCAGGGTCTGTATGAGTATGATGCCGTGGCGCGCCTGCGCGACAGCCAGCTCGGCGATGACCGGGTGCACGATATCAATAACTATATCCGCAAGGGCAAGCTGTGGGAGGCCTTCGCCGCGCCCGAGCGCTCCGTCCTGCTGATCGACGAGATCGACAAGGCCGATATCGAATTCCCTAACGACCTCCTGCAGGAGCTCGACCGGATGGAATTCCATGTCTACGAGACCGGCGAGACGATCACGGCGCAGAGCCGCCCGGTCATCATCATCACCTCGAACAATGAGAAGGAATTGCCGGACGCCTTCTTGCGCCGCTGCTTCTTCCACTTCATCGCCTTCCCTGACGAAGCGACCATGCGCAAGATCGTCGAGGTCCATTATCCCGGCCTGAAGGGGCGCCTCCTGTCGGAAGCGCTGACGCTCTTCTACCAGATCCGCGATGTGCCTGGCGTCAAGAAGAAGCCCTCGACCTCGGAATTGCTGGACTGGCTGAAACTCCTCCTGGTCGAGGATATCGATGCCTCGGTCCTGGCCGAACGCGACCCGCGCAAGCTGATCCCGCCGCTGCACGGTGCCCTGCTGAAAAACGAACAGGACGTCATGCTGTTCGAAAAGCTCGCCTTCATGGCGCGGCGTCCCGGTGGCCCGGGCGAGGGTCCGCGCGGGCCGGGGGCGGCCTGAGAGCAATACCGGTTGCTTGACTAAAATTAACGACCGATTGCTTGACGTGAATTAATTCGACATCCCCCCTCCCGGTTGTGAGGATAAAACCGATGGATCGGGAGGGGCTTATGTCTTCGGTCAGGTTGGCAACCGCTGCGTTGGTTGTGACAACGCTCACAACTATCGCGGTCTACACGTGGGCGAACCCAACGCCGCCTGCTCAAAGCCCCATCCGCCCGTCGGAGACCGCCTCCCGGCCTCAGAGCGACGACACCAGCAACCGCCAGGCCGCAATGTTGCGGAGCGCGCGCGGTCAATCGAGTGAATACGACGCCACGGTTGATGCCCGCATGCAGGAAGCTGCATCGCTTTATGTCGCTGATGTGGATCGCGCGGTCGCGGCCATCGACGCCTATTCTCCGGATCTGAGGGCTTTGGACTGGGATGGTGTTGTTGCCGTCCTCAATCAGCTGGAAGACTGGGTCGGTGTGGTAGCTCAGTCAGAGACCCATCAACTGAACGGCGAAGAACTCGAGCGCGTCAACCGGCTCATCTTGCACCTCGCCCGCAAGCAACGCCGTCTGCTGCCGCGCCTGCGAGCGAGCCTGAACAATATCGACGACTTCTATGACGGCGTCGGGTGCTACACCACGGCCGACCGCGACCTGGTCGCAGTTTGCAGTGCCGAACGATTTCAACGATCCAATGAGATCCGCCGTTTCCAAAATCGCACCCGATCCCTCATGCGTCAGTTGCGGTTCCGGCAAGTGCTTTACCAACCGCACCAGACTACACCCGCCAATTACTACTCCGACACGTTTGACGCGGTGGAAGATGGCGCTATCGTGATGTGGAGTCTTGCAGGCGTGTCCCGCCGCTTCAGAGATTGAAATCACCATAGGCGACCGCGGCACTGTCACGGTGCACGGCTCAGACATCATCAACAGTCGGGAGGCTGACATGAACAATCGCGGCTAGTCCGCGCCTGACCGGGAGACCGGAGGCGCGTTTCGAGTATCTGAAACCCGTCACGCCCGGAGTCTGTTCATGACGACCTCAACCGATACGCCCGTCTTCGACCACCCCGCCCTCGATCCCATGAACCCGTCGCCCCTGCCGGCGGCGGCATCCATGGCCTATCTCAAACCGCTCATCGCCGGACATCCCAAGATCACGGCCGACGATTACAGCTATATCCATTCCTTCGATGATCCGGCCTGCTTTGCCGAAACCCAGCTCAAATACGCCTTCGACTTCATCGAGGACCGGCTGGAGATCGGCAGATTCTGTTCGATCGCCGCGGATGCCAGTTTCGTGCTCAATGGCGGCAATCATTTCGCCGATCGCCTGTCGAGCTACCCCTTCCCGATTTTCGGCTGCTGGGGTGAGCCCGATCCCGGCCCTTGGCCCAACAAGGGCGGCATCACGATCGGCCATGATGTCTGGATCGGCTGGGACGCGGTCATCATGCCTGGCGTGACCGTCGGTCATGGCGCCATCATTGCCGCTAAATCCGTCGTCACTCGCGATGTCGATCCCTATACGATCGTCGGCGGCAATCCGGCCAAGCCGATCCGCAAGCGCTTGCCCGAAGCGGATATCGAGCGCCTGCTCGAGCTCGCCTGGTGGGACTGGCCGGTCGAGGCGATCCGGGTGGCGTCCGACGCCTTGATGAAGGCGGATATCGACGCGCTGGAACAACTTGCGCCGAATTAATTCGGGAAATGCCTCCTCATTGGCGACACTGTGCGCTCAATGGGGAGGCCAAAATGTCCGAAACAAAACTCCTGCGGGCCATCCCGGTCCTGCCATCGCTCAAGGTCAGCGACAGCCTGACCTTCTTCAAGCGGCTGGGATTTCAGGCCTGGGGCTGGGAAGATCCGCCCAGCTATGGCGGGGTCACCCGCGACGGGGCCGAGCTGCATTTCTTCACCACCGACCGCAAGGAGGTCTGCGAATGGACGTCCTGCCGGGTCGATGTCGATGATGTCACGGGCATCCATGAACAGGCGATTGCGGTGGGATGCTTGCACCCCAATGGCAAGCTCGAAGACAAACCCTGGGGGTATCGCGAATTTGCCATCCTCGACCCGTTTGGTGTGCTGGTGACGTTCGGGCAGAATCTCGAGCGCTGACCGGCTCGCCGGATGGGGGCTCAGTCCGTCAAGCGGGTGAGCGTATAGGTCCCGGTTGCCGACCAGTCGGCCTCACTGTCAAGGCGGGTCTCGGCGTCGATCGTGACCCTGTCATCCGTCATTGATGACCAGCGCCAGCGCGCGAGGGCAGACGGAATGAACGTGCGGAAGCCGTCATAGAAATTGGCCTGGTAAGAGGCGATAACGAGGTCAGGTGCCGTGTGAAAGTCGGCGCCCTCACCGCCCGCTCGCGCGATGGCATAGCTGTGGCGTTCGCCCGGCCTGTCGGTCAGCGAGAATTGCACCCAGTGCTGCAGGATGGGCGACCAGCTCCAGATCAGCAGGGTCTCGTGACCATCCATCATCATCAGCCCGCCGACAGCGCAGCCATCGAGCATCCGGGCGGCTTCGAAACGCCCCGTGGTGGCGGTGCCATCCGGAGCTGTGAGCGTCACCGTCCAGTTGCCGGCGAGGCCATCAAACGCGCCGTGCGGTTGGTCCGGACAGAGCAGGTCGCCGTGCTGGCCCGGCCAACCCGTTGACGCGTTCACCGGTGCGGCGTGCGTGGCGATCCGGTCGAGATCGATAATCGTCCAGGTCTGCCAGCTCGTGCCGCCATCAAACGTGCTGGCCCCTTCCCAACGGAAACTGCCTTCGTGAATGTCGGAGAAGGTATAGCGTCGCACAACCGGCGCGTCCGGCGTCGAGCGCTGGGCATCATGGCTGTAGAGTTGAACGCGATTGCGAAGGGCCGGACCCATAAGCTGATCGGTAAGCGCCAGTCCGTCGAAACCGGCATTGGGCCAGTTCTGGACCATGATCCACTCGCCCGTTTCACCGTCGAGATACCGGATCGAGATGCCACGACCGGAGGCAATGGTTGGATCCGGCTCGAGCGGCTCGCCAAACTCCACCAGGGCCTTGCCGCCCAGCATGGTGTAGACATGCTGGCGGAGTTGCGTTCCCTCGCGGACAAAGTCGAGCCCCTCGGGGTCGCGCGGCCGCCAATTCGTGGTCCATTCACCGCGCCAGAAATCATAGGCCCGGGCGTCCTCGGTCGCCATGGCCGGGGCGAATGTCTCCGAAGGCAAATCCACCCAGGGGGTTGTCGTCTGCAGGGCCATCGCCACTGCGAATATCGTGCTGGTCATTCCCTGTCCTCGAGCCGTGTGCCATCCCAGACTGGACCGGGTCGCCCATAGCGCCTGCATCGCAAGTGATCACAATCCGGTGATCCGCGTGCGGCGCCCCGACAAGGCGTCAGACGGTCGTCGGCTGCGCTAAAAACAGAAACTTTTTCCGTTTCCGATTGTCTATCGCTTCCGGATATGGAAATTTGTGGCACAACAGACGGACAGCGCGCAGCAGTCTCAAGGCTCAAGTGCGGGCGAATGCCGGGGAGAAGGCAATGAAAATAACGCGATATCTGATTGTGGGCGCCGCGGCGCTGATTCTGACCGCTTGCGGCAATGGTGGCCAGGACGGCCGCGATGTCTCCGAAGCGGACCGGGACTACCAGTCCGTCCTGCTGGAACAATTGATCGACGCGCAGCCGGGCGACATCATCGAAATCCCCGCCGGTGTCTACAGCTTCAACCGATCCTTGAGCCTCAATGTTGACGGCGTGACCATTCGTGGCGCCGGCATGGACCAGACCATTCTCAACTTCCAGGACCAGATCGCGGGCGCTGAAGGCCTGATCGTCACAGCCAATGACTTTACCCTGGAAGACCTCGCCATCGAAGACACGTCCGGCGACGGGCTGAAGGTGAATGGCGGCGAGAACATCATCATTCGCGGCGTCCGCGTTGAGTGGACGAATGGCTATTCCACCGAGAATGGCGCTTACGGCATCTATCCGGTCCAGACCACCAATGTCCTGGTCGAGAACACGGTCGCGATTGGCGCCTCGGATGCCGGCATCTATGTCGGCCAGTCCCGCAATGTCGTCGTGCGCAATAATCGCGCCGAATACAATGTCGCCGGCATCGAGATCGAGAATTGCATCGGCGCCGATGTCTACGGCAATGTCGCGACCAACAATACCGGCGGCATTCTCGTCTTCAACATGCCGAACCTGCCGCAGCCGGGCTATCACACCCGCGTCTATGACAATGATATCTTCGAGAACAATACCGAGAATTTCGGCCATGCCGGCACACCGGTCGCCAGCGTCCCGGCCGGGTCCGGCATCGTCATCAATTCCAATGACCAGGTCGAGATTTTCAACAATCGCATCTCGGACAATGACACCGCCAACATCATCATCTCGAGCCTGCACTCGACCGGCTATTCCGATTACTCGGTGCAGACCGACTTCGACCCCTATCCGGAGACGATCTGGATCCATGACAACACCTATTCCGGTGGCGGCACGTCGCCGGACGGCCTCGACCTGACGGCGCTGAAAATTGCTCTGTTCGGGCTGAATGGTGCTCTGCCGGACGTGTTGTTCGACGGCTATATCGATGACGAGAAGCTTGTCGATGGCGTCCTGCCGGACGCACTGCGCATCTGCGTGGCCGATGATGTCGACGTGCTCAATGCCGACGGCCCGAACGGCTATGGCTCACCGCGAGTCGAGACCGAAAGCTTCCGTTGCACGCTCGATGGCCTCGCGCCGGTCGAGCTCGCTCTCGCCGACTGATCAGGACTCTCGCCGTGTTTCGCCGACTGACCCTCCTGCTGGCGTTGGGCATTGCTGCCTGCGCCCCCAGCGAACCGACGCCGCAATTTCATGCGGTCGACACGCCCCGTCTTCTGTCCGAATGGGGCCAAGTGGGGATTAGTGGCGAAACACTGCGATTGGGCGAGGGCGTTGTGGCCTATGACCTCAACACCCCGCTCTTCACGGACTACGCGCTGAAACTGCGCACAATCTGGATGCCGGAGGGGATGCAGGCGGGCTATCGCGAAGGCGAGACGCTGGACTTCCCGGTCGGCACCGTGATCACCAAGACCTTCTACTACCCGCTCGCCGACCAACCGGGCGCTGTCATGCGCGGCGACGGGCACGCCCTGATCGATGCCGATGGTGCGCTGGACCTGTCACAGGTCCAGCTGATCGAGACCCGCATTCTCGTTCACCGCGAAGACGGCTGGGCCGCCCTACCCTATCGCTGGAATGAGGATCAGAGCGAAGCCGTTCTGCATCGCTATGGCGACGTTGTGCCGCTGACCCTGGTCGGAGCCGACGGTGACGCACAGGACTTCAATTATGTGATGCCGGATGTGAATCAGTGCGCCAGTTGCCATGCCCCGGACTCCAATACCCGCGCGATCGCGCCGATCGGACCAAAGCCGCGTCATCTGAACCGTGACTTCGATTATCCGGACGGTCCGATGAACCAGCTCGATTACCTCACCCAGATCGGCTTTCTGACTGGCGCCCCGGCCCCGGCCGAAGCCCCGCGCAATGCGGACTGGGCCGATCTGAACGCCACGCTGGAAGATCGCGCCCGGGCCTATCTCGACGCCAATTGCTCCCATTGCCACAGCCCGGTCGGACCGGCCGACACATCAGGCCTCGACCTCGAACCGGGCATCCCGCACGGCCCGGCCCTGGGCATTTGCAAACTGCCGATCGCGGCAGGCGCTGGGACAGGGGATCGTCGCCATGACATCGTTCCCGGCCAGCCGGACGAGTCCATCCTGCTCTTCCGCCTCGATAATATCGAGCCGGACCAGATGATGCCGGAAGTGGGGCGTTCGACCATCCACACCGAGGGCGTCGAACTCATCCGGGCCTGGATTGAGAGCCTTCCCGGCAATTGCGACTGATCAGTCCAGATAGGGCGCGAGATAGCGCTGAAGTGCCATCAGGGCTTCGGTGAAATAGATCTCGGCATCGGCGGGGCGGTCCCGCGTTTCGAAGATCAGCACTTCCGCGGCGCAATAGATTTCTACGGTCATTCGCGCGACCACGTCCGGGTTTCCGCCATGAAAACCATCCAGCCCCTTGCGCCATCGATCGGCCAGGAATCCGGCCAGGCGCAAATTCCACGCCTCGCGGACGGTACGAAGCTCGTGCGTCGTCAGGGTCAGGCGGAAGACGGCCCCATAGGACGGATTGCTGGCGACCAGCTGGCGCAAGCCGAAAATCATCCCCGACAGGCTGACCTTCCAGTCCTGCTCATCGGGATCCTCCATGATCGTGGTCACGATCCGGTCGGTCTCGGTCTTGAACTCTTCCAGAATGGTGCGGTGAATGGAGTAGATGTTCGGGAAATAGCGATAGACCGAACTCACCGGCACGCCCGCTTCGGCGGCCACGGTCGAGGTTGTGATCGCATCCACGTCGCCGCGCTCCAGCAAGGTCTTGGTGGCCGCAACGATCTTGGCGATTCGAACCTGGGACCGCTTCTGCCGCGGCGCGGCTCGCCTTTCCAGGTCGACCACTTCTGTCGGTGCGCGTTCGTTCACAAGCTGCCTCGTTGAATTCATTTTGTAATCTGGCACAACATTCCGGCGAGGCAAGTGTGACCCTTTTGCGTCGCCTGCCCACCTTCGTCTGCTACCGCCTCGCACTCGCTTGAATAACAGAAAAAAATTCTGTTTCATTTAATTGGGTATCCGGACGGAGAATCCAAGGGGAAATCGGCCCGACATGCGCAATCAGATGCGCGGCTGGCCGAAAATGGGCCCAGCGCCCAGCGGAGGAAAAATGACACGCATCCAATCGGCCCGCCGGCACAGCCTGCGCGCACTGCTCGCCTCGACCGTTGCCTGCATCGCGGCGGCACCCGCGCTGGCTCAGGACGAGGCCATGGACGAGGACGTCATCGTGGTGACCGCGCAGCAACGCGCCCAGTCTTCCCAGGACGTCCCGATCTCGTTGCAGGTCATGGACAGCGAATTCATCAGCTCGGTCGCCGCCGATGATATGGGTGATCTGGACGCCTTCGTGCCGGGCCTCGATGTTTCCAATGGCAGCCCGACCCAGCCGCGCTATTCCATCCGCGGCATCACCACCAGCGATTTCGGAGTCGGAACCGACCCGGCGGTCGGTATCTATGTCGACGGCATCTATGCGGCACGCTCGGGCGCGTCCCTTCTGGCCTTCAATGATATCGAGCGGATCGAGGTTCTGAAGGGGCCGCAGGGCACGCTCTTCGGACGCAACTCCGCCGCCGGTGCCGTCTCCATTATCACGCGCGAACCCAGCGACGAGCTGGAGGGACGCGTCGCGGTCCGTCTGGGCAGCCATAATCGTGTGCGCACCGAGGCAATGATCAATATCCCGATCACCGACACACTCGCCGTGCGCGCCAACTTCCTCGACAACAGCGCCGATGGCTGGCTGACCGACGCCGTCACCGGCGAGGATTATCGCCGCGAGGACGCCTCCGCCGACCGCATCACCGTGCGCTGGGATGCGACCCCGTCGACCCAGATCCTGCTGCGCCACAGCCGTGACAGTATCGACCAGGACGCCCGCCCGGCGATCGGCATCGTCGACTTGCCGGCCGCCCCGGGCACACCGCCCCTGCCCGTTGATACCGACGCCTATCTCAACCCGTTCAACGCGCCGCTGCGCAATGATGTGGTCTTCAATCGCGAAGCCCGCGACCTGGCCGAAACCACGCTGACCATCCGTCAGGATATCGGCGAGATGACGCTGACCTCGCTGACCTCCTACCGTGAATTCGACACGATGAACCGCGAGGACGAGGACGGTACCAACCGGATCGACACCTATTTCGACACGTCGAATGTCGAGAGCAATGAAGCCTTCTATCAGGAGTTTCGCCTCGCCGGCACAAGCGGCCCGGTCGATTGGCTGATCGGCGCCAGCTATTATGACGAGACCGCGATCCAGGCCTCCGAAACCTTCACTTTCACCGATACGGTGAACACCGTGCTGGGTAATATCGGCGCCGGCACGCCTTTCACCGATCTGGAATACGGCCTGCTTGTTCCTAACGGCCTGCCCTTCTCGATGCTCGGCCATTCCTGGTCGGAAATCATGAGCAATGAGGGCGAGTTCACGGCGCGGGCGGTCTATGCCGACATGATCTGGTCGGCCACGGACCGCCTGAACATCTCGCTCGGCCTGCGCTATACCGAAGACGAGAAGACCTTCCAGTGGACCAATGGGCCTCGCGTCGCCAACAGTCTCGACCAGACTCTGGCCGCGCTCGACAATGCCGGCATTCTGGGCCTCGCTGGCGCATCGCCCAATGACTTCCTCTTCGACTTTGTCTTCGACCTGTCACCGCTGGCGGGCGTGGCCTGCGATAATGGCGTCAATGTCGCCGAAGGCGTGGCCTGCATCATGGAAGACAGCTGGAACAATCTCAGCCCGCGTGTCGTCGTCGACTATCAGCTGACCGAAAATGTCATGGTCTATGGCTCCTTCTCGGAAGGCTACAAGGCGGGGGGGTACAACTCGGTCGAGGTCGGCTCGCGCTTCGAGAACGAGACCGTCACCAGCTGGGAAGTCGGCTTCAAGTCGGATTTTCTCAATCCCGACCTGATCTTCAACATGTCCGCCTTCTCCTATGTCTATGAGGGCAAGCAGTCGATCCGACTGGTGGTGCCGACCGGTGGCGGTGTGCCGCAATACCTGGTCCAGACCTCGGATGATGAGGCTATCGGTGTCGACATGGAGCTGGACTGGCAGACGACTGACGCGCTGCGTCTCTACGGCAATGCGCAATGGATCGATTCCACCCACAAGCGCCGTATGGACAGCAATGGCACCGATCTGTCGGGCGAACCGACCGGTGAACCCTTCTGGAATGTCGCCTTCGGCGGTGAGTTTGTGATCGACTATGCCAATGGCAGCGATCTGACCCTTCAGGCCAATCACGCTTGGCGTGGTGAGGGCCGCTGCAACAGTCAGTCGACCTTGCAGGGCACGTGCGGCGGCTATCCGGCCTTTGCTCTGGGCGAAGCGCGCAACCGCACCGATCTGCGCGCGCGCTGGACCGCGCCGAATGGCGATCTGACGGTCAGCGCCTTCGTCAATAATGTCTTCGACAACCAGTATGTCGAGGGCGTCAACAACATCACGGCGAGCACGCTGGGCACAGCGTTCGCCTCGATTTCGACGCCGCGGGTTTGGGGGGTGGAGTTCGGTTACGACTTCTAGTCACGAACGCCATAGCGGCTGGACGGCCTCGCCTTTGGGCGGGGCCGTTTCCTTTTGGGGGTCAGATTGCACACACTCCGGCCCTTCCCTGCCGCGCGAAGCTCGCTAGATTGGGATTATGCTGCATCACTTCTTTACCGAGCTCCGCGCCGCCAAGATCCCTGTCACCACACGGGAATACCTGACCTTGCTGGAAGCGCTCGACAAGGGCGTCATCGAGCCGGAGATCAAGCATTTCTACTCGGTCAGCCGCGCGGCGCTGGTCAAGGACGAGAAGGATTTCGACAAGTTCGACATGGTCTTCGGCCATGTCTTCAAGGGGGTCGAAATGCTCTCCCAGATGTTCGAGGACAAGGAAATCCCGGACGAGTGGCTGCAGGCGATGATGAAGCGCATGCTCACCGAGGAGGAGATGGCCGAGCTCAAGGCCCTGCCCTTTGACGAGTTGATGGAAACCCTCAAGAAGCGCCTGGAAGAACAGGAAAAGCGGCATGAGGGCGGAAACAAGTGGATCGGCACCGGCGGCACCTCGCCCTTTGGTCATTCCGGCTATAACCCGTCCGGCGTGCGCATTGGCGGCGAAAGCCAGAACAAGCGCGCGGCCAAGGTCTGGGAACAGCGCCGCTACAAGGATCTCGACGGCGAGCGCGAGCTGGGCACGCGCAATCTGAAAGTCGCCCTGCGCCGCCTGCGCAAATTTGCCCGCGATGGCGCGCGCGAGGAGCTCGACCTGAGCGAGACGATCGACGCCACCGCCAAGCAGGGCTGGCTCGATGTCATCATGCGCCCGGAGCGCCGCAACGCCATCAAGGTCCTCGCCCTGTTCGATGTCGGCGGCTCGATGGACCCGCATATCCGGCTCTGCGAGGAATTGTTCTCGGCCGCCCGCACGACCTTCAAGAATCTGGAATATTTCTACTTCCACAACTGCCCCTATGAGGGCGTGTGGCGGTCAAACCTGCGCCGTCGCACCGAGACCGTGCCGACCCTGGACGTGATGCACAAATATCCGGCCGACTGGAAGGTCATCCTGGTCGGGGATGCGGCCATGGCACCTTATGAGATCACCCATGATGGCGGTTCGGTCGAGCACTGGAATGAAGAGGCCGGTGCGGTCTGGCTCAAGCGCATTGTTGAGACCTGGCCGCACCTGATCTGGATCAATCCGACGCCGGAGAAATGGTGGGAGCACTCCTACTCCACCCGCCTCGTCCAGGACATTATCGGCGCCGACCGCATGTTCCCGTTGACCCTGGAAGGCGTCGATGCGGCGATGAAGGAATTGGCGCGGTAGTAGCGGGGGCCTAAGCCAGCACCGTCATCCGGCCTTCATCATAATCCAGCTCGAGCTCGTTCTCGACGCGGGCGATCCAGCTGCGGACGCCGAGGAATTCATCCAGATCGAAACCGCCCTCATCGGCGACGCGCGTATAGGCGACGAGCGCGATGTCGGCGAGGGTGAGCGTGTCACGGACAATGAAGTCGCGGGACAGGAGACGCATTTCCATCACCCCCAGCGCCCGCCGCCCCTTGGCCATGAGTTGCGGGTCAATCGTGTCGTCACTCATACCCTGAAAAGCCTTCTGGAATCGGCGCACAGCGATGAAAGGCTCATGGCTGTATTGCTCCCAGAACATCCATTCGAGCATCTTGGCCTGATCGAAGGCATCGTCCGGGACCAGGTCTGAACCGTCCGCAAGATGGAAGATAATGGCGTTGGACTGGGCCAGTATGCGGCCATCCTCACGCTCCAGGCAGGGCACCTGACCGGCCGGATTGATGGCCAGGAAATCCTCGGTGCGGGTCTCGCCCTTGGCGACATCGACCTCATGCCAGTCGTAATTGAGGCCGAGCCGGTCGGCCGTCCATTTCACCTTCAGGCAATTCCCACTGCGCTGATCACCATAGATGCGAACGGGCTGGCTCATGGACGACTCCCTTGTCTGAGCCCGCAGCATAACGCCACTGCCCGCCGGGTCATATGATGAATGCGTGTCAAGCGCATCAGCGCGCATTGGCCAGCTGTGACAGTCCGCCGCTTGGGCCTCGCCGCGAGCCCGCTTATAAGGGGCGAAACAAGTACAGGTGTCCGCCCGCATGACCACGTCCAGCCGCCCCGGCATACCCCAACCCGAAGCCTGCAAGACCATGCAGGATGTGCGCGCCGGCGTGGACGCGCTCGACCGCGAGCTGGTCGCCCTGATTGCCGAGCGGGCGCGCTATATGGAAGCTGCGGCCCGGATCAAGCCGAGCCGAGATGTGGTCCGTGATGAATGGCGGATCAATGATGTAATTGCCAAGGTCACGGCGGAAGCCGGCAAACACGGACTGGCCGTCGAAATCGCCGAACCCGTCTGGCGCGAACTGGTCGAACGCTCCATTGCCTATGAATTCAGCGTCTGGGACAGGACCCGCGAGGGCTGAAACCGGTCAGTCCGCTTGCGCGAAGGCGAGCTCGGTTTCGCGGACACAGCGCTCCACTTCCAGGCGCGCACCCGGCCAGGCCGGTTCCGTTGCGGCTTCCACCGCATCACACAAATCAGCAAGCGCGAACGCGCCGACGCCGCGGGCCGCGCCCTTGAGCGTGTGACAGGCGGCCTGCCAGGCGGTCGCGTCGGCCGGCGCAGCCATGATCGCCAGGCAGCGTTGCGCCTGATCACACATCAAGCTGAGCAACTCATCGCGCAGAGCCGCATCGCCGCCCGTATAGCGAGCGAGATGAGCGGCATCGAAGAGCGGTGATGCGGGATTTTCCATGGCGGCAATCATAGCGCATGTCTAGCGAAGGGCCCTTAACACCCTCCTTAATTTCCGGCCCGGCAAAGCCGCATCGCTCATCTTGGTGAATGAAGCGTTCAGTTTCGCGTCAGGCGCGAAATGTGAGGCTGGCAACAGCAACCGGGAGGTAAACATGATCAAGTCGGTTCGGATCATCGCGTGCGGGATTGCCCTCACGCTCGGCGCGACTGGCCTTGCCAGTGCCGCTTCGGAACGCATTCAACCCGCCAGCCAGACCCAGAAATTCGCCACGGAGACAGGTGAGAAACGACTGCAACGGCGCGGGCATCGCGATCGCCACGGATATCGCGACCGCAGATCCTCGCGCGGGCATCATGATCGCCGCCGACATCGCGACGGCTATCGCCGCAGCTACCGCGATGATCACCGTGGCGGCTATCGCCGCAATCATCGCAATGATTACCGCGCCGCCCGCCACTACCGCTCGCGCTGCTGGAGCGACAGCCAGCGCTCCCATTTCCGCGGTCGCCCCGCCCTGGTTTCGGTCCGCGTTTGCCGTGACCGCTATGGACGGACTTACACCGTGCGCGGCTCGGCCCGCCTGATCCGCTATCTGCGCGGCCATCGTCGCCACTGGTAGGTCCATGAACCGATCGGCTTGAAGGCAGGTCAGTGGCGCGATACGTCTACCGCAAGGGAGATTGATCATGCGTGACCGACTGACCCGCCTGCTTGCCGTTTCGGTATCCATCACCAGCTTGCTGGCGGCCTGCTCGCAACCCGCCCCGAGCGCGCCGGAAACGCCGCCTGCCTCCGATGACACGACGACCATGCCGGACGAAACGCGTCCAGCCGATGGCGTGACAGCGCCCGACAACAGCCCCGAGATCGCCGCCGTCGACCTGCAGGAGTGGGACGTGCCCTGGGAAGGGCGCCCGCGCGACCCCTTTACGCTCGACGGCGAGACTGTCTGGTTTGTGGGCCAAGCCAATTCCTATATCGCCCGCCTGGATGTCGCGACCGGCGAGATGACACGGATCGACCTGCGCGACGGCGCCGGGCCGCACAATCTCATCGTCCAGGATGATGGCCGCGTCTGGTATGCCGGCAATCGCGATGCCCATATCGGCATCTATGACCCGGCAACCGAGAGCTTCGACTATATCGAGACACCGCGCGACACGACGGCCGATCCGCATACCCAGATCTTCGACGGTCAGGGTCATGTCTGGTTCACCAGCCAGCGCAGCAATTCGGTCAGCCGTCTGAACATGGAAACCCGCGAACTCGACACCATCATGGTGCCGACCGAGGGGGCCCGCGCCTATGGCATCAAGCTGGCGCCGGACGGTACGATCTGGGTCGCCCTGTTCGGGACCAACAAGCTGGCCTCGGTCGACCCGGAAACGCTTGAATTGACCGAGCATGTGCTGCCGCGCGAGACCACCCGCCCGCGTCGCATCGGAATCACCTCCGACGGGCGCGTCTGGTATGGCGACTATGCCGACGGCTATCTCGGCGTGTTTGACCCGACCGACGGCTCGGTTACCGAATGGGAAATGCCCTCCGGCACGAATGCCCGCCCCTATGCCCTCGCCGTGGATGGCCAGGACCGGATCTGGTTCGTTGAAACCGGTGTGGACCCGAACTGGTTCGTGGGTTTCGATCCGTCCAGCGAGGAATTTTTCTCCATCACCGGCATTCCCTCCGGCGGCGGTGTGGTCCGCCACATGCAATACCTGCCGGCGACGGGCGAGTTCTGGTTTGGCAGTGATATGGGCACGATCGGCCGGGCCCGGGTGGAATAGGAAACAAGGTCCACGATAAGCCGGCCAATCACGCATGGGAGATATGTGTGATCGGGCAAAGGAATGGCTTGATTTTACGCGCGGCACGCGTATTTTCCGCCGCTTCCCAACCGGCGCGCCTATAGCTCAGTTGGTAGAGCAGCTGACTCTTAATCAGCGGGTCCCAGGTTCGAGTCCTGGTGGGCGCACCAATATCCGATATTACGCTCATCATCTGCACGCGGGCCCGACAGGTCGGGGCCGGGCCTGTCAGGCATTGACGCGCGGGACCGGCTGCGTCGATCCTTGCAACTGCCTGTTCCGAGCCTTGGAAAGTCACCGTCGCAATGCGCCTGCCCTCCGCCAGTTCATGGCCTGTCCTCGCCCTTGCCCTCATCCTGCTCGCCGCATGCACCACCGCTCCGGCCCATCTGCCCATCATGCCGACGGATGTCGCGGCGGGTGTCAGTGAGCCAATCCTGATTGCGACGACGCGGACACCGAGTGCCGATCCCGACATCCGCCTGACCGCGGACCGAAGCGCCCTCTCCTTCGCCCGGGCCGATGTCTGGGTTCCAGCCAATCGCCTCGCCGGTGAGATCACCTATCCGTCACGCCAGGCCGATCCGGCGCATGAATTCGGACTCACTGGCTACCAGGCCAACATCGCACCGTCCGACTGGTCGGCCATGCTCGACCGGCATTTATCATCCATGCCGCTGGCGGAGCGTCAGGTCTTCGTGTTTGTGCACGGCTTCAACACCCCTTTCTCGGACGGGCTCTATCTCAACGCCCAGATCCTGAACGATTTCGGGGTAAGAACGGCGGCCGTTCATTATGCTTGGCCTTCGGCGGGCCAGTGGCCGGCCTATCTCTATGATCGTGACAGCGCGCAATTTGCCCGTGACGGCCTGGTCGAAACGCTGCAACGGGTGTCCGACAGCCCCGCCGTCTCGATCACCATTCTCGCCCACTCCATGGGATCATTGGTGACGATGGAGGCGCTGCGTCAGCTCAGCCTTGAGGGCCGGCGCGATGTCCTGGCCAAGCTCGACCCCGTCATTCTGGCCTCGCCGGATATCGATTTCGATATTTTCCTGAACCAGCTCGATGCGCTCGATCCACCGCCCGCGCATCTGGCGGTTCTGGTCTCGGACCGGGATCGCGTTCTGGCCCTGTCCGACTCCCTGCGCGGTGGCAATCGGACACGCCTCGGCATTGGTCATCAGCGCGACGTGCTGGTGGAGCGGGGGATTGCCGTGATTGATCTGACCGGATTGCGCGACGGCACTTTCCTGGGTCATGTCGACTTCGCGACATCGGAAACGCTGATGCAGCTGGCCGCAAGCGGCGCGCTGTCACAGGCATTGAACGGAGAAATGGGGCAATCACGCGAGAGCGGTGTGGGTGCCCTGTCCGATATCGCGGCACGGATCATCTACCTGCCGGCACGCGCCCTCGGCGAGCGCTAGCGTTTGACCTGCATCCAGACAAGAAAGCGCCCGGACCGAGGGGGGAGAAGGTCCGGGCGCTTGTGTTGCAAGGCGACATCAGGGGGGAGAGATCAGCCGGCCTCGCGAACCTCGGTCAGGAAGGTTTCCACGGTTGAGTTCAGTTTCTCGGCACGCTCGGACACGGTCCGGACCGCGCGCAGCACGTCCTGGGACGCATCGCCGGTCTGGCGGGCCGAGCGGGACACCACATCGACATTGTCCGAGACGGCCCGTGCACTGGTCGCCGCATGGGCAACCGAGCTGGAAATCTCGCGGGTCGAGGCGCTCTGCTCTTCCGCGGCTGCGGCAATCGCCGAAGCCGAGCGGGAGATCTCGCCAACCGCGCGCGTGACATCCTCGATCGAGGCCGAGGACGAGGCGGCCGCATCCTGGATCGCCTGGATCTGATCACGGATATCATCCGTGGCCTTGGCGGTCTGGGCGGCGAGAGACTTGACCTCCGACGCGACGACCGCGAAGCCCTTGCCGGCTTCACCGGCGCGGGCTGCCTCGATGGTGGCATTCAGGGCCAGCAGATTGGTCTGCTCGGAAATATCATTGATCAGCTGGACCACATTGCCGATCTCCTGCGCCGCAGCGCCGAGATTGTCGACCACGGTACGAACCGACTTGGCGCGCTCATCCGCCTGGCTGGCCATGTCCGAAGAGCCCTGGATCTGCTGGGTGACTTCGGCGATGGAGGCGGTCAGCTCTTCCGAGGCGGCGGCAACCGACTCGACATTGGCCGAGGCCTGGGCGGCGGAAGACGCCATCTGGCCGGACTGCTCGGAGCCTTCCGTCGCGGCTTGCGACAGCTGCTCGGCAATCGCCGACATGGAGGAACAAGCCTCGTTGACTTCGCCGAGCATCGACATGACTTCGGCGTCGAAGGCCTGGGCGAGGTCGTTAAGCTTGGCAGCACGGCGCTCATTGGCCTCGGCCTGGGCGCGCTGTTCCTTTTCGAGGTCTTCAGCCTGCAGGCCTTTTTCGCGGAAACGGCGCAGGCTCTCGACCACAGCGCCCAGCTCATCAGAGCGCTCAAGCGCGGCAATATCGAGGGAGTAGTCGCCATTGGCCAGGGTTTCCGTGGCCGCCGCGATTTTGCGAACGGATGCGGAAATCTGACGGCCGAAGATCACAGCGAGTGCGATCAGGGCGACGCCAACACCGATGGTCAGGCCAATGAAGATAATGATGGAATTACGGGCGCCCGCCTCGGTCGCGGCAGCATCCATGCGCGCCAGCGAGGCACCTTCCATGGCCAGGTCATCAAGGTCCGCGCTGATCTCCGCAAAGACAGCATCGAAGGGCTGAAGGAAGGCGACCGAGCTGGCGAAATCGAGTTCCAGCATCTGGCCGACGAAATCGAGCGCGTCCTTGTAGAGGGCGAGCTGCTCGACCAGGCTGGCAAACGTGTCCGTGCCGGCCGCAATGTCAGCACCGGAAGTTTGAAGTTCGGTGATACGGGCAGAGAGACCATCGACACGCGCGCCAACCGCGTCAAACTCGGCCATGACGTCAATCTCATTGCCGGCGGCCTGGGCTGTGACGACGGCGAGAACGTCGCTATTGATGGTTTGCAGTTCGGATTTCAGATCGGTGAGTTCGAGGGCCGCATTCATTTCGCCCATCGCACGTTGCTGGCTGTCCGACCCGTTCTGCAGGGACCAGGCCCCCAGGCCCGCGACAGCGATCAACGCAATGATTGCCGCGATCGGCGCGACCGCAAAGGATTGCGCGATCGTCAGCTTGAAAAGTGAAGTAACCTTGCCCATTGAACTCTCCCGGATGACATCACCGATTGGCGGTTTTGCCGTTGCTCAGACAATCCGCCTGAATCGCTGAAGTCAGGGTTAACGCCCCGGCGCCAAATGGCACCGGGGCGCTCATTTCATATTAGAAGCTGCTCGACAGACCGAGCCAGACCCGCTGCTCCGACTGGGCGTTGGCGGAAGTCACCTCGCCGTCGTCGAAATTGGCGTTCTGGGCGTTCAGCGACACAGCCATGTGGTCGTTGAAGCGGTAGCCGGCCCGGAAGGACATCGCGACATAGCCGTCAATGGCGACCTGCGTCGGCAGACCGAAGACCGGCTGCAGCGGCGAGGTGGTCTCGGAGGCATAATTCACGAAACCGTCGAGGCTGAGCTTGTCGCCGGTCCAACCGAGATGCGCGTTGAACAGATGGCTCGGCGTCGCATTCTCGAAATCCTGGACATGACCAAGGCCGAACGCGCCGACGAGATCATCCTCGGTTTCCTGGAAGGTGTAGTTCGCATCCCAGGAAATCGGGCCTTCCGGATCACCCGACAGACCCAACTCGAAACCGGCGGTCGAGGTGTCGCCGCGATTATCGAACAGGAGGGTCGGAATGGTCACGGCCGGCGGAAGCAGGTCCGGGAAGAGCCCGAACTGGCCACGCACGTCGGACGTGTCCTGCAGGAAGACCGCCGCCCGCATGTCGACCGTGGGAGACAGGGCGCGATCATAGGCGATCTCATAGCTGTCCACGATGGACGGCACCATGTCCGGATTGCCCGACAGGATGATCGGATTGCCGCCGACGGTCGTTTGCAGCGTGAAACCGATATCGAAGGAGGTCGGTGCCTGGATGCCGCGACCTGCCATGAAGCGCATCGTGCCGCCAAAGGACGGACGCCAGACGAGCGCCGCATTGTAGGAGAACTCCTCGAACGAGACCGAGTAGTCTCCCTGGGTAAAGGCATAGAAGGCGCCCGGAGCGCCATCACGGCTCCAGTCAACAACATCATAGCGACCGGCGAGGGTCAGGTCCCACTCATTCGAGAATTTGTGGTTCCACATCACCGATGCGGCCATCGACTCATAGCCGAAATCGCCATTGCCCGGATCCGGGAAGGATGCGGTCTGCCCGTCGCGGTATTCGGCACCGATCCGGATCGTGTCATTGGTGCCGACCTTGAACAGGTCCTGCACACGGAAGGTCGTCAGCTCGGCGCTGAGCGGACCGAAGGAGTAGGCGATCTCGCTCTCATTGCGATACGCCAGCGCGGTGATCACGCCGTAATCGGTATCCGCTTCCAGCTCGGCCTTGTAGGAGCGCAGCTCGTACAGCGCACGGGCCGAGGAGTAGACCGACGTCATTTCCGACTGATCGACATTGGTGAAGGTGGCTTCCGCTGTCAGGCTGACCTTGTCGGTCAGGGAGAAGCGGCCCTCGAGAGCGCCGGTTTCGCGGTGGAAGTCCTGCAGGGCGAGCGGCTGGGCGGTCGTGGCATTCGGATGCGCCGGAAGCTCGGACGTTTCCGCATTGCCATAGCTGACGCGGAAGGCCGCGCGGTCACCGAACTGGCGAGCCGCGACGAAAGCAGCGTCAAATCCACCATCGGACTCCACATTCACGCGCGCTGTGGCGTAGTCTCCATGCTGCGGGTTGCGGGTGATGATGTTGACCACGCCGGACACGGCGTTGAAGCCGTAGAGAGCCGACTGGGCGCCCTTGACGACTTCGATCTGCTGGATCTCTTCCAGCTGGACCGGAAGGGTCGACCAGGCGGTGTAGCCATAGCTGTCGAGATAGACTTCGCGGCCGTTCACCAGCACCAGAAGGCGCGGCGAGTAAGGCGTGGCGGCACCGCGGATCGAGATCTGACCATCGCCATAGCCGTAGCGGTTGAAATTGATGCCCGCATAGTGACGCAGGATGCCCGGGATGTCGTATTCCGGGAAGCGCTCGATCTCGGCCTGGGTGATGATCACCATTGTGGCCGGAACATCGGAGGCGCGCTGCGGGGCCCCGGTGGCACCTGCAGTGACAGCTTCACCGAACAGCTCGCTCATGGCGGTATAGTCAAGCGACTGGGCCGAAGCCGCAGCATTGAAGGCGACGCTCAGCGCAAGCACGGAGATCGACGTTGTGAGGAATTGGGTCTTCATGGCTAGTACTCTCTCAAACTCTGTTTGCGCTTAGATTTCTTCGATCATCATGGCGAAGGCCGCCGCGAAGGAGACCGACGAGCTGTCAGCGGCGCCGCGATTGACCACGATCCGCACCGACGGGGCGCTTTGCACACCCATCACGCACTGAGCGCTTTCAACGCAGCTCATATCGGTGGAGACGGTCATCACGCCGGCCGAACTGGCGGCGGAGAAGACACCACCATCACCAGCCGCCGCGCCGAGCAGGACGGCCGCATCGGCACCACCGATCGAACCGGTATCAGCCATGGGCACGAGGCGAGCATTCAGCGTCACACGACCAGCAGAAAGACCGCCGGCCATGGCAGAGGCCAGGGCCTGGGCTTCGGCTTCGCTGCCCGCGTCATAAACGATCGCGACTGTGCGATCCGAACCGCTGGCGCCTTCGACGAAGCTCAGAGCGCGACCGATCACTTCGAGATCGCGCTGGGTCGTCTCGGCCATCGCCGGTGTGGTAAAGAGAAGACCGGCCAGCGCCGGCAGAATGAATTTACGCATTGGGGACACCCCGTCCTGTTCCATATGTCACCGCATCGCGGCGTATGGGCTGGGATTAGGGGAGGGATATTAACCCCGTATTTCGTCTGGGTAATTGGATATTACCAATACTTGTAATATCCTATGACCTGCCCGTTACTGCACGACCTGCTCAAAGCTTGTTAACGGAGAGAAGCGGAATTGACGAAATTGCGAAGTATAGTTCATCGCGCCAAAGGCGGTGACGGATGATGCAGGGGGCAGGATATCCCGGCATGCTCCAGCCCCGACCGGATGGGCAGCAGAATGCAGACGGCTGAAAATTTTCGCCCCAATGCTCTGACTACAGGCATTCTTCTGTTGGCGAGCACACTCCTCATACCGGGGCTTTTCCTGCCGGCGCTCGAAACACGTCATCTTGGTCTGTGGGATGACCAGCACAGCATCCTCTCACTGGGCGTCGCATTGGTTCGCGAAAAAGAATGGTTGCTGGCCGGCACAGTACTGGGCTTTTCGGTCGGCTTCCCGCTCACGAAGATCGTCTGGATGTGGCGCATCCAGTTGTCGAAGGACAGTCAGCCTCCGACAAGTGCCTCGCTGCGTTGGCTGGAACGGCTCGGAAAATGGTCAATGGCAGACGTGCTGGTCATCGCGCTCGTCGTGTTCAGCCTGCGTGGCAGCTTCCTAATGGAGGCCCGACCGCTGATCGGCGCCGGCTGCTTTGCCTTGTCCGCGGTACTGGCGATGATCGCAGCGGGCCGGATCGTCGATCGCGGTCGCGGCTAGTTGCCCGCCTGCCGCTCCGCGAGCTCGCCGGCCCGAGAGCGCAGGAGATCGAGAAGCCGCGCGAGTTCGGCGATCTGCGTCTCGTCGAGGCCGGTCAACAAGTCCGCCTCCGCTGTCAGGGCGACGGGCGTGATCTCCGCATAGGTCTGACGCCCTGCCTCTGTCAGATGCAGATCGCGCGACCGCCGATCCGCGACGCGCTCGGCCCGCATGACCAGACCGCGCTCGACCAAGGCCTTCACCGCCCGACTGACGGAGACCTTGTCCATGGCAGCGATGTCCGACAGGGATTGCGCTGTCATCGGCTCGGCCTCGCCCAGAAGCGCAATCACCCGCCATTCCCAGATCGTCAGACCGAAGCGGTCCTGATAGGCCCGTGCAACAAGGCGCGACACCTGGTTGGAGGTGACGGCCAGGCGATAGGGCAGATAGTCGCGCAGGCTAAGCGCAGGCGGGGTCGGATCAGTCATGCCCCAGACCTGCCGGATGCCGGCTGCAGCTGCAAGCCGTTTGTTGGCTCGACGGCGCAAGCCTTCCTCGGCTATCGATAGCGCATGAGCGATCTTGTCACCTGCCCCGCCGCGCCCCGTCTCGCCCTTGATGGCGACAGCCGCCATTTCCCCGTCGGTCGCGTCTTCTGTATCGGCCGCAATTATGCCGACCATGCCAAGGAGATGGGCGAAGCCGCCGAAGCGATCTTCTTTACCAAGCCGGCCAGTGCCGTCTCGACAGCGCCCGCCCTGCCCTATCCCGGCGAGACCGAGGATCTGCATCATGAGGTGGAATTGGTTCTCGCGCTGGGCGAAGGCGGCGAGATCATTGCCTGCGGGACCGGCGTCGACCTGACCAAGCGCGACCTCCAGGCCCGCCTCAAGGCGAAGGGCGCGCCCTGGGAGATTGCCAAGGGGTTTGACCGATCCGCCCCGATGGGCGCGCTTCGGCTTGGCCCACCGCCCGCCAGCGGCGCGATCACGCTCAGCGTCAACGGGACGCCGCGTCAATCGGGCGATCTCGAGCAAATGATCCTGCCGCCAGCCGCCCTTCTCCAACAATTGGCGCGCTATTTCACACTACAGCCGGGCGACCTGATCTTTACTGGAACGCCGGCCGGTGTCAGCGCCCTTCTGCCTGGCGACGTCGTATCGGCCCGCATTGATGGCCTGCCTCCGCTTGATTTTACGCTCACGGAAAGACGCTGATCCATGACCACCAAACTCTATGGCTATTGGCGTTCCAGCGCGGCCTACCGCCTGCGTATCGCGCTCAATCTCAAGGGCGTCGACTACCAGCAAGTGCCGGTCAATCTGAAGGAAGGCGAGCAGCGGGGAGCGGCCTGGCTGGATATCCAGCCCCAGGGTCTGGTCCCGGTTCTCGAGCATGACGGCGTACGCCTGCTGCAATCTCCCGCCATCCTGGAATGGATTGACGAGACCTGGCCCGACCCGGCCTTTCTGCCGAGGGACACAATCGCCCGCTGCCAGGCGCGCGGCTGGGCCTCCATCATTGCCTGCGACATCCACCCGCTGCAGAATCTGCGTGTACTGAAAGCCGTGGCGGGCGATCTCGGCCAAGGTCCGGACGGCATGAAAGCCTGGTCCCAGCGCTGGATGAAATCCGGTCTCGACGCGCTCGAGACGCTGGTTGAGGCTGCTCCAAGAACCGGCGAGTATCTCGGCGGCCAGATACCCGGCCTGGCTGACATCTATCTTGTGCCTCAGGCCTATAATGCCCGGCGCTGGGGTCTCGACATGAGTGACTGGCCCGCGCTCGCAGCCGCTGATGAAGCCTGTCGCGCCCTGTCGGCCTTCCGGGATGCAGCCCCGGAAAGCCAGCCTGACGCAGAGGTTTAGGCCCGGCGCGGTTCCCAGAAGCTATTCACGATCTCCCAATCCCCGGCCACGCGGAGCAGGAATATCCATTCCGTCCGATCGGCCGCATCAATGCGCGCCGCGCCGGTCATCTGGGTCGCCTCGAAAACCGTGACGGTCGACGGCGTGTCCGCCGCGCCGGTCTCATCGAGATGAATGGCAATCGTTTCCAGGGTTTCCGGCGCGAGGAATTCCCGCGTGCCACTGCGATCAACATGGCGGCGGTCGAAATCCGGATAGACAGAGGCGGTCACCGTTTCGGCATCGCCGGCATCCCAGGCCGCCGCATAGGTTTCGACGAGCTCGCCGATCATGCGCATGTCATCGGCCCGGCCCGGATTGTCGATCCAGCCATAGCCGCCATAGGCACAATTCACGAGGGTCCACTCGCCATTGATGCGCGTGCCGACGAAGAAGTCATACCAGTCCGTATCAGCTGTCAGCTGGAAGACGCCGGTATCGGCCGTGCTGTCAAAGAAGCGGACATCGACGGTTGACGTGATCGGATCCAGATGACCATCGGCATTGTACAGCTCGCCCAGAACCTGCAGGTCGCCCGGCGTCAGATTCTCGATCACCATGCGGCCACGGCCCTGGAAATTCGGACGCAGGCCCAGCTTCGACAATTCCGGGTGGACGGTCGACAAGACCTGCTCCGCATCACGTGCGTAAAAACCGCGGGCAAAACGGTCGGCCAGCGGCTCGAGCGCGGCCTCGGTGGCGGGGTCGTCAGCAAGGCTGACCGACGTCAGGCCAAGCGGAGCGAGTGTGAGGGTTGCGAGCGCGGCGAGTGTTCGGATCATCATCATGTCCCCTGGGTGATTTCGCCTACAGATCGCCATTCCGGTTGCGGCAAGCACGTTTAATCTGGGCAATCTCATTCAACTGATTGTGATCTGGGCCTAGCGCCTCAGTCGAGCAAAGCGACGATTTTCGAAGCCATCCAGCAGCCATTCCAGCGGCCCCAGCCGGAGATATCGATCCATCAACCAGACTGCCGCTGCCTGAATGCCCGCAAGAGCGAAACCGAAGGCAAATAGCGCAGCGGGGCCTAGTCGCCCGAACAAACCCATTCCGGGCAGGCCGGAGAATATCAGCGTCAGGACAATGATCTGCCCGACATAAACGCTCAGCCAGAGATGCCCGGCCCGGATGAAGAGCAGCTGGACCGGCTCGGCGATCCGGAAACGGACGGCAAGAACGACCAGGGCGGCATAACCATAGGCCATCAGCAGGGCCGCAAACGAGCGCCCCACCAAGCCCTCCCAGGCCTGCGAAGGCGCGAAGGAAACGCTCAGCGCCTGCACCGCGCTCCACCCGCTCAGCGGAAGGCCGATCCCGAGCGCCATGGCGGCACTGATCACCAGCGGCATGACCGGCCAGCGTCCGCCCCAGAAGCCGCGCTCCACCAGCTCCATGCCGAGCAGGAGCAAGCCCAGAACGCCGCCGCCGAGGAAGAAGAACTCAACCAGGTGAAATTGAAGTGCCGTGGCCATATTGTGCGGCAAACGGGCCCAGAAACCGGATTGATGAGCCGCCTCGATGGCGGCGATGCGGGCTTCGTCCAGTCCGAGTAGATCGGGCAAGCCCATTGTGTCGGGCAAGAGCGCGGTAATGCCGATCCCGCCGAGTACGATCAGGAATGTGCCACCGACCAGCGCCACAAGAGACGCCCAGCGCGTCACAGGCCGCAAGGCCCGCATGGGCAACGCGATCATTCCCGCGATCGCCATTACAGTCAGCAATTCGCCATACCAGACGAGGTAGGCGAGACCGAGCCCCAACAGGCTGAGCCAACCCAGTCCCGACTTGGCGCCGCTGTGCTGGCGCAGCGTCAGCGCAGACCCGAACAGGACGATCAGGAGGATATTGAATACCCAGGCGACGAAGGTTTGACCGGTCCACCAGGCGAGACTGTCCAACGGGCCCGGCGTCGCAGTTTGCAGCGGCAAGAGGTCGGCCGCAGCCCAGACATGCGCAAAGCCCGGCATATTGGCAAAGAGCAGGCCAAACACCGTCACCCCGAGCATGATCAGGATGCCGGCCTCTTCCCCTTCTTCACCTGTGTCCATGCCTGCTCCTGCGGGCGCTGCCCCATTTCCGCCATCTTCTTACGAAGACTTCATGAAACTCTCATATTGTGTGAATTGCCTTCACCGTATGCAGGTCCTAGTCACATATTCAATCCTTCGGACGTTCAGGCGCACACCAGACATGGTCCAGTTTTTGATATCCCTTATCGAATGGTTCGCCATGGTGGCCCTGTCATCGGTCGGCATTGAGGCGTCCGCGCGCACCGAGTGCGGCTCCAGCCCGGCGCCGCAGCCCGCAGAGTATCGCGAAGCGGTGATGAACCTGAATGACGGCGCGGCGATCGGCTGGCACAAGGTCAGTCTTGATCCGTGCGCACAATGGACGCCGATAATCGACAATCGCGAATTGCCGGAATTGCTGTCACCGCCGCTGGTCTACAACAGCTAGCCTCCCCGCACAGACCGCCTTCCACGCGACCTTTCCGCTGCAAATATTGAATTTGCATAGATTATCTGTGTGCCTGACGCGCATCTCCCCCTATTCTCTGTCATATTGAGCCTGATCGGCCCGCCCTCGCGCGCGGACGTGCTCATTACGGATTGCAGGCAGCCAGGCCCGAAATGACCGAGACCAGACAAGACCACACGATCGAACTCGCGGAGATGACCATGGCCGACGAGGAAAACCAGGCGTCGATAGCGCCGACTGACCGCCAGGCGCTGACCGCGCCCGCCGTCCGGGAGACAAACGGATCCGACGCGCCGCCGCGGGGGGGCAATTGGCTGGTGTGGCTGGGCAATTGTTTCGCACTCTGCTGGGTCGGCGGCGCCAGTGCCTATCTGTGGGCCTATCTGGGCATCCAGTCCTTCGAAGCCCTGGGCCGTTACAGTTTTGGTCAGCTTACGGGCCTTTCCGTGTTTGCCCTCCTGCCAGCCCTGATCTTCATCATCGCCGGCATGATGGCCCGTGAAATCGTGCGAAGCTCTGCCAATACGCGCCGCGTCGAGCTGGCCATCCGCAAGCTGGCCGAGCCGGCACAATACGCCCGACACGAGGTCCAGACACTGTCCGATGCCGTGTCCGGCGAAGTCGAGCGGATCAATTCCGCGCTTGAGAGTGCGCTGGCACGACTGGCCGCCATGGAAGAAGTGATCAGCCACCACGCTGAGTCACTGGAACAATCCGCTACCGATGCCCGCGACCGGACCGAGACTCTGCTCAAGGGACTGCGCACAGAACGCCTGCGTCTGGGCGAGGTCTCGGAATCATTGGATGACAAGGCCGCGCTCATCGCGGCCGCCATCTCCGATCAGTCGAAAATGGTGGCCGCCGCCGCGGAGCTCGCTGCGAGCCAGGCCTCCGATAGCGAACGGCGGATCCGTGCCAGCGTCGATGGCCTCAATGAAGCTGGCAGCGCGGTAACCGAGCGCAGCGATGCGGCCGCCCTGATCATCTCTGAACGGAGCAGCCATCTGCGCGAACTGTCCGACGGGCTCAAGGAACGCTCGGAGAATCTCGACGCCGCCTATGTGAAGCATCGCCAGCGCCTCGCGGATGCCGGTGAAGCCCTGCGGCAGGAGCAGGAAAAGATCGCCGCCGCCCTCGACTTCCACAAGGCAGAACTGGAGGTCATGGCCTCGACAGCCCGCGACGGGGCAGACGCGCTCAACTCCGCCGCCTCCAATGGCGCGGTCGCATTCCGCGAAGCCGTTGAATCAGCAATCGAACGCGCCGACAGCATGGCCGGCCGGGTCCGGTCTGAAACCGAAAGTGCAGCCCAGGAGCACGAATCCGCCCTCGCGCGACTCATCGCCTCGGCCCAGGAAGCCAAGGCCGTGTCCGAAGCCGCGATCGAGGCCATCGAAGCCCAGGCCGATATTGTCGCCAGCAAGGTCGAACAGACCAATGAAGCGGCCTATGAAGCTGCGCGCCGCTCGGACGAAGCCTTCGAGCTCCGCCTCGCCGAAGCGGACAAGCTGACCAAGCGCGCCTCGGTCGCCGCAGACGAGGCCGCCGAGTCCGTCCGCAAGCGGCTTGAGGGCGTGCTTGCATCGGCCCGCTCGGAAACCCAAACAGTCGAGCGCCATCTCGATGCGATGACCGAGCGCTTGTCGGAAATGCCGGGCATGGCTCGTGACCGGGCTCAGGAAGCAGCAGACACATTGCGGCGCGGCCTGGAGGGCCTGAATGCCGCCGCCATGGCAGCCGCAGAGGAAGCCCAGGAAATCGATGCCGCCTTCCAGGCGCGTATCCGCCAGAATTACGAACTTCTCTCTGACTTCATGCTGCGCATGGGGTCCGTCGCAGGCGGTCGTCGCGCGCCTGACCTCGGCAGCAATGAGCTGCCAGACCCGTTGGCCGGTCGCAAGGCCCGGCGTTCTGACGCGACGCGTGATGACACCCCGACCGACACGCCTGATTCACAATCAGACGCCGACATGGATCGGCCTTTGGGCCATTCCGAAGCCTCCACCCAGCCACGGGCAGACAATGCCGTCGGCTTCCCGGAGCGCGGCGGGCGCCGCCCCGGCGGATCCGGCAGTGAGCCCGGCTGGCGCTGGAAAGACCTGCTCTCATCCATGCCGGACGAGGAGGAGGCCGACACATCCAAACGCGGTCGCCGCTCTGGCAAGACCGACACGGACTCCAAGGACAGCTAGTTGTTTACGGCCTGCGTGCGCCCGGCCGTCCAATCCGCGATCTCCCGGCTGGCTTCGCGCGCGGCTTGATCAAAGGCGGCGACAATCGCCGTGGTCCGGTTGGCGCTGGCGCGCACTTCCGACGTCACCACCCGCGCCCCGGCGAAACGACGGCCGTTCTCGGCAACCAAACGAGCAGCAAGACGAACCCGAATTATGGGCGCGGCGTCCTCACCACGATCATAAACAGCCTCAAATTCCTGCATGTCGAGGCGAAGCTCGTAATCCGCCCGCACACCATCATCGGCCCGAGTCGGGGCAAGCCCGGATTGACGCGCATTGAATGTGTCTACGACCAGACTCTGAAGCAGACGCGGTGCCGGGGATATCCAGCGCGCGCCATGTATATAGGCCAGGCTTGAGCCATCCCGCATGATCGCAATCTGGTCGCCCGACAATCCGCGCGGAGCATTCGGCGTGTCGATTTCGATAATGGTCCAGTTCTCGCCGGCCAGCTCGGCCGGTTCCGGCGAGGACAGGCGATAGACCGAAACCGGCTCGGCCTCGGGCAACAGCGAGACGCAGGCGGAGACCGAAAGGGCGCTCAGCCCGATCAGAGCAGCCCGGATGTAACGCGATCCGCTCATTGCGGCACCTCCACGGTTTCACGGGGGGCTCCGGCGATGAAGCTGCCCGGATTGCTTTCCACCTCGGACGTGATCCGTTCGAGCGAGGCCACGACGCGCCGCAGATCAGACAGGGTCCGGTTGAGATCCTCAATGCCACTATCGGCCAGGCTTTCCAGCGCCGGCTGAAGCGTGAGGACAATCTGGTTGGTATCGGCAGCGGCCTGGTTCACGGCCATGGCCGCCAGCGTGGTCTCATTGGTGGCCAGTGTCATCTCATTGTTGAGGAAGGCCTCCGCCGTCACGCCGAACCGCTCCAGCGAGACCGCGGCCTCATTCATGCCCTGGGCGGCCGTATCAATGCTGGCGAGCGTGTTGCGCATATCTGCGATCAACGCCTCTTCCTCGGAGAGCCGATCCGTGATCTCGCGCAGATTGGTCAAAGTTGCAGAGACTTCATCCACATTCTGCTCGGACAGGAGGGCGGTCAGCCGGAAGAGTGCCGTCTGCGCCGCGTCGAGAACATCCTCGGACCCTTCGACCAGGCCTTCCAGCTGGGCCCGGCGCGCAAAGATGCGCGGCGGTGGACGATTGGCCGGGCTCTCCAGGCGCTGGGCCTCCGGCGTGCCGCCGGTGATCAGGACATAGGACAGGCCGGTCAGCCCTTGTGGTTCGAGCTGGGCCTCGCTGTTCACCCTCACCGGCGTCTGCGCCAGCACACGGATGCGGGCGATCACCCGGCTTTGATCATCCAGTTCCAGGTCGGTGACCTCCCCGACCTGAATCCCGTTGAAGCGCACTTCACCGCTTTCGCGCAGCCCCCGGACAGGCCCGTCAAAGACAATGTCATAAAAGGCGTAGTCCTCGTCGAAGGAGACCTTGCCGAGCCAGAGGGCGAAGAAGCCACCGGCCGCCAGAAGAAGGACAGCAAACAGGCCGACCAGGGCGTGATGGGCTTTGGTTTCCATGCTCTAATTCTCCTTGCCGGCCAGCGCGGCACGCCCGCGCGGTCCGTGGAAATACTGCTTGATCCAGGGATGGGGGTTCCCCAACAACTCCCTTATCGGCGCAACGGCTTCAACCCGCTTGTCGGCCAAAACCGCAACGCGGTCACAGATCGCGTAAAGACTGTCGAGGTCGTGTGTGATCATGACCACAGTCAGCCCCAGCGCGTCGGACAATTCCCGGATCAGATTGTCAAAGGCCGCCGCCCCGATCGGATCGAGCCCGGCGGTTGGTTCGTCGAGAAAGAGGATTTCCGGATCCAGTGCCAGGGCCCGGGCCAGAGCCGCGCGCTTGCGCATACCGCCGGACAATTCGGACGGAAAGCGATCCGCCGCGCTGGGATCGAGGCCGGCGAGACCGATCTTCATGCCGGCAATCTCCTCCATGAGCGAGATCGGCATGTCGATGTGCTCACGTAGCGGCGCCATCACATTCTCCAGCACGGAGAGCGAGGTGAATAGCGCGCCATTCTGGAACAGGACGCCCATCCGGCTATCGATGAGACGACGTTCGGCATCGGACAGTTCCGACAGCCGCCGGTCATTGAGGAAAACGTCTCCGCCTTCGGGCCGTTTCAGGCCGAGAATGGTGTTCAGGAGCACCGTCTTGCCCGTACCCGATCCACCGACAATGCCGAGAATCTCGCCGCGCCGGACATCCAGATCTAGATGCTCATGTACGACATGGGAGCCGAAAGCGCTGCGCAGATTGCGCACGGAGATGAGGATGTCCTCGCTCATATGCCGAGCTCCAGATACATCATCGCGAACAGGGCTTCGAGCACGATCACCGCAAAGATGGATTGCACGACCGAGGCGGTGACGCGCCGTCCCAGCGACTCCACATCACCCTGCACCTGCATGCCCTGGCGGCAACCGATGATGGCGACGACGAGACCAAAAACCGGGGCCTTGGACATGCCAACCCAGAAATGGCTGATATCCAGCTCGGAATGCAGGCGTGTGAAAAACAGGGCCGGCGAAATATCCTGAGCCGACCAGGCCACCAGCATGCCGCCAAAGATGCCGGAGACCATGGCCCCGAAGGTCAGCAGCGGCGCCATCAGCACACAGGCCACGACGCGCGGCAGGACCAGCGCTTCGAACGGGTCGAGGCCGAGCACGCGCATGGCGTCGACTTCCTGCTGCATCTTCATGGCCCCGATCGAGGCCGTGAAGGCACTGTCCGATCGGCCCGCCAACATGATCGCCGTGATCAAGACACCGAACTCACGCAGAACCGAAATCCCCACCAGCTCGACAGTGAAGACGGAGAAGCCGACACTCTGCAACAGATTGGCGCCCATATAGGCCACCACAGCACCGATGAAGAAGGACAGGACGGCGACGATCGGCAAGGCGTTGACGCCGACTTCCTCCATCGCCCAGACGGTCGGCGTCAGGCGGAAGCGCCAAGGCTGAAGGAAGCAGGAAATTCCGGTCGTCAGCGTCTTGCCGAAGAAGGCAAATGTGTCGACCGCCTCCTGGTAGGCCGCCTCCAGGCCGGCGCCAATCCGGGCGAGGGCCTTGATGAAACCGAATGTCGGCACTTCGTCAGGCCCGCAGACCTGAGTACGCTGGCGCACTTCCTCGATCAGGCGGCGCACCGTCCGGTGTTCGCCAACGAAGTGAAAGTCCGCGTCCGGGGTCGGGCAACGCCGCGTCGCCCGCCCAAGCAGATAGGCACCGGACGTATCGACCCGGCCAAGATGGGTAACATCAACGATGATGTTGCAGGGGTCGGTCGCATTCTCGACCGCGCGGATCGCACTATCATGACGGCCGATCGTGTCGACCACCCAATCCCCATGCGGCTCCAGGATCGTGCGCTCGCCCTCCTCGCGCACAACCAGTTCCGCCCTTGGCGATGATTCGTCCCGCATTCCCCTCATCGTGCAAATCCTAGTCGATATTTTCCCGACGCGGGAGTGAAGAAACGCGATGCAAACCCAGAGCGGCAACCAGGCCCAAAAGCCCCGGCACCATCATGAAAGCGAAGCCACCCACTCCGAAGGATGCGAAGGCATAGCCTGACAGGGTCGACATCGCTGCCAATATGATGCCACCCGACAAGGCCGAATTGAGGCCTTGTGACAGGGCGGTCTGGTCGTCCGGCATATCCTGGGCGGTGAAACGCAGGAAGCCGACATAGGTGGCGGCGAAGGTCAGGGCGTGCAAGGCCTGCAGTGGAAACAGGGCCCAGACTGGCGGCGAGAGTGCGGTCAGCCCCCAGCGAACCAGCGAGGCCAACCCGCCCAACATCATCAGACCAGCCGGGCTGAGGCGGCCGAGCCAGCCCCGACCGGACAGCCACAGAAAGGCGATCTCGAAGGCCACTGCGGAGGCCCAGAGCGTCCCGACCATGGCGCCGCTGATACCCTGCTGGGTCCAGGCATTGGCCGAGACGACATAGTAGAAAGCATGGCCCGACTGGATCAGGGCCGAAGCGGCCAGGGCGAGCCCCAGCGGCCCGATGAGGAGGCGGCGCAATTCCCTCCACTCATCAGGTCTCGGAATATGGGCCGCAGGGCGATGCCCAGGGGGCAACCAGGCCGCGGCCAGCGCCATCAGCCCGCCGGCAATGATGACCCAGGCCAGCACGCTCTCTGTCCCGGTCCGGTCGATGAGCGCGCCAGCGGCGAAGTTGGCGACGATGAAAAGTGCCGATCCGAAAGCGCGGACCGGTCCGAATTCGAAAGCGTGATCGCGCGCGGCGCGGATGGCAAAGGCGTCGGTGACAGGGATCTGACCAAATACCAGTGCCCCGGCGGCGAAGGACAGAACGACAAGAAGCCAGGGCGAGTCGACCGGGATATGCAGGGCGAAAACGATCACGCTGCCGATGGCAAAGGCGAGGATGGGATCGCGATGACGCACCGCCCGATCCGCCCAGCGCGCGCCGATCGGCGACACCAGCGTCCGGCCGATCATCCCTGCGGCGAGGATCCAGCCAATCCATTCCGGCGACAGGCCGCGCCCGTCCAGCCAGCGCGGGAAATAGGGCAGGAAAGCCCCGAACATGAGATAGAAGGCGCCATAATAGGTCGCAAAGCGCAGGGCTGTGGGTTTGACCATCATGTCTTCCTGATCACAGGCTTCGCTGCAGCGCCGCATTTCCCGGCAGGACCGGCTTGGCGAACAATGTTCACTTCTATAGGTTCGCGGTTCAATTGCCACCGCCGGAATCACGCCTCATGGATGGACATAACCTTGTTTCCACAAGGATGGAAAAGGAGAGTGAGGTCACGCCGGTGCGGCTCTTGCGCGTCCTTGTCACCGGCTACCGGTCCCATCCCCATGTCGGCGGACAGGGCGTCTATCTGCGAGAGCTGACCCGTGCCCTGACCGCGCTCGGCCATGAGGTCTCGGTTGCTTCCGGTCCGCCCTATCCCGAGCTCGATCCCGGCATCACCCTGCATGAACTGCCCTCGCTCGACCTGTTCGCCGAGGACAATGCCTTCCTCGCCCTGCGTCCGCAGCACCTGACATCCTGGGCCGATCTGTCGGAATGGCTGGCGCATAATTCCGGGGCGTTCGGGGAACTTTACGCCTTCGGGCGTCGGCTCGACCGCTTCTTGAAGGCGCATGAAGGACGGTTCGACGTTGTTCATGACAATCAGACCCTGTCGGCCCCCATGGTCCGGATCAATGCCCGCATCCCGGTCATCACCACCCTGCATCACCCGATCGCCATTGATCGCGATTATGCCATCGCCGCGGGTCGCAAATGGTGGGAACGCCTGCTGACCCGGCGCTGGTACCGCTTCATCGACATGCAGGCGAAAACCGCCCGCGCCCTGCCACGTCATCTGGCCGTGTCCGACGCCGCCCGCCAGACCCATGCCGAGCGATATGGCGTCGATGCGAACCGTGTCCGGGTTGCCTTCAACGGGCTGGATCATGACACTTTCTGCCCAGACCCGATGGTCGAACGCGAGCGCGGGCTGATCGTGACCACGGCCAGCGCCGATGTGCCGATCAAGGGGCTGGATGTGCTTATCGAGGCCCTCGCCCGTGTCGCCGCAGCGCGGCCCGCAGCCCGGTTGCACATTATCGGCACGCTGCGCGATGGCCCCGCCAAGCGCATGCTGGCGGCGCATGGCCTGTCCGACCGCGTCACCACATCCTCCGACTTGAGCCGGGCCGAGGTCGCCGACCTTTACCGTCGCGCCCATATTGTCGCCTGCCCGGCGCGCTTTGAAGGTTTTGGCTTTCCCGCGGCCGAGGCGATGGCCTGCGGTGCCGCCGTGGTCGCCAGCGATGGCGGCGCGCTGCCGGAAGTGGTGGGCGATGCCGGACTGGTCTCTCCAGCCGGTGAAGCCGGACCGATGGCGGACAATCTCGCCCGGCTGCTCGATGACCCGGGCCTGGCCGATGAACTGGGCGTACGGGCCGCGACCCGGGCCCGGGAAGCGTTCAACTGGTCCAGCCACGCGCTTGCCGCCTCGCATCTCTATGTCGAGGCCTTGTCAGAACAGGTCAGGGCCTGAACCCATGCAAACCATTCAGACGGAAAGCCTGGCGCTGGAGCCCGGCATGCGCATTCTCGACCTTGGCTGCGGCCAGGGCCGGCATCTGCACGGCCTGTATTGGGACGAGACGCCCGTCACCGCCGTAGGGCTGGACCTGTGTTATGAGGATGTGGTGATCGCGCTCGACAAGTTTTTCGAGCTGCCGCCCCCCGAGCCGGCCTCGCCACTGCGCCATGCCGTGCTTACGGCCGGGACGGGCGAGACGCTGCCCTTCCCCGACAACACGTTCGACCGCGTGATCTGCTCCGAAGTGCTTGAGCATGTGCCAGACCCGGAGCTGTTTCTGGCGGAGATCAGGCGCGTTCTGAAGCCGGACGGAATCTTTGCGGCCTCGGTGCCGCGTTACTGGCCGGAGGCGATCTGCTGGTCGCTGTCCTTTGGCTATCAGAACACGCCGGGCGGGCATGTTCGTATCTTCAAGCCGAAAGCCTTCCGCCATGATGTTGAAAAACATGGTTTCCGGCGTTTCCGTCGCCACTGGGCCCACGCCTTGCACAGTCCTTATTGGTGGCTGCGCTGTGCCGTCTGGGACACGCAGGAAAGCAATGGTCTGGTGGCGCTTTACCGGCGCTTCCTGGAATGGGATCTGATCAAGCGCCCCTGGCTCACCCGGGCCCTGGAAGGGCTGCTCGATCCGGTGATGGGCAAGTCAGTGGTGATGTATTTCAGGAAGACGAGCTGATGAGCGATCTGGTCGACATTCGGGCCTGCGCCGATCATATCGCTGCCCTGCAACGCAGCGACGGCACCATCCCCTGGATCGAGGCCGGCGTGTGGGACGCCTGGAATCACGGCGAAGCGACAATGGGTCTCGCCATTGCCGGACGTGAAGGCGAAACCCGGCTCGCCCTGACCGCGTTGATGGATCGCCAGGAATCCGATGGCGGCTGGACCGGCGATCTCGGTGCTTCGGTTCCGCTCGACGACGCCAACCGACATCTCGTGCCGGGCAAGCCGAAAACGGCACGGGACACCAATTTCTCCGGCTATGTCGCGGTCACCGTGCTGCGTAGCCTGCTGGCGCTGAAAGCGATCGACCAGCTGCCTCGCTATTGGCCGATGATCGAGGCGGCGATGGACTTCGTCCTCGCCCACCAGACCCCGCATGGTGATATCGTCTGGCGGGCCCGCGGCGATGAACAGACCCTGACCGAGATCGACAGTCTGCGCGCCGGCAATGCCAGCCTCTACAAGGCGCTCGAATGCGCCAGCCTGATGGGACGCCGGCTGGGAAAACCGGTCGAGCGCTGGATGGAGGCCCGCCGCAAGATCGGTGCAGCCCTGCGCGAGAATGATGCCCGCTTTGACCGCAAGGGCACCGACCGGCGCGGCTTTGCCATGGACTGGTATTACCCTGCCCTCGCCGGCGTCCTGCCGACCGATATCGGCCGAGCGCGCCTTTATGCCCGCTGGACTGAATTCGTCGAACCGGGCCTGGGCTGCCGCTGCGTCTCCGACCAGCCCTGGGTCACCGCGGCGGAAACGGCCGAACTCGCCCTCGCCTGCCAGACGGTTGGCAAGCATGAACAAGCGCGCGCGCTGATCGCCAATCTGGCGCCACTGATCGCCCGGGATGGCGGTTACTGGATGGGTTGGCAGTTCGAGGAGTCGATCATCTGGCCGCGCGAGCGTCCGTCCTGGACATCCGGTGCGCTGATCATGGCGGCGGATGCGATCGAAGGACTGAGTCCGGGCCACACACTGCTGGTGGCCAACCATCTGCCGGAGTATCCGGCGACTAGAGCCGCCGCAAAACTTCCAGCGTTCCTGTACGCCTGACCGGTTCGAACAGGCCCGACGCACAGGCCAGCTTCCAGATCTCGTAAGGCGGGCGTCCGCCATCTTCGGGATTGGGGAAGACGTCGTGGATGGCGAGGATGCCACCGGCGACGACACGTCCGGCCCAGCCGCGATAATCGGCCAGCGCCGCCTCCATGGAATGCCCGCCATCAATGAAGACCATGCCCAGCGGCGTGGTCCAGTTGGCGGCAATCACGGCAGACCGTCCAACCAGCGGAATGACACAGTCTTCCAGCTCGCCGCGGAACAGGGTCTCTCGCAGGGCCGGCAGCGTCTCGACAGCGCCCAGCTTGGCATTGAACAGCTCGGGATCGTGATACGCCTCGCCGGGCTGATGCTCTTCGGAGCCGCGGTGATGGTCCAGCGTGTAAAGGATGGTCCCGGCCTGACGTGCCGCCGGACCGAGATAAAGCGCGGACTTGCCGCAATAGGATCCGATCTCCAGCACGGGACCCAGACCTCCGGATTCGGCGGCGAGTGCGGCCAGCGCTTCGCCTTCCTCGGGGTCGAGGAAGCCTTTGACATCATCGGGATGGATCATCAGGAAATGGATGGATTGAGCATCTGGCGACGTAGATCGGCCAACTCATCGGCACGATCCCGCAAATCGCTGACCCGCAGCGCCAGGAGATCCCGCTCGACACGAAGTCCGTCCAGCGCCTCGGCATCATGATATGTGGTCAGTTCCAGCAGCGCAGCGTCGAAGACGGATTGCGCTGTCTGGGCATTGGCCATCGCCGATTCCACGGTGCCGAGAGCATCGGTCACGTCCGAGCGCGACAGGCCGGCCCCCTCGACCATGAGGGCGCGGGATGCCGCATCGATGGCTGCCGCACCTTGCCAGGTCTCGACAAGATGGATGGCGATCCGATTAAGCGTCGGCGATGCTGTCAGGTCGAGCTCAGCGGTCTCGACATAGAGCGTCAGGCCGCTGGCATCAGTTTCAGCATCCTGCCCGGCGAGCTGGTTCATCCAGCGCATCGCCGTGTCCATCGAACTGGCTTCGCGGACCAGGCCGCGCGCTCGAAGCGACGATGTGAAATTGTCGGCCGCTCGATCCAGTTCTAGCTGAGCCGGGGTGGAGGCTGCTCGTGACCCCGGGAGGGAGGACGCGGCGATCGAGATCGGCGCACTCGCGCAGGCAGAAGCGAGACTGCAAAAACAAATGGCTAGCAGAGCGCGCCGGAATGCGATCATCACACAGTTGGTCCCAAGATCGATTTAAAGCCCCAAATCGGGATTGACGATACAGAGCGAAGGCCAATTAGGCTATGGTTTATTGTGTTTAAGACTGGCTAACGGCACAGTAGCCGACATGGATGCCTCCTACTCACGACGCCTCCTCTACCCGCCGATCCGGCCTCTTCAGGCCTCACGACTGGCGGTAGGCGATGGTCATGACCTCTATATCGAGGAATGCGGTCGCCCCGATGGGCTACCGGTCGTTACGCTGCACGGCGGTCCCGGCGGCGGCGTGTCCCCGGCGCTGCGCCGCTTCTTCGATCCGCGCCGCTATCGCATCATCCTGTTCGACCAGCGCGGCTGCGGGCGTTCGACCCCACACGGCGAGCTGAGCCACAATACGACCCAGGACCTGATCGACGACATGGAGCGCATTCGCGAAGTCATGGGCGTCGAGAAATGGGTGGTGTTCGGAGGCTCCTGGGGCGCGACCCTGGCGCTCGCCTATGCCCGCGCCCATCCCGATCGCTGTATCGGCCTTATATTGCGCGGCATCTTCACCTGCACCCAGCGCGAGCTCGACTGGTTCTACAAGGATGGCGCCAACATGCTCTTCCCGGATGCCTGGGAACGCCTGGTCGATCCGCTGAGCCCGGAAGAGCGCGGCGACATCATCCGCGCCTATTACGAACGCCTGGCCGAACCGGACATTATTCGTCGGCGTCCGGATGCGCTGGCCTGGTCGCGCTGGGAAAGCGCCCTGATTTCAATGACGGGTGACCCGTCAGCGCCGCTCGCCGATCCCGTGCGCGCAGATGCCCTAGCGCGGATGGAAAGCCATTACTTCTTCCACAAAGGTTTCTTCGAGCGCGATGGTGAATTGCTGGAAGATGCCGGGCGCTACAACCATTTGCCCGGTGTCATCGTCCAGGGCCGGTATGACGTTGTCACCCCGCCCCAAACGGCCTGGAGCCTCGCCCGGGCGTGGCCGCGAGCGAGGCTCCAGATGATTGGCGATGCCGGCCATGCGGCCGGCGAGCCGGGCATGGTCGACGCGCTGGTGCGCGCGACCGACGCCTTTGCCGACAAGTTCGGCTAGCCGAGACCCAGCATGGCGCCAATTGCGCCGCCATTGAACTTGGCGTCCAGGCCGAGGAAAAGAATGAAGCCGATCGCCGGCGGCACGACGAACTTCACACAGAAGTGGAAGAAGGCGAACAGGCCGTTCGAGGCATGGCTCAACTCTTCTCGCATCAGCGATTTGGGAATGACCCAGCCGGCGAAAACCGCAACCAGCAGACCGCCAAGCGGAAGCAGGAAGCTGCCGGACAGCCAATCCACGAAGAGACCGCCGAAGTCCGAAGACCAGACGGCGCCCGCACCGATCATGAAGGCGAAAAAGCCGAGCAGCCAGGCGGCTGTGGGACGCGAGAAATCAGAATGCTCCTCGACAAAGGCCACGGTGCCTTCAAGCAGCGAGATCGACGAGGTAATCGCCGCGATGAAGGCCAGCGCGAAGAAGGCGCCGCCAATGATATTGCCCGCCGGCATGTCGGCGAACACAGCCGGCAGCGCGGTGAAGATCAGGCCGAGGCCGGCGGCCGGGTCGATACCCACCATGAAGACGATCGGGAAGATCATCAGACCGGCAATCAGCGCGACCAGCGTGTCTGCCGAGGCGATCAGGATCGAGGACGAGCCGATATTGGTGTCCTTGGACAGGTAGGAGCCATAGGTGATCATGATGGCCGAAGCGACCGAGACCGAGAAGAAGGCCTGGCCAAGTGCGGCAACGAAAGTCTGGCCGGTCACCGCCGAGAAATCGGGCGTGAACAGATAGGCAATCGCCTCGCTCGCCGCCCCAGTGGCCAGCGAATAGATGGTCAGACCGATCAGCATCACGAAGAAAAGCGGCATCAGGAAGGTCGCGACCTGCTCAATCCCGCCTTTCAGGCCCCGCGCCACAATCAGCACCGTGATGATCATGAAGCCGGCATGCCAAGCCAGCTGTGTAAACTCACCCCGATAGAAGAGATTGGCGCCATCAGGCTGAGAGAAGCCGCCGTAGAAGCCGGATGCGGAATAGGCCAGCACCTGGCCGGCAATCACCGAATAAGTGGTCAGGATCAGGAAACCGCCTGCCGTACAGACCCAGCCGACGATGGCCCAATTGGCGGATCGTCCGGCTTCCTGCGCCATTTTGCGGGTCGAGGAGATAGCCGATTGCTGCGCATGGCGACCAATGGCGATCTCGGCCATCAGCACCGGCAGGGCAAACAGGGCCACACAACCGATATAGATCAACACAAAGGCCGACCCGCCATTATCGCCCGTCTGGAACGGGAAACGCCAAAGATTGCCGAGACCGACCGCGGAGCCAACCGCGGCGAGAATGAATGCGAAACGCGACGACCAATGCGCGTGCTGACCGGCTGGTGTTGCCGCCATGAGACTCTCCCCTGAAACAGGACGCGAAGGCGCGTCCACCCCTTACAGAATTGCCGCGCACACTTCCCCAACCGGCCCAGCCGGTCAAGCGCGCGACGTTGTTGCAGTGCGGCGCAAAATCAGCCGAACAAACCGGCTCCGCGCGGCGGTTCCGCATTGCGGTGAATATGCGCGCCCAGGATCAGTCCGAAGCCGGCCATGACGGCCAGCACAACCGTGCCGCCATAGGAAATCAGCGGCAAGGGCACACCGACCACGGGCAGGAGGCGCGAGACCATGCCGATATTGATGAAGACGTAGGAGGCGAAGGTAGTGATCACGCCGATGGTCATCAGGCGCAGGAAGGGCGACTTGCAGCTGATCGCGATGATCACGCCCTGGGCCATGATCAGCGCATTCACGGCCAGGACGGAGATGCCGCCGACAAAGCCGAATTCCTCACCGAGCGCGGTGAAGATATAGTCGGTCTGCATCTCCGGCAGATAACCCAGCTTGGACTGGGTGCCCTCCAGGAAGCCCTTGCCCGTCATGCCGCCCGAGCCGAGCGTGATCACGGCCTGGTTGGGGTGATAATTGATCCCCAGCGGATCGAAATCCGGGTTGAGGAAAGCGTGGACGCGGTCCATCTGATACTCGGCAAGGATATTCTCCAGGCCGTAAATACCGACACCGACAATGCCCGCGAGGCCGAGGCCAGCCACGGCCATGATGAACCACCAGCTCAAGCCCGCCATGAAAATGACCACCACACCGGTCGCGGCGAGCAGGAGTGTCGTCCCCAGATCCGGCTGGCTGACTATCAAGATGGCAGGAATGCCGATGATCAATAGCGGCGGCAAGAGACCGGAAATCGTGGTGACCTTGGTATCCTCGAGATCGTGATAGAAGCGCGCCAGGGCGAGAACGAGGGCCAGCTTCATGATCTCGGCAGGCTGAATGCGTATCGGACCGATATCGACCCAACGCTGGGCGCCATTGATCGTGACCCCGGCGACCTCCACGAGGACCAGCAGGATCAAGGCTCCGACATAGACCGGATAGGCCAGCCCCATCCAGAAGCGCGGCGGAAACATCGCGATCACGATCATTCCGACGAAACCGAGGGCGAAGCGGATCGCATGATTGATGGCCCAGGGCTCCCAGCTCCCTCCCCCGACCGAATAGAGCATGCCGACACCCGCCGCTCCCAGCAGAACCAGAAGCAGGACCAGGGTCCAGTTGAGCTCCATCATCTTGCCGGGAATATCGCGCGGCACGCTCTCTCGGAAAACAGCCATCAGGCGCCTCCCGGACGGGCATTGCCGAGATCGGCGAAGACGCCGGCCCGGCTGGACGGGTCGCGTGCCACGACACGGCGCAGGATGTCACGGGCAGGACGTGTGGCCGCGGAGGATCCGCCGCCATGCTCGATCACCACGACGCAGGCATATTTGGGATTGTCGGCCGGCGCATAGCACATGAAAAGACCGTGATCGCGCAGGCGCCAGGGCAGGTCTTCCTGGTCGCGCACACCAGCTTCCCGCTCGGCTGCGGTAATGGAATAGACCTGTGCGGTCCCGGTTTTGCCAGCCATCTCGATATCATCAATACCCAACCCGCCAAGCGAGAAGGACGTACCGCCCGGTTCTTCGACCACGGCCCGCAATCCGTCTCGGACACGCGCCAAGGCGTCATCACTCACGCCGATATGCGCGGCCGGTGGCAACATGGCATTGCGATACAGTGTGGGCGAGACAGAACGCCCGGATGCCACGCGCGCCGTCATCACGGCCAGCTGAAGCGGCGAAGCCGTCACAAAGCCTTGCCCGATGCCGGTATTATAGGTGTCGCCTGTCGACCAGCCCTGATTATAGCGGGACCGTTTCCAGGCCGGATTGGGCATATTGCCCCGCCGCACGCCGGCGATACCGATATCGAATTGCTCGCCAATCCCGAAGCGTGTGGCCATCTCGTGCAAGCGATCAATACCGAGCCGCTCGGCGATCTCGTAAAAGTAGATATCGCAGGACGTCTTGACCGCCTCGCGGAGATTGACCGAACCATGGCCCCTGCGGCGCCAGCAGTGAAACTCCCGATCGCCCAGGCGAACAGAGCCCGTGCAGCGCACGGTTTCACCGGGCGGCGCAACGCCGTGCTCCAGCGCTGCCGCGGCAACAACCGCCTTGAAAGTCGAACCAGGCGGGTAAGTCCCCTGAATTGATTTTTGAAACAGCGGATTGCGATCATTCTCTCGCAAGGCGGCATAGTCTGCCGACGAGATGCCGCCAACAAAGAGATTGGGATCAAAGCTCGGCGCAGAAACCAGGGCAATCAGCTCACCGGTATTGACGTCCATGACCACTGCAGAGCCACTTTCCTGGCCGAGACGTTCATGGGCATAGCGCTGGATATCGGCATCCAGGGTCAATACCACGTCTCGTCCGGCATCCGGCTCGGTGGATTGCTCAGGCAATTCCCGGATCACCCGACCGCGCGCATTGACCTCGGTCTTGAGCGCACCGGCCTGGCCGCGCAAATCACTCTCGCGCGCAATCTCCACACCGGTCTTGCCAATGCGAAAACCCGGATGTCGCAAGAGCCGCTCGGCTTCGCGCGGATTATTGGCAATGTCCTCGTCATTGGGCGGCTGCACATAACCGAGCACATGCGCGAAGGCGGGGCCGAAGGGGTAGGAACGAACCTCCCCCACATCCGGGGTCACACCGGCGAGGTCGGGCGCGTTCAAATTGATCGAGGCGAAAGTATGCCAGTCCAGGTCATCGGCGACCGTGATGGCGTGGAAGCTTCGCTGGCTGCGGGCGGTGCGCAGAATTCGCTCGCGATCATACTCGCCCAGCGGCAGGAAGGGCTGAAGCCGGTCGAGCGCCGAGGCCACATCCCCGGACTGTTCCGGTACCAGCAAGACACGATAACTGTCGCGATTATCGGCAACCGCCACCCCAAAGCGGTCGAGAATGCGTCCGCGTGAGGGCGGCAGGAGATTGAAGTTGAACTGATTGTCTTCCGACATCAGCCGATAGCGCTCGGTCTCCAATACCTGCAAGGAATACAGCCGTGCGCCCAGGCCCAGGAAAGCCAGCCCGCCCGCGCCCGCCATCAGCAGGGCACGCCGGGTGAATTTGAGATCCTGTTCCTGACGGTCAGCGCGCATGAGAAGCTGTCATCACCCCCCGATAAAGCCCGAGCCGCGAGAACGGCGGCGCCGCAGGACCAGATAGGCCGGCAGCGGGAACATGAGGATGGAGGCCACGATTTCGATCACCAGGGGCTGCAGGTCGGCCATCTGCTCGAGCGCGAAACTGCCCGCAGCGAAGGCAATGCCGTGCGCCAGCAGGAGCGTTGCGCCAAAGCGCAGCAGGACCGGCGGCAGATCGCGCGGCATGCCGTCCTCGCCACGAAAACGGAAGACCGAGATCGATACCAGATAGGCCAGCGCCCAAACGCCCATCGGCGCTCCGGTGAGCAAATCCTGGGTCAGGCCGATCGCGAACACGGCGATCGGCGGCATGAAGTGCGGCCGGACATTGGCCCACAGGAAGATCGCCATCAGCGTCCAGGTCGGCATGATGGTCAGCCCGTCGACAAGGCGTGTCGGAGAGGCCTGGATGATGAGGGCGACCAGGACCGAGGCGATACAGCCGGTCGCGGCCAGCCAGGGCGAATTGCGATCCGTTGGCTTCCTCACCGGTTATCCTCCGTCGCGGTCCCGTCGGACGCGGCTACGTCATCGCCTGCGCCATTGCCTGCACCTTGGTCAGCGTCTTCGCCCAAGCTACTTGCCTCGCCTGAGCTATCAGCCGCTGGCTCGATCACCAACTGATCGGCAATCAGCGGACCTTCAGTTGCCGGAATTTCCGCTTCGACCTCCTGGTCCGGCGGGGTCACGCGTCGGAAAGGCCAGACCCAGACGAAATCAACCGGCGCCTGATCG
Source organism: uncultured Maricaulis sp. (assembly GCF_947259345.1). Classification (GTDB taxonomy): domain Bacteria; phylum Pseudomonadota; class Alphaproteobacteria; order Caulobacterales; family Maricaulaceae; genus Maricaulis. Next base: position 13,789 of record NZ_CAMYLS010000008.1, on the reverse strand, counting down.
GAATAGAGCCGAACCCGCCAGCCACCGTCGCGCGTGGCCACGGCCTCCCCGACGGGCAGGCCGCGCGGCAGGATGCCGTCATCACCGGAAGAGACGATGCGATCGCCCGGCTCGATGTCCGGCGCCCGTCCGACATAGTCGAGCCGCGGAAACTCCGAATTGTCACCCACCAGGATAGCACGGGCATTGGAGCGGTCCGCCATCACGGGCACGCGAGAATTGAGGTCGGTCAGCAGGAGTACGCGTGCGGACCGGCGCCCGGTCTCATAGACCCGGCCCACCAGGCCATAAAGATTGATCACCGGATAGCCGTCGCGGATCCCGGCCTCGCTGCCGCGGCCGATCAGGCGGGCGCGGACGAAGGGGCCACGCGGATCGGCCACGGTCCAGGCGCCGATGCGGTCCTCGATGGCGGCGCTTTCAACGTCGAGCGCATCCTCATAGACCTCGATACGGTCACGCTGGCGGTAGGCGAGATCTTCCCAGTAGCGCGCTTCGATCAATTGCTGGCGCAACCGGGCATTCTCCTGGGCCAACTCACCCTGCCGACGCCAATAGGGACCGATATTCTTGATCGCCCGCAGCGGCTGGGCGACAAGATCGAGCAAGGGGGCGGAGACATCCGTGAAGCCGGCCCGAAAGCTGGCAAAGGGGGCTGAGCGGGAGGCCGGACGATCAAAGGCAATCAACGCGCCGGACACGACGAGAAGGGCAATGAACAGCGTCCGCGAGAAGCGGACACCCTGATCACCATCATGTCGTGTCGAGCGTCGCGACGCCAACGCCTCACTCCTTCTCCCCCGTTACGAGGTGGAGATTACACCGCTTCGGAGAGGATGGGACGCCAGATCCGAAGGTCCTCCACGGCCTTGCCACAGCCCAGCACCACGCAGGACAGGGCTTCATCAGCCAGGCTCACCGGCAGCCCGGTCCGTTCGCGCAGCTCAGTGTCGAGATTGCGCAGCAGCGCCCCGCCACCGGTCAGAACGATACCCTTGTCAACGATATCGGCCGCCAATTCCGGCGGTGTGGCTTCGAGTGCCTGCTTGACCGCTTCGACAATCTGCTCGACCGGCTCGGACAGGCTGTCAGCGATCATCGCTTCGGTCACCGCGATCTCGCGCGGCACGCCATTCATCAGGTCGCGCCCCTTGATATCCAGTGACAGGCCTTCGCCCTTCACCGGCGGCATGGCCGACCCGATTTCCTTCTTGATCCGCTCGGCCGAGGTCTCGCCGATCAGAAGGTTCGCCGAGCGGCGGATATAGTTGATGATGGCTTCGTCCATCTTGTCGCCGCCGACGCGGACCGAGCGAGAATAGACAATGCCCGAGAGCGACATCACGGCCACCTCGGTGGTCCCGCCACCGATATCGACGATCATCGAGCCGGTCGGCTCATCGATCGGCAGGCCGGCGCCGACAGCCGCGGCCATCGGCTCGTCGATCAGATAGACTTTGCGCGCACCGGCGCCCAGAGCGCTTTCATGGATCGCGCGGCGCTCGACGGCGGTGGCGCCGGAGGGCACACAGATCACCACTTGCGGGCTGACCATGGCGCGGCGGTTATGCACTTTCTGGATGAAGTGCTTGATCATTTCCTCGGCGACATCGAAGTCGGCAATGACACCATCGCGCATCGGGCGGATGGCTTCGACATTGCCGGGTGTCTTGCCGAGCATGAGCTTGGCCTCGGCGCCAACCGCCTGCACGTGCTTGCGGCCCTTCTCCACCTTGTAGGCGACGACGGACGGCTCGTTGAGCACGACACCCCGGCCTTTGACGTAAACGAGCGTATTCGCCGTTCCAAGGTCGATGGCGATATCCGCAGAGAGCAAACCGAAGAGGCTGTTGAGCATGGGGGCGCTGGGTCTCGAAAAGTGTGGCGGCAAAGCCGCGATGCAACTGTTTTTCTTGTGCGATGCTCCGCGCAAGATTGCAAGGGGCGCACCAGCATTCCCGGTGATACCGGGCAGGTGTTAACCAGTCTTTAGGACAGTGATCCGGGTTTGCGACCTTATCAGCCCCGATCAAGGCTCTTTGGCGGCATCATCCGGTTCAACCGCAGCCGGCGTACGATTGCGCCGCAACCAGCCACGCGCCACAAGCATGATACCGATCCAGGCCAGGGCTGCTGCCGCGAAGGCAATGCCAAGCAAGACCTTGCCCTCGCTCAACATGGTGCGAATGCTTTCGCCCATCAGCGCGACAATGAAGATTTTCGGCGCCGAACCGAGCATCGTCCCCAGGGCGAAGGCCCAATAGGGCGTACGGGCGACGCCAAACCCCATATTGACCATGATGAAGGGCCCGGAGGGTACCCAGCGCACGACCATCGAGGCGAGCAAGCCATTGCGACCGATGAAATCGGAGATGCGATTGGCCCAGTCACCGCCATAGCGTTTGAGAATATCGGCGCCGAAAAAGCGACCGACGACATAATTCACGGCAGCAGAAAACTGGGTCGCGACAAAGGCATAGATGGCCCCTGTGGTCGGTCCGAACGCAACAAGGGACGCCGCGATCAGCCCGAATTGGGGCGCACCCAGAAAAGACAGGGCGGTAAAAACAAGAATGGTCAGCGGCAGCGCATACCATTCACTGGCCGAGGCCCGGAACCAGCTACCCGCAGCCCCCGGCTCGATATCGAGCACGAAGCGGCCGATCAGGAAAACCAGGGCCACGATGAAGAAGAGCGCGACCGACACAGCGATGGCCCGCGCGGCACGCGCGTCCATTCGCAAAAAGAAATCAGTCAGTCGGTTCATCGCGACACGGGTCCGGTCAAGACGGAAGAGCGCCTAACTAAGCACGCTTTGCGCACCGGGCAATCAGTCAGCGCCGTTTTCCTGGCTGGCGGGCTCACCTGTCATGTCCACCGCCTCGCCGGAGGCGATCGCCGCGAGCTTGGCGCGCTGGATGGCGAGAACCCCCAACTGCTCATCCAGAACCTTGAGAATATCCCGCGCCTCGTCCTGATCGATCCGGCCCGGAGAGCGCTCGGTCTCGCTGAGGCTTTCCATGATGGCGGAGATATTGCGTGCATTGCGGCGGCTCGCTTCGCCGGCGAGGGCCAGCCAATTGGCATCGTCAGCCTTCTCGATCGGCAGAAATATGCCTCCCGCCAAGGCGGCCAGATGCTGGGCGGCGGCCGTCGCACCCGACTCGGTCAGCTTGGCGATGCGGGTGTAGGAAATCTCGTTGGTTGAGTCCGGATCGGCCAGCGCATAGACGCGCGTTCGGCTGAGATCGAGCAATTCCATGACCGTCGGTATCCCGCCGACTTCCTCGAAAACCCGCGCCACCACCTCCTTGGGCTCGCCATAGCGTCGAACTTTCACTGGATTGAATGACATGTTTCGCCCCCGCGCGCGATTCTGCTTCCGAATATCCCTATTACAGGTGGCGCGCCTTATTGGCTATTTCGTGGCACCGTAAATCCGTCGACGCAGATCCGCCCCGGCCGCCTCGATCGGGAGAGCCCGGTCAGCCGCCCGCTCGGCCTTCATCGCATCACCCGCCTCATAGGTTTCGACCCATTTGCGGGCAAAGCGGTCGCTTTCAATGTCTGCCATCGCCTGGTCGAACACCGCTTTCAGCGCGGGACCGGCAATCTTGCCCTCGATCTGGCGCGCGCCGAATTCGGCGGTGTCAGAAATCGCCTCATACATGCCGGCGATCCCCCGCGCCTGAATCAGGTCGGCGAGATATTTGATCTCGTGGACGCAGTCGATATAGGCCATGCGCTCGCTGACACCGGCGGCCACCAGACGCTCATAGCTCGCCTTGGCCAGTGCGACCAAGCCGCCGACCAGAACAACCTGCTCGCCGAACAGATCGGAGACCGTTTCCTCGCGGAAGGTCGTCGGGAAGATGCCGACCTCTCCCGAGCCGATGGCGGCGAGATAGGCCAGAGCCAGCTCCCGCGCGCGCCCGGACGCATCCTGATGGACCGCCCAGAAGCCGATCAGGCCTTTGCCTTTTTCATACTCCTGACGCACCGCCCCGCCCGGCCCCTTGGCGGCCGCAAGGATGATATCGGCATCCGCCGGCGGCTCGATCAGGCCGTAATGAATGGAAAACCCATGACACAGGATCAGGGCCTGCCCGGGTTTGCGAAACGGCAGGATCGAGTCGGACCAGATCTGGCGGTGCGCCTCGTCGGCCGCCAGCAGGGAAATCGCGTCTGCCCAGGCAGCCGCCTCCGGCAAGGCGATTACCTCGAACCCGTCCGCCTCCGCCTTGGCACGCGAGGGTGACCCGTCGCGCAAGGCGATGCGGATTTCGCGCACGCCGCTTTCGCGCAGGCAGAGTGCGTGCGAGCGCCCGTGATTGCCATAGCCGACAATCGCGAGCCGGCACTGTCTTACAGGTTCAAGATCGATATCAGCTGTGTATAGCGGCTCACTCGTCTCCACCGTCATCGGACGACTCACTCCCGGCTGGCTCGGGCCGATAGGACGGGTCTTCCGTGCCCATGTCCAGCAGGCCGCGCCACTTGCCGTCTTCATTGCGGTGCCAGACCGTGACATAGGTCCCGCGCGCCACCGGTGCGGACGCGCTGTCGCCATCGGTATGAATGCTCCAGACACCCCAGGTGACGCCAAAATCATCGCCACTCCCGGCAAAGCCTTCCGATGGCTCCCAGTGAAGCAGGGTATCGCCGGTGAAAGCCGCGTAGAGCGGAGCGATATTCTCTGTCCCGATGACCGGCTCCGGCGTGCCGCGGACCAGGCGCCCCTCGGTCGGATCCATCCATTGTCCGAAGGCCGCGGCGGCCCCCTCTTCGGCGGCCATGGCAGCAAAGTCGCGGTCGGCCTGCAGGATAGCGGCAACCGTATCCGCCGGGCTCTGGGCCAGCACTGGTCCGGCAAGGACCATGGCCAGGGCCAGGCTCGCACTTGTGATCAGTGTTTTCATGTCGCTTCCCCCTCCAGCATGACAGCCAGCGCCTCGCGGGCAGTGACCGGATCGAGGGAGGTTATGCGATCCCAGCTGGCCGCTTGATTACGAAACCATGTCCCCTGCCGTTTGGCGTAGCGGCGACTGTCCCGCTTGGCGAGATCGACTGCCTCGTCGAATGTCATCTCGCCGCGCAGATGCGCCATCAGCTGGGGCACGCCAAGGGCTTTGCAGGCGGGCAGGTCCGGATCGAGACCGCGGGCGGCGAAGTTGGCCACCTCATCCAGCGCGCCCATATCGAGCATGCGGTCGAAACGGGTATCAATCCTGGCGTAGAGCGCCTCGCGATCCGGCTCGATGACGATCCCGCGCCATGTCCCCGCAACCAGGGGCGCCACCGTATCGGCCTGGAAGGCGCTCAATGGACGCCCGGTCTCAATGGCGACCTCGACGATGCGCATCAGGCGCTGGCGGTCCGCAGCCTCGACGCGCCTTGCAGCCACAGGGTCAAGCCGCAGGGCTTCAGCGCGCAGGCCGGACAGGCCGGCCGCGTCCAGCATGTTGGCGACATGTTTGCGAGTGGCGTCGCTGATCTCCGGCACCGCAGCCAGACCGCGTACCAGCGCGTTGAAGTACAGACCGGTACCGCCCACCAGTATCGGCACCCGGCCCCGTGCCCGACACGCGCCGATCAGGGCCAGCACATCGCGCGTCCACTCCCCGACCGAATAGCGCACGGCCGGATCGATGGTGCCGAAGAGATGGTGTGGCGCCTGCGCCCGCTCGTGGGCATCGGGCTGGGCCGTGATCAGGGGCAAGCCATCATAGACCTGCATGGAATCGGCGTTGATGATCTCCCCGCCGAGCGATTCCGCGGCTGCCAGCGAGAGCGCGGTCTTGCCCGCCGCCGTTGGGCCCGCAATCAGCAGGCAGGGCGTCACGGCCGGATTGACTGCAGCACGTATTGCCCGCCGCGATTGATCTGGAAGCGAACCGGGCCGCCGCCATGGCCATCCACGATTTCGCGGATCGCGGCGACACTGTCGACACGCGTGAATTCGACTTCCTCGATCACATCACCCGGACGGACCTTGCCGGCCGCATCGCTGGTCGCATCGACCTCGGTCACCAGCACACCTTCGGCATCGGGATGGACGCGGAAACGCCGGCGCGACGCCGTGTCCAGCGTCCCGAAAGTCATGCCCATGATTTCATTGCCATTGGCCGGTGTCGGCGCCACGACTTCGGCATTGGCGGTGGCGCCGTCATCATCACCTTCGGAGAGTTCACCGATGGTGACAGACACGGTCATCGGCCGGTCACGCCGAATGATGTCGAGTTCGACCTCACGGCCGATCTCGGTCTCGGCGACCATACGCGGGAAAGACCGGCTGTCGCGCACGCGGCGACCGTCGAACTGCAAAACGAGATCGCCATTGCGCAGCCCGCTTCCGGCAGCCGGACCATCTTCCTCGATGCGCGAGACAATCGCGCCATAAGGTGTTGCGAGCTCGAAGCTTTCTGCCATCTCCGGCGTCACACGCAGAACCGATACACCCAGCCAGCCCCGGCGGGTTTCGCCGAACTCAACCAATTGATTGACCACGATCTCCGCGAGATTGGACGGGATGGACAGGGAGATACCAACACTGGCACCGGTCGGCGACAGGATGAGCGTGTTCACACCCACAACTTCACCATCCATGTTGAAGAGCGGCCCCCCGGAATTGCCCGTATTGATGGCGACATCGGTCTGGATATAGTCGTCATAGCGTCCGCCGGCCTCACGACCGCGTGCCGAAACCACGCCCGCCGTCAGCGTGCCGCCAAGGCCGAAGGGATTGCCGATCGCAATCACCCAATCACCAACACGGGCGCTGTCACTGTCGGCAAAGGCCACGAAAGGCATGGGTTCATCGACGTCCATGCGCAGCACAGCCAGATCAGTGACGCTGTCGATTCCGACAACTTCGGCGCGGAAAACACGGCCATCAGGCAGCGCGACCTCGACCTCATCGGCACCGTCAATGACGTGATTATTGGTCACGACCAGACCGGACGGATCGATAATGAAGCCCGAACCGAGCGAATTGGCGATGCGCGGCGCATTGCCAAAAATGTCGTTGAAGCGCTCGAGTGGCGAGCCTTCGGGGAAATCCGGGAGGCCGTCGCCGCTGTCCAGCCGCTGGGCAGCGGAAATATTCACGACAGCCGGCGATAGCCGCTCAGCCAGGTCGGCGAAGCCGTCCGGCGCCGGGTGGGCTTGCAATGCGGGCGTCACAGCCACGCAAAGTAGAGACGCCAGGAAAGTCGTTAGGACAAGGAAACGCTGCATCATGGTCCGCCGTGCTGGATCGTTAAGTCGGGTCGCTGCCAAAAGCCCAAGCAAATTCCGGGCAAGTTCAAGCCTGACAAGGTGAATACCGCTTCGCGAGGGTTCACCGCAACCGCAGTGTCGCAATCGTCATGCGCATGACGCTTTCGTCACCCGCGGCGATGATTCCTGCCAGGCCCCGGAACGAACAGGGCCCGGCCCGCCTGCGCGGTACCGGGCCCTGCCCTGCCAGATATCCGTCAGCTCTCGACTATTCGCCGGTCTCGCTGCGGAAATAGCGGAAGAATTCCGAGTCCGGCGGAATCACGATCGGCGTGCCTTCCTGGACCGCCTGCTCATAGGCGAGCATGGAGCGATAGAAGGCGAAGAACTCCATGTCGCGATTATAGGCCTGTGCGTAGATCTGGTTCTGACGCGCATCACCTTCACCGCGCAGGCGCTGGGAGTCCGCGCGAGCCTGGGCTTCGATGATCGAGGCCTGGCGATCAGCGTCGGCGCGAATCTCGGTCGCGCGCTGCTCACCCTCGGCCCGGATCCGGGCGGCTTCCTGTTCACGCTCGGAGCGCATGCGCTCGAAGACGTTGTCCGCGATCTGCGACGGCAGGTCGGCTCGCAGGATGCGCACATCGATGACCTCGATGCCAAAGCTTCCGGTGAGGACCTGAGCCTCAACCGCCGCCTGGACCCGTGTCATCAGTTCGGCACGCTGACCAGAGATCACATCAGAGGACGGGATGGACGCGATCACGCCGCGCAAACTGTCATCCATGATCTGCTCGAGGCGCACCCGCGCCCCGCGCTCGTCACGGAAGGTCTGGTAGAAGCGCAGCGGATCCGTGATCCGGTAGCGCAAGAAAGCGTCGACGATCAGACGTTCCTGATCGGAGGCAAGGATTTCCTCGGCATCCAGATCGAGTTCCAGATTCCGCTTGTCGAAAATCAGGACGTCCATGATGAAGGGCGGCTTGAAATGCAGCCCGGGATCCGGCTCGGCGGATTCATTGACCGCATCCACCGGCTCGCCGAGACGCAGGATCAGCGCCTGTTCAGTTTCCGAGACCGTGTAGACACTCTGGAGGCCGACAAAGACGGCGACGACGAGAATGATGATTCCCAGTGTGCGAATCATTGGTTGCCTCCTTGGGTACGGACCCGGTTCTGACCAAGCTGATCAAGCGGCAGATAGGGCAGCGCACCTGCCTCACCGTCGAGGATGATGAGTTCGGAACTCCCCAGCACACGCTCCATGGTTTCCAGATACATGCGGCGACGGGTGACATCCGGTGCGCGCGCATACTCCTCATAGATCGCCACGAAACGGTCGGCATTACCCTGGGCTTCGGCGATCACGCTGTCACGATAGGCTTCAGCCTGTTGGGTCAGTTGAGCTGCAACACCCCGTGCCTCGGGGATAACCCGGTTGGCGTGGGCCGTCGCGTTCAGCTGGGCCCGCTCGGCTTCCTGCTGGGCAATGTCGACACCACGGAAGGCGTCGATCACGCGCTCTGGCGGTTGCGCGTTCCGCAAGTTGACCTGCAGGATTTCAATCCCGGCTTCGTACTCGTTCAGTGTTTCCTGCAGAATTTCACGCGTCTGCCGGGAAACTTCAGCGCGGCCTTCGGTAATGATGAATTGCAGGTCGGAGGTGCCGACAACTTCACGCATCGCGCTTTCGGCAACATCGGCAACCGTGCCTTCCGGATCGCGGACATTGAAGAGAAAGTCGCGAACGCCTTCCTGGTAACCCAGATCAACACGCCACTGCACGGCGAAATCGATATCGACGATATTCTCGTCCCGGGTCAGCATCTGACCGGCCGGACCCTGACCGATCGTGATCGAGTTGGTCGTGGTCACTTCCGGCAGCATCACGGTTTCGATCGGGCTGGGCAGTTTGAAGTGGAAGCCCGGAGTTGTCGTACGGCTGTACTCGCCAAAGCGCAGCACAACACCGGCCTGGTTCGGGCCAACCTGATACCAGCCGGAGCCCGGCATGATGAACCAGACACCGACCAGAATGAGCAGGATCAGGCCGAAGCCGAACGCGCCGGCACCCTTGCCGCCGCCAGAGCCGCCATCCTTGCCGGAGCCGCCGCCGCCGCCAAACATGCCGCGAATCTTGCGCTGCATGTCGCGGACGACCTCGTCGAGATCGGGACCGTCCGGTCCGCCACCACCCTGGGGACGCTGTCCCCACGGGTTCTGGCCGTTATTATTGTTTCCGCCGGAGCCCCATGGGCCTCCGCCGCCTCCACCCTGATTGTCGTTCCACGGCATGTGCTGGATCGATCCTCTCAATTTCCGTTGTGCCCTAAATGAACGTATGCGCGTTGCGGTTCAAGGGTAATCGGACGGGACGGCGCAGCAGCGCATCCCCCCTTTGCCGCGCGAGCACCCTGTGTCAGGCGCGCTCGAGTGTGCGCAGAACAAAGGCATGGTCATCGCGCTCGCCGGCCGGATGCGCTTCGCGCGCCACCTCGTGCCACTCGCTTTCGATGATCTCCGGCAGGCGGGCATCACCTGGCGGGCTGGCCTCGACCTCGGTGAGATAGAGTCGTTCGGCCAAATTCATCATCGCGCCGTAAATCTGCGCACCTCCGATCACACAGACCTCGTCGACACCGTCCTGCCGGGCCTGGTCAAACGCCGCCTTGAGGGCCTCGCCCGGATCCGGCACCACGCAGGCACCCTCGGCCTGATAATCAGCCTGGCGCGTAATGACGATATTGAGCCGACCCGGCAGCGGTCGCCGCGGCAGGCTCTCCCAGGTCTTGCGACCCATGATAATCGGCTTGCCGCTGGTGATCGCCTTGAAGCGCCGGAGGTCAGACGACAGCCGCCAGGGCAGGTCACCGTCCGCGCCAATGACGCCATTGGCACCGCGCGCCACAACGAAGGCGATCCTGGGAATGATGGTGACCATGACTCAGCCCTTGAATGTCTGATGACCAGCTTTGTACTTTTGGAAAGCTGACCTCATCACTTGCAGCATTGGTGGATAGCTAAAGATATCGAAATCCGCTGCAAACACGCGCCGGTGTTCCGACGTAACAAAGGTTCGCTTACGCCCCCTTGGATAAGGTAATCTAGGCAAGTGGATAGTAAGCACGAAACCATCAAATATCATCGCATAAAGGGCATAATTCTTCCCCTTGGATATCCCATCGAAGCGCGCCGGAGGTTGGATAAAGTTAGCTAGCTCGCTCTCAGAGAATCCGTTTGGTGTCGAATCTGATAGGTTTCGAATGGACACTGACGCCACGTTCCGCAGCTGCTTCCTGTTAAATAGTGCGCTGCGTATTCTGAATTCATCGGCACTAGAAAGCTGAACTTGAGAGTAAAGTGAAGCTCTGGAAACAGCCGCCCTCCAGATCACGGAAACAACGAATTGGAATAAATTTCTAATTGGGTAAATACCTCGGTGACCGGTACTTGAAATTTGCGTTCGGTACTTTTTGAGGAAGCTGATGGCAGGTCGATCAAACTCCGCATTGAACGCATCCTCACACTGCTCGCACAGCAAGTAATCTGAGCCTGAGTCCTGGGTCTTTTTATTTTTGTCGGGCCCATCTGTTAGATGTATCGCGTTTCCACCATCCATTCTGAACATTTTGCGGAAATAAGCATTCGGTATGGCATGCGAAACGCATAGTTCGGCCTTTTTCAAACAGTACTTGCACTGCCCATGCTTCATGACCTAATCGACTGACAGCTCAGCCCTCGCCCACTTCCATCACGGCACTGTCGCGTTCCAGCCAGTGCAGCCATTTGTCCTGCATGGCCTGATCCATATCGATGCCTTCGGCCTTGGCCATAATCAGCAGCATGCCCAGCGCGTCGGCCATTTCCAGCGCCAGCTGTTCGCGCGCCGCTTCGTCGGCGGGACGGCGGGTGCGGCCGGTGGTGGTGAGATAGGCCTGGGTCAACTCACCGATCTCCTCCTGGAGTTTCAGAAGCGGCCAGTCGCCCGAGCGATCAATCCCGAAATGTTCGGCATAGATGTCGGAGACCCGGACGATCCTGTCGGCCAGCGCGTCGAGCGGTCCGGACATGCCCGCCGCCCCTAAACGGCGACCGGGGCGGCAATCCGCGGATGCGGGTCATACCCCTCCAGCGCGATATCCTCGTATTCGAACCCGAACAGATCCTTCGCCTCCGGATTGAGCTTCAGCTGCGGCAGGGCGCGCGGCTCCCGCGAGAGCTGTTCGCGGACCTGGTCCATATGATTGGAATAGATATGGGCGTCGCCAAAAGTGTGGATGTATTCGCCCGGCTCGAGCCCGCAGACCTGCGCCACCATCGCCGTCAAAAGCGCATAGGAGGCGATATTGAAGGGCACGCCGAGGAACATGTCGGCCGAGCGCTGGTAGAGCTGGCAGCTCAGCTTTCCGCCCGCGACATTGAACTGGTAGAGCGTGTGGCAGGGCGGCAGCGCCATATTGGGCACATCGGCCGGGTTCCAGCCCGACACGATCAGCCGCCGCGAGGACGGATTATTGCGGATCTGCTCAAGGATGTTGGAGAGCTGGTCGATCTCGGTGCCGTCCGGCCCCTCCCAGCGACGCCACTGCTTGCCATAGACCGGACCGAGATCGCCATTCTCGTCCGCCCATTCATCCCAGATCGACACGCCGCGCTCCTGCAGCCAGCGCACATTGGTCTCGCCGCGCAGGAACCAGAGGAGCTCGATGGCGATCGACTTGAAATGCACCTTCTTGGTGGTCAGCAGCGGGAAGCCCTTGGAGAGGTCACAGCGCAGCTGGCGCCCGAAGACCGACAGCGTGCCGACACCCGTCCGGTCCGCCTGCTCGGCGCCGTTTTCCAGGATGTCACGCAGTAGATCGAGATAGGCGCGCTCGACGTCCGATCCCGCCGCACCGGTGCGCGCGGCCGCAAAGCTCTCACTGTCGATAACCGCCATGTCGCTCTCCCGGTGATTCTGCCGCCCGCAGCATGCCAGGGAAGTCAGCCGGGTTGAACCAGCGAGGCCAGATCAGCCGGGGATAGTCGCGGCAAGTGCTTGGTGGCGCTGCGGTGAATTGGGTGCGGGGTGGCGGGTAGCCTGCCTGACGGCAATGCCTCCGCTTTCCCGGGGGCCCATCACTTTGCGGATGGTCTCATGGGACCCGGGTCTTCGCCTGGGGGAGTAGAGAGTGTGACGCGAAACAGGCCATTCACGTGGCGCTTCGGCGCACGCTCAACCATAATTCGATTGCCAAGAGAAGGCCGTGTTCCGGTCAACCCTGCTTCCGACGCCTCTACCCGGCATCAGCTTGTCGCTCGAAGCGCCCGGTCAGGCTGTCAGGGAATTCCGGGAGCGATGACGGGCGTCGGTCCCGGGCCAGCAGGACAGGCACAACAAAGAGCGCGCAAGCGATCTGGATCAGACCGCCAAATCCGGTCCCGATTTCACCCACATAATGACCAAGGGAAAACTCAGGCGCGACAAAGACGGTCATCCCGAATGCCAGAGCAAAGACCGTGACGTGGGTCAGGACGGTAACAAAGGCGAAGCTCCACAAGATGAGGCGCGCTAGGCCTTTATAGGTTGGCAAGAGGGCCAGTCCGAACGCCAGCGGCGTGAACCAGCTGAAGAGCGCCCCGGCCGGATCCTGTCCGGTCACGACCTTGGCCCAGACGGGCACGGCCATCACCACCACGAAAATGATCGCGCCCAGCGCGCTGCGCGCCACCCTGCTTCTTGCTTCAGTCATAGCCACCTCTGATGGCAGCCTAGCCAAATGCACACTCGGCGTCCATCGCAGATTCGGGACGACCGGTCGCGGGCGATCGCTCGGCAGGTATGGGGGAGAGACGCGAGATTTGTCTCGTCTGCCGCCCCCCCATCGTCCGTCCTACGCCTTGGCCTCGGAGGGCCACTTCCCCCGCCGGGCGGGGGAAGGTCCGTCTGCATCGGTCCCGCAGCTTAGCCGCCCATACAGGACACATTCAGCTTGTTGCCGTTCGGGTCACGGAAATAGCCCGCATAGAAGGTGTCGCCGAAATCTCCGGGGACACACACCGTTTTTCACCAATGCCCCTCATCGACCCGCGCCGACAGCGCAATCCCCGCCAATTTCCGCTTACCGAGACCCCCGCCCCACGATGTGCGGAGAAAAAGCCCACGCGACCGGCCTGTGGACCCTGCCGCCCATCCTGAACGCTTATCCCCCGCCCTCCGCCCCACACACCGTCATCCTGACGAAAGTCAGGACCCAGTCTCGCAGGCGCGGATTTCCCAATCTTGGCAATAGCTTGCGTCGCAGACTGGGTCCCGGCCTGCGCCGGGATGACGGTGTGTGGGGCGAAAAAGTCAAAAACTTATCCCCACCCCCTCCACCTCAAGCGATAATACCCGTGGTTTTCGGGATGGGAGGCACGGGCCCTGTCACTTGTGCCCGGAAACGAGCGGAGCCTGTCTGCGCCTCGGGGATGACATCCCGATGCTCCGGCAGGGCGTGCGACCGGGTCGCGGGGCACTAAACGACCGACCCCATCTACCTGGCGCATTGGAATCGGGGTGGAGACAGCCCGGGAAAACTCCGCAAGCGGG
>NZ_CAMYLS010000007.1 GCF_947259345.1 uncultured Maricaulis sp. | reverse complement strand
GCCTGGCCGCCCGCAGCCCCGCCGCATGCCGCAACCGCGTCGCATGGCCGAGCGCACGGCCCTGCCCGCCGCAATCTCCGCAACCGTACCTGTCACGCGGGCGCCGTCGGACGCGGTTCGTCTCTCGGATGATTTCTTCGAGGGCGGTTTGGTCGGCGGCGTTGGCCGTGCGCCAACGATCCAGTACGGCTATCGCGGCATGATCGTGATTGACGCTTCCGGACGCGCAGGCGTGATCTCACCGGGTCAATTGTCGACCGGACCTGTTGTCAGCATGGAGGCGCGAGCTGTCTTGCGGACGCGTCTGGTGGGCCCGTAAGCACATTCCCGCGGATCAGACGTCGGCGATTTCCGACACGATCGCCGCTGCGGCCGCCCGAGGATTCGGAGCGGCGTTGATCGGTCGCCCAACCACGAGATGACTGGCGCCATCCGCCAGGGCGCTGGCGGGTGTCGCGACGCGCTTCTGGTCGCCGATATCGGCGCCGGCCGGACGGATGCCCGGCGTGACAATCAGCAGGTCATCGCCGAAGCGTTCGCGGATCTCTTTCGCCTCATGGGCGCTGGCCACAACGCCATCCACGCCAGCCTCCAGGGATTGCTCGACGCGGCGCAGGACCAGGTCGCGAGCCCCATAGGCATAGCCCATCTCGGCGAGCATGGCGTCGTCATAACACGTCATCACGGTCACGCCGAGGAGCTTGAGGTCCGTGCCTTCCCGGCCGGCGACGGCGGCTCGCATAACCGCCGGTTCGGCGTGTATGGTCAGGAGGTCGGCGCCGCCGGTCGTGATCGAGCGGGTCGCCTTCTCCACCGTGGCGGGGATGTCGTGAAGCTTGAAGTCGAGGAAGACCTGCTTGTCGGTCGCCTTGATCTTCCGGCACAGCTCCATCCCGCCCAAGGGGAAGAGCTGGAGCCCGATCTTGTAGTAGCTGGCGGTCTCGCCGATGGACTCGACAAGAGACCAGGCGGCGTCGGTCGTCGGCAGGTCGAGCGCGACGATAAGGCGGGGATCAGCATGTGACATGCCGCGCTTTTAAGCCGTGTCGTCGACCAGAATCAAGCGCAGACCCAATCCGCCAAAGGCGGTGGCTGAGAGTCCGTTGAGCGCGCGCCGCGCGGTGCGCGACCCGGCCAGCCAGGTCTGGGCCTGTCCCGCAGCCAGGGCGACGATGATCAGGACTGCGGTGCCGATGGAAAAGAAGATCCCGCCCAGCGCCAGCATTTGCAGCCAGACCGGCGACAGTTCCGCATTGGTAAACTGGGGCAGGAAGGCGAGGAAGAAGAGCCCGATCTTCGGATTGAGAAGATTGGTCACGAGGCCGCGCCGAAAGGCGCGCCAGCTGCTGCGTGCGCCCTTCGCGTCAAGCGGGGTATCAAGATGACGCAGCGTTCGCCAGGCCAGATAGAGCAGATAGCCGGCTCCGGCATACCGCACAACGGTCAGGGCATGTTCGGCGGTGGCTAGCAGCGCGGCCAGCCCAGCGGCGGCCAGCACGGTCCAGATCGCGCCGCCCGTAATGATACCGGCCGCGGCCGCCAGGCCGGCGCCTCGACCACGCGAGGCCGCTGTGGCGAGCGTGAACGCCATATCGGGACCGGGCGCCAGGGCGAGAGCGGTCGCACCAAGGAGAAAAACCGGAAACAGGTCAGGATCAAGCATGGGGAAACTCGTGAGGATCGGGACGTCTTGCCGCAGAATGCCCCGCCAGCTGGCTTTGTCCATGCTCAATGGTCTCTGGGGATGGTGACTTGTAATTAGTCACATGCCGAATTATTGCTGAGACATGAGGATCCGACCCGATGAGTGATGTGTTCAAGGCGCTGGCCCACCCGGTGCGGCGGGATGTGCTTCGTGCCCTTCGGGACGGACCGCAATCGGCGGGCGAGCTGGCCGGGCGCTACCCGGTGTCCAAGCCAACCATGTCAGGCCATTTCGCCAGCCTCAAGGCGGCGGGCCTGATTATCGCCGAGCGGCACGGCACCACGATCGTCTACCGCCTCAATGCCAGCGTCGCCGACGAGGCCCTTGGATGGTTGATGGATCTGGTGGGCAAGCGACAGGGCGACAGCCCCGAGCAGGAGGAGGAATAGGTATGCGAGCGGCACTTCTCAGATCAATCATCTTCATCCTGCCAGCCCTGGCGTTTGCGGGCGCAGGTTGGTTCGGCACGGATGCCGAGGCCCGGATACCGGTTCATTGGGGCATTGACGGTCAGCCCGATCGCTGGGGCGGTCGCCTCGAGGCCTATTTCCTTGTGCCGGCCATCATGGTCGCGATCAGCCTGGTTTTCGCCATCCTGCCTCAGAGCGACCCGCGTGGTCGCAATCTGGCCCGCTCCCGTGTCGTCCTGAATACCGCGTGGGAAGGGACGCTTGCGCTTCTACTCGTTATTGAAGCGGCCATGGTGGCACTCGGCCTGGGCTGGATTGATGCCGGCAATACCGAATGGATGCCGACCGTGATTCTGGCGGCCATCGGCGGGCTCTTCACCTTGCTGGGCAATGTCATGGGCAAGGCTCGCCCCAACTGGTTTGTCGGCATCCGGACACCCTGGACGCTGTCGTCGGACCTGGCCTGGGACAAGACCCACCGGCTGGCTGGTCGCTTGATGGTTGTTGCAGGCCTGGCCCTGTTGATCGGTGTCTGGTTCATTCCGCCGAATCTTCAGATTGGACTCGTCCTGATCGCCGGTTTCACACCGGCCGTGATCGGGACCGCGTATTCTTACTGGGTCTGGCGCAATGATCCTGCCCGTGACACCGCGACCCCGGATGATGTCGGGCCCGACGATGCCGAATCCCCGGGCGATTAGCCCCGGGTGACACCGGCAAAAATGTGGAAGGGGAAGGCTTCGACCAGGCGTTTGGAGACTTCAATCCCGCGCACCGGATTGCCCTGGCGGTCAAGCCGCGGACTCCACAAGCTGAAACCGCCCACGCCAGGCACCACGATCATCAGTCCGCCTGACACGCCGGACTTGGCCGGCAGGCCAACCGAGAAGGCGTACTCGCCGGAATAATCATACATCCCGCAGGTCAGCATGAGGGAGAGCGTGTTGCGCACGATGCGGCTGTCGATCACCCGGTGGCCGGTGGTCGGGCAGACTCCGCCATTGGCAAGCGTGCCCGCAATAACGGCCAGATGACGGCAATCCATGCGAATGGCGCAGGCCCGGAAATACAGGTCCAGCGCCTCGTCCGGAGCGGATTCCTCAGGAAAGGCGTCGTGTTCGTCCATCAGCTTTACCAGGGAGAGATTGCGGCGTGCGGTGGCGCGCTCGCTTTCATAGACGGCCTGGTCGATCTCGGTTCCGGCGCCGCCGGCGGCTGAACTGACGAAGCGTTCCAGCAATTCAGAGCGTTCGGCCACGGGCAGATGGGGTCGGATCATCGAGGCGCACATGATGGCGCCGGAATTGATCATCGGATTGTGTGGCCGGCCATCCGGGTCCAGCGCCAGCTCGTTGAAGCGGCGCCCTGACGGTTCGCGTCCGACGTGACGATGTACCTGATTTTCCCCATTCAGCGCCAAAGCGAAGGCGTAGAGAAGGGGCTTGATCACGGATTGCTGGCAAAATGGGGTAACGGCATCGCCGATCGCCATTTGTTGACCGTCAATCGTGCACGCAGCCATGCCAAAGGCATCGGGATCCTGTTTGGCCAGTTCGGGAATATAGTCAGCAAGGTGACCGCTCGTCGCGTCCCGCGCATAAGCGAAGATATTGGCCAGGCGGCTGGAAAATTGGCCAAAGTGCGAGATCGCCAGCTGATTTTCGAGGGCCTTGCGGATCAGGGTCAGTGCGTCACCGGTCAGCTCGCTTGTCAGCGCGTTGGCGTCCAGCGAACCCGCGTCCAACGTCATCAGGCCGGCGAGACGTGGTACATCAACCGGGTCCAGACCCGCCATCGTCAAGCGGTGAATCAGGCCTGCCAGATCAGCACATCCCTCTGACTGCGCCGCCTGACACACCGCACTGGCCAGTTTCAGTCGGGCATCGCGATCCGCCGCGTCCTGCTCAAAGCGGGCCGGACGGGCGACAAAGCGCGCGAAAGGGTCGTTTCCAGAGGCCGTCATGGGGCCAGAATGGTCACGTTTGGCAATCTGTCCACCACCAAGACGCGCCATGATCGTGCCGATACTGCCGCGAAACACTTGCCTGTGAGCAAGAGCAGCGCTACGCGCATGGGCAAATCGAGAAGGAATTTGCCCATGTCGTCGAAAAAGCCCGTCAAAAAGGTCGTTCTTGCCTATTCCGGTGGTCTCGACACTTCGGTCATTCTCAAATGGCTGCAGGATGCCTATGACGCCGAAGTTGTGACCTTCACGGCCGATCTCGGCCAGGGTGAGGAATTGGATCCGGCCCGCCAGAAAGCCGAAGCGGCGGGCGTTTCGGAAATCTTCATCGAGGATCTGCGCGAGGAATTCGTGCGCGATTTTGTCTATCCGATGGTGCGCGCGAATGCGGTCTATGAAGGCCTCTACCTTCTCGGGACCTCGATTGCCCGGCCGCTGATCTCCAAACGTCTTGTCGAGATCGCCCATGCGACCGGCGCCGACGCTGTCGCGCATGGTGCCACCGGCAAGGGCAATGACCAGGTTCGTTTCGAGCTCGGCGTGTACGCTCTCGACCCGGATTTGCGCGTGATCGCGCCGTGGCGCGAATGGGACCTCAATTCGCGCACCAAGTTGATCAGCTATGCCGAAGAGCACGGGATCCAGGTGGCCAAGGACAAGCGCGGCGAGGCGCCCTTCTCGGTCGACGCCAATCTCTGGCACACCTCGTCCGAAGGCAAGTTGCTGGAAGACCCGGCCGAAGAAGCCGACGAGATCGTCTATCAGCGCACGGACCGGCCGGAAGACGCGCCGGACCAGCCTGAATATGTCACAATCCGCTTCGAGGCCGGGGATGCGGTGGCGCTCAACGGGGCCGAAATGAGCCCTGCCACCCTCCTGACAAAGCTGAACGAGATGGGCCGCGTCCACGGGATTGGCCGCCTCGATCTCGTCGAGAACCGCTTCGTCGGCATGAAGTCACGCGGCATCTATGAAACGCCCGGCGGGACCATCCTCATGGCGGCCCATCGCGGGATCGAACAGATCACTCTCGACCGTGGCGCTGCGCATCTCAAGGACGAGCTCATGCCGCGCTATGCGAAGCTCCTCTATGAAGGCTTCTGGTTCTCACCCGAGCGCGAAATGCTCCAGGCGGCGATCGACCACTCGCAAAAACATGTGAGCGGCGACGTTCGGGTCAAGCTCTACAAGGGATCCGCCAATGTTGTCGGCCGGGCATCGGAGCATTCGCTTTACTCGCTCGAGCACGTCACTTTCGAAGAAGATGTCGTGTATGATCAGAAGGATGCCGAGGGCTTCATCCGCCTCAATGCATTGCGTCTCCAGCTGCTGGCGCGCCGCAAGCGCCGTCTCGGCCAAAACGACTGATCAGCCGCGAATCAGGCTCCGACCCGCGATGAATGAAAAATTCATTTTGCCGGGCGGGTCTTTACTAATCCCTTTCCAGGCCGGACGGTTTTTCGCCCCGGTCGTCCGAGGGTTAATTTTGTGTTCACAGGTCAGGCCTAGCTTGCCGGCCATGAGGGCGTCGCACGGGGGGTGAGAGGGACATGAACTCCATCCTGCTGACAGTGCTGCTGGATATTGCATTCGCTGCGGCCCCGGTCGTGGCGGTGGTGTACATGTATCGCCATTCCGACATGCTGCGCGCGGCAGACGCCCTTCGCCCGGTCGCTGTCCTGACAGTCGGGCTGCTGATCTGGGCGGCCTATCATTTCCTCGACGCTGTCGTGCTGCTTTTCGGGCCCTTCTTCGTGGAAAACGCGCAGCTGCCGGCGATCACCGATTTCATCCAGAACACATTGCGCTGGTTCACGGACGCCGTCGCGACCATCTTCCTCGCGATCGGCTTCATCTGGTTGTTCAGCCGCCTGATCGACATCCTCCGGGGATTGCAATCCTCTCACAGCGCGCTGGCGCACGAGATCGATGCCCGCAGCGAGCGCGAGGCCGAACTCAAGGCGCGGGCGAAATCGGAGCGAGCGCAAAGCCAATCTCGCTCTGAATTCATACTCGGGCTCAGCCATGAATTGCGAACGCCGCTCAATGGCATTCTCGGCCTGTCTGGCCTGCTCTCGAATACGGAACTCGACGTTTCGCAACGCAAGCTTCTCGTGACGATTGAGCGTTCCGCACAAGCCATGCTGGCACGGGTCTCCGATGTGCTGGATCTTGCGCGCCTGGAGAACGACAAGGTGCAATTGCGGAGCGTCGCGTTCAGGCCGGATGAACTCGCCCAAACCGTGGTCGGTCTTTTCGAGCCGCTGGCGGCTGAGAAAGGCCTGGAACTTGGCCTTGAGGTGGGTGACGGTGCCGAGCTGTCTGTATTGGGTGACCCGGGCCGCGTGCGGCAGATTCTCAACAATCTCCTGTCGAACGCGCTCAAATTCACGCCAGCGGGCTCGATAATTCTGGTCGTTGACCAGACCACTGACAAGGGTGACAAGCGCTGGATCCAGTTTCAGGTCCGCGATACCGGCGTCGGTATGGACGATGAAGTGCTCGAGCGCGTGACCGGCCGAACCGGCTCGGGTGCGGGGGGGGATTCCGGGCTTGGCCTGTCGATTTGCCGTCGTCTTTCCCGCTTGATGGATGGCGATCTGACCATTCAGTCTGTGCCGGGCGAAGGGACGACGGTAACGGCGCGCATCCGAGTCCAGGATGAACCTGACCCGGTCGACTAGTGCCTTACCGTCTCGTCATTTCGTCAGACCAGCGAGCCGCGCTAGTGTGATCGCGGGGAGGTATTCACCATGAAATCGATCTTTATTGCCGCGGGTGTGCTGGTGGGGCTGTCGGCGTGCAGCCCATCCGCCCAATCGGGTGCACATCCGGAATTGCTGGCCTTGGTACCCGATGCGGACCGGGCCGAAATTGCAGCAGCTGATCAACATGTTCTGGTTGTTCGCCACGCGTTGAAAATATCGCCCGATTGCAACGGTATGGATTGCCCGTTGAGCGCAGATGGCGAGCGGATGGTCGAACGCCTGGCCGAGCTGGTTGGCAGCACGCCTTTCGACCGTGCCTATTCGAGCGCCGCTTGCCGGACTCGCCTGACGGCGGCTGCGAGCGGTACAGCGGTGATAGCGCATCAGGCAGTTGATGGTTACGCCGTTGGATGCACCGAGAGCGAAACCGTGACGCGCGTTCGGGCCGATGCCTATGCCGAAGTCGATGCCGGGGATGCTGTCTGGACACTCGTCGGGGAGCATTCCAATACGTCCTGTCTGTGGATGTCGGCCTATGCGGGTGCAGATGCGGCCCAGAATGCCGGTTGCGATTCAGAGGGCCGTCTGCCGGAGGATGCGTATGGTGACATATATTGGCTCTATCGGACCGGTGAGGATTGGTCGCTGACGGTTCTGCCCGGCGCTTTCTCGCTTGACGACTGATCCGGTGCGCCTGCTTTTCGTCTGTACGGGAAATATCTGTCGTTCTCCGACGGCCGACGCGATTGCGCGCCAGCGCGTGATCAAGGCTGGCTTGGACTGGCAGATTGATAGCGCCGGTACGGGTGGCTGGCATGTCGGTGAAACGCCGGATGCGCGGGCGGTCGAGGCGGGCGCGGCGCGCGGCTATGACCTGTCCGTGCTGAGCGCGCGTGAGATTTGTCCGGATGATTTCGCGCGTTTTGATCACATCATTGCCATGGACCGGAGCCATTTGCGTTTCTTGCGCCGGGTGCCCGGTGCCGGGCGCGGCGGCCGTATCAGCCTGATGATGGAATGGGCGGGTGAGCCCGGTGCCGATGTCCCGGACCCCTATTACGGAAACGCAGACGGGTTTGAGGGCGTCCTGGACATGATCGAGCGAGGCGTGGACGGCCTTGTCGCGGCTGTCGGCAAGGATCAGAGCAGCGGATAGTCGGCTTCTGGCTCGTAGATATTGTTGGCCCCGCGTGAGAGCCAGCTCGAAAAGACTGTGAAATGCGTTACCTGCCACGGCTCGGTGGCAAAGCCGCCCGTGCGTTCGGCAAAACGGGTCAGCTTCTCGATCGGCGTACCCTGGAGGTAGGCCAGCGTCATATGGGGATGGAAATTGCGGTGTTCCGGTTCCAGGCCGGCGCGTCGCGCCGCCCGCTCGCATTTCGCATTGAGCTGGAGCAATTCCTCGCTGGGGCGGACACCCAGCCAGAGGGCGCGCGGGTCGAGCTTGCCGAACCAGCCCGAACCCAGCAGGGCCAGTTCGAACGGAGCCATGGTGATACGGGCCAGTTCTGCATCGAGGTCCTCGGCGCGGCGCTCATCCATTTCGCCGAAGAAGCGCAGCGTGATGTGGAAATTCTCCGGCGGGCGCCAGCGCGCGCCGGGGACGCCCTTCTGCAGGCGCTGAATCTCAGCGTGAAGGCTTTCAGGCACGGGCAGGGCGGCAAAAAGGCGAAGCGTCATGGCTCAATCCGCTGGCAGGCCATCCAACTAGAGCGATTTTCCCGGTCGACGCAATCGGCCGAGGCGGGGCGGGATTCCGGCCTTTCCAGTCCCCCCTTGCGCTGATGACGGAAACTTGCCTTCCGCCTCGGGGAACATGATATAGTATGCACAAAGCGCCTGTGATGGCGCGCGTAGCCAAGAGAGACGTCCTCAATGAACGATTTTTCCCGCACTTATTCTGGCGCCGGTTCGCTGGACATGTCGGTGGATGCCGGCCTGCGCAAATTCATGCTCGGCGTCTACAACAAGATGGGCCTGGGCCTGCTGCTTTCCGCCGCAATTGCATACTCGGTCGGGACTTTCCCGCCGCTGACCAATCTCGTCTTCGGTACGCCGCTTCTCTTTGTGGTTCAGTGGGGCCCGCTCGCCCTGCTCTTCGGCTCGATGTTCTTCATGCGCAATCCGTCGCCGATCGGCAGCGCCCTCCTCTATTGGGCGATTGTCGTCCTGATTGGCGCGAGCCTGAGCTTCTGGGTGGTGCTCGCGAGCAGCGGTCAAACGGTCCAGCGCATCGGCGGCGGCGGCTTATCCGTTGATTTTGGAACCATTGCGCAAGCCTTCGTCATCACGGCCGGCGCCTTCATGGCGCTCTCCGTGTTCGGCTATACGACGAAGCGCAATCTCATGCCGATGCAGAATTTCCTGTTCATGGCTGTGTTTGGCGCCATCGCGCTGGGCATCCTGAACATGCTTTTCTTCCAGTCGGGCATGCTTGAATTGCTGCTCCAGTTTGCTGTCCTGCTGCTGATGGCAGGCGTGGTCGCCTGGCAGACCCAGGCGCTGAAGGTGACGTATTACCAGATCGCCGGCGATCAGCGTTCGATGGCCGTGATGACGAATATGGGGGCGCTGAACCTCTACATCGCCTTCGTGAACATGTTCCAGATCATCCTGTCCCTGCTGGGCAGCCGCGAATAGCGTGGATCTGACAGACTGAAACGGAAAACCCCGGGGCCTGCGCTCCGGGGTTTT
Organism: uncultured Maricaulis sp.; assembly: GCF_947259345.1. GTDB lineage: Bacteria > Pseudomonadota > Alphaproteobacteria > Caulobacterales > Maricaulaceae > Maricaulis. The sequence goes on along the minus strand of NZ_CAMYLS010000007.1, from coordinate 180,039 downwards.
TCTTTGCCGCGACCAATGCCGTCTCACTCGATGACCTGGAATTTCTTCTTTTCGAAGACTTTCATGACCTGGGTCAGATCATGGCCGCGCTTGAGGATCTGGCCGGTCATGGCGACCACCTTGTACTGGCCCTGGCGATTGGCATCCGCGGGTGTCTTCACCACCGTAAACATCGGCACTTCACTGGCACGGCGGAAGATCGAAAACACGGCCTCAGTCCGCAGACCGTCAATGGCGTAGTCCTTCCACTCCCCCTGCGCGACGAAACGTCCGTAGACCCGCAGGATCGCGTCCAGCTCGCGCCGGTTCCACATGACCGGTTCGGGCTTGCGCTTCGCGGAGGGGGATAAAGATTGCACGCCGAATTCTCCCACCGGTTGAATCACTCTGTCCAGCTTACAAACATTTCACGCAGCGCCGCAAAGTCGCCACATTCTCGGCGCGTTCCGGCCATACGGCCCGACCACCGTCTCACTCGTCGGCCGGTCGCAATAACCGCCTCCCAGCCTGGTTTTAGACAGCCCCCCCAGCCCCCCGGGTCAAGAGGCTGCGGTCCGGTCGACACCCACAATTCCTCTCATGAAATGCACAGCTTGCCTTGGCTCTGGCCAAGCGCGTCGCGTCGCGCTAACGCTAGTGCGGTCAGATCATGAGCCCTGCGAACCATGCTGGTTGCCGATCAACTCATCAAGGATTTCGGGTCCTTCCGTGCGGTCGATGGTGTGAGCTTCACACTGGAGCGCGGCGAAGTACTCGGCTTTCTCGGCCCCAACGGGGCGGGGAAGACGACCAGTATGCGCATGCTGGCCGGCGGCCTCGAGCCCGATGGCGGGACGGCTTCGATTGCCGGCTATGACTGCATGACCCAGCGCCTGGAGGCGCAGTCGCGCCTGGGATATCTGCCGGAAGGTGCGCCGGCCTATCCGGCCATGACGCCGCGCGGCTTTGTCAGATTTGGTCTGCGCGCACGTGGATTTTCCGGCGATGCTTTGATGCGCGCGTCGGGTCTTGCACTGGAGCGTGCGGCTCTGGGCGAGATGGCCGATCAGCCGATCGGTACGCTCTCCAAGGGCTATAAGCGCCGCGCCGCGCTGGCGGCGGCGATCGCCCATGATCCGGCCGTCCTCATCCTCGATGAACCCACTGATGGCCTCGATCCAAACCAGAAGGACGGGGTACGACAGCTGATCCGCGACATGGCGCCGGAAAAGGCGATCATCATCTCCACCCACATTCTGGATGAAGTGCCCGCCGTCTGCTCGCGCGCCATCGTGATCGACAAGGGGCGCGTCCTGTTCGACGGGACGCCGCATGATCTGGCGGCCACGGGGGCGGACGCGACGGTGGAGTCCGCTTTCCGGGCGCTGACGCAAGGCGCAAGCGATGTGGGGGCGGCAGCGTGATTCACTCCCTCCATGCGGTCTATCGGCGCGAATTATTGGCCTATTTCCAGACCCCGCTGGCCTATGTCTTTCTGGCGGTCTTTGCCTTCTGTGCTCCAGCCTTTGCCTTTCATGTCGGTCGGTTCTTCGACACCAATCGTGCCGACCTGGCGCCAATGTTTGACTATCTGCCATGGCTCTTTGTGGTGCTGATGCCGGCCCTCGCAATGCGCGCCTGGGCCGAGGAGCGTGATCGCGGTACGCTGGAATTCCTGATGGCTTTGCCGATTCCACTCTGGGCGGCGACCGGCGGCAAATTCCTCGCCGCCTGGACTGTCGCCGGTATTGCCCTGGCGCTCACCTCCCCGATGTGGATTGCGGTCAATTATCTCGGTGCCCCGGACAATGCGGCGATCGCGACCGGTTATCTGGGTGCCTGGCTAATGGCAGGCAGCTATCTGGCTGTCGGCCAGGCCTTGTCGGCGACCACGTCGAACCAGGTGGTGGCCTTCGTGCTGGGCACGGGCGCGGCCTTTCTCCTGACCATGGCTGGCCTGCCCTTTGTGCTCTCGGCGCTCGGTGAGAATGCGCCGGCCCTGCTGTCCGAGTTCGTGGCTCGCCTGAGCGCCCTCGAGCATTATGACGCCTTCCGCTACGGCGTGATTGGTCTGTCCGATCTGATCTATTTTACAGGGCTCATCCTTGTCTCCCTCACTATTGCCGGCGTGCTGATTGCCGAGCGGCGCGGAGGTGGGCGATGAAGCGCACTGTTTTCCTGCCGCTCATGCTGCTTAGCCTGATCATTGTTTTCCTGGGGGGCAATGAGCTGGCGGGTCGATGGTTTGGCAGTGCCCGGCTCGACCTGACTCAGGACGGGCTCTATCGCCTGTCCAACGGTTCGATCGCGGTCATGAATCGTCTCGAAGAGCCGGTCGAATGGCGCTTCTATTATTCCCGCGCCCAAGCCGCGCAATATCCGGCGGTCCGCGCCTATGCGACGCGCGTGCGTGAATTCCTCAAGGCCTATTCGGATCAGTCCGGCGGCCGCATCCGCGTGACCGAGATCGATCCGGAGCCCTTCTCTCCCGACGAGGATGAGGCACTGGCTGCCGGGCTGTCACCCATGCCGACTGATGGCGGAGATAATCTTTTCTTCGGTCTCGTCGCCCGCAATTCTGTCGACGAACAGGCCGTCATCCCACTTTTCCGGGAAGAGGCGGAAGCCCGACTTGAGTACGATCTCACCCGCCTCATCGTCGATATAGAACGGCCCGCCCGCCCGAGGCTGGCCGTGCTCACCAGCCTGCCGCTCAGCCCGGACGATGGCGCTCCGAACGCCTTCATTGCCGAGCTGAATGCGGCCTATGACCTGATCTGGCTGGACCGCGATTTTGCAACAATTCCGGAGGCCAGCGCCCTGCTTGTCCTGCACCCGGGCGCCCTGAGCGAGGAACAGCTCTACCTTGTCGACCAGTTCGCCCTGAGCTATGGCCGCGTCCTCGCCTTCCTCGACCCACTGGCCCACATGGCGCTGCGTCCGGGCCCAGACGGCCTGCCGCCGATCAATGCCCGCCGCGCCTCCGATCTTGGACCGCTCCTGGCACGCTGGGGCATCGGGTATGACCGAGAAACGGTCAGCATGGACCGACAGCTTGGACTGCCGGTGGAAATCGTCGAATCCGATGGCCGCACTCGCCGCCGGGCCTACCCGCTTTGGTTCTCATTGGGCGCCGGGCAGATCAGCCAGACCGATCTGGCCACCGCGACGCTCGACCTTGGACTGAACTTTGGCTCGCCGGGAGCGCTGAGCATCAACCCGCTGCCGGATATCCAGGTGACACCGCTGCTCTCGACATCGCCGGAAGGTGCGCTGCTGGACGCGGATATTGCCGCGGGCGCACCAGGTCCGGACGCATTGCTGCGGAACTATGAGCCAGCAGGCGAACCACCGGTTCTCGCTGCGCGTGTGACCGGTATGATCGAGACCGCGTTTCCATCCGGCCCGCCGGCCGGTGAAATTGCTTTGGATCCGGACACTCACCGCGACATCTCTGCCGGTCCGGTGGATATCGCCATTGTCGCTGACGCCGACTGGCTCGACGACAGTTACTATGTCCGCAATGATCCAGGCACAGGACGTAGTTTTGTTGCCGACAACCTGACCCTTGCGCTCAATCTCATCGATATGGCGGCGGGTGATCCGGCGCTTGTTTCCTTGCGCTCGCGGGCGCCGTCCCTGCGACCGATGAGCCGGGTCGAACGGCTGAGAGCCGAGGCGGAAACGCGCTATGTCGAAACCCAGGACCGGCTTGAAGCGGAAATTGCCGAGGCACAGGACCGGTTGAGCGCGCTCCTGACCAGCGGCCAGGCCTCGGCACTTCTGGCCGACTCGCAAGCCGGTGACCGCGAAGAAGCCATGCGGTTGCGCGAACAAATCCTGCAGGGTCGTGAGGCCTTGCGCGGAATCGAACGTGATTTTCGTCGCGATATCGATTCCCTGAATGCGGACCTCCAATTCTGGACGATCGGCTTTCCGCCCGCGCTGGTCATCCTGGTCGGGATTGCGGGGACGGTCGTCCGCCGTCGGAGGCGACGCGGATGAGCCTGACCTCTGACAAGCGCCGCCGTTCCCAATTGCTGGTCGCCGCCGGTGCCGCGCTCCTGCTTGGAGGCGCCGCCTTCGTGACGGCCTATCAGCAAGCCCGCGAGACCTGGCGCCCGGCAGTCAGCGGTCCGGTTTTACCCGGTTGGTCGGATGCGGTCGCCAGCGCCCGGGAAATCGTTATTACCGGCGCCGAAAGCTTTGTGCTGGAACAGTCAGATGGTGTCTGGACCATGCCCAGCCGGGATGGCTATCCGGTTCGCCCGGAGCGCCTTGCCGAACTGGACGCCTATCTTGCGGCCCTCGTTTTCGAGGGCGCCCGCACGGCCAATCCTGACCGGCTAGGCCGCCTCGGACTGGCTGATCCCGGCGGCGAGAATGGTGCGACACGCATTAGCGTGCGAGATGCGGATGGTAGCGTCCTGGCGGATATTTATCTCGGTGAAACGCGGGGTGAGCGGGTTTATGTGCGCGAACCCGGGCGAAGCCGCGCCTTCGCCGCCCGCCTTGGCGATGGCGCGGTGGCACGGCCCGATCTGCTGCCAGCGGACGCCTGGCTGGCTCTCGATTTCCTGTCCCTCGGCACGAATGACATTGCCAGGGCGGATATCCAACCGGAGACCGGACCGGCCTATCGCCTGGAGCGGGCATCGACGGCGTCACGCAATTACGCCCTGCGGCGCCCGGCTGGTTGGCAACCCATCACCGCTGCTGCTGGAAATGGACCGGCGACATCGCTAGGCCGGGTGCGCTTTCGCGATGTCCGGCGCGCCGACCGTCTGGGCGGAGAGTTTGTTGCGCATCACACGGCCGAAACATTCACGGGACTGCGTGTGCGGATCGACGTCAAGGCGCTGGGGGAGACGCGCTGGGCTCTCATTACGGCGTCGGCCATCACCGACGACGCGGCCGATGAGGCAGCGGCGATCAATGCGCTCACCAATGGCTGGGCCTATCTGATGTCGGATCTGACGATTGATCGCCTGATCCGACCGCTCGACCGCATCGCGGACACGCGTGAGGAAAACCAGGATGCGCCTTAACCAGATCACGCTGCCCGTCAGCGACCTTCCACAATCCAGAGCCTTCTACGAGCGCCTCGGATTCCGGCTTTTGGTTGATAGTCCGCACTATTGTCGTTTCCTCGCCCCTGATGGCGACACGACCTTCTCAATTCATGTCGAAAGCCCGGTCCGAACCGGAGCGGTCATTTATCTCGAGTCCGCCGATATGGACGCTGATTATCACCACCTGAAGGCGGCCGGTTTCGTCTTCGAGACCGAGCCTCGCGATGAAAGCTGGCTTTGGCGTGAAGCGATCTTGCGGGACCCTGATGGTCACCGGATCAAGCTCTATCATGCCGGAGAGAACCGCATCGATCCGCCCTGGCGCGTCAAGCCGGACAGAGTCTGACCGAATTTGATGGATGTTTGGCATTCCAGCTTCTGACGGCTCTGGCTAGTTTGGCTGCGGTTGGGATCGGAGAAAAACATGCCCCGTCTGAAGCATATCGGTTTCGTCCTGTTCGATGATCTCACCCAGCTGGACTTCACCGGTCCCCTCCAGGTGCTCAATCGCATACCCGGTATCAAAACCCACCTTGTCGCGGGTCGGGCGGGCCCGGTCCGGACGGATTGCGGCCCCTTTATTCTCGCTGATACCAGCTTTGCTGACTGCCCCCAGCTCGATCTAATCTGTGTTCCCGGTGGATGGGGTGTGGATGCGGCGATGGAGGATGCCGCGACGCTAGACTTCTTGCGTCAGCAGGCCCTCGGAGCCCAATTCATCACCTCCGTCTGCACGGGTGCCTTTATCCTTGGGGCTGCCGGCTTGCTTGAGGGGCGCCAGGCTACCACGCATTGGCGCTATCATGCGGCCCTGTCGCGTTTCGGGGCCGAGCCGGTCAAGGCGCGTGTCGTACGCGACGGGAATCTGTTCACCGGTGGCGGTGTCACGGCCGGTATTGATTTCGCGTTGACGATCTTGCGTGAGCTTTATGGCGAAGCGCTGGCCCAAGCTGTCCAGCTGGGCCTGGAATACGATCCCGCCCCGCCGGTTGATGCCGGGTCACCGGACAAGGCGCCCGGCCCGGTTCGCGATGCTGTCGAGGCGCGGTTCGCGCCGCGCTGGGACGCCTTCCTGGAAGTCGTGGATCGCGTCACGGTCAAGGTCGACGCCTGATCCGTTAATCTGCCGTTGGCGGCATGTCGACGGCGGGTTCGCCAACGCGCATCAATCGGTCTGCGGCCGCACGCGCGAAGCGCAAAGTCAGAGCCTTGCGTCGGGCTGGTGCCAGTGTGAGCGCCGGACTTTCCCGGACAATTGCACCACCAAATCCGTCCGCAATGATCAGGCCCGCATCTTCGGGGATAACGCCATGGGGGAAGCGCTCTGACACGGCGAAATAGAGCCGGTCGCAATAGCCGGCATAATTCGTCCACTTGCTGTCAGCGCGGAAATCGGCAATGCCCGACTTGATCTCGATGATGGTGATTTCGCCCTTCCGGCCGAGCGCGGCGAGATCGGCGCGCCGGCCGTCGGGCAGGATGAATTCCGGGATGGCGCTATAGCCCATATGCCAGAGCAAGCGTGCCGCGCCTCGCATCAGGGCCTGGGCGTCATCGATAAGCGGGTTGGCGGTAGAGGCGACATCATCTCGGGACATGACGAGAGTTTGTACCTGATTTGTTCGATCGACAAGGGCGTGCTGATGACAGTCCTGTTCAAGCGGCGTGGGCTCGATCAGATTGACGCTGGAAACCGGGGACGTGTGCCATGACAGCCGAGACGATTGCGCCATCGCTGGAGGATTTCGAGCGGATCGCCGCAAGCGCATTCGACTCGCTGCCGGATGCGATGCGGGACCTTTGCGGATCAGTGGAGATTTTCGTCGCTGACTTTGCGGATGCCGAGACCCTCGCGGCGGTCGGATTGACCGACCCGTTTGAGCTGACCGGTGTCTATATCGGCGTGGATCTGTCCCAGAAGTCGGTGTCCGACCCGTCACCGGAGCCGGACCGGGTTGTGCTCTACCGCCGCCCTATCCTCGATGAATGGGCCGATCACGGCAGCATCACGCTGGGCGAGCTGATCGCCCACGTATTGGTGCACGAGATCGGTCATCATTTCGGGCTGTCAGATGAGGACATGCACCGGATCGAGGATTCGGACTGAGGCGCTAGGGCGAAACGAGTGACCAGCGCAACATCTGGCGGACCTGTTCTGCGGCATCCAGCGCGGCTTCAGCCTCGTCGGGGGACAGGACGCGCTCATCAATGTTGAGGTCATAGCTCAGAATTGTCGTATTGCCGGTCTGGTCGCGCGAGAGTGAGAACTCGATGCCGCGCGTCTCCAACAGGCGCGACGAAGGCTCGATCGACCAGTCCGCCATGCCGTCCGGCACGACCAGCGTCACGATAGCAGCCTGCCTCAGCGGTTGCCCCAGACTCAGGGCAAAGCGCCTGTTCCGCTCGGTATTGGAACGCGTCGGTATTCTCAGCGTGGCGCGCCCGCTTACTTGTTGATCCTCGCCATTTTCGTGCATGCGCAGGACGTTTCCGACGGAGAGCAGGAGGCGGGCCTCAATTTCATTTGCGTCCCGATCATCAGTGACGACCAGATCGGTCTGTATCGTGACGTCGTCAAAGCGCGCGCGGAAATAGTCGAGCAGGCTTTCCTGCAGGTCGGCTCGACCCGACCGGGCGATCCTGCTCCGCGTCTCATCGGCGCCGGCGCCCGAGGCCTGAATGACATACTCAATGGATGCGTCACCTTCGGTCGAGTGAATCATCAGCGTCTCATGGGAGGTGATGGCCGCGGTTTCGGTATCAGGCTCTGTCATGCGAACCGGCGTTTCCCCGTTTGCCGAGATCGGCAAGGCGTATCCGAAATCCGGTTGCACGAGCGTGTCGAGGCGACCGCCTTGCTCGCTGCGGGTGCCGTCAATCCAGTAGGGTTCACCGTCCAGGAAGGCCCGGACAATGACATGATTGAAGGCGGTATGTCGTGGCAGGGTCTCCATGAGGCCATGACCTTGCGTGGTGTGAACCAGAGCGGCGTCCGCATCGATGTCGAGGGCGTGCAGCAAGCTGATAAGAAGCAGGGTCTTCGCTTTGCAATCCCCATAGCGCCGCTCCAGCGTTTCGGTCGGGGCTGCGGGTACGTAACCGCCCGCGCCAAAACTGATCGCGAGGTAGCGGATCTCATCCTGGACGAATCGGAGAGCCGCAACCAATCGCGCGTCCCGGTTCGTGTGCTCTGACCTGATCTGTTCTGCCAATGCGAGAATTTCTGGCGAGGAATCGACCGTATAAAAGGGGGCTGACCAGCTTGAGACAGCGTCCCAACTCGCGAAATCGGACAGCTGAAGCGTTGGAGCCTGATATATCCAGGCCGGAGCGCCGCGCTCGCCATTGAATGTGGGGGTGCCGACCGGTCCGAACTGGACGATATGGCGGTCGCCTACGGTTTCTACATTCAGATCCGTGGCCGCATCCGGCCCCAGCATCCGGTGGTGAGGAGCCTGGTCTGCCGTCCACACGGAGCGAACCAACATCTGCTCCACCGGAGCACCGAACCCAAGCCGCATCTGGCGGCTTTCATTCTCTGGCAGGGCCGGGTTTCTGCCGCTGACGGTGTAGGCATACTCGACGCGATCACCGAGGCGGATGTCGCTGAAGCGTATGATTGCGGTAGCGCGCCCGTCGAACATCCTGCGTTCAAGCCGCGTTTCACGCCGGGCGAACTCGATTGTCGTCGATGACCTGCGGTCCGACACTTCGCCGTCGCGTTCCACCTGAAGCGTGTGGAAGACCAGTTCTTCGTAGGCCGGGTTGAAAACCACGGTAATATTGGCTGTTTGATCAATCCCTGCCGTGCTGACCGGTTCCACCACCATGCGAACATACTGGCGCGGTGTGGCACCCTGATTGTCATGCTCGACTTGATAGAGTGAATAGCGGACGCCGCCTTCGGCCTCGAAGACCTCACTGCCGCGTGCGGGTGGGGCCACAGTGGTAACGAAATCAGGCGTGGCGTCAAAGCGGGCCTCGTCCGGAAGCTCGCCGATCGCGGTCAGGCTGGTAAGGGCGCCTAGCGTCGCGGATTGATCATCAGGCTCACTCTCCGTCGGCCTGTCGCCATGACCGGCCTGCCAGTGCAGTGCCATGAAAATCCATGAGCCTGCCAGCAAGACAAGAAGAACCAGAACACGCAGATTGGATGAGGTCACGACAGTCAGCCTTTATGGTTGTTGACCCCAGCTTAGCAACCTGCGCGGAATTGCACACCCCAATCATGGTCGATAGCGCCACTGTTTTACCCAAGGCTCCAATTGGGTGCTGAAGGGCTCCAGTGCGTCGGCATGGTAGCGCCACAACCCGATGGAGCGATCATGAATAGCGGCCTCCAACTGCGGCGCAGATGGAGTGGACAGGCTGGGCGACAGCCGTTCACGATAGTCGGCCATTTCGCTTTCCCACTCCAGGCCGAGCGCAAGGAGGATGCGGGCGATTTCGTCCTTCATGTCGGTCACCAAGTCCTCATAGCGGACCTGGGTGACGCGCAGATCGGGCGCGACTTTGCGGCCGGCTTCACCGGCTTTCATCGCTGCGTCGTAGAGCGCAACCGTGTCGGCCAGCGTATAGGTGCGCAGCATGGCCGTGTTGAACTGGAAGAGGCGTTTGAACGCCGAGAACACACAGTCGCGCGGGTCGCGCAGCGCCAGCAGGATGCGGGCATTCGGGAAGACCTGGCCCAGTACGCCCAGCCAAGGCAGGTTCAGCGGCAGCTTGTCGATGAAGACAGCCTGGTCGGATACGCCGAGTTCGGCCACGCGGCCCCAGTATTCCGCCTGCAGGCGCGGGCGATTTCGCGGCAGGGCCGCGAAGAAGCGGCGCAGGCTGTCGGTGGTGTCGCCGGCTTCCTCGAGGATCGGCTGTGCGAAAGGGGCCTCGTCGCTGGTTGTGATGGCGGAGTGGCTCGCCAGGATCTGTTCCAGCAAGGTTGTTCCCGACCGGGGGAAGCCGACCAGGAAGACCGGGGAACGACTATCGTCCGGCGCAGGCGGACTCGGCGGCTTGATATCCGCATAGGCCGCTGCCAGGCGTTTCAGGCTCTCCAGCCCGTGCATGCCATCAAGGAATTGCCCGCCCGGCGCGAGATGTTCCCGAAGCGCCGAATAGCCGGTTTCCCAGGCCTTGAAGGCGGCTGCGTGGTCATCCATGGCCTCACAGGCATCGCCCAACCTTCGCCAGACCGATGCATTGACCGCCGGATTGGCCCGACTGGCGTCGAACCGGTCTTCAATGAGGTGTCGCGCTGTTTCCGGTGACTGGTCGGCCAGGTCTGCCCCGGCGCGTGCGGACAGGGCGGTCGCATCACCCGGCTCGATAGCGAGAACGGCATCGGCATGTCGGCGCGCGGCCGGCCAGTCGCGCAGGTTCTCGCAGACTATGGCGAGGCCGCGATGGGCTTCGACATGGTCGGGCTGCCGGGACAACGCAGCCTCGTAAGCGGTGCGCGCGGCGTCCAGCGCATTGGCCTGTCGCTCCATTAGGCCGCGCATGAGGCAGGGCTCGATGGCCTCGGGAAAGGCCTCGGCCAAAGCCTCGAAGCGTGAGCGCGCGGCGTCATACGCCTTGAGATCACCAAGGATTTGCGCGGCGGCGAGCTCAAATCCCAATTGCCCAGGCGCGGCATCGCAGGCTTGCTTGATCCAGAGCAGGGCCCCGTTCGGGTCCTGACGCGCACGCCGACAGATCGCTTTGAGATAGAGCCCATTGGGGTCTGTGGGCAGGGTCGCAAGAATGGCGTCGGCGACGGATTCGGCATCGACAAAGCGGTGATCACGATAGGCGGCGAATCCGGACTGGGAACGGGCAAAGGCTTCTTGCGGCGTCATCGACATCTCGGTGGCGATCCTGTCATTCAAGCGGCGGGCGGGACGGCGGTCATTCGGCCATAGAAATGGCACGCAAGCCAGTCATGGCGACACTTGCGGCCCGGCCGCGCGGCTCTACACTGCACAATTCCCGATGCCGGAGCCTGCCATGTTGATCAGCCTCACCGCAATCGCCCTTGTCCTTGCCCCGGCCTCGACCGGGTGCGAGGCCGGATTCGAGCAATCCATCGCCGACGAGCTGGCGGTCATCCAGCGCGGCATGCGAGTCTATTCCACGGTTCCGCAGGCGGAGTGGAATGCGGAGCAGCGCGCTCTGATGACCGAGACGATGACTTTGCTTGCCGCGCGCGACCGTCCGGTGTCACAGCTTGACCTGGACATTCTCGACCGTGCGCTTTCCATCCTGCACGGCGAAGCGGCCTGGGACCGGGCTGATGATCGCGAATGCAGCGCCGACGATACAAGCTGGTCGATCTTTTGCGCCTTGCATCAGGCTTCGATCGCGGTGTCCGGCGGGTATGAGCACCGGCGGACCGCCTTGCAGGAAGTCCGCTTCATCATTCAGGACCGGAGTGCGGGACGCGATTATGCGCATCGGATGATGGATTATAACAATGACCCGGCGACAGACTTTGATGCGGCCCGGTCTTCGATCGCGGAGGCTCGCATCGTCGTAGCCGAGCGTCTCGCGGCGCAATGCCCTGGCGAGTAACACAGAAAAAACCCCGCCAGCCAGGCTGACGGGGTTTTTCGTGTCGCTATCGCGAAGAGGGAGGGACTAGCCCTTCTTCTTCGGCTCGCGCTTTTCGATCCCACGACCAGTGACGCGCTCGGCGATACGGGCCGATTTGCCGCGACGATCACGCAGATAGTAGAGCTTCGCGCGACGGACCTTGCCCTTACGCTTGATCTCGATCTGCTCGACATTCGGCGAGTAGAGCGGGAAAACGCGCTCGACGCCTTCACCGAAGGAGATCTTGCGAACGGTGTAGCTCTCGTTCAGGCCACCGCCATTGCGGGCGATGCAGACGCCTTCGAAGACCTGAATCCGCTCACGTTCGCCTTCCTTGATGCGAACATGGACGCGCAGCGTGTCGCCGGCGCTGAAATCAGGAATATTCTTGTCACCCAGGACGCGGGCGGCTTCTTCTTGTTCAAGCTGCTCGATCATGTTCATCGTGCATTCTCCTTGCGGGCCTTGTACCTCGTCCAGAGGTCGGGGCGACGCGCCTTCGTAATTTCCTCAGCCTGCTCCTGGCGCCACGCCGCGATGCGACCATGATGCCCCGACAACAGGACCTCCGGGATCTCCCGATCCTCAAACACGCGCGGTCGCGTGTAGTGAGGATATTCGAGGAGATCACCCTCGAAACTTTCATCCTCGGCCGACATCGGGTCGCCCAGCACGCCGGGGAGAAGTCTCACACAGGCCTCGATGAGAACCTGCGCGGGCGCTTCGCCCCCGGCCAGCACGGCATCGCCAACACTGACCTCTTCCATCTCGCGGCTTTCGATCACCCTCTGGTCGAGGCCTTCGAAGCGTCCGCAAAACACGACAACGCCCGGACCCGTCGCCCATTCCCGAACCCGGGACTGGGTCAGCGGTTTTCCGCGCGGCGTCAAATAGATCAACGGTCGTTTCCCGCCTTGCCAGCGAGACTGCACCGCATCAATCGCCTCCGTCGCGACATCCGGCCTGAGCACCATACCGGCGCCTCCGCCAGCTGGGGTGTCGTCCACGGAGCGGTGCTTATGACGGGAAAAATCCCGGATGTCCACAGTTTCAAGCGCCCACAACCCATGATTCGCAGCTGTTGCAATCAGCGAAACACCCAAGGGTCCCGGAAAGGCATCCGGGAAGAGGGTGAGCGCGGTCGCGGTCCAAGGCAGGGAAGGGCTGGTGGCGTCAATCATCCGACGCTCCGCCCGCCTCTTCCTCAGCCTTCGAACCGACATCTTCCGGCGGATCGATGGTCACCACACCGTCGGCAATCGAGACATGCGGCACGAATTCGCGGGTGAAGGGGAGCATCCAGCTGCCGTTGCGGTCGGGCGTGCCGGCTATCTCCAGCAGGTCGCCGGAGCCGAAATCATGGACCGCCTTGAGCGTGCCCATGGGAGCACCGTCGAGCGCCTGGACTTTCAGACCCAAGAGGTCGGCATGGTAGAATTCGTCATCCTCGAGCGCCGGCAGGGCCGCGCGCGGGACGTAGAGGCGCGTGCCTTTGAGCGCCTGGGCCTGGTCGCGGTCGAGCGGTTCGGCAAAGCGGACAATGAAGCCGTCCTTGACCGGACGCGCGGATTTCGGGGTCAGGAAGGGCTTGCCGTCGGCATCCAGAAAGGGGCCATAGGTGAAGGCATCGGCCGGATTGCCGGCAAAGCTCTTGGCCTTGCATTCGCCCTTCACGCCATGTGCCCCGGCGAGGGCGGCAATGAAGACGAGATCGTCGGCGGGCGTGGTCATGGGGCGATGTCCGGTCGGAGCGGCCCCCTCCGTGCGGAGGGGGCCAATCACGGGAAAAATCCTATTCGGACTTTTCTTCTTCAGCAGCAGCGTCTTCAGCCGGGGCTTCAGCAGCGGCTTCCTCGGCCGGTGCTTCTTCAGCGGCAGGTGCCTCGGCAGCGGCCTTGGCTTCTTCGGCAGCAGCCTTGCGCTCGGCTTCCTTCTCCGCCTTTTCGGCAGCGAGTTCCTTGGCTTTCTGGCCCGGCTCACCCTTCTTCGGGTTATTGCCGGCTTCCCACTTCCAGGTCTCGGCTTCGATGTCGTGGATGAAGCGACCCACGCGATCGGTCGGCTTGGCGCCCTTGGCGAGCCAGGCCTTCACTTTTTCCATGTCCAGCTCGACGCGCTGACCGTCTTTCGGCAGCATCGGGTTGTAGGAACCGATCTTTTCGATGAAGCGGCCATCGCGCGGCGAACGGCTGTCAGCAACGACGATGCGGTAGTAAGGACGTTTCTTGGCGCCACCACGGGCGAGACGGATTTTCAGAGACATGAGGTATTCCTTCTAGAGTCGTATGGGGAGATCAGGTGATTTGAGGGCCGCGGCACTCATCCATTCCGGGTGGGTCCGGCAGGAGATCCGGGCTTTGGTCTGCGAGCAAAAACCGAATTTCGGTGCGCACGCCAATATAGCCAGCCAGATCGACTGAGTAGGTCCATTGGCTGATGGCGACTTCGACAGCCTGCACGAATTGTTGTGACGCCAAGGCCTGCGCGCGTGGCGGCGTTGGTCGTTCCAGGCCTGTATTGCAGGCCACGCAAACATCAAAGGCGCGCCCAACATCATCAATTCCGTAGGACGCCCGGCACACGGCGGTCATGCCCATCGCTGCGGCGAGATAGGGATATGAGGGCTCGACCCGGGTCGTCGCGCTTAGCTCATCCGCCCAGTCGTCGGCTATCGCGGAGCCACTGGCCAGGAGCAGGGTTATGACGAGCGCGCGGATCATTTCTTCGGCAAACCGAGGGGCAACCCGTCCGGACCGAGCGGCGCGCCGCCCAAACCCGGCAGGCTCGCCGGCTTGCTGGTGCTTGAATTTCCAAGGCCGGGCAGTTGCGCGCCGGACGGTGCCTTGCCACCGAGCAGGTCCTGGGTGGCCTTGCCCATATCGGCCGGGTTCATACCCTTCATGCCGGGCGGCATGCCACCGGGCATTCCACCCATCATGCCGGCCAGACCGCCGCGGCCACCCTTGGAGACCTTCTTCATCATGTCCGCCATCTGGCGGTGCATTTTGAGCAGCTTGTTGACATCGGCGACGGTGACGCCGGAACCGGCGGCGATGCGCTTCTTGCGGCTGGCCTTGAGGATTTCCGGCTTGGCGCGCTCCTGGCGCGTCATCGACTGGATGATGGCTTCCTGGCGGGTCAGCATCTTGTCGTCCATGCCGGCCGCGGCCGCCTGGGCCTGCATCTTCTTGTTCATGCCCGGGAGCATGCCCATGATCCCGCCGAGGCCGCCCATGGTTTTGAGCTGGCTGAACTGCTCACGCAGATCGTCGAGATCAAACTTGCCCTTGGCCATTTTCCTGGCCATGCGGGCGGCTTTTTCCTCATCGACATTCTGGGCGGCTTTCTCGACCAGCGAGATGATGTCACCGCGACCCAGGATGCGGCCGGCAACACGCTTGGCGTCGAAGGCGTCGAGCCCGTCGGGCTTTTCCGAGACGCCAAGGAATTTGATCGGCAGGCCGGTGACATGGCGCATCGACAGCGCAGCGCCGCCACGGCCATCGCCATCCATCCGTGTCAGAACGAGGCCGGAGAGCGGCAGGCGCTCATGGAAGCGGCGGGCGGTCTCGACGGCGTCCTGACCGGTCAGGGCATCGGCGACCAGCAGGGTCTCGTGCGGATTGGTGACGCGGGCGATCTCGTGCGCCTCGGCCATCATGTCTTCGTCGATCGAGGTGCGGCCGGCGGTATCGAGGATGACGACGTCAAAGCCCTGCAGGCGGCCGGCGCTCATCGCGCGCTTGGCAATGTCAACGGCGCGCTGATTGGGAACAATCGGCAGGAAGGCGACATTGATCTGGCCGGCCAGCTGCTGCAGCTGTTCCATGGCCGCCGGGCGACGGGTGTCGAGTGAGGCCAGCAGGACCTTCTTCTTGTGCATCTCCTGGATGCGCTTGGCGAGCTTGGCCGAAGTTGTCGTTTTACCGGAGCCCTGCAGGCCGGCCATCAGGATGGCGACCGGCGGTTCGCCGTCCAGGGACAGGCCGACCGGTTCGCCGTCACCGCCCAGAAGGTCGACCAGGGCGTCATGGACAATCTTGATGACTTGCTGGCCCGGCGAGACCGCGCGGATGACATCTTCACCGACAGCGCGCTCGCGGATCTGCTTGGTCGCGGCCTTCACAACGTCCAGAGCGACATCGGCCTCGAGCAAGGCAACGCGGATTTCGCGCAGCGCCGCATCGACATCCTTTTCGGACAGCACACCACGGCCGGTGAGCTTGTCGAAAACGCCGCCAAGTCGTTCTGTCAGAGTGTCGAACATCAAAACCTCAATCCGTCGCCATCATCACAAAGCAAAGCAGCCCCGCTGAGCGAAACCTTCGCCGAGCAGGGTTCTCGCCGACCTCCCCCGACCAGTTGGTGCGGATGTGCCGGTAAGACAAGCGTGATGCTTGCAAGATGAAGCGGGGCTAGTACGTGTCGTGCGGAAAAGAGTCAAGCCGCGCGCGTGAGGCCAACGGTCCGTCAGCGCGTCTCGGCGACGGCGTCGGCTTCGCTGGCAAGCATGACCGAGTCAGAGCTCGTGAAGCGCAGGCCGGGGCGGTCCGGGCGGGCCGAGAGCATGGCGCCGAACAGGGACGCAAAGATCAGCGCTGCCGTCAGCCACAGTAGGGCTGTCTTGGCGAGCATGCTGATTGCGAATTGTGCCTTGGCCATGATGTCCTCGGGGCGGAATTGCCCGTGCTTACGCGTACTGATTTGAGCGCCGAGTCCGTTAACGGGACCCTACCGGCGGCCTTTGAAGCGGGTTTATCGTTAAGACAAGTAAAACACGCCTCAAACTGTCTTCTCGGCGTATCCAATGAATGTGGCCTGAATATGGGAGGCCGCTCGATGTGTTCAAGAGGGCCTGTAACGTCTCGCATTGGCTTGTCCCGGTGGGTGCGCCGACCTGCCCGCCGGGGACATGAGGCGGGCAGGACCGGCGCGAGTTGAGCGGGCACGGTGTTTGGAGGGTCAGCCCGTGCGCCGCTCGGGGACATAAAAAGATACGCGGCTCGGCTGGAACTGGATGACGTGAACCGAGGTTATTTTGCTGTACCGGCATTCCTGCCGTGCAGGGCATCCCACACTCGACCGGCCCTGAGGCACAGCCACAGCCCTGCCCAGACATTGCCCAACAGGGGAAGGGGCAGGATCCAGAAAAGCGACCAACGCCAGTCGCGCTCGATATTGGCGATGAAAATTGCCGCGATCAGGAAGCCGAAATAAAGGTCGCCAAGCGTGACCATTCCCCAAGGGTGGCCTGTCAGCCAGGCGCCAGCCGCGCCAAAATCATCGGACTGGATCGCCCAGATGATCAGGCCGGTCAGACCGGTTGTGCCGGCAAGCGCAGCCAGGCGAATGAGAGCGAGTGTCAAGCGGGAGGCTGTGCGGGTCATGCGGCTCTTACGGCAGCGGACCGGCGCTGGATCAGCGCGCCTCGTCCGGTCCGACGCATTGGCGGACCGGTTCGCGGCTATGCTCGGGGAAGCGGGCCCGCCAGCAATCATCAAAGACCGAGCAGTAGCAAACCTCATAGGTGATGTCGTGGCGCACATCATCGAGCGCGTCCCAGAGCGCCCGGCCGCGCGGCTGGGTGTCGGCATCCGGTCGGTCGAAGGCGATGTAGTCAATATCCTCCTGGGGCGCGAGGAAGCGCCGCTGGACATTGTCGAAGACGAGACTCAGCTGACCGTCCCGGAAAGCGTCATACACATAGGGCAGGCGCTCGTCGGCCGGGACGGTTTCCGGCAGGCAGCAGCGCGCCATGAGCGCCGAGGTGTCACGGATGATCTCGCCGTTCCAATACATGTTGAAATAGCGGATTTCAGCCGGGCCGAGACCGGTATTCTTGACGTTGATCGTCATCACCCAGGTCTCGCGGTCATCATCGATATTGCCGCTGTCGACCTGGACCACCGGCATCACCGAGGCTTTCATCGTCCGGTCCATGACAATGCCCTGGTAAACCGCGACGAAGAGGGAGGCGAGCGAGATGACGACCACGCTCACGGCCACGACAAGCTCGATCAGGCGATGATGCAGTTTCATGATGGCGACTCCCCGATCCGCGCGAAGCTCCAGCCTAGCCTGATTTCGGCGCGTTTCCAGCGCTCGCCCGTCCGGCCCATCGTTCCGCATCGCGCTCAACCGGATCGGCCGCTTTGGCAAAGCCATTCCCGCGGCGCAGTACCAGAGCGAGCGCGAGACAGCGCTGGACGTCACCGCGCGTGCCGAAGGTGTGAATGGCAATCTTCATGGCAAAACGGCCCTCCATCTGGCCATTGGAAGGACAGGTGGAGGGCCGCTCTGATCCGGTTAAACACGCATGGCAGTTGCTAGATGACAGCCGGGCTGCGGAAGCGTTCCTCGTCCAGCTCGCCTTCCCATTTGGCCACAGCGGTCGCGACAGCGGCATCGCCGGTCACATTCACGGCCGTGCGGGCCATGTCCATGATCCGGTCAACCGGCAGGATGAAGCCAACAATGATCGCCGTATGCTCCGGTGTCACGCCGAAGGTTTCGAGCACGATGGCCAGCAGGAAGAGCGAGGCTGACGGGATGCCGGCGGCGCCGATCGAGACAATCGCGGCCGTAAAGGCGATCATCACATAATTCATGAAGGTCAGATCATAACCGAAGGCCTGCGCAGTGAAGAGCGCCAGGATGCCGAGGTAAAGCGCCGTGCCGTCCATATTGATAGTGGCGCCCAGCGGCAGGACCGAACCGGCAACTGACTTTTTGACGCCCAGATTATCCGAGGCCGCCGCAATGGTGACCGGCAGGGTCGCCGAGGAGGAGGCCGTGGAGTAGGCGACGGCAATCGGGTCGGTCATGCCCCGGAAGAATCGAATCAGGGGCAGGTTGAGCACGAAGCGGACAAGAATGCCGTAGGTGATCACCGCATGCGCGATGAGGCCCAGATAAACGGCTACGATCAGGGTCAGGATCGCTTGTAGCGCTTCCAGTCCCTGGCTGGCAGCGGTGTAGCTGACCAGGGCGAAGACCCCGAAAGGCGCCACTTCCATCACGTAATGGGTAATTTTCAGAACGACTTCGGATGCCGAGTTGAACAGGTCGCCCAGCGGCTTGCCGGCCGCACCGGTCGACAGGATGGCCACACCCAGGAAGAGCGAGAAGAAGATAATCGCCAGCACATCGCCGTCCGCGAGGGCCGCGATGGGATTGGTGGGGACGATCTCGAGCAGGCGCTCGGTCACCGAAGGCGGATCGGTGCTGACCGGGACGGCTTCGACACCCTCGAGATTGACGCCTGCGCCGGGGCGGAAGAAGGCACCGAAGGTGAGGCCGATCACGTTAGCGAAGAAGGTGGTGACGAGATAAAGGGCGATGGTCTTGAGGCCGAGCGAACCCAGTTTCGACGGTTTGCCCATTGCGATGACGCCGGCCACCAGGGTGGTGAAGATCAAGGGCACGATGAGCATGCGGATCAAGTTGATGAAGAGCAGGCCGACCGGGCGAATATAGCTGTCGATCCAGTTTGTCGCCGCGTCCTGCCCCATGACGTTGGAAGCGATCAGTCCGAATGCGACGCCCAGCACCAGCGCCGCCAGCACACGCTGCCACAGCTTGATCTTGAACCACCAGCCCATGAAGTCTCTCCCCGATCCAGGCGCGTCGAGCCGACGCGGTGATGCGGTCGCACACTAGTGGGTGCGCGGTCGGGGTCAATCTTTAGGGGGTGGTGTCGCTCAGCCCGCCTTGGCGGCGTAGGCAGCCTTGAGGATCAGGGCCGGCATGTTGATGGCAATGGCCGCAACGCCGGACAGGATCAGCAGGGAGCTGGCGCCGCCCATGCCGAGCAGAAGGCCGGCGGCCGCAAGGCCGACGCCAATCTGGGCTGTGCGGGAAACCTGAAGCCAGGACACATCGTCATAGCTGCGCGCCTTGTTGATCGTCTCGCGGGAGAACCAGATACGGCCGCCGCGGACGTCATGGTCCGTGCGTGTGGTCCGCCTCGGCAGCGGATCGAGTGTATGATCTATCATCGACATACACTCATTATACGGACTTATTTTTTCTAATGCAACTGGCCTGTGCAAAAGCCGGTTTTGAGGCAGTTTTTCAGCATTTTGGGAGCGGATTTTCAGTCACGCTCCCGCACTGCGGAAAACCCCGCAATTCAGCCTTCAGCCGTGATAACCGCCGCGACTGCGTTCACCGTGGCGGCGATCCTCACGGCGGCCTGGATCTGGCTTGTGGTCAGGCCGTGCTTGCGCAGCTCGGCTTCGTGGCTGTCAATGCACAGGCCGCAGCCATTGATGGCGGACACGGCCAGCGACCACAGCTCGAAGTCGGCCTTGTCGACGCCCGGATTGGCCAGGATATTCATCCGCAGCTTGGCCGGAAGCGTGCCGTATTCCTTGTTCTTCGCCAGGTGGACGAAGCGGTAATAGACATTATTCATACCCATGATTGCCGACGCGGCTTTGGCCGCATTGATGGCTTCCGGGCTCAGCTCGGATTCGGCGGCTGCGCTGATGGCCGCCAGGGTCTTGGGCTCGCCGACCGCATGGGCAGAGGCGAGGAAGCAGCCCCACTTCTTTTGCGTGTCGAGTTCGGTTTCACGGCCAAGCGAGGACAGGTTCAGCTTCAGGTCCTTGGCGTAGTCCGGCAATTCGTTCTTCAAGGCGTCAAGCGACATCATTCGCTCCCATCTGGTGCGGTCTGTGATCGGGGGGGAGAAGCGCCCTGGAGCCGTGCACCGGTCCAGTCATGAGCCGACACAGGAGGGCGGCTCCAGGGCAGGTGGCAGCCCGCGCGAGGCGGGCCGCCGTCAGTCCAGCTGGATTACAGCGTGTCACCGCCAACCGGGCGGTTGCACGGGCACAGCTCGTCCGTCTGCAGGGCGTCGAGGACGCGCAGCGTGTCTTCCGGGTTGCGGCCGACATTGAGATTGGTGACGTAGACGTGCTGGATCACATTGTGCGGGTCGACCACGAAGGTGGCGCGATAGGCGACGCCTTCCTCGGAACGGATGCCGAGGCTGTCGATCAGCGAGCCGGTGGTGTCGGCAAATTGCCACATGCCGAGCTTGTCCAGATCCGGATGCTCGCGGCGCCAGGCCAGCTTGCAGAACTCATTGTCCGAGGAACCGCCCATCACGACCGCGTCGCGATCGGCAAACTCTTCGGCGAGATTGGCGAAGGCGACGATTTCGGTCGGGCAGACGAAGGTGAAGTCCTTCGGATAGAAGAAGATGACCTTCCACTTGCCGTCAAAGCTGTCCTGGTTGATCGGCTCGAATGCCGACTCGCCATTTTCCTCGTGAGCGTTGAAGCCCGGCTTCACGCCAACGATTTCAAATTCCGGAAGTTTTTCGCCGATACCCAGCATTGAGTCTCTCCATTTGGACGGGCCGGCTTGAGCGCCGGCGTTTAGAATGATGTCGATATGGCGAGCGTTTCAGGATAAATCCAATGGATTGTATTTGGAGAAGTCATAGGTAATATCTATACCCATGTCCCAACTCCCGACTCTTCGCCAGCTGCAGTTTATTATCGCCCTCGCCGAGCACGGAAGTTTCTCGCGCGCAGCCGAGGCGGTGTTCGTGACACAGCCGACACTTAGCGCCGCCATCAAGGAGCTGGAAGCCATTCTCGGCACTGTCCTGGTCGAGCGCGGTGCGCGCGGCGCCGTGCTGACGCCCGCCGGCGAGGCCGTGCTGGAGCGGGCGCGCCGGGTCATGACCGAAGCCGAGGATCTGGTCATTGCCGCCCAGGCCGCCGGCGAACCGCTCTCCGGCCCTTTCAAGCTGGGGGTGATACCGACCATCGCGCCCTTCCTGCTGCCGCGCGTCCTGCCGGCACTGCGGGAGCGCTTCCCCGATATCGAACTCTTTCTGAGGGAAGACCTGACAGATCGCTTGTTCGATGCGCTGCGCGAGCGTCGGATCGATGCGGCCCTGATTGCGCTGCCCTATGACGCGCCGATGATCGAAACGCATGCGGTTTGGGCTGATGAATTCCTGTTCGCCGCACCGCCGGATCATGCGCTGGCCCGGAAGAAGACACTCGCACCGTCTGACCTGTCGGAGGAGCCTCTGCTTCTGCTCGAAGACGGGCATTGCCTGCGCGACCATGCGCTGGCGGCCTGTGCAACGGGCTCCGCACGCTCGGATTTTGCCGCCACCAGCCTGCACACGCTGGTTCACATGGTGAAGTCGGGCCTTGGCGCGACTCTCCTGCCGCGAATGGCCGTCGATGCGGGCCTGGTTGATCGCATGGGCCTCGAAGTCCGGCCCTTTGATCCGCCCGTGGTTGGCCGGGAGATCGGTGTGGCCTGGCGCAAGGGCTCAGCCCGCTCGGATGAAGCAATCCAGCTCGGCGATGCGATCCGCGACATCCTGCAGACCGCGCCAAGCGGCGGATCCTAGCATTCCGGTGCGCTGCGTCATGGGGACACGGGACAGGGCGCCTGCACCCTGTTAGTTTCTGTCACGACAGAAATTGAGGAAAGGTAGACCCCTTGAAGCTCTCGGCCCCCATGCAGCGTTTCGTCCTTCACTGGGGCGAGATGGGCGCCCGTTGGGGCGTGAACCGGTCAATCGCCCAGATCCACGCCCTCCTCTATCTCGCGGAGGCGCCCTTGCACGCAGAGGAGATCACCGAGGTGCTCCAGATCGCCCGCTCGAATGTTTCCAACTCGCTGAAAGAACTGCAGGCACTGGGACTTGTGAAACGCGAGCATGTGCTGGGCGATCGCCGCGACCATTTCACCGCGACCCATGAACCCTGGGACATGCTGATGGCGATTGCCGAAGCGCGCAAGCAGCGCGAGATCGATCCGATGATCGAAATCCTGCGCGAGTGTGCCGATGCCGCGGAGGCGGACCCGGACACGCCGAAGCTGGCGGTCCAGCGTCTGCGGCGCATGGAAGGCTTTGTGACCAATCTGACCAGCTGGTATGCGCAGATCCGCAAACTTCCGCAGGGGACCCTGATCAAGCTGATGGAAATGGGCAGCCGAATTGCCCGCTTTGTCGGTGGGTGAGGCGCGCCATGACACACCTTTACCAGGCCTTGCTGGGCCAGGACTGGGACAAACTCGCGGCGGTAACGCAGCGGCTGCACAGCCCCGACCCCGTGGCTCTTTTTGAAGGTCGGGTTGATATTGTCCGCGGTCGAAACCCTTTCGCCACTATGTTCGCTGCCATTCTGGGCTTGCCAAAGCCCGGCCGCGACTTGCCTGCGCTGGTTCGGGTCAGTCGCATCGACGGCGGAGAATTGCTGGAGCGGTGGTATGACGGTCGCCATTTCGCGACGCGCCAGGGGCGCTTGGCGGGGCGTCTGACAGAGCGTTTCGGTCCGTTCAGCCTCGCATTCGGCCTGCGACATGATGAGGGTGAGCTGGTATTCGACCAGGTCGGCGTGAAGCTGTGGTCACTGGCCCTGCCGCGTGCGCTGTGGCCGCGAATCCGGGCCCGTGAACGCGCCGACGGACACGCACATCTCTTCGACGTCGCGCTCTGCATGCCGCTGATCGGGCGTGTGGTGAGATATCAGGGGCGTCTGGAAGTAGCGGTCGATTAACGACTCGCCTCAGAACAGTTCGAGGACCTGCTCCGGCGGACGACCGATCATGGCCTTGTCGCCGTAAATGACGACCGGACGTTCAATCAGTTTTGGGTATTCAGTCATCGCCTTGAAGAGAGCTTCTTCGTCCTCGACCGCCTTGAGGCCGAGCTCGCGATAGTCGGCTTCTGCCTTGCGCAGCCACTCATGGGCGGAGACGAAGCCAAGCTTCTTCATCACGGCCTTCAGTTCGGCCACGCTAGGCGTGTCATCCATATAGTCGCGGACCTCAAGCTCGCCGCCGCGGGCTTCGAGCAGGGCCAGCGTCTGCCGGGATTTCGAACAGCGCGGATTGTGCCAGATAATCGTCGAATCGGTCATTTAAGGTCCCTCAAGAGCAGCCATGAAAGCCGGTCTTGTGCTGCAACATCAAGTCTTCGCCTGCGTTTCATCTGCATTTCTGTGGTCAGGAATCATTTTCGCCGGCGGTTGAAAGCAGGGCCCGCGCGGCGTCCAGATGAAGCCGTTCGACCATGTCGCCATCCAGTGAAATCACGCCTTTTCCGGCATTTTCCGGATCAGCGAAGGCCGCAACGACTTTGGCCGCCTGCTCCAGATCCCGTGAAGTTGGTCCGAAATAGAGATGGGCCAGGTCCACCTGCCCAGGATGGATCAGGGTCTTGCCGTCAAAGCCCAGCGCGCGTCCCTGTTCAGCTTCGGACCGGAAGCCCTTGGGGTCACGGAAATGGTTATACACGCCATCCAGAACATAGAGACCACGCGCGCGGGCGGCGCAGACCATATTCACCAGATGGGGCACCAGGGCGAGCCGGTCATGCTCGAGCGAGCAGCGCAACTCCTTGCTGAGATCATTGGTCCCGGCAATCAGTCCGGCCAGGCCTGTGCCGACCGCGCTGGCGATCGCGTTGAGCGCGAGCAGCGCGCGGGGGGTCTCGATCATTGCCCAGATCGGAATGGAGGAGCCGTGCGAGCTCAGGGCCGAGCGCGCGGCGTGGAGGTCGCCGACCTGCTCCACCTTGGGAAGGATAACGGCATCGGCCCGGGCCGCGCTGCGCAGATCGGCCGCGCCCCATTCGGTCTCGAGCGCATTGATACGGATAGCCCGTATCGCACCGGAAGACTCCCAGCTGCGCAAGGCATCGTCGACCACGGCGCGTGCATCGGTCTTTTCTTCCGGTCCGACCGCATCTTCCAGATCAAGGATCAGCAAGTCCGCGCCGACATGGGCGGCCTTCTCGATGGCGCGTGGCTTGGAGGCAGGCACAAAAAGGGCTGAACGGATCAGTCGGCGCATCAAGTCGTTTCCGGGGCTTCTGCTCGGTGAGGTTTTGGATATAGCATGTTTTCCATGCCGATGGCGCTGATCCTTTCCAGTCATGTGGCCGCTTCCATGGTTGGAGGCGGGGTCTCTCAGCGTGTGCTCAATTCCGCCGGGACCGACACCATGCTTGTTCCGACCGTGCTGTACGGGCGGCATCCCGGTTGGGGTGAACCCGGTGGCGGTCCGGTCGAGCAGGACCAGTTCGAGGGGGTTCTCTCCGGTATTGCCGACCAGGGTTTGCTCGACATCACCGATATCGTCCTGACCGGCTATTTCGCCGATGTGGGACAGGTCTTCGACACGGCCTCCGTCATTGATGTGGTGCGCAAGGGTCGGCGCGTCAACAAGGGCGTCAAGGCGGCTTTGCCAAAGCCGATTATCGTTGTCGACCCGATCATGGGCGATGCGCCGGGGGGACTCTATGTGTCGCCAGCCATCGCGGCGGCCATCAAGGACCAGCTGATCACCCGCGCTGACCTGGTCACACCCAACCTGTTTGAGCTGGGGCATATCACCGGACGACCGCTGACCGACCTGGCCTCGATGGTTCGGGCCGCGCGGGCCATGGAGCGGCCCGTCCTGGTTTCTTCCCTGCCG
Organism: uncultured Maricaulis sp.; assembly: GCF_947259345.1. Taxonomy (GTDB): domain Bacteria; phylum Pseudomonadota; class Alphaproteobacteria; order Caulobacterales; family Maricaulaceae; genus Maricaulis. Next base: position 154,960 of record NZ_CAMYLS010000007.1, on the reverse strand, counting down.
CGACACGGGCAAATCGGCGTGCTGTACGTCGACTCTGATGAGGCCTGGCTGGTGACCCATGACCGCCTTCCCAAGGCGCCCAACGGAACCGGCGATGCGCTCACCGCCGCCTTCATCAATCATCTGCTGGCCGGCGATGATGCCCGCACCGCGCTGGAGCAGTCCGTGGCGTCGACCGTCAGCCTCGTCATGCGGGCGCACGAATGGTCTGCGCCCGAGCTGCCGTTGGTCGCCGCAGCCGATGTTCTGACGGCGCCTTTGATCGCGCTTGAAGCCGAGGCGGTTTAGCTCGCTTGATCGCTGCCGCGGCGCGCGTTAGCCAGTTTGTCATGAGCACAGACACTTTGCCCGCCCTCCATGGCCATGTCGCCACCGGTTTCGAACCTGTGGCCGATGCCTTCCTCGCCAACTGGAAAGACCAGGACGAGATCGGCGCCGGTTTCGCACTGTCCGTCGATGGCGAAATGGTGGTTGATATCCATGCCGGTTGGGCCGACCGCAAGAGATCGCGGGACTGGCAAGCCGATACGCTGGTTCCGGTCTATTCCACCGGCAAGGCGATCGCGGCGCTGGTGATGGCCCGCCTCGTGGATCGGGGTCTGCTGCGTTATGACGCGCCGGTCTCCGATTACTGGCCCGAATTCGGTGCTGGCGGCAAATCCGCGGTGACAGTGGCTGAAGCCCTGTCCCACCAGGCCGGTCTGTCCGGAATTGCTGAGGAAATGGATGCCGGCGACTGGTTTGATGCGGCCAAAATCGAGGACAGGCTGGCGCGTCAGGTCCCGCTCTGGGAGCTGGGAACAGGATCGGGCTATCATCCGGTCACGTTTGGCTTCATTGCCGATGCTTTGGCGCGCCGCACGGATGGCCGGTCGATCGGTGCCATCCTGCGCGAGGAAGTCTGCGGTCCGCGCGAGATCAATTTTCATGTCGGCCTGCCCGAGAGCGAGCATGCTCGCACGGCCGAGCATGCCATGCCGCGTCAGGTGCCCGATCTGGGTGAGCTGAATACACCGCGCAAGCTGGCCTTTCTCAAACCCTGGTCCTCGCCGGGTCGGCGCGGCGCCACCGAGTGGCGCAAGGCCGAATTCCCGGCGGCCAACGCCCACGCCACCGCCCGGTCGCTCGCCCGCTTGATGACCGCCTATGCCGATGGCGGAAAGCTGGAGGGCAAACGCTTCATTTCGGAGGCGACCCTGGCCGAGCTGGTCAGGGAACGCGTCCACGGGCCTGACAAGGTCCTGCCCTTCGACCTCTCCTGGGGTGCCGGCATCATGCGCAATGTATCGCCAGGCTTCTACGGACAGACGCCGGAAACGGTCGGTCATTCCGGCTGGGGCGGATCCTGCGCCTTTGCCGATCCGGTGCGCAATCTGACCGGCGCCTATGTCATGAACCGACAGCATCACTATCTGGCCGGCGATCCGCGCCCGGTTCGGATCATCGAGGCGGTTTACGGCTGTCTTTAGTCGGCGATCACGAAGCGCAGTTGTGTGGTTACGCCTCGTCGGCGGCCAGCCAGTCCAACGCTTCGGGGCGATTGGTGAAAACCTCGATCTTCGTTTTCCAGCCTTCCCGGGTCATGGCGGACCAGAGCTCCGGGATGATGCGTTTGAGATCATCGGCGCACACCAGCGCTGTCTTTGGTGAGTGGCCGGCGCGGTAACGCTCATTCCAGTCCCGCATGAAGGTCTGGTGGTCCTTCATGGCGGTTGGCGTAAATGTCTCGAGCGAAGCAAAGTCACCGATGATCAGCAACATATTGAAGTCTGGCTGCCAGCCCGGCATGCCGGGCAATTCTGCGATGGAATGTCGCAAATTCAACATCGATGTGTCGGCGCCGAAAACGAGTTCGGCGATCTTGAGGTCGCGATGAAGTATCCAGTGTGCCTTGCCCATTTGGCTCCCCGGAGTTGAATGGGGGTATTCTAGACATGTTCGTGGACCGGCGCGCCAGCTTTCTTCGCGGCACGCTTGATCAGGCCGGGAAGCGACGCTCCAGCCATTCCAGAAGGTAGGCATTCAGCTCGTCCGGGGCTTCCCACATCGTCCAGTGGCCGCAGCCTTCGATCACGGCAAACTCGCTGTCCTTGCACAGTGCCGGCATCCATCCGGCCAGCTTGGGCGGCAGCATGAAGTCGAGCTCGGCCGAGACCATCAGGCAGGGCAGGGAAATCCGGTGGTCGACACCGCCCATGCGCTGCCAGTTGGCGTCGAAATTCCGGTAGAGATTGATGCCCGGTCCGAAACCCGTCTTGCGATAAGCCTCGGCATAGACGGCGCGATCTTCGGGTTTGACGACGATCCGCTTTTCCGGTCGGCCCTCGAATGTCTCGAACTGCGCCGGAATATGGGTGATGTCCGGGAAATAGTCTTCAAGCTTTCCGATTTTCGGCGGGGCGCCGAAGATGAAGGCGAAGAAGTCGTCCTCCTTGCCCTCGAACACGCTTTCCGCATAGCCGGGCTCCTGGAAGCGCAGGATATAGTGATCCTCGCCGCCAATCTCGCGGAAGGCTTCGGTTGGCGGCTGGGCGCCGCGCGGCAGGTGAGGCGTATTGACCCCGATCACGCCGTCAAACCGGTCTGCAGCCAGCATGGCCGCATGCCAGGTGATGATCCCGCCCCAGTCATGGCCGACCCAGACCGCCTTGTTATGGCCCAGCGCATCGAGCAGGCCCGTCAGGTCGGCGATCATTGTGTCGATGTCGTAGGCCTCGACCCCGCTCGGGCAGTCCGAACCGCCAATCCCGCGCAGGTCCGGCGCGATCACCCGGTAGCCGGCTTCGGCGAGGACGCTGATCTGGTTTTTCCAGGAATAGGCCAGCTCGGGCCAGCCGTGGACGAGCAGAAGCGGCTGCCCGGTCTCGGGTCCCGCCAGATGGACAGAGAGCTCGATCCCGTTGGTGGCGATCCGTTGCGGTGTCGGAAAATCAGTCATGCGGCAGCCTCGTCACGGTCCCGATTGGTCAGCGGGATCAAATCATTGCGGGTTGGCGGCAGGAGAGAGCAGCGACCGGCATGGGTCAAGCGTGACGCGGAGGTCTCAGGCATCCTCTGCCAGCGCGTCAAGCTTGCGATCACGGCGGATCTGGCTCCAGGCAAAACAGGCCACGCCGGACCAGATCAGCGCAAAGGTGATCATGTGGCCGGTCTCGAAGGGCTCACCGCTCGCAATTCCGATCCCGAACTGGATGGAGGGGGCGAGGAATTGCATCAGTCCCATGGTCGACAGGCGCAGGCCCCGCACGCCGATCGTATAAAGCAGGAGCGGAACCACGGTGACCGCACCGGCCGCAATGAGCAGGCCGGCCTGGAGCGGTGATTCAAGGAAATGCCCGGCGCCGGTCGCCTGAAGCCAGATCAGGCCGATAATGGCAAAGGGCAGGAGGAAGAGCGTTTCCCACAACAGCCCGACCCGGCCGTCCACGGCGGCGACCTTGCGCAGATAGCCGTAGGCCGTGAAGGTCGTTGCCAGCATCAGCGAAATCCAGGGCACTTCACCAACGGTGAGGATCTGGTTGATGACGCCGAGCGCGGCCAGCGAGATGGCGGCGATCCGCCACGGGCCGAGCGGCTCGCGCAGGATGACAACGCCGACCGCGACGCTCATCAGCGGATTGATGTAATAGCCCAGCGAGGCCTGCAGGACCTGGCCGCTATTGACCGCAAAGATGAAGCCCCACCAATTGACCGAGATCAGGGCCGAGGTCGCGAGCAGGGTCAGCAGGATTCGCCGGTCGGACAGCACACCCAGCGCGGCCCGCAGGCGGCCAGACACGAGCAGGGTCGCTGCGAGGAGCGGAACCGCCCAGACGACGCGATGGAGGATGATCTCGACCGCGCTGGCAAAGCCGAGCGTCTGGAAGAAAAGCGGCGACACACCCCAGATAAGATATCCGGAGAGACCGGCCGCCAGGGCGCGCCGCATATCGGTGGAAGTCTCGGTGGACATGCGGGCTCCTTGGTCGATGTCGTGCATCGCACATAGGGAGCCCGCCTGTCGATGACGACCCGCTTCTTGCGCATGGCCGGTCTGCGTCAGCCTGCGCGCAGTTTTCAGCGGCCAATCAGACCCTTGTTGAGCAGGCCTTCCGCGATCTGTACGGCATTGAGGGCCGCACCCTTGCGCAGATTGTCAGAGACGATCCACAGCGCCAGACCATTATCCACGGTCGGGTCTTCGCGGACGCGGGACACGAAGGTGGCGAACTCGCCGACGCATTCGACCGGGGTCACGTAACCCTCGTCCTCACGCTTGTCGATCACCATCAGGCCCGGGCTTTCGCGCAGCAAGTCGCGCGCTTCGCCCGACGACATCGGGGCGTTCAGTTCGAGATGGGCGGCGATGGAGTGGCCGACAAAGACCGGGACGCGGGCGCAGGTGGCGAAGAGCTTGATCTTGGTGTCGAGGATCTTCTTCGTCTCCACCATCATCTTCCACTCTTCCTTGGTGGAACCATCCTCCATGAAGCTGTCGATATGGGGGATGACATTGAAGGCGATCTGCTTGGTGAAGACCTGGGGCTCGATCGGATCGTTGACATAGATCCCCTTGGTCTGGGTCCACAGCTCGTCCATGGCGGCCTGGCCGCCGCCGGACACGGACTGGTAGGTCGCGCAATTGACGCGCTTGATGCCGACGCGGTCATGGATCGGCTTCAGGGCCACAACAAGCTGAATGGTCGAGCAGTTCGGGTTGGCGACGATCCGCTTCTTCTTCACCCCGTCGAGCGCGTCCAGATTGACCTCCGGCACCACGAGCGGGACGTCCGGATCCATGCGCCAGGCCGAGGAATTATCGACCACGATGGCGCCGGCCTTGGTGATCTTCGGTGTCCACTCTTTCGACACGTCCCCGCCGGCCGACATCAGGACAAGATCGACGCTGGAAAAATCAAAGCTCTCGGCATTCTTGCAGCGCAAAGTGGTGTCGCCATAGGAGAGCTCGACTCCCATGGATTTTCGGCTGGCCAGGGCATGGACTTCGTCTGCCGGGAAAAGGCGCTCCGCGAGAATGGTGAGCATTTCCTTGCCCACGGCTCCGGTGGCTCCGAATACTGCTATTTTGACGCCCATTGCGTGATGACCTTTCACTTGCCCAGGGGTTTATCCATGCCGAACGGGTGCACATAAACCCGCAATAGGGCACTGGCTAGGCTGATTTTGCGGTATGGCGTCGCTCTTCTGGACCGGGCGGGCAAAAATTTCTAATCTTGCGGCCGGTTCAGCTGGGAGGATGCTATGGACCCGATAATGATGATCGGATTGTTTTTCGGCGGGGCCGTGGTTTTCATGGTCTTGTTCGTGGTGGTCATGTCGCTTGTCTACAAGGGCAAGTCCAAGCCCAATTCCGACATGCCGGACCAGGGCAACAAGGCTGCTGACGCCATGAACACGATCAATAATTCGAACAATTTCTAGCGCTGGCGCGGTCGCTTCATCCGCAGCCAGATGCGCCAGGCGACCAGGCCGCCCAGCGCGATCACGATCAGCTCGAGGGCGTTGATGCCGAAAAAGAGCGGCGTGATCAGGCGTTGGAGCATGCCCCAGGGGCCGTCATAGATGGTCTCACCCTGACGCCAGAAACCCACATAGACCGCGGCGCCGACCACGATCGCCACGCCGAAGAAGGCGAGCCTGATCATTGTCGCCGGATTGAAGCTGCGCCGGGCCCGGGATTGCTCCTCGCGATTGCGTCGGGTGCGTTCGAGAAAACGGCGGCGGCTCATCCTTCATCCTCCGGCGTGCCGGCAGCGGGCGCATTGATATCGCGGAAAATATCCAGCGCGTCGTCAATGTCGACATCCTGGACCGCGCATGCTGCGATTGGCTGACGGAAATTGGCTTCGGACGCATTACTCCAGCAGGCACCGTTCAGCGAGCAATAGCAGATTTCAAGCTCCAGGCCGCGCAGGGCGGCCTGCATGCGTTCACCGACATCATCGCCGCGAATGTCGAACACGACCAGATCCTCGCCCACTGACAGGACGGAGCTCGGCGCGGATGCGGTCGTCACCGAGTACGCTCCGACCAGGGCATCAAACTGCGGCAACTCCATCGGATGACGGATTTCCTCGCCCTCGTACAAAATCCGGAATTCGTGGATGAGGGCCGGTCCGAGCCCCTTGTTGGACAAGGTCAGGCTGCCGGCATCTGAGTTGAGCGCGAATGTGGCATCGACATAGGGCCAGACCGAGGCGTCGAGCTGGCGATCGGAAGACCGCAATTCCAGGAAGGCGAAAAGCAGGGCGACAGCTGACATGGCGACGGCGCCAAAAGACAGGACGTATTGGTTGCGGTCATGCTCGGTCATGGACACGGTCTCCCTAGGCTCGATTATGCCGCTCCAATCGCGTCGCGCCACAGGAGTTTCATTTGCGTTGGGCGCGATTTCATGCGCATAAGTTTGGCAACGGGCGGCCGAACTGGCCGGACGGAAAACTGATCGCCTACCCGGTGCCTGCCTCAAAAGCAGGGTCCCATCGGGCCCAGAGACTTCAGCCTTCCCCGACTTTCTACGTCCGTAATACCGGTGTCAGGACGCTGATGCTGACTTTATTTTTTGCCCGGACGCGGGGCATGCATACTGGGAAGGTTCCCTCTAATGGCTACAGGTGTCGTTAAATTCTTCAACCAGAGCAAAGGCTTTGGCTTCATCACTCCGGACGAGGGCGGCAATGACGTCTTCGTGCACATCTCGGCTGTCCAGGCGTCTGGCCTGCCGGGTCTGGAAGATGGCCAGAAAGTCTCCTTCGAAACCGAGCCGGATCGTCGCGGCAAGGGTCCGAAGGCGGTTGACCTGCAGCTGGCCGACTAAGGCAGTTCAGGGATCGCAAGATCTAAGGGAAACGGCGTGGAGCTGCAGCTCCACGCCGTTTTTCTTTGCGCGGACTCTCGTGAGCTGAACAGGATCAGCCGGCCGTCATTGCATCGCGGACTTGAACCGCCGTCGCCGGGAAGTCGGTGAAGACACCATCCACACCAAGCGCGTAGATGCGCCGCAGCTCGGCCTCGATATCGATGTCCTCGGAGACCGGGATATCATCGCGGAAAGTCCAGGGATGAACCGCGAGCCCCAGCTCATGGGCGCGTGCCACGAAGCCGGTATCAGAGCCGTCCGCCGCAATCAGCAGGGCCTTCGAGGGGCCGACCCCGTCGGCAAAGGCGGCCGCGTCTTCCAGTGAGACGGTCGGCGTGAGTGGATCGGCTTCCGGGTCCAGCTCAATCATCGGGAAAACCAGCATCAGGAGCTGGGTGTCGACCTCTTCATCGAGGCGCGCGAGAAAGCCCGGCTCGAAACACTGGATGGCGGTCGGCGCGTCAGCCCTATCCAGGCCGCGGGCGCGCAGGATTTCGACCAAAATCGGCAGCGGGTCGAGGCCGATGGCCGTGAAGTGACCCGGCGCCTTCACCTCAGGCTCCGTGCGGACGCCGTGCTCGGCGGCCAGGTCAAGCACCTCCTCGAACGTGGGAATCCCGAATTGATCATTGAAGCCGGCATCCCGTTGCGGCCAGGGTTGGCGCGCACGCAAGGTTCGGATTTCGGCGAGGGTGAAATCCTCGATCCACCAATCCTCGCGATCCCCTTGGGTGCGGCGGCGGTCTGCGAATTCGGGATGGTCCGCGACGTCGGTCGTCGTCGAGAGATAATGATCATGCCGCACCACCAGAACACCGTCGGCGGTCATGACCAGATCCGGTTCGATCACGTCCGCGCCCTGTTCGATCGCGAGTGCATAGGCTTCAAGTGTGTGTTCAGGCCGGTCGCCCGAGGCGCCGCGATGGGCGATGATCAGGGGTGGCTGACCATTCAGCGTTGTCCAGACATGCGGCTGCGGGCTCTCTGTCGCGGGCCCACAGGACGCGAGCCCGAGCAGAATCCCAATCCCCGTAAAGATTTGTCGCATCGCCCCCTCCCGCTTTGCCGATTTGCACACTAGCCTGAGCCGGTATCGCACGGGAGTGACAAATGCGCGACAAGAGCCGGTTTGATGAGCTTGCCGATGCGGCGGAACGCTATGGCGCTTGCTCGCTGGACAATTACGCCGTGATCCGTTCGGTGGCCGAGAATGTCTCGACCGGGTTTTGTCGATTTCTGGGGACGGGTGATAGCGTGTGTGTGCACCTGGTTCCCCCCGAGGGGGCATGGTCGCCGCAACCGTACAGGTCCGGGGCTTTCTCCGTATCGGGGAAGGGTTTCTTGCCGTTGGGGGTCATCAGCTTCGGCCTGGCGGTGAAGGTGTCACGCACCGGCGATTGGACGCGTCTCGTCCTGTCCTGTGCGAAGAAGGGTCATCATGTCGAGATCGCGATCGCGAATGGGCCGGTTTTCGATCTCGATCTGCCGCTCGACGCGTCTGCGCTGACGGTTGTGTTTGAACGTTTGCACGCGCATCTGATCGGCTGGTTCAGCGACCATGCGGACCTCTACGAGAATGGTGATTATGGCGGGCGCGCGATCGGCTTCGACCTGGTGCACTCCGAAGAGGGGTCGCTCTAGGAGAAGGTCTGGCCGATCAGCGCCGCCAGGTCAGGGCCCGGATTGTCCAGCAGGCTGGATCCGAACAGTCCGGCGCTGCCGACCAGTCCGAAAAGGATGCTGGTTGCGAGGCGACGGCGCAACATGAATGTCCCGGTCCAGCGGGCGATGGCAATGGCATTGCCGGCGCCGATCAGGGCGATGGGACCGCCGACAAGCAGGGCCGCGATGAAGGAAGTCAGGGCCAGTTGGGCCTCGTGTGGCAGAGTGTCCATTTTTGCCTCCCCAGGTCTGTCGCCTCCGGGGCGACGAATGGAACGAAACGCGCTAACAGGATCGCATGATAGAGACCGGACCTGACCTCACCCTGACCATTGCGCTCATCGCCGGTTCAGGTGTCGCCGCCCAATGGCTGGCCTGGCGCCTGCGCTGGCCCTCCATCGTGCTGATGATGGGCGCGGGTCTCATTCTCGGCCCCATCTGGGCCTTTGCGGCCGGTGAACCTCTGGTCCACCCGAGCGCTGTCTTCGGTGATTACCTGCGCCCGATGATTGCGCTGGCGGTGGCCGTCATCCTGTTCGAGGGAGGGATCACGCTCAATTTTCGCGAGCTGCGTGACGCGTCCGGCCCCGTGCGGCGCATGGTCTTTCTTGGATATCCGCTCGGCTGGGCTGGCGCAGTGCTGGCCCTGCATTATGTCGCCGGCCTGGCCTGGGATCTCTCCGCCATGATCGGGGCGCTGCTGACCACGACCGGCCCGACCGTTGTTCTGCCGCTATTGCGACAGGCCAAGCTGCCCGGGCGAATAGCCTCGGTGCTGAAATGGGAAGGCATCGTCAATGACCCCATCGGTGCCCTGTCTGCCGTCTTCGTCTTTGAGGCCATTCGCCAGACCGCGCTGGGTCAGGACTGGGTCGAGGCCGGCATGGCGCTTGGGTTTGGCGCGCTGATCGGTGCCGCCATGGGCTTTGCCTTCGGAGCGGGTCTTTCGCGCGCCTTCCGGCGCGGCTGGGTGCCGGAACCGATGAAGGCGCCGCTCATCCTGGCGGCTGTGCTGGTCTGCTTCTCCGTGGCTGATGCGCTGGCCAGTGAAACCGGCCTCGTCGCGGTCACCCTGTTTGGCCTCGTCGTTGCCAATTCCCGTCTCGCCTCGATCGAGGAAATGCGGCGTTTCAAGGAGGGCATTGCGTCCATCCTCGTGGCCAGCGTCTTCGTAGTGCTTGCAGCTGATCTCGCCCCGGCTGACCTGTTGGCGCTCAATGGCTGGCATCTGGCATTCGTCGGTGTCTTCATCCTGGTGGTCCGGCCGATCTCCGTCGTGCTCGCGACATTCGGATCCGGTCTGAACCTCAAGGAAACGGCCTTTGTCGGCATTATCGGACCGCGCGGGGTCGTTGCCGCGGCGGCGGCGGGGCATCTGGCGGCCAGCCTGGTCGAGGTGGGGCGCGAGGACGCGGCCATTCTCGCCCCGCTGGTTTTCGTGACCATTTTCATCAGCGTGTTCGGATGCGGGTTTGCGGTGTCACCGCTGGCCAAGCTGCTGGGCCTGTCCCAGTCAGGCCCGGAGCGTCTGCTTCTCGTCGGCGCCAATCCCTGGAGTCTGGGGCTGGCGGATGCGCTGAAGAAAGCCGAGGTCCCGGTCACGATCGCGGATACCAGCTGGCGGCGCTTGCGGGCCGCGCGCCTGGCCGGACATGAAATCCATTATGGCGAGGTCCTGTCGGAAGCCGCCGACCATCGGCTGGAGCCGGCCCGCTTCTCGGCGCTGCTCGCGGCCTCTCCCAATGATGCCTATAACGCTCTGGTCTGTATCGAATACGGGCCGGATATGGGGCGTAGCCGGGTTTTCCAGCTCTCCGGTTTTGACGGGCCTGTGGATGCCGAGAAGGTCGAGGATGACCCGCGTGCCATCGCCTTCACGGCGCGCGGCCGGACCCTGATCCGGCGCGGTCGTGGCTATGACAGCCTGGCGCGGGATTGGTGGCAGGGATGGCGATTCCGCAATACCCGCCTCACCGACACCTATACGCTCGAGTCCTATCTCGCGGAAATCGGTGACAGCCCGGATCTGATCATGGCCCGATTGCCCAATGGAAGCTTCCACCTTCTGGGATCCGGCCGCGAGGCCCCCAGTCAGGCGGGAACAATCCTGATCCGTTTCGCGCCGCCCGAGGCGGGCGCAACGACCGGTCAATCGGACGATCAGTCGTCGTAGGGTTGCGACCCACCTGGCGCGGCGCCACCGCAATAGGGCCAATTGTCGGCATTGGGGTCGCCATTCGGGCAAACCGCATCCCGGCCTTCATAGATCGCGATGCAGCCAGACAGGCTGGCCGCGCCCAAAAGCACGACAAGGACAATAAGTGAACGCTTGACTGACATGATGAGGCCCCTCTTCGGCCATATCGTGACGTCAGCCTGTCCCCAGTGCAAGCCTTTACGGGCGTGCCTTCATGGGGAATTAACCCCGCTGCGCGCAGATGAAACATCCGGTTATGCGACAAGGATCGAGCATGGCCCGTCGGCCCAGCAAATCCCAGGCGGCGCAGCGCGCCCGTTCCGCCGCGCCTTCGCGCGGACGTCGGCGTTCGCCCCGGCGAAAGCGAAACAGCGGCGGCGGCTTTCCCTGGTTTCGCACGGCGGCCTGTCTGCTCATCATCGTCTCGCTCCTCATCGGCGGCTGGCTGGTTTCGATTGCACGCGACCTGCCGGATACCAGCGGTCTCGAAGCTGTCGAGCGTACCGCGACTATCACCTTTCTCGATCATGATGGCGCGCTGATCGCCCGACGGGGATCGGCGCATGGTCATGAGGTGACGATTGACGAGCTGCCGCCCTATCTGGTGGATGCGGTCCTCGCGGTCGAGGATCGGCGCTTCTACAGCCACCCCGGTATTGATGTAATTGGCCTCGGCCGGGCCATGCTAGCCAATCTGCGCGCGGGCCGTGTGGTGCAGGGCGGCTCGACCCTGACCCAGCAATTGGCCAAGAACCTCTTTCTGTCGCCCGAGCGAACCCTGCGCCGCAAAGTGCAGGAAATGATGCTGGCCTTCTGGCTGGAAAGCCGGTTCAGCAAGGACGAGATTCTCGAACTCTATCTAAACCGGGTCTATTTCGGCGGCGGCGCCTATGGCGTAGAAGCCGCATCGCTGCGGTATTTTTCTCGCCCGGCAAGCGAGCTGGGTCTGGGCGAAGCGGCCTTGCTCGCAGGCCTGCTCAAGGCGCCCTCGCGCTACAGCCCGGTCAATGACGCCCAACGCGCGGCGGCGCGCGCCACTGTTGTTCTGGACCTGATGACGCAGACCGGCCGTATCACTGATACTGAACGCCTTGAGGCGGCTTCGATCCCGATCCGTGTCTCACGCGGCGCCTCGAGCCAGGGCGCGCAATACTTTGTCGACTGGGCGGCGGATCAGGTGCGTGAAATTGCCGGTCTCGATCATGGCGATCTGGTCGTACACACCACGCTGGATGTCGACGCCCAGCGCGCGGCCGAACGGGCGCTGAGTGGCATTCTCGACAATGACGAGCTGGCCTCCGGCGCCGGCGAGGGCGCACTGGTCTCACTGGCGCATGACGGCGCTGTCCGGGCCATGGTTGGCGGGCGTTCCTACGCGCGTTCGCAATTCAATCGCGCGGTCCTGGCTCAGCGCCAGCCCGGATCGGCCTTCAAACCCTTCGTCTATGCCTCGGCTTTCGAGGCCGGCTTGACGCCGGAAGATCGCCGCAATGATGCCCCGGTGCGGATCGGCGATTGGGCGCCACAGAATTACAATGACGAGTATCGCGGAGAGATGAGTCTGCGAGAAGGCTTCATTCGTTCATCCAATTCCATCGCCGTCCAGATCGCCGAGGAAACCGGCCGGGGTCATGTGGCCCGTCTGGCCCGCCGGCTGGGCATTGAAAGCCCGATGCGGGTCGACCGCTCGCTGGCGCTTGGCGTGTTCGAGGTGACCCCCCTGGAATTGGCGTCCGCCTATGCGCCCTTCGCCAATGGCGGCCTGCGGGCCTCGCCCTATGGCATTGATCGTATCGAAAGCGCCGACGGGGCGCTTCTCTATGCAGCCGCACCGACGGGTGGAGAGCTGGTGCTGGACGCGCGTACGGGACGTCGCATGCGCGACCTCTTCCTGGCAAATGTCCAACAAGGCACGGGGCGTCGTGCCGCCGTCTCCGGCTTGACGATTGGCGGCAAGACCGGGACCACCAATGACTTCCGTGACGCCTGGTTTGCCGGCTTCAACAGCGAGTTGGTGACGGTTGTCTGGACTGGCAATGACGATAATTCGCCGACAGATCGGGCGACTGGCGGCGGTCCGCCAGCCAGGATTTTCCAGGCCTATTTGGAATCTGCCCCCCGCCAGGGCCTCGGTGCCGCCCAGATCGCCGCTGCGGATGCATTGGCGGACGTTTTGGCCGCAAGTCTTGAGCCGGCGCCCGAGACCCGGCCCGCCCCCACCCCGGAGGCACCTGACCCCGACCGCGATGAAGACGCCATTGGCGCATTTCTCGCCGGTCTGGGGGGACGCGACTGACCCAAAATCCCCCCAAAGAGGCACATTGTTTCAAGGACGTGTCGCATTCGTGGTGTTAAACTCCCGCTTGAGGGACCTAGAAACACCGATCCATGAGGGGGTCATTATGAGATATAGCCTGCTTACTGCCGCGGCCGCGGCGAGTGTCGCCGTTTACATGCTGCCGGCCGGGAGTGTTGAGGCCCAGAGCCGTGCTGCGGCGGAAGCCGCCATGGAGCGGATGGGACTTGATGGCGACCAGGACGGCTTCACCTATGACAGTGCCAGCTTTCGTGGCGGTCGCTACATTCTGAATGATGTCACCTTCAGCGATATCAATGATGAAGGCGATGGCGGTCCGGACTCGGTGCAGGTTGATCGCATGATCTTCGACACGCTGCGTCTCGACTCCGACGGCGAAGTCCTGTTTGACGGACTCGCGCTCGAAGGCATCATCGCGACCGACGAGACGGACGGCACGGTGATCCGCCTCGACCGCATCAGCCTCGATGGCCCGAACGCCGTCATGACCCATGACTTCGGACGCGCTGTCGCCGGTGAAAATGGCGATGATTACGAGCCAGACTGGAATCTGTACGAGTTTGAGGGCTTCGCGATCGAAGGCCTGACGGGCAATGGCGAAGAGGACGGCAATCCGTTCGAGTTCAGCCTGGCCCAATTCGTCGTCGAGCAGTATTCGCGCGTTGAGCTGGGCCGCCTTGCCATGCTGGGCTTCGCCTTCTCCGGCGCTGACGAGACCGGCGAGGATGTCACCGTCAATCTTGGCGAAATGTCGATCATCGGTTTCCAGACGGCGGCCTATGCCGACATGATGGATGCGGCGGCGGCCGGTGCTGACGAAGACGCTGTGATGCAGGCCTATTATCAGAGTGCCTTCCTCTCGCCGGTCGACATCTATGACCGTTTCGCGGTGCGCGACATCCTGGTCGAGGCGTCGGGCGTTCACTTCTCCATGGATCACCTGACGGCGGCCATGGAGCGCAGCGGTTCGCGCATTACCAGCACGGCCGAGCTCGGCTCCGCCATGCTGATCCCGGATCCGTCCAAACCGGCCGGCGCACAGCTTGCCATGGGATTGGGTATGCTTGGCTATGAGCAGCTTGAACTGCGCATGCAGGCCAATTCGGTTTATGACGAAGACACGGGCCGGTCCTATACGACGGGCGAGAATTATATCGAACTGACCGATGGCCTGCGCATCGAGATGGGCCAGGACATGTCCGGCTTCAACGAGTATCTCGCCAACATGCCAGATGCGATGGAAACGCTGTCCACTGTCGATGAGTCCGACACGGCTGCCCAGATGGATGCCATGGTCAATCTGATGGGACCGCTTCTCATCAACAACATGTCGATGCGCTTCGTCGACCTGTCGCTGCTCGATCGGGCGCTTGAGGCCGGGGCAGCTGCCCAGGGCGTCACCAAGGACGAGTTGCGGGTTCAGGCCGGCGCGATGATGGGCATGGGTCTGATGGCGGCACCGCCGGAAATCCCGCGCCCGGTGCTGGCTGAATTGTCCTCCGCCCTGACGAACTTCGTCAATCAGGGTGGGAGCCTGACCGTCGATATGACGCCGCCCGAGCCGCTCAGCATCGGTCAGATGATGGTCGATATCGAGGCCGGTACGTTTGACTACAACGCGCTGGGGCTGAGCTTCACCTCCGAAGCGCCCTGATCGATCGCGGATGCCACACAAGAAAGGCGCTGGTCGGGCTCGACCAGCGCCTTTTTTTGTTCGTCCCGGCCGCAGCAGCCTAGCGACTTGCGAGTGCAGCCTCGCCAGTTTCGTCCATGAAGGCTTTCATGCGCGGCGCAATCTGCTCGCGGAAACGGCGACCATTGAACACGCCGTAATGGCCGACATCGGGCTGGATCCAGTCCTGTTGCAGCGCGTCCGGCAGCCCCGAGCACAGTGTGTGAGCGGCCTGGGTCTGACCAATCCCGGAAATATCGTCATTCTCGCCTTCCACCGTCAGCAGGGCGACATCCTTGATCGCGGCCGGGTCGACCTTGCGGTCGCCATGCATCTGCGTGCCCTTGGCCAGCTTGTGCTCCTGGAAGACGTCCGTGATGGTCTGCAGGTAAAATTCCTCGGACAGGTCCATGACGGCGAGATACTCGTCGTAGAAGGTACGGTGCTTGTCGGCGCTGTCGCCATCGCCGTCGACAAGGTGGGTGAAGAAATCCCAATGCGCATCGACATGGCGTTCCAGATTCATGTTCATGAAGCCGGCCAGCTGCAGGAAGCCCGGATAGACGCGCCGGAAGGCACCCGGATTCGGGGCCGGCACGGTGTGAATCAGATTGCTGGCAAACCAGTCGAACGGTTTCTCTTCCGCCAATTTGTTCGGCACGGTCGGCGACAGGCGTGTGTCGATCGGCGAGCCCATATAGGTCATCGAGGCGGGCCGCTTGGGATCATCATCCTGGGCCATCAAGGCGATCGAGGCGAGTGTGGGTGGACCAGGCTGGCAGACAGCAACGACATGAACGTCTGGGCCAAGCAGGCTGATCATTTCGCGGATATAGCTGGTGAAGTCATCAAGGTCGAAGCGACCATCCGTGACCGGCACCATGCGCGCATCCTGCCAGTCCGTGATGTAGACGTCGCTGTCGGGCAAAAAGGCTTCGACCGTGCCGCGCAGCAGGGTCGCATAGTGGCCCGACATCGGCGCGACAAAGAGGACTTTCCGGTCCGGTTTCGTGTCGCCGCGGGCCGCGATGAGTGCGTCATGGTCGCGCTCGAAATGCAGCAGCGAGCACCAGGGTTTGGTCCAGACGATTTCCTCACTGACGCCCACGCATTTGCCGTTGACCGTCGTGTGATCCAGCATCCATTCCGGCTTGGCATAGCGCCGCGTCACCGATTCAAAGAGCTCGGCGGCGGCGGCCATCGAGCGCCCGGCAATGGTGTCCGCCATCGGGTTCATGGGCGAGCGGAGGGCCTGCCGGGTGGCATTGGCCGCGGCACGCCATGGTGTCATGGCGATACGATTGAATTCATAGACGCTGTAAAGCATGAGCTCTCCTGGCGTCGGCGCCGGGCGCCGGCACTGTTCCGGACGACTATCCGGGATTTTCCTCAAGGAAGTCTTGCAGGCGCAGTGCGAGATCGCGCGGGTTCACGCCTGAGGTAAAGAGGTCGACGAAACGGCCTTCGCCATCCATCACATAGATAATCGAGGAGTGGTCCATCAGATAGTCAGCGCTAGTGTCGTCTTCGGCGCGCTGGTAGACGACCCGATAGGCGCGCGCGACCGCGGCGATCTGCTCTTCGCTGCCTGTCAGGCCAACGAGGCCATCCGGGAAGGCTGGTGAACTGACATAGCGCGCCATTTGCTCCGGCGTGTCGCGCTCCGGGTCAACCGTGATCAGAATGGGTTGGATACGGGCTTGTTGATCCGCATCGAGCTGATCCATCGCGGCGGCCATGATCTGCAGTGAGAAGGGGCAGACATCGGGGCAGTAGGTATAGCCGAAATAGATCAGCATGACCTTGCCGGCATAGGCATCCTGGGTGACGGTTGTGCCAGTCTGGTCGACGAGCTCGAAAGGACCGCCCACCTGGGCCTCACCGGTTGTGCGCACGCCGGCGCGGCGCTCTTCGACCTGATCCGGTTGGGTCAGGAGGAGGGTGAAAAACGCAATCAACAAGACTGTGGGCGCTGCGATCAGCAGCCAGAGCAATGGACGCGGCATTGTCACTCCTTGGCGAAGCCCCCGATCTATCCGGGCGCGAACGAAGCATGCTAGTCAGGATGCATCGATTTTGCTGCGAGTGCGAAGGTAGGGCCAAGCCTTCTCGCTGTCCATCACCGGACGCGGTCACGCATTCAGGAGGCGGTTAGGCAATGAGTGAGAGCGATTGGGACCCCTATGGCGGTGATGCCCATCTGACGCCGGTCTTCGGCCGTTTGCGTCTGCGCACGCTGGTCATGTTGAGATGGCTGGCGGTTGGCGGCCAGACCCTGACCATCCTGATCGTGCATTTCCTGGTCGGGTTCGAGCTCCCGATCGGCTTCTGCCTCGGCCTTATTGCCATGAGCGCGCTGGTGAATACCTGGCTGACCCTCGCCGTGCCGCCGCAGAAATTCGCCCGTGACTGGGAGGCCTTCGCCCAGCTGGGTTTCGACGTTCTCCAGATGTGCGCGCTGCTGACCCTGACCGGCGGACTGCAAAACCCCTTCGTGGTGATGCTGGCCGCGCCCATCATCATCGCCGTCGCCGCCCTGCCCGCACGCTGGTCAGGCGGGGTCGCAGCCATTGCGATCGCCGGAACCGGCGCGATGTGGCTGTGGAGCCTGCCCCTGCCCTGGTATGGCGGCGACGCGCTCGACCTGCCAGGCATGTATGTCTTCGGCCTGTGGGCCGCCATTTTCATCGCGGTGGCGTTCACTGCGGTTTATTCTTGGCGCGTTAGCCAGGAGGGCAAACGCATGGCCACGGCGCTCGCGGCAACCCAGAGCGTCCTGTCACGCGAGCAGCGCTTGTCGGCTCTGGGCGCGCTGTCGGCCGCCGCCGCGCACGAGTTGGGGACACCGCTCGCAACCATTCAGCTCACCGCCAAGGAAATGCTCCGCGAGATCGAGGCCGGCTCACCTCTCGCCGAGGATGCCGATCTCCTGGTTACCCAGGCCCGCCGTTGCCGCGACATACTGAAGCGGTTGGGCGAGGTTCAGGAGGCCTCCGACGTACGTCATGACCGGATCGAATTTCACGCGGCCCTCGAGGAAGCCAGTGCGCCCTTGCGGGGTCTCGGACCGGTGGTGACGGTGGAAGTGACGGAGGCTGGTAGTGGCGATCCGCCCGTGCTCAAACGCATCCCCGAACTGCTCTACGGGATAGGGAATTTCATAGAGAACTCCGTCGATTTCGCGGCTTCGCGGGTTGTTGTGGAAGGGCGCTGGGACCGCACCAACATTTATGTCCGGGTCCTCGATGACGGGCCGGGTTTCAGCTCGGAAATCCTGTCCAAGATTGGCGAGCCTTATGTCACAACCCGGTCGGGAACACCCGGCCAGGGCGGTCTGGGTCTCGGCGTCTTCATCGCCAAGACCATGATCGAGAAGAGCGGCGGTGTTGTGCGCTTCGACAACGTGCCCGCGCCGGGCGGGGCGGTGGTTTCCATCCGCTGGCCGCGCAAACGGGTAGAGGCGCCGCCCGCACTGGGTTAGAGATGAACAAAGACCAAGAATTCGCGAGGACCGACGCGTGAGCGAGATCGAATACGAGCTTCCCGAGGACAAATCCCTTCTCATCCTGGACGATGACGCGCCCTTCCGGACCCGTCTCGGCCGCGCCATGACCGGTCGCGGCTTCGTCGTCTCGGCTGTTGCCAGTGTCGACGAGGCCAAGGAAGTGGCCAGGTCCAACCCGCCGGCCTTTGCCGTGCTGGACCTGCGCCTTCAGGACGGAGATGGTCTCGACGTGGTCAAGGCGCTGCACGCGTCGCGCGCCGATTGCCGTGTCGTCATGCTGACCGGCTATGGCAATATCGCCACCGCGGTTGCTGCGGTGAAAGCCGGAGCGGTGGACTATCTGTCCAAGCCGGCCGATGCCGATGACATCATCAAGGCCCTGCTGGCCCACCCGGAAGACAAGCCCGAGCCGCCGGAAAACCCGATGTCGGCTGACCGCGTGCGCTGGGAACACATCCAGCGCGTCTTCGAGCTTTGTGATCACAATGTCTCGGAAACAGCGCGTCGTCTGAACATGCACCGTCGCACCCTGCAGCGTATCCTGGCCAAGCGCGCCCCGCGTTAGCGGACCGCTGTATATTCCGGCAGGCTGGGCGCGTGGCTGGGAATCAACAGGCTCTGCATTCGCCCGGGATCAACTTGAACATTCATGTGTTCGCCAATCACGAGATAGGACATCAAGTCCGACCCCTGCAGGTCGTTCTCGACGCGTGTGAAGAGTTCCGGCCTGACCTCCGGCGCAAGAATGCGTGTCCGGGCGGTCAGGACAACGCGATTTTCGCCGAAATCCCGGCTGTCGGTCAGCTCGAATGCGGCGTTCTCGACGGTCAGCGAGTCCATGTATTGATGATAGCTCGGGTCATCGGGAACCCAGTGCGAGCTACCCTCGGGCAGGTTCAGCGTGATGCGATGTCGGAAGTCGTAAGGGTAGGGCAAGGCGAGCGGGTTTTCGCGCGCCTCCAGAGGCGCGCCCAGAATTGCTCGTGAGGCCCCGTGCGCGATAAACATGTAGCTCGGCATGTCCGAATCCGGATGACTGAAGTCGAACAAATCCAGTTGCATCTCTGCTGTGTAGACGAGGTGTCCGGTCTCCGGATCATCGGCAAGCTCAGCCGCACCGATCACAGTCATGCTTGCTGAGCGACTTGCGTAAAAGCGCTCGTAGTTTGCGAGCGTCGCCTCCATGCCGTTGAGACGAATTTCCTGTCGAATGGTGTCAGCCATTTCGCCGCGATATATCCAGCGCGTCCTCAGGACTGCGCGGTGGTCATCCCGGTCGGCGCTGGCAATCGAGAATTGCTCATCAATGTCGGCCAATGGCACACGGGAGGGCCGGACGGACACACGTTCAAGGACGCCGCGATCCGAGTCTGCAACGAGCACAAAGCCCCAGTCTCGTCGGGTTTGCTCCGCCAGCCCGCCGGACCTTTCAATGTCCGTCGGATCGACAAGGTGGCGGCGATTTCCGAACCCGATTTCAACAATCACATGATTGAAGGCGAAGGGTGTGGGCGGAAGATTGTCAATTCCGCGTCCGGATTCGGTGTGGACGAACGCGGCTTGCGCCTCGATCCCCATCGCATCCAGGAGTGAGATCAGGAGCAATGCCTTGGCTTTGCAGTCGCCTTCGGAAAAGCGCAGCGTTTCGGCCGGATGGACCGGCCGGTAGCCGCCCTCACCGAGGAGGATGGCAAAATAGCTGATCTCGTTCTGAACGTGCCTCAGGGCCGCGAGGATGCGGGCCTCCTCGTTCGGGTATTCAGACTGGATGGCAGATGCCAGCTCGGTGATCAGCGGGTCATCGACGGGAGTGTAGAAGCTTTCGCCCCAGCTGGCGACTTCGTGCCAGGTCTCGAACTGAGATGCCAGGAATAGAGGGGCGGGAAAGTGCCAATAAGGGGTCAGAACTTCCCGCTCGGCGACCGGCATGGTCTCGGGCCCGAATTCCAGGACGGTATAATTGCCTTCGCGAACTTCCGTCATGTCCGGTGCGCCACCGAAAACCGCATGCTGCGGCGGGTCACCGAGCCAGGCAGAGCGCAGGTGAACCTGCATGAATTGATTGAGCGGTGCGCCCAAGCTGATCACCTGCGAGTGGCGAAAGCCGGTCACGGTCGAATGATCCGTAATCGAGTATTCAATATCGAGGCGATCGCCGGACCGGGTCCCCGGCACGCGGACAAGACCGGTCACACTGCCGTTGAAAATGCGCATCTGGACGGCGCCATCCGGGCGTACGAATTCGACGCGCACTTCCCCTGTGACATCCAGGGTCTCGTCGTCTCGCAGGAGCATGACGCTGTGCAAGGCAACAGTTTGGGTCGTGGGGTCAAATGGTATGAAAACCTGTGACAGGCCCGTCGCGCCGGCCTGAGTGGTGGCATCGAAGACTTGCCGGTAGTAGTGCGCCATGGACCGGGCACCGGCCCGGGATTGATAGTCGAATAAAACAGGCCTCAGCCCGTTTTGCGCCGGCTTGTCGACTGCGTCAGGGGGCGGGACATCGACAACGCGGACATAATCCGGTCGGGGTTGGAATGTGATCTCGGGCTCGACCGACGGTGCGAAGCGGATGGGCTCGTGCAGCGGCGGAGTCGAAGGTGTCGCGTCTGAAGGCGTGACCTGATGATACAGCCAAAGTGCACTGATCGATGAAACCAGAGCCAGGCCGGCTCCGATCAAGACGCGTAACAACATCACACAACTCCCCCAAGTTGCAGTAACTCTAGGGGGTGAACTGCGGGTCGTTCAAGCTGCAAGTTGCCCCGCGTTAGCGCGTGCCGGTTTCGCTGGGGGCAACCCGGGCATAGCCATAGACGGGGCCGCCATTGGCGCCCTGGACGATCGCGACCGTGCCATAGCGGCGGAAGCTTTCGCCGGTGAAAGTGGCTGGTCCGCCGGACCAATTACCCAGATAGGTCATGCTCTTGACCATGTTGTAGTGAAGCATGTCGAGGCCGTCATTCTCGCCTGCGCGGACCTCGACCGTCGCCCATCCCGGCGCATAGGCGACGAGCCAGACGTCGAGCTCCTCTTCGGGCGCATGACCGTCCAGTGTGACCTGGAAGGAGCCGAACGGCCCATCGGAAACTGTAATAACAGGGCTATCCGGCATGGCGGTGAGTCGCGCTTCCACGGCATCGGCCACCGCATCGCGTTCCCAGCCCGGGGCGTCGGCGACACCATCGACCACGAAATGGGGGGTGTAGAGGCGGGGTACGTCGAGCCGCGGCAGATAGGTCCGCTGACGCTGGACATATTCCGGTCGGGCATAGGTGTCGGTCCAGCCATACATGTCCCAGTAGGACACGGCGTAGGCGAGCACGAAAACATTCTCGCGCTGGTCCAGTTCACCGAGATAGCGATTGGCTTCCGGACACAGCCCACAGCCCTGGCTGGTGAAGAGCTCAACCAGGACCGGACGCTCTTCGCCCGGCATCCCGGCGTCTTCCTGCGCGGAGGCAACCGGCAGGGACAATCCGCTGAACGTCAGGAGCAGAAGGGGGAAGAGCCATTTCATGGCATCTAGATAAGCATGCCCGCCCGCATCATCCAATCAAATGGGCGTGACGCGGGCGGGAGCTTGTTGTCGGCCCGACTAGGAGGCTGCGAGATTGCGCAGCACGTAGTGCAGGATGCCGCCATGGCGGAAATATTCCAGCTCGTTCTCGGTATCGATCCGGGCGCGGGCCGAAGCGGTTTTCACCGTACCGTCCGGGAAGGTGATCTCGACGGTCATCACGGCGCGCGGCTCGAGGCTTTCAATGCCCTTGATCGTGACCGTTTCGTCGCCGGTCATGCCCAGCGCTTCCCAGCTGCCGCCATCCTCGAACTGCAGGGGCAGAACGCCCATGCCGATCAGGTTGGAGCGGTGGATGCGTTCGAAGCTCTCGGCGATCACGGCCTTGACGCCGAGAAGGCGTGTGCCCTTGGCAGCCCAGTCACGCGAGGATCCCGTGCCGTATTCCTTGCCACCGAACACGACCAGTGGCGTGCCGTTGGCCTGGTGCTCCATGCAGGCGTCAAAGATATCGACCTGCTTGCCGTCTTTCAGCGTGTAGCCGCCTTCGACGCCATCCAGCATCTTGTTCTTGATGCGGATATTGGCGAACGTGCCGCGCATCATCACTTCGTGATTGCCGCGACGCGAGCCGTAGGAGTTGAACTCCAGCACCGGCACCTGGCGTTCCTGCAGATAGCGACCGGCCGGGCTGTCGGCCTTGATAGAGCCGGCCGGTGAAATGTGGTCGGTCGTGATCGAGTCGCCGAACAGACCCATGATCTTGGCATTGATGACATCGCCCGGGCTTTCCGGATCCATCGTCATGCCTTCGAAATAGGGCGGGTTCTGCACATAGGTGGAGGTGTGGTCCCAGGCATAGGTCAGGCCGCCGGAAACCTCGATACCGGCCCAGGCGTCATCGCCCTTGAACACGTCGGCATAGCGCTTGGCAAACATGTCCGGCGTGACCGAGGTGCGAACCATTTCGGCAATCTCGGCCGAGCTCGGCCAGATGTCCTTGAGATAGACGTCATTGCCATCCTGGTCCTGACCCAGCGGGTCGGTCACCAGATTGACCTTCATCGAGCCGGCCAGGGCGTAGGCGACAACCAGCGGCGGCGAGGCCAGGTAGTTGGCGCGCACATCCGGGGAGATGCGGCCTTCAAAATTGCGATTGCCCGACAGGACGGAGGTCGCGACGAGGTCATTCTCGTTGATGGTCTTGGAAATCGCCGGCGGCAGCGGTCCGGAATTACCGATACAGGTCGTGCAGCCATAGCCGACGAGATCGAAGCCGAGCGCGTCGAGATCGTCATTCAGGCCGGCGCGCAGCAGGTAATCGGTGACAACCTGCGAGCCCGGGGCCAGCGAGGTCTTCACCCAGGGCTTGGTCTTGAGGCCCTTGGCCACGGCATTGCGGGCCAGAAGGCCGGCGCCGAGCATGACGGACGGATTGGACGTGTTGGTGCAGGAGGTGATGGCCGCGATCGCGACATCGCCATTGGTGAAGGCATAGTCTTCGCCCTCGACCGGTGCGGATTTGTCCAGCTCATTACCCTTGCCGTACTCGCTTTCCATGATGCGCGAAAATCCAGCGGCGGCGTTGGACAGTTCGATCCAGTCCTGCGGGCGCTTGGGACCTGAGACGGCCGGGACGACGGTCGACATGTCGAGATGCAGCGTGTCCGTGAAGATCGGGTCAGCGTCATACTCCGGGCGGAACATGCCCTGGGCCTTGGAATAGGCCTCCACCAGCGCGACGCGCTTGTCGTCACGGCCGGTCGCCTTGAGATAGGCGAGTGTTTCATTGTCGACCGGGAAAAAGCCGCAAGTGGCGCCGTATTCCGGGGCCATGTTGGCGATGGTGGCTTCGTCTTCCAGAGAGAGATGGTCGAGACCGGTGCCGTAGAACTCCACGAATTTGCCGACCACGCCTTTCTGGCGCAGCATTTCCACGACTTTCAGGACCAGGTCGGTGGCGGTCGCGCCCTCCGGCAGCTTGCCGGTCAGCTCGAAGCCGATGACTTCCGGGATGAGCATGGAGACCGGCTGGCCGAGCATGGCCGCTTCGGCTTCAATGCCGCCGACACCCCAGCCCAGAACGGCAAGGCCGTTGATCATGGTGGTGTGGCTGTCCGTGCCGACACAGGTGTCCGGATAGGCGACGGTTTCGCCGTTTTCTTCTTTGGTCCAGACCGCCTGGGCGAGATTCTCCAGATTGACCTGGTGAATGATGCCCGTGCCCGGCGGAACGACGCGGAAATTGTCGAACGCCTTGGCGCCCCATTTGAGGAATTTGTAGCGCTCGCCATTGCGCTCGTATTCGCGTTCGACATTTTTGGCGAAGCTGTTGGCCTGGCCGAAATTATCGACCATCACCGAGTGGTCAATGACCAGGTCGACCGGGACTTGCGGGTTGATACGGTCCGGGTCGGCGCCAAGCTTGGTCGCGGCATCGCGCATGGCAGCAAGGTCGACCACGGCCGGAACGCCAGTGAAGTCCTGCATCACGACGCGCGCCGGGCGGTAGGCGATCTCATGGGTAGACTTGCGGGTCGTCAGCCATTCGGCCATCGCCTCGATATCGGCCTTGGTGACAGTCTTGCCGTCTTCAAAGCGCAGCAGGTTTTCCAGGAGCACTTTCAGCGATCCCGGCAGGCGGGACACCCCGGCCAGGCCATTCGCTTCGGCGACCTTCAGGTCGTAATAGACATAGGTTTCACCGGCAGCGGTGAGGGTGCGTTTACAGGAAAAACTGTCGAGAGAGGCCATATGCGTCGTCCTCATGGGGTCAGGGGTAAAATACCCGGTGGGGAGGCGGGCCGCAGATTACGGCCACATGTTTTGGCGGGGTTTTAGCCGGACATTCGGTTTGCTGCAATGCGGCGTTCCGTGCGTTGACGGATGGGGCGCTGTCGGGCGACATGCATCACCATGCAAAGCGCGACCGAAATTGCTCCGGACATGCCGGCCCTTGCGACCGAAACACTTCGGGTTTCCGGTTTGTCTCTGGCGCGCGGCGGGATCGAGCTGGTGCGCGATTTCTCCCTGGAACTGGCCCCCGGTGACGCGGTGCTGATGAGCGGCCCGAACGGGACCGGCAAGACGACCCTGCTTCGCGCGCTCGCCGGTTTCATCCGACCCGATGCCGGTGAGATCCGCTTTGGCGATTTGCCGCCGGGTGAGGCTGCCGCGGACTATCTGGGCTGGCTTGGGCATGCCGATGGCCTCAAACACAATGAGACGCCCCGGTCCGCGCTGCGCTTCTGGGCCGACCTGACCGGGCAGAGCCGCAAGGCCATTCTGCCGCTGATGCGGGGGATGGCCGTGGAAAGCCTGATCGATCGCCCCGCTTCGCGTCTCTCCCGCGGGCAGCAGAGGCGCACCGCCCTGGTCCGCGTCGCCCTGTCCAATCGTCCGATCTGGCTGCTCGACGAGCCGGCCGGCCCGCTCGATGGCGGTGGTCGCGCGCGTCTGGCGGCGCTTGTGGCCTGGCATCGCGCCCGCGGCGGCAGTGTGATCGCGGCGACCCATCAGCTGCTCGACTGGCCCGAGGCCAAGCGGATCGATCTGGGAGCGCACCGATGAACGCGCTGGG
The DNA here is from genome assembly GCF_947259345.1 of uncultured Maricaulis sp. Classification (GTDB taxonomy): domain Bacteria; phylum Pseudomonadota; class Alphaproteobacteria; order Caulobacterales; family Maricaulaceae; genus Maricaulis. The sequence continues at coordinate 129,648 of NZ_CAMYLS010000007.1, read as the reverse complement.
CGCTGTCTTCGCGCGAGAAGCCCGTCTGGCCTGGTCCGGCGGTGGTGGTGCGGCGGGTCCGGCCGCATTCTTCCTGGCTGCGATTACCCTGGCACCGCTGGCCATCGGCCCCGCAGCGGACCTCCTTTCGGCGGTCGGTCCCGGGATCATGGGCTTTGCCGCGCTCCTCTCCGTCCTGCAATCGGCGGATCGCCTGTTCGGAGACGATCATGGCGACGGGACCGCCGAGCTCTATCTGCTCAGTGGCGTGTCCCCGGCCTGGCTGGTCCTGGCCAAGGTAATGGGACAGGCCGCCGCGACGCTTTGGCCCCTGCCGGTGATCGGCTGTCTGGGGGCGATGATGTATGGCGTGCCCGTCCAGCCCGCACTCATTGGAGCGCTGGCCTTGCTTGCCGCCATTCCGGCCCTGTCCCTGATTGCCGGTTTCGCCGGCGCGCTGGCCGCAGGCATTCGGCGCAGCGGACTGCTGATTGCGCTGATCGCCACACCGATGATGGTGCCAGTCCTGATTTTTGCAGCGGGCGCGGGACGCTCGGCCTTCGAGGGCGATGAACGGGCGGTCGCCAATCTTCTGTTGACGCTGGCGGTATCGCTGGGGACGACCGCGCTGGCGCCGTTCGGAATTGCGGCGGCGATTCGGAGCCGACTGAGCTAGGCCCTATTCGAGCAGGCCGACAGTATCGACCAGCGCGACGTCCATCGCACGGCCCAATAGGTCGTCGAGATAGGGTTTGTGGGCCGATCCGACAATGACCAGCACACGAGCGCCCGGATAGCGGGCCGTGATCTCGCGGATATTCGCTGCCATGCGCAGATTTCGGCTTTCCCAATAGGCCACGCGCTGCCGACCCAGACCGTTCATGTCTGCACTGGTGAAAGAGGTCCACTGGACGGCGATGTCGAGGCGTTGGTGGCCGGGGCCATTGACGCGCCGCAGGACAGCCAGAAGTGCGTCCGCACTATCGATGCCGACTGTTGCGGCGCGGAGCGCTGCGGCGGCTTCGCCCTGCATGACGTCCTGCATCACGCGGCTGGCCTGGAAGGCCTGCATCACCACGTCAATGTCGGACAGGAAAGCCCGCTTTTCCGCATGGCTGTCGAAGGGATGGATGCGGTCAAGGCCAGTCGCGTTGGCGATGGCTGCTGCGAAGAGTGTGGTTTCATTGATGCGGGCCGCCTCGGTTTCCAGCTGCTCCACCAATGTCTCGGTCAAACCATCACCGACCCGCCGTTCCGCAGCCGGCAATCTCTGCCACTGAACGAGCGCGGATGTGGGCTCCATATTGGCAAGAAAAAGCGCCGCCCGCTCACGCTGTTGTTCCGGCGAGGGCATCTCTGGCAAAGGGGTTTCCAGCGCGTTGCGCGCCTCGGACCGGGTGATATCCAGAGATATCAGGGCCTCATCGGAAATCTCGATCGTGCGCGCTGCGAATTGAGCAATGACATCCGAATAGTCGGCGTCTGCCCGCATCATCTCGATTTCGGGGGCCGGCAACTGCTCGATCAGCACGAGATCAGGCTGCCAGTCTGCCAGACGCGACACAACGGCGTCGGCCCAGACCGGGTCAAAGCCGTCAATACTGCTCAGATGGGGTGTGCCGAGCACGGCGATCTCCGTGCGGGACCCATCGATCTGCCCGACCTCATTTCGAGGCCTGACCGGCTCTTCGAGAAGCGGCGTAGTGGATTGAAGGGTCAAAAGGCCAGCGGCGATAATCTGCAAGATCATGGAAGTCCTCCCTGGCGATTGGATGCACCGGAAGGCCGGAACGGATGCGACTGCGCGAAAATGGCGATTCCGTCGCAGTTGCCCCGTCGGCGCGGGCAAAGTAATCAGCTGACATGCTGTCCTATTTCTCCAACCCGCAGCGTTTCGACCAGCTGGCCCGGACCCTGATCCCGATTTTCGGGGCGTTGGCCGCGATCCTGCTTGGCGTGGGCGTCTATCTCTCCTTCTTCGGCTCGCCGCCGGACTACCAGCAGGGCGAGACGATCCGGATCATGTATGTGCACGTGCCCGCCGCCTATATGGCGATGGCGCTCTATGCGGCGCTGGCAGTGGCGAGTTTTGTCTATTTTGTCTGGCGTCACGCGCTGGCGGATACGGCTGCCGAGGTGATCGCGCCGATCGGCGCCGTTTTCACCGTGCTGGCCCTGTTCACCGGCTCGTTGTGGGGCAAGCCGATGTGGGGGACCTGGTGGGAGTGGGATGCGCGGATGACCTCGGTGCTGGTCCTGCTGCTCGTCTATCTGGGCTATATGGCACTGCGCGCGGCGCTAGAGGATGCCCAGCAGGCTGCCCGGACTGGTGCCATACTCGCGATGGCGGGGATCATCAATCTGGTGATCGTGAAATTCTCGGTCGACTGGTGGTCCAGCCTGCACCAGCCGGCCTCGGTGATCCGGTTTGACGGGCCGACCATCCATTCCAGCCAACTCTGGCCACTCGCCATCATGGCAGTGGGATACACCTTCCTGGCTGGCTGGCTGATTCTCTATCGCTTGCGCAGCCAAGCCTTGCGTCGCCGGGCCCGGACCCTGCAGCGCAAACGCGAACAGGCGGCCCGGGCGCGTGAGGAGGCGGTGTCATGAGTGCGTTTTTCGACATGGGGGGCTATGCCGCCTTCGTCTGGCCGACCTGGGGCGTTTCGTTTGCGGCTCTGGCAGGCTTGATCCTGCATGCGGTGCTGGAGCGCCGTGCGGCCCGGGCGGCCTTGCGGCGTCTGGAAGACGACGAAGCGTGATGAGAGGGGCGCGTTTCATCGCCTGGTTGGCCGTTCTCGGCCTCGTCTCCGTCCTCGGGTGGCGCTACCTCGCCGATCCGGCTCCGGCGCCCACCGAGCCTTTGCCGGGCCTCGAAATGGCGTCGCTCGAGGGCCGCGCCGAGTTTGATCCGAATGCCATCGAGGGTGTATGGCTGCTCAATGTCTGGGGTAGCTGGTGCGCGCCCTGCCATGCCGAACACCCGGTCCTGATGGCGCTGCGGAGTGAGGGTATTGCTATCTACGGGCTCAATTGGCGTGATACGCCGGAAGACGCCCGGCAATTCCTCGACGATCTCGGCAATCCCTTCATCGGCGTCATGCAGGATGTCGATAATGCCTCTGTCACGGCGCTGGGGATCAGCGGAGCACCGGAAACGCTCGTCATCCGTGATGGTGAAATTCATGCACGCTGGCCAGGGCCGCTGACGGCCGACGCGCTGCGCAATGCGATCTATCCGGCCCTCGAGCGCGCAAGCCGCGACTAGGCGGCGTCGACCTTGTGGGCGGTCTTGGCGTCCTTGGCCTTTTTGGCTTTCTTTTCAGCCTTCTTGGCCTTGGCCTTGGCTTTTTCCTTGGCCTTCTTCTTGGCCTTTTTCTTCTTTTCCTTGGCTTTCTGCTTGGCGGCCTTGGCGGCTTCCTCGCCCTTTTCGAGCGTTACGGCGATACGGCGCAAGGTCTCGAGGAAGCTGGCCCGCTTATTCTTGGGCAGGGCAGAGAGAATGGCCTTGTCGGCCTCCATCGCGCCGAGCATGGCAGTGTTCAGCAAATCGCGACCGCTGGGCGTCAGTTTGACGGCATTGGCGCGGGCGTCGTCCGCGAGCTTCTCGCGTGCCAGCAGACCGTTCTTGACCATGCGGGCAACCAGCTCGGCAAGCGTTGAGCGATCAATTCCGGTCGATTTGACCAATCGGGTCTGGCTCAGCCCTTCCGCTTCTGCCGTCGCATGCAGGACGGCGAATTGACGCTGGGTCAGTTTGGCTCCGGCCATGGCTTTGGTGAAGCGTTCTGCCGCAAATTGCTGGGCCCGATGAAGAAGGTGTCCCGGAGAGTCCGAAAGGTGGAAGCTCTCGGTGTCGTGCTCATCGTGCGCCATGACGCCCCCCGGCTGTTCGGGAATTTATCCTAGGGCGGATTTATAACGTGAAAATGACAAATGTCCGAACACGGAGTGTCGCTTTCAGAGCCTCGGCTCGTCCGCGCCTTTGGGCTGGTTTTTCAGCACGAGTGGCATCTGCGAGGCCGCAAAGCCGATCGACAAGACCATCACGCCCAGCTTGGCATTGGACCAGAAGGCCTCGCTCAATTCCAGGCCGGCAAACCAGCGGGCGCTCTCTGGAACGACGCTGTCGGTGATGTGGCGCCACATGACCTCGTTGAGGAAGGCGAGAAACTGGAACCAGAGCGCCCAGCGGATCGCCAGCAGCATCCAGGCGCGGTCGGTCAGCTCGAAAATATGCTTGAAGAAGATCTTCCAGATATTCTGGCCGAAGGCGAGGCTGACCAGGATCAGATAGGACAGGAAGAGATTGATGATGGTCGGCTTGGCGTAGATGAAGATGGGGTCCTGCAGGAAGATCCCCAGCGCACCGAAGAAAAGCACAATGATCGTCGTGAAGACCAGCATGGGCGGAATGCGTTTTTCGATCCGGATCGACATCACCAGCGCAATGGTCGCCGCGATCATGTAGGCGCCGGTACCGATATAGATCGCCTGATCGGCGGCAAACATGCGGGCGACATTGTAGACGACAATCCACACCCCGATGGGGCCGGCATCGATGAGGAGGCGCGAGCTCTGCTCGGACGTGTTCTGGGTCTGGGCCAAGATCGGCACTCCGTTTGCGGTTTACATCACCTGAAGCAATACGAGCCCGGCAGCAAGGCAGATTGCAAGTGCGATGCGCCGTCCGCCGAAGGGTTCCTTCAGTACGAGCGCGGCGAGCAGCGCTCCCAGGACGATGGACAGCTCGCGCAAGGCCGCCATTGGCGCAACCGGTGCGTTGGCGTAGGCATAAAGCGCGAGGCCGTAAGTGGCGAGGTTGAAACCCATGCACATCAGGGCCGGTTTGGTCTCTCGCTGGGCAATGGTCAGGAAGCGGCCGCCGCGCCGTGCGATGGCTGTCGGCAGGATGGTCACGCCGGACAGGACGAAGAACCAGCCCAGATAGATGAAGAGCTGGCCGGAGGTGCGCACACCCGCCGCGTCGATGACGGTATAGCTGGCGGTCATGCTGGCGGCCGCGAGGGCCAGCAGGATGAGTTTCAGCTTGGGGCGACCATTCTTCTCCGGCCAGGCAAAACCGATCAGCGCGGCGGTGGCAACACCGAGACCCGCCATTTGCCCAGGGCTGACGGTCTCCCGCAGGAAAACAAAGGCGGCAATCGCGGCCAACGCCGGCGCGGCGCCGCGCATCACCGGATAGGCCAGATTCATCTCGCCCTCGTTGAAGGCGGCGACCAGCAACATGTTGAAGGCCCAGATGACGACCGCACCGGCGAGCAGGAAACGCCAGACCTCCCAGGGCGGGATGGGCTGAAAGAGCAGCCAGGGCAGGATGAGAACGGCCAGGAAGCCCTGGGTCAGACCGCGAAAGACCAGTCGGTCATTCGCCTTCTTGGTCAGCAGGGTCATGATGGCGTGCGCCAGCGCCGAACCCAGCATGGCCAGGGTGGCAAGGACGAGCGTGTTATCCACGCGTCAGTCGTCCAGACCGGCCAGCGCGCGCGAGAAGTCCCGGGCCGAGAAGGGCTGGAGGTCGGCCTCGCCCTCGCCAATCCCGATATAGTGGATGGGCAGCTGGAATTTCTCGGCCACCTGCACCAGCGCGCCACCCTTTGCAGTCCCGTCCAGCTTGGTCATCACCACACCGGTGACTTCCGAGGCTTCCAGGAAGGCCTGGGCCTGGGAGACGGCATTGGACCCGACGGTGCCGTCGAGCACCAGCACGACATGATGGGGTGCGTCCGGCATGCGCTTCTTGATGACGCGCACGACTTTTTTCAGCTCGTCCATCAATTCGGTCTTGTTTTGCAGCCGGCCGGCGGTGTCGATCAGCACGACGTCATGGCCGTCGCGATCGGCCTGGTCGATGGCGTCAAAGGCCAGTCCGGCAGCATCCGCCCCGATTTCGCGTTTGATGACCGGGGATTTGGCCCGCTCGCCCCAGATCGTGACCTGTTCGATGGCGGCGGCGCGGAAGGTGTCGCCGGCAGCCAGGATCGGATTGCGGCCCTCGCGCTTCAGCTTGACGGCAATCTTGCCCAGCGTGGTGGTCTTGCCGGAGCCATTGACCCCGACAAAGAGCACGACTTGCGGCTTGGCACCGCTCAGATCGAGCGCCTGTTCCAGCGGAGTGAGGGTTTCTGCCACGACCTCGGCGAGGGCTTCGCGGACTTCCTCGTCCGTGACTTCCTTGTCGAAGCGATCCTTGGCCAGACGGTCGGTGACCCGCATGGCCGCCGCCGCGCCGAGATCGGCCGCGATGAGGACATCTTCCAGCTCGTCCAGAGCGTCGCGGTCGAGCTTTCGCTTGGTGAAAATCGCGCTGACACTGTCGCCGAGCTTGGTCGAGGAGCGTTTCAGCCCCTGCGCAAGCCGGGAAAAGAAGCCCGGTTTCTTTTCGCTCATCCGGTGATGACCCCCTGAAGTTCGCGTCCGTCATGCCCGGATATGGCGATATCGACAAGCGCACCGGGCCGCGGGATGTCGGCCTCGGGGATGCGGATGCTGGCGAAATTACCGGCCCGTGCAAAGCCGGGCTTTTCAACCAGGGCGGCCTTCTCAATCCCAATCATGCCGTCGAGATGGGCGGCAAGCGCCTCGTCAGCCTTGGCCCTCAGCTGGGTGGCGCGCTCCTTGATCACGGACCGTTCGAGCTGCGGCATGCGCGCTGCCGGCGTGCCGGGGCGCGGCGAATAGGGGAAGACGTGCAGATAGGCGAGCCGGCACTCGTCGACGAGCCGGATCGAGTTCTCGAACATGGCCTCGGTCTCGGTCGGAAAGCCGGCAATCATGTCGGCGCCGAAGGCAATCTCCGGCCGGGCGGATTTCAGGCGGTCACACAAGGCGATGGCGTCGTCGCGCAGATGGCGCCGCTTCATGCGTTTGAGGATCATGTCATCACCGGCCTGAAGCGACAGGTGAAGATAGGGCGCGATCCGCTCTTCACCCGTCACCGCTTCGAACAGGGCGTCGTCGATCTCGATGGCGTCGATCGAGGACAGGCGCAGGCGCGGCAGGTCCGGCACATGTTTGAGGATGGACTGGACCAGTCGGCCCAGCGGCGGCGTGCCAGGCAGGTCATCACCCCAGGAGGTGAGATCGACACCCGTCAGGACGACTTCGCTATGGCCGCTGTCGACGAGTGTCTTGATCTGGTCGACCACTTCGCCGGCGCCGACCGAACGCGAATTGCCGCGGCCATAGGGGATGATGCAGAAAGTGCAGCGATGGTCGCAGCCATTCTGGACCTGGACATAGGCGCGGGCCCGGCCCTCCATGCCCTCGACCAGATGGCCCGCCGTTTCGGTCACGCTCATGATGTCGTTGACGCGCACCTTCTCCGTACCGCCCAGCAGGTCAGCCGGCCGATAGGTCTCCGCCTTGAGCTTCTCGTCATTGCCGATGACGCGGCTCACTTCCGGCATCTTGCCGAACATGTCCGGATCGACCTGGGCGGCGCAGCCGGTGACGATGATCTGGGCGTCGGGATTGTCGCGGCGGGCGCGGCGAATGTGCTGACGTGCCTGACGCACGGCTTCATTGGTCACGGCGCAGGTATTGACCAGAATGGTATTGGTCAGGCCCTGCTCGCGCGCATGCTTGCGCATGACCTCGCTCTCCCAGGCATTGAGCCGGCAGCCAAAGGTCAAAATGTCGAGCCCGGCTTCGGTGCCGACCGGCCGTGTCGGCGGGGTGTCGGCACCGGAAGCGGCCGGATTGTCATCATGCGCACTCATGGAGTGCGGATAAGTGGTGGAGTGGCCGCCCATCGTCAAGCGGCGCGGGCAACCACTCCGTCATTCCAGCGTCAGGACCGGGCCATCACGCGTTTGGTCGCTTCCCCCACCATGACCGCCCAGATGCCGAGCAGGGCGTGGTAAAGATGCCAGTTGGTGATCCCGAATGTCGCTTCGGTCCGGCTGCCCCCGATCAGGATGGAGGCCACGCCCAGCACCAGGAAGCTGGCCAGCCAGGCCAGGCCAGCCGGTCGCTGGCCGTGCATGATCAGCATGCCGCTGCCGACCAGTCCGAGAATGAAGGCCAGGGTCGGCAGGAAGCCGAGAACGCCGCCCGTGCCCGGGAAGATCATCAGGAAGATGACCAGCATCGGAATGCCGTAGCGCACATAGCGCGTAATGCCCGGATCAAGCCGAGCATCATTGGCTTTCAGCAACAGGCCGATCGCGATCAGCAACAGGCCCGCCGCCGCCGCAAACTGACTGGTGAGGCTGTGGATCTCGGCGAGGTCATCGACCTGGCCGGAGGCGAAGCGAATGGCCCCGACCAGGGCCGCAAAGCCCATCAGGCCGAGACCAAGCCGGATCATGCGCACCTTGCCGTCACGCCGGTGCGGCCACAGCAGATAGATGCCGAGAATGGCGCCGATCGTGACCAGGGCGTCGGTCAGGGCAAAGGCAATCATTCGCCCGCCTCCGCCAGCTCCGCTTCCTGCTCGTCGATCCAGGCCAGCATCTTGGCTTCCAGCGCTGACAGCGGCATGGCGCCATCGTCCAGAAGGCGGTCATGGAAGGCCCGGATGTCGAAGTCCGCGCCAAGCCGGGCTTCCGCCTGGGCGCGCAGGTCACGCATCAGCAACTCGCCGGACTTGTAGGCCAGGGCCTGACCCGGCCAGGAAATGTAGCGCTGGACTTCGGTGCGCACATTGTGCGGCGCCAGGGCGGAATTCTCGAGCAGGCAGGCCTCAGCCTGAGCCTGGGTCCAGCCCATATAGTGGATGCCGGTATCAACCACGAGCCGGCAGGCGCGCCACATCTCATAGGTCAGGCGGCCGAACTCTTCATAGGGCGTCGTATACAGGCCCATATCGGTGGCCAGGGTCTCGGTATAGAGGCCCCATCCCTCGCCGAAGGCGGTGATGTAATTGTCGCGGCGGAACTCGGGCACGTCCTCGAGTTCGGCGGCGATCGAAATCTGGTGGTGGTGGCCCGGAACTGCCTCGTGCACGGTCAGGGCGGGCAGGGTGTAGAGCGGACGTTGGGTCAGGTCGTAAGTGTTGACCATATAGCCGCCCGCCACTCCGTTCTCGAGATCGCCCGGCCAGTAGCGGCCCGTTGTATAGGTCGGCGCCATCGTGTCCGGCACGGGGCGCACGCCATAGGGCAGGCGCGGCAGATTGCCGAAGAAGCGTGGCATGGCGTCGTCAGCACGCTTGGAAATCCAGGCCGCATGCATCAGCAATTCTTCCGGCGTTTCAGCGTAGAATTGCGGGTCGGTGCGCAGGAAGTGGAGGAATTCGGCGAATGTGCCGTCAAACCCAGTCCGGGAGATCACCTCATCCATTTCAGCACGGATACGGGCGACTTCATTGAGACCGCGCTGATGGACCTCTTCCGGCGAGGTATCCAGCGTCGTGTGATAGCGGACCAGGGTCTGGTAATATTCGCGCCCCGCCGAAACCTCTGAAATTCCGAGACTCTCGCGGGTTTGCGGAATGTATTCGTCCTGGAAGAAGGCCAGCAGGTTTTCATAAGCCGGGATGGCGGCGTCGCGGATCGCGGCCTCCGCCTCGGCGCGGACGCGGTCTCGCTCGTCTTGCGGCAGACCTTCGGGCAAACGGTCGATCGGTGCGATCAGGAGTTCCGTCAGCGTGTCCGGATCGCTCAACGCTTCGACCTGGGAGGCCGCCAGCTCGGCGATCAGGCGCGGCTGGGTGAAACCGTCTTCAAGGCCCTGTCGCATCCAGGCAATATTGGCGTCAAAATAATCCGGGATGGCGTTGATGCGTGTGACCCAGGCTTCAGCACGCGCGATCGTGCGCGGGCGGGTCGAAGACGAGGCATAGGAGGGGGCCGAGAAGAAGCCGCTATCATTCCGGAAGGGCGCCCGCATCTCGTCGAAGGGCGCGAGCTCGACGCGGAAGCGCAGGAGATAGTCGAGCACGGCGTAGGACGTCGCGTCATTCGCGTCGAGCGCGCTCTCGTCGATGGCCTCCAGGCGTTCCAAGAAGGCCGCTTCGGCTTCAGCCTGGGCGGCAAGGCTCTCCGGTGAGACATCAAACCATTCACCGGCCGCTTCCAGGTCCCCGTCGCGCGCCCGGGCGCCGGGGCTGTTCTCGTGCTCGAAGGCTTCGAAGTCCTCGACCAGCTGGGCAAAGGCGCTGGCGGCCGTTTCATCCTGGACGGTCAGACCCGCCTTGGCGGTTTGGAAGGCGATCGGCATGGCGAGCGCGGCGGGTGCTGTCAGACCCAGAACGAGCAGCGAGGCGCCGGCAAGAAGGCGTGTGGGTCGTTGAAAAGGCATGTGTCTCTCCCCTGTTGGCCAGAGGATGGCCCGGCAGGCAGCGCCCCGCAAGCCGGGCCGTCACCCTGCCGGTCCGATCAGTCCGTGCGGGTTTCAGGCAGGCCTGCCAGTCGTGCCGCACAGCCATTGGATGCCAGATCACCCGACGCTATCGCGATGCGCGGATAGGTCTGCATCTCGCCATTGGTGGGGCGATAGCGCAGGTCCAGGGTTTCGCCCTCCGGCGTCTGGACGCGCAGGACACTGTCGACCCTGGCGTCACCCACCGACCCTTCAAGGCGTTCCAGAATGATCATGCCCGGCTGGAAGCCGGCGGGTGCGGCCGGCCCGTCCGGATCGACGGCGGTGATCTCGAAGCGGCCCGCCTCATCGCGTTGGCCGGACATGCCATAGACGAAGACCGGTTCGCTGATGGTTTCGACCGGCCCGCAGTCACCAAAGGTTTCGGCCGGCAGGCTGATCGGTTCGCCATTGATGATGTGGCGCTCGTAAAGGTCCGTGATGTCGACATTGGTGATGTCCAACACGATCTCTGCGAAGACCAGCGGCGCGGGCTCGACGGGCGGTTCGTCCCGCATGGCGGCGAAAACGTCGTCGAGATCCAGTCGGCCGCCGGTTTCAGCGCGGATCGTGTGGTCGACGAGCGCCGCGAAGATCATGCCGCGATGATAGGGCAGGCGCTGAAAATCCGGATCGGTCCAGAAGCCGGCGATGATGGCGTCGTTCGGCGCATCGCGTACCGGTGAATTGAAGTCCTCCAGCAACGCTTCATTCCAGGCCGTGATCGCGGCTTCCGCTGGCCACAGGCCAGCCCTGACCGCGGCGCGCTGGGTCAGGAAATCGGTGAAGCCTTCGGAAAACCAGTAGCCGGCCGGTTCGTTCTCGCCTGAGATGGGGCCGCCAACACGGCCGGGGATCCAGGTGTGAACATGCTCGTGAGTGAGAATACGAAGGAGGATGCCGGCTTCCGCATTATTGGTGGTGAAGAAGGCAAAAGCGTCGCCCAGATTGGTGCCGCCAACGCTCATATGCCCCGGTTCCGCCTCCAGTGGCAGGACGGTCACGAGGAAGGGTTCCGGCTCGGCGCCCCAATAGGCTTCATTGGCGGCCAGGACTTGTTGGACCGATTGCGCCATGTCGGCATCCGTGAAGGCATGATCACCGCGAATGGCCACCCGCTGAGGCGCGCCATCGACCCTTTGTTCCTGGATACGGAAATCACCGGCAACCGTGATGCTGGTGAGGAGTGCTTCAACGTCCAGTTCGCCTTGCTCGAGGTCCGAGGCGAGGGTCCAGCCCGGCGGCGCATCAAGCGCCATGGAGACCTCGAACTCGGCATCGGAATCGGGGACAGCGAAAACGGTGTGACCGATCAGGTGAACCCAGTCCGGTTCAACATAGGGCCGATAGTAGTCCCCCGCCGATGCCTGCGGTTCTCCGGTTCGTTCCGGTGTGATCGAATAGCTCAGGGTGAGGGCCGCACCCGGCTCATGGGTGAGCGTCAGGCGCGATGGGTCGTCGGTGATCAGGACGGCAACTGTGCCGTCTTCGCTGGTGACGGAAATATCCTCGACGGCACCCCAGAGCGCATCCTGGCCGCCCCAATTACCGGGCAGGATGATGCCGGTTTCTCCGTCCGCTTCGCCGGTCAGGGTGAGCGCGATCGTGACATAGGTCATACCGACTTCGCTGGACATCTCGAGCGTGTAGTCCAGTTGGTCAGTGTCGGCCGTGGCCTGGAGCGCCAGAGCGCCGGCGGCGCCCAATAATTTCGTCAGCATGTCTGTCTCCCCGAGTGGGGGCATTCATGCGCAATCGGGATGAGCGATCAAATTAACAAGCCGACAGACGGTGTCAGCGGTGCTTGCGTTCCAGCCCGACGCGCTTGGCGACCATGTTGTTGACCAGGCGCTCGGGCAGAATCTTGGGCAGCGACCAATTGGTCAGCCGCTGGGGCACAATGGCATAGCGGAAACGCGGCTTGGCGTCAGTGAAGGCCCGGAAGACACGATCGGCAATCTTCGAGGGTGGGAAACCGGCGGGCCCGTTCTTGGCCATCCAGCCCTGGATGCGGGTCATGGCTTCAAAGAAGGGGCTGTTTTCATAGGGTATCGTATCGATCTCTTCGGCCTTGGACCAGATCGGCGTGGCGACCGCGCCCGGCCCGATCACGACGACCTCGATGCCATATAACATGAGCTCACGGCGCAGCGACTTGCTGATGCCTTCAACGGCATGTTTGGAAGCGGCATAGGGGCCCAGGAAGGGTGCGCCCATCTCGCCGGCGACAGACGACATCATGACGATGCGGCCCGGCTCGCCTTTCAGGCTCTCGTCGACGCCCAGAAGCGGACCGAAGGCCTGGGTGACGCGGACAATTCCGGTCACATTGACGTCCATCTGGTTCTGGAAGTCCTCCAGCGGCAATTCCAGCATCGGGCCGGCCACCGCGATGCCGGCATTATTGACCAGGCCCTTCAGCGTCTGCCCGTCGAGCGCCGCGCGGACCGTCTTGGCGGCGGCATTCACGCTCGTTGTGTCGGTGACGTCGATGATGACGGGAACCAGGTTCGCGCCCAGCTCACCTTTCAGGCGCTCGCCATCTTCCGGCTTGCGCACTCCGGCAAAAACCCGCCAGCCTTCATCGACAAGACGTTTGGCGCAGGCGGCGCCGATCCCTGTGGAGGCTCCGGTCACGACGGCGGAGGGCTGGACTTGGCTCATGTCGATCTCCCTGATGGACACGCCTAACCTAGGGCGTGCGCGGCCTTTCTCAAACGGGATCGCGTACCGAATCCCTGAAAAAGTGTCTGGATGTTGTCAGCGGTGCGCTTCGCCCTGCGTTGACCCTGACACCATCAGGCCTATTGTGCTGCCTCGACACTGACTTTCCGCGTCGGCGGGGCTGCCGCGTGGGTTCCGGACAAAAGAGCGAAAGGCTGCCTCATGGCTTCCGACTGGTCTGATCCGCGTCCGTTGTCGCCACACCTTCAGGTCTGGCGCTGGCACGCGACGATGGCGTCATCCATTCTGCATCGTGCCACCGGCGTGGCGAATTACATCGGCGCTGTCGCGATCAGCGTCTGGGTGATCCTGCTGGCTTTTGAAGCTGAGGGCGCCGTCGGCTTTCTCTTTGAAGGCTGGATGGCCTGGGTGACGCAGCTGGGCCTGATCGCCCTGACCTATGCGGTCAGCTATCACTGGCTCAACGGTTTGCGTCACCTCGTCTGGGACGCCGGCAAGGGCTATGATCCGGCGGGCTCCAACCTGCGTTCCGTGCTGATCATTGTCGGCGCTGTCATTCCGACCGCACTGGTCTGGATCGAGCTGGGGATCTGAACATGAGCGATTATCGCACGCCTGCCGCCAAGGTTCGCGGCCTCGGTGCTTCCGGCCACGCGGCCGGTCACTGGATCACCCATCGGGTGACCTCGATTGCCCTCTTTTTCCTGGCCCCGGTCTTCGTCTGGATGCTGGCCAAGTCCGGCGCGCCGGCGAATGCCACCGCCTTCTTTGCCAGCCCGGCCGGAGCGATCATCACCCTGCTCACGCTGACGGCCGGTTTGTCGCACATGCGCCTGGGTATGCAGGTGATCATCGAGGACTATATCCACAAGTCGGGTACCAAGATGGTGCTCATGCTGGGCAATACCTTCCTGACGCTGGGGCTGTGGCTCGTCACCGCCTTCGCCCTGCTCAAACTCGCGCTTTAACGGACGCACCACATGGCCGAATACAACTGGATCGATCACACCTATGACGTGGTCGTCGTCGGCGCCGGGGGCTCGGGCCTCCGCGCGGCACTCGGAGCTTCCCAGGCTGGTCTGAAGACCGCCTGCATCACCAAGGTCTTCCCGACCCGCTCGCACACGGTTGCGGCCCAGGGCGGGATTTCCGCCTCGCTGGGCAATATGGGCGAGGATGACTGGCGCTGGCACATGTATGACACTGTCAAGGGGTCGGACTGGCTGGGCGATCAGGATGCGATTGAATATCTCTGCCGCAACGCGCCAGACGCTGTTTACGAGCTCGAGCACTGGGGCGTGCCCTTCTCGCGCACCGAGGACGGCAAGATCTATCAGCGCGCCTTTGGCGGCATGACCAAGAATTACGGCGAAGGCCCGGTCCAGCGGACCTGTGCCGCCGCCGACCGGACCGGTCACGCCATCCTGCACACGCTCTATGGCCAGTCGGTCCGCAATGAGACCGAATTCTTCATCGAGTATTTCGCGCTCGACCTGATCATGGATGATGACGGTGTCTGCCGCGGTATCACCGCCTGGAAGCTGGACGATGGCACGCTGCACCGTTTCCGCGCCCAGACGGTCGTCCTGGCGACCGGTGGTTATGGCCGCGCCTATTTCTCCGCCACCTCGGCTCACACCTGTACTGGTGACGGCAATGCCATGGTGCTGCGCGCCGGCCTGCCGCTGCAGGACATGGAATTCGTGCAATTCCACCCGACCGGGATTTACGGCGCCGGCTGCCTGATCACCGAGGGTGCCCGCGGTGAAGGCGGCTATCTGACCAATTCCAATGGCGAGCGTTTCATGGAGCGCTATGCCCCGTCCGCCAAGGACCTAGCCTCCCGCGACGTCGTTTCACGCTCGATGACGATGGAAATTCGCGAAGGCCGGGGTGTTGGCGCCAATGGCGACCATATCCACCTTCACCTCGATCACCTCGATCCGGACATCCTGGCCGAGCGCCTGCCCGGCATTTCCGAAAGCGCCCGCGTCTTTGCGGGTGTGGATGTAACCAAGGAGCCGATTCCGGTTCTGCCGACGGTCCACTACAATATGGGCGGCATCCCGACCAATTATCACGGCGAAGTCCTGACCAAGGTCGGCGGCGATGCCGATACGGTCGTGCCGGGCCTGATGGCTGTCGGCGAAGCGGCTTGCGTCTCGGTGCACGGCGCCAATCGCCTGGGCTCCAACTCGCTGATCGACCTCGTCGTCTTCGGACGGGCCGCCGGGCTGCGCCTGGGCGAAACGGTCAAGGCCGGTGCCAGCCAGCCGGAGATCAAGGCGACAGACGGCCAGATCTCGCTCGACCGCCTGGACAAGTACCGCAATGCTTCGGGCGGCACGCCGACCGCCAAGCTGCGCCTCGAAATGCAGCGCTCCATGCAGAATAACTGCGCGGTCTTCCGCACTGGCGAGGTGCTGGAGGAGGGCGTTGAGGCGATCAAGCAGGTCTATACGGGCATGGCCGATATCGGCGTGACGGACCGAACCATGGTCTGGAATACCGATCTCATGGAAACCCTCGAGATGGACAATTTGCTCAGCCAGGCGGCTGTGACGGTGAATGGTGCGGCCAATCGCGAAGAGAGCCGCGGCGCACATGCCCGCGAGGACTTCTCCGATCGCGATGATGAGAACTGGATGAAGCACACGCTCGCCTGGTGCGACGAGGTCGGCAATGTGAAGATCGACTACCGCCCGGTCCACACCTACACGATGTCCAACGATATCAAGTATATCGAGCCGAAGGCGCGAGTTTACTAGGCATGGCGCAGACCGCCGGATATTCAGGCACGCCCCTGCCAAAAAAGCTCGGTCTCAAGGACGGGCAGGCGGTGGCCTTCCTGAATTTGCCCGAGGCGCATGACGCACTGCGCTCGGCGGCGGTCTTTGACCGCGAGCAAGCGTCTGCGGATGCCGGCGACGAGCTCGACTATGTGCACTATTTCACCAAGGTGCGCGCCGAGTTCGAAACCGATCTGCCGCGCCTGCGCTCATCCATCCGGCAAGACGGCATGATCTGGGTCTCCTGGCCCAAGAAGGCGTCGAAAGTCGAAACCGACATGACCGAGGACGTGATCCGCGATGTCGCCCTGCCCATCGACCTGGTCGATGTGAAGGTTTGCGCCGTCGACGCGATCTGGTCCGGCCTGAAACTGATGATCCCGCGCCCCAAGCGCGTCGTGAACTGAACGAGGACCCAAATGGTTCAGCTGACACTCCCCAAAGGCTCCGCCCCAAAAAAGGGCAAGACCCACCCGACACCGGACGGGGCGAAGAATACGCGCACTTTCAAGGTCTACCGCTATAATCCGGAAACCGACGAGAATCCGAGCTGGGACACCTACAAGGTGGACATGGATGATTGCGGGCCGATGGTTCTCGATGCCCTGTTGTGGATCAAGAACAATGTCGACGCCTCGCTGGCCTTCCGGCGTTCCTGCCGCGAAGGCGTTTGCGGGTCCTGCTCGATGAATATCGGTGGCCGTAACACGATCGCCTGCACGTCGGGCATTGACGAGTACAAGGGCGACATCACTATCTCGCCGCTGCCGCACCAGCCGGTGGTCCGCGACCTGATCCCGGACCTGACGCAGTTTTACGCCCAGCACGCCGCCGTGAAGCCCTATCTCAAGACCGACACGCCGGCGCCGGAAAAAGAATGGAAGCAGAGCCCCGAACAGCGCGAAAAGCTGGATGGACTTTACGAGTGCATCATGTGCGCTTCCTGCTCCACGGCCTGCCCGTCCTATTGGTGGAATGGCGACAAATACATGGGTCCGGCGGCGCTGCTGCAGGCCTATCGCTGGCTCGCCGACAGTCGCGACGAAGCCACCGGCGAGCGCCTCGACGAGCTCAATGACCCGTTCAAACTCTATCGCTGCCACACCATCATGAAC
This sequence comes from uncultured Maricaulis sp., assembly GCF_947259345.1. Taxonomy (GTDB): domain Bacteria; phylum Pseudomonadota; class Alphaproteobacteria; order Caulobacterales; family Maricaulaceae; genus Maricaulis. The sequence continues at coordinate 112,751 of NZ_CAMYLS010000007.1, read as the reverse complement.
TGCGCCCAGGTCTGCCCGAAGGGCCTCAACCCGGCTGAAGCCATTGGCGAGATCAAGCAGATGATGGTCGAACGCGAAAGCTAGGCTTGGCGATTGCTCCAAAGTTCAATCAAGCCCCGTTCGGTCCGGCGGGGCTTTTTTGTGGTCCCGCGCTGTCCCACAAATTCGTAACTGGCGCCTCGCCTGACCAGCCGCTAGCGTCTGGCCAGACGAGGGAGTGTGGCATGAGAAAGCGTGTATTGGCGGGAGCCTTGGGCCTCGCTGCCGGGATTACCGGTCTGGCGACGTCTGCGTCAGCCCAGGACCCTTTTTGGCTCCATCCCTATAATTTCTTCGGTGAGGAAACGGCGCTGACGGCCTCGGTCAATCTGGGAGATCTGGATGGCGATGGCGATCTCGACGGTTTTGCCGTCAATGGCCGACACTGGATCCAGCAGGACGAGGTCTTCCTGAATAACGGGCTGGGTTTCTTCCGCTCGGCCCGCAATGCCGGGCCTGACCGGGCTACCGGCTATGAAGCGGCGCTGGCCGATCTGGATGGGGATGGTGACCTGGATGCGGCGGTCGCGCGCGATCTCCTGCCGGTCCTGCTTCTCTTCAATGACGGCAACGCCAATTTCACACAAGCGCGCGAGCTGGGGCCCGTTGCGCAGGCACGCAGTATTGCGGCCGCTGATCTTGACGGAGATGGCGACCAGGACCTCGTCCTGGTCCAGCGCGGCGAGGCCAATCGCTATTTTCTCAATGATGGCGAGGGTGGCTTCGGAGCGGATATCGAACTGACCGGTGCCTGGCAGACCATCCAGGTCGCCATCGATGATGTGGACGGCGATGACCGCCTCGATCTGGTCTTCTCAAATCGTGGCGGCGAGGGCGTTGTGCTCTATCGCGGCCTGACCGAAGGGGGCTTTGCCGAACCCGTCTTGCTGGGCGGCGAGCTGGAGATGGAGATCCGGGCGATCGAGCTGGGTGACGTGACCGGCGATGGCCATCCCGATATCATTGCCGGCGGGATGGAGGCGCAGAGCCTGATCTTCGTGAATGACGGGCTCGGCGGGTTCGGGCGTGTGGAGCGTTTCGGCGCTGAGACGGATGTTGTGTTCGGACTCGCCCTGGCGGACTTCAACCAGGACGGGGCGATGGATATCGCGGTCGCCAATGGCGGTGTGCGCAACCGCATCTATTTCCGCGATAGTGCGGGCTTCGTCGCTCTGGACGTCGGGGATGAGGCGTCGAACAGCTATAATCTCTCGGTCGGCGACCTGAACGCAGATGGCCGCCCGGACATTGTCTATGCAGTGTCCGAAGGCTCGAACTACACGCTGATCAATCGTCTCGATCCGGACTGAAGCGCCGCCGCCGCGCTTAAATGATTTGCGTCAGCACTGGGCGGATCAGCGGTCGTCAATCCAGGCGTCAATCTTCTCCTCGACCCGCCATAGCGGGACGCTGCCCTCCTCCAGAATGAGGCGATGGAAGGTGGGATAGTCAAACCGGTCGCCTAGCATAGAGCGGGCCCGATCGCGCAGCTCCAACAGGGCCTGGGCGCCAAGGTCATAGGTGAGGATCTGACCCGGCATCATGGCCAGCCAATCGAGAACATTGTCGGCGGCTGTGAGCGGCGCGTCCGGCGTACCACGGCGGCGCAGGGCGGCGCGGGCCGTGTCCGCTTCGCTCACCAGGCCCGTGTTGAATCCGATGGCGATCGGAATGACCTCGCCACTCTCAATCCAGAGTCCAATCTCGGTCTCCGGATAACGCAGCAGGCCCTCTTCGGCGGCGAGGATCTCGGCGTAATTCGCCCAGCCTTCGACAAAGGTATTGTTGATGCCGACCGTCAGGATCGGGTGCAGCGGTGTGTCGGTCCCGGTACCGGCATGTCGGGCGACCATGGCCTGGGTATGATGACCGGGTGCCACTTCGTGCGACGTGATGGATTCAGATGTGCGACGGTCCCGCAGACCCGGAGAGTCCGGATTGAGCGTGTAGACACCGGCATAGCCTTGGGCGAAATCGGGTCGATAGCTCGCGGTCATTCCGGCGCGTTGATCAGCCGGGTAGGTGTCGATGCGCACGCTTTGATCCGGGAGCGGCGGGAAGAGATAAGCCGATGCCGCCAAGAGCCGGTCGGCATCGACCTGGGCGGTGGCAATCACAGCCTCGGGTGTTTCGAGTTGCTCCGCTTCCAGCGCTGTAAATCGCGCGCGGATTGCCTCGGCGTCATTTAGGCCCCACAGCGCATGACCGGCTTGGACAAGGGCGGCTTCGGCGTCTGCCTCGAAAGCGTCCGCCCTGGCCAGCAATGTCTCGGGGGAGACCCGCAGACCAGTCTGCTGAAACAAGCTGGCCTGGTAGCACGCCGCGCCGTTCGGCAAGGCGGCGATCGAACGCTCGGCTCGTGCCTGTGGGGCGTAGGTATCGCGAATGTAGCGGGCATGGTCACGAAAGGCAGGACCAATCCGGGTGCCGAGCGCGTCCAGCCATGCGGATTCAATCTCGTGAGGGAGGCCTTGGCCCGCCGGCGAGAGTGGCCCGTCAAGTTCAGCCAGCGCGTCGAACTGGTCGGCCACCTGGCGCGCGATACTGCGGGGCGTCGAATAGCCGGCATTCAGGCCGGCTTCCAGGTTGGCCCGCTCCGCCGGGAGATAGGTCAGCAGGGCATCCGCCCAGAGCTCTACCTGTTCGGCTGTCAGGGATGTACCAGCCTCTTCAAGCGCGACGCCCAGCGAGTTCGGCAGATTGAGATGCCAGCCCGCGACATGATTGAGCGGCCAAAGGTCCCGACGGCACACCTCCAGTGCCAGAGTGCCGTCGACCTTGTTGCGCAGATTGGCGTGAAGGGCGCGCTCGGCCGGGGAAAGGCCATTGGCATCAATCTGGTCCAGGGCGGCGGACCAGGCTCGGTTCTGCGCCAGCCACGCGGCCTCATGGGCTTCGACCGGCAAGGCAATCAGTGGCTGCCCGCGCGTGTCGACGCCCCACAGCCGGGCCTCCAATGGATCATGTTCCGCAAAACCGATCAGCCAGGCATCGGCCAGGTCGTGAACGTCCGCTTGCTGGGCATCGCTGCAAGCCGAAAGGGCGAGGACGGCGAGGGCCGATGAGAGAAGTTTGAGGTGCATGTCTCAATCCAGCGCTGGTTCGGAGACCTGCCTAGGTGGGCACTCAGGCGAAGGCCAGAGAGTCGCTCCGTTGCATCGAAAAAATATATGAAGCTATGAGTTCAATCGATCGGGTGCCGGATCGTCTCGGCCAACCAGGCGGCGACCGCGTCGATGCTCTGACGGTGCGGTGACCGATTGCTGCCATGGAGATTGAGTTGCCCCCAGCTCAGCGGGGCGGTTTGCTGGCTGATCGGTTCGATCAGCCCCGCCGCGCGGGCTGGCCGGGCCATGATGTCGGCGCACAAGCCGATGCCAAGGCCCTGTTTGACGAGTTCCAGCGCGATCCCGGCCGCGTCGGTTCGCAACCAGGGCGCCTGGACTGCGTCGAGCGACAAGCCCCAGCTGCGCCAATCGGTTCGGTTCTCGAAGGTGATGAGCGCCCAGGGTCCCGCCGCCCAGTCGGTTGAACGCACCAGGCCGGTTTGGGCGTAGGGCCGCCATTGTGTGTCGAAAGTCGCGAGAGTTCTGACATCGCCCGGTACATCCCAGGCAGAGATGACGAGGTCGATCGTTCGCTGTCGGGCATCGGGAATATCCGCCAGCAGGGTGAGCTCGAAATCGATATCAGGGAAGGCACCTTGCAGGCGGGCGAGTAGGGGCGCGAGCCAATGATAGCCGAAGGAGTATTGAATGCCGAGGACGAGCCGTGTTCCGTCTTGCGGGGAGAAGCGCCGTACAGCGCCGGTCAGCAAGGCGAGGGCGTCGCGGACATCGACGTAGAAAATCTCGCCTTCCTCGGTCAGGGTCAGGCTTTGTCCGGTGCGCGTGAAGAGGGCTCGTCCGGCGCGGTCCTCGATCGCCTTGAGGTGATGGCTCACCGCGCTCTGGCTGAGATGCAAAGTCCGCGCGGCGCGCGTGACGCTGCCAGCCTCCACGATTCCGACAAAGGCCCGCAGCGCGGCGATGGAGAAGCCCGGAGCCAGACTCACGCGCCGCCTCGCCCCCAGGCCTGGCGCTCGCAGATGTCGCGGAACATCTCGGTGACATGGGCGTCGCTCCCGTCATCCTTGCCGATGGTCATAGGTCGACCATAGGCCAGCTCGTAGCGGGCGCCGGCCTTGCCCATCAGGCCGTGGAAAATCGTCATGTCCTTGAGCTCTTCATTGATCTGGGCGAGCACGTAGTAGAGCAGCGGCATGCGCTGGCGCACGGCCAGCGGGATGACCGGTGCGCCGAATTTGCGGGCCAGGCTGATCGCGGTCGGCTGCCAGGGTTTTTCGCGCAGGCACCAATGCTTCCAGCTCCACTCCGACATCCGCCCGGACGGGAAAAGGACAATGCACTGGCCGTCCTTGAAGGCATCGATGGCGCGCCGAAGGACTTCGCGGCTCTGATTGCGATTGCGATTCTGGTCGCGCCATTCCACCGGGATGATCCGCTCCTCCAGGCCAGGGCAGACTCTCAGGGCATCACGATTGGCGAAATAGAGCAGGTCGGACCGTCGTGCTTTCAGACTGTCCCACAGGGCGATCCCGTCCGCGATACCGCCGGGATGATTGGCCACGATCACGCAGGGTCCGCTCTCCGGAACATTCTCCAGACCCTCACAACGCGTATTCAGGCGCAGATAGTCAGACGCCCATTCAAAACATTCCGTGCCGGACAGGTCGGCGATCGCATCGGCCATGGCCACGGCGCGACGGTAGCCCAGCATCGGATAGCCGATCGTGCGGATCAGCGGCCATACCGGTGTGTGGATCAGGCGGGGGGCCCGGTCCTCGATCAGCTCGTCGACGATGTGCGGCTTCACCGCGGGCGGTGAAGAATCGGCTTCGGTCATGCAGGCAGGAAACTCCCCCAACGGCCCCGAAGCAACGGGTTTTCGCGTTTCGCGGCAACAGGGTTACCGGAAGATTTACAAATTGGCCCGGCGCTTGCGACAGCCCGGTCAGACGTTAACGCCTTGTTCACGAATGGAACACGCCATGACGATGACCCAAACGCTTCCTGCCGGGGAAATCCGCCGCCTGCCAACCAAGCGGGCCCGCATCCAGGACGATCTCGTGGCTGATTATCTGAGCACGGTGATTCAGCCCGGCCAGCGCACCATCCAAATTGGTGGCGGCGATCTCGGCACTGTCTGCCTGAAGCGAGGTGCGCATCACCAGATCGTTGCGCCGATGGGTGCGATCGAGGCCTTGCAAGCAGCCTGTGACCGACGCGCTATCCCGACCGACGCCCTGAGCGGGGGCCCGGCGGCGCGATCTGACGCGGATGCGGCACCATTCGATCTGGCCATCTTCGGCGCGGAGACCGGCTTTCCGGCGATGGCCGCCAATTGGCGTCATGTGTCCGGGCGCCTGCGTGACGGCGGCGTCCTGGTGCTGCTGGGCGCAGATCACGGTGCGTGCGCCCGTCTTGCTGATGCCCTCGCCGGGGATTCAAGCTGGGTTCTGGAGGCCCGTATCGGTGGTGAAGCCGCCATTTTCCGCAAGACGGGTGCAGTCTGCGATGCGAGGTCATTGGCAGGTCTCGCCCGCGTTGCCGATCCGGCGAGACGCCCGCGCGGCGTGCGCTACGGACTGGTCAGTCGCCTCATCGACCGCGTCTTTCCCAAGCGACCAAGTGCCGCCTGATCATGGCGAGCGCTTTCTGACGCGGTTTCTGTCGTAAAACTTTCACCGAAATCGAATGCAGCGGTCATGCTTCGCCCGTAACCCGGTTGGCATGACTGCTTGCAATGCCCTCGCCGGATTCGCCGCGCTTGCGCACCCTGTGCGCCTCGCCCTGTTTCGCAGATTGTGCGACCAGGCCCCGGAGCGTGCCTCCGCCGGTGAGCTGGCCCATGGCTTCGATATCCCGCCTTCTACGATGACCGGTCATCTGCAGGCCCTCGGACGTGCCGGCCTGATCAAGGCTGAACGCCGATCCCGTTTCATGCTCTATTCGCTGAATCCGTCGGGCACACGTGAACTCGTTTCCTTCCTGGTGGATGAGTGCTGCCACAATCGCCCCGACCTTGTCGGCAAGGACAACGCGGCGCTCGCCGAGGCGTCCTGAGTTTGCGATCTAGTTGGTACCGCCGGGACCACGGCCGGTTTGTCCGCCAGGCCCTCTGCCACTTTGACCATTGCCACCATGGGGGCGGCCTCGCGCGTCGCTCGCGCCTGGCCGTCCAAGACCGGAGCGAACATGGGCGGCGCATTCCGGAGTCATGGGCAGGCGTTCCAGGCGGGTCGGCGTGAAAGCGGCCGCGCGCGTTGCGGCAGTGGCGCGCTCTTGGGGTGTCAAGGCGGCGTCAATGCGCGCCTCAATGTCATCATCCAGGCGGTCGATCCCATAGGCCTGCTCGCGCATGTTGCCGCGATAGACGGCGGCCCAATAGGCGGCTTGGGTAGGCGACCTGTCGGCCTCGATTGCCACGAAGGCCGCTGCCAACTCGGCCTGGGCAGCCGGCCATCCCGCTTCGCCGGCGGTGATGAGGCGATCAAGACCCTCCGCCCGCAAGTCATCGCGCCGCAGGTCGGGCGTCTCGGCTGCGCGTGAAAGCGCGAGCGCGCTGTGGCCGGCCAGATACTCGGCGATCTCGAAGCCTTCACCCTGCCGCGCCACGCATCGCAGGATTGGCAGAGCCTCGGCGAACTGACCCCGGTCAACCAGGCGCGTGGCGCCCTCGAAGCCGGTCAGGGGCCGCGCGTCCTGAGCGCTGCGATCATTGGCACAAGCTGTCAGACAGAGCAGCGCCGCGAATCCGGTGATCATGCGATACATTGGCCACTCCTCGGGCTGGTTTGGTGGTTGAACGCGTGAGTTCACCCGTCCGGTCGCCCGGCAGTCAGCTGACGTGATAATCAAGCGATGATCAACCCGGCAGTATCGGCGTTGGTGGCCAGCTGTCTGGCTCGACATCCGGAAGCGAGCATACTAAGTCAGCGCCAGCAACCGGTCCCGGCGAGGGTCGGGTCCACACGAGTTTCGGGAGCGTAGAAATGACGCGCGAGATCCATCACTTCCTCAATGGCAAGGCGGCTGTCGGCACGTCCGGTCAATATGGCGATGTCTTCAATCCCAATACGGGCGAAGTGCAGGCACGCGTCCAGTTCGCGACAACCGACGAAGTCGCAAAGGCCGTTGCCGACGCCAAGGCCGCGCAGATCAAATGGGCGGCGATGAACCCGCAGCGCCGGGCGCGCGTTCTCATGACGTACAAGGCGCTCGTCGAAGCCGAGATGGACAGTCTCGCCGCGCTCCTCTCCTCCGAGCATGGCAAGGTCATCGCCGATGCCAAGGGTGATCTGATCCGTGGTTTGGAAGTGATCGAATTCGCCTGCGGCGCCCCACATCTGCTCAAGGGCGAGTACACCGAGAGTGCCGGTACCGGCATTGACGTCTACTCGATGCGCCAACCGCTCGGCGTGGTCGCTGGCATTTCACCGTTCAACTTCCCGGCCATGATCCCGATGTGGTTCATGGGTATGGCGCTCGCGACCGGCAATGCGATGATCCTGAAGCCGTCCGAGAAGGACCCGTCCGTGCCGGTGCGTCTGGCGGAGCTGATGATCGAGGCCGGCCTGCCGGAAGGCGTGCTGCAGATCGTGCATGGGGACAAAACCGCTGTGGATGCCTTGCTCCACAATGACGACATCAAGGCCGTATCCTTCGTCGGTTCGTCCAATATCGCCCACTACATCGCCCAGACCTGCGCCCGTGAGGGCAAGCGCTTCCAGGCCATGGGTGGCGCCAAGAACCACGGCATTATCATGCCCGACGCCGATATGGACCAGGTGGTCAATGACTTCCTCGGCGCGGCCTTCGGGTCTGCGGGCGAACGCTGCATGGCACTGCCGGTCGCGGTTCCGGTGGGCAAGGACACGGCAGACGAGTTTGTCGGCCGCATCAAGGAAGAAGCGGCCAAGCTGCGCGTCGGCGTATCGACGGATGCTGACGCCCATTACGGGCCGGTCGTCTCCTCTGCGCATCGTGCCTCGATCGAAAAGTGGATCCAGACCGGTGTCGATGAAGGCGCTGACCTATTGCTGGATGGCCGCGGCTTTGAGCTTCAGGGTCATGAGAAGGGCTTCTTTATCGGGCCGAGCCTGTTCGACAATGTGAAGCCGTCCATGTCCTCCTATCAGGAAGAGATTTTCGGACCGGTCCTGCAGGTCGTACGTGCTGACAGTCTCGACGAGGCGGCGCACCTGCCGTCCGAGCACCAGTATGGCAATGGCGTGGCCATCTTCACGCGCAACGGCCTGGCCGCGCGCGAATTCGCCTCCAAGGTCCAGGTCGGCATGGTTGGCATCAATGTGCCCATCCCGGTGCCGGTGGCCTATCATTCCTTCGGCGGCTGGAAGCGCTCGGCCTTTACCGACACCAACCAGTACGGAACGGATGGCATCCGCTTCTTCACCAAGATCAAGACGGTCACCCAGCGCTGGCCGACCGGCGATATCGGTGATCAGGCCTTCGTCATCCCGACGATGAACTAGGCCCGACACACAATCCCGAATGAAGAAGGGCCCCCCGGAATGCCGGGGGGCCCTTTTCGCATGCGTCATCGCCGTTGGCGTCAGGCGGCCTGAAAACCGGCGAGCCAGTCGAGCGCGCTTTCGCGATCTGTAAAAAATCGCGCATTCGGCGGCAATTCGATCAACTCCTTGCGCACGGCCTTCGCATAGGTTTCATCCCAGACCAGCGGCACGATGTAGGCGCTGGGGAGCGGCCGCTCGAGCGCGAACAGGAAGTTCTCGATTATCTCTGCGGAGAGCTGTGGTGATTGCTGGGGCTCTGCGTCCTGGCAGTCGGCGAGGATCGCCATCACATCATTATTTGCGCTCAGCTCACGCGCACGTTCAGTCGCCCAGCCCGCCTCGCGACGCGTCGCTTGCCCACTGGCCTTGATTTCAACGACGCTACCGCCGTCGATAAGGGTCACCCGCACCGTCATACTCAATCACCTAACACGATTTTGTTTTTCTTACCGGCCCAAACTAGATTTTTTGAACGCTGTTCGCCAGTATTTCAAAATGAGCAGTCGGGTCCTAATCGCCTGCAATGGCAGGCTATCTCGCCATATTAACCAACCATATTCAATCAATTCAAATGCGTAGAAAATGAGCGTTAAACTGCGATCTTCCCTCCCCTTGCCAAGCCCGTCCCGCTAGGACATGGAAAACATACCGTTAACTGTATTCCGGTGTTGAGAGTCCAAAATGGCCACATTCCAGTTCCGAACCGTTCCTCATATTCATGCCGGACGGGGTGTATCATGACCGGGCTGGATTCGGGATCGGCACTCGGGTTTGAGGCTTTGGGCCGACGTGGCGGTTCCAGATGGGTGGCGTCTATCCGCGTCGGCGCGCGCCGCGCGGTCCGCAGAGCCCTTCTTGCCTTACTTTTATCTGTCGTCTGGACCGCTGTTGGAGGGGCCGCGGTGCAGGAGCGTGCGGTTGTGGACGTTCTCACCGAGCTTCCTTTGATGGAAAATGTCCGCGTCTCGCCAGACGGGAATCGCCTCTTGGCCCTTGTTGGGCTCTCTCAGTCGGGGCGTCGCTTGGTAATCGTTTCTCTGGATGGTTCGGAAACCGACACGATCGATGCGAGTGGGCAAAACCGCTTGTTAAATGCGGAGTGGTTAGGCTCTAATCATCTCCTGCTCAAGTATCAGGACCAAGTACGAGACCGTGATCGAGGCATCGTTCGGCTAGTCGCGCGCAGCTACATATACTCACTTGTCTCAATGCAGGCACAGGAGCTGGACCAACTCGCTGTATTGGCCGGGACGCTCCCAGCGGACCCGGAGAGTGTCCTCTTCTGGATGCCTGTAACACGAGCTGGGCAAACCGTCGGTCGGACCAATTCGTCACTGGATGACGATGTGGCACTCTTCATTCGAAATCTCGAGACGGGCCAGATGCGGCGTGAGTTCACCGGAAGCCTGTCGGCAACCTATCTGATTGATTCAAATGGAGTTCCGTTGGTGCAAATGGTGAATTCCAGCGGGCGAGAAAGTGGCGGATTCAACCGAGCCATTCGCGATTGGGACAATAATCGCTCGTTCTATGTGCGCGTGCGTCGAGAGGGCAATTGGAGGGACGTTGATTTGCTCGACTCCGAAGCACTGTCTGAAGGCGCTCACGATGGCCTTGGGCGTGCGGCTGACATGGCGGGTATATTGCCCGATGGACGGACCGTAGCGTTCTCAAGCGTCTACAATGGCAGGCTGGCAGTTTTCGGCTTGAACCTGGACGACGGAGCCGTGTTCGGACCTGTCGTTCAATCGTCCGAAGTTGATGTGGGCGGAAATCAGGGCGCTTATCTTAGAGACCGGCACACGAACCGTTTGGTGGGTGTTCGGCGGCTCGGAACTCGCGGAGATGTCGACTATCTTGATCCGGAAGTGCGCCGTATTCACTCGTTGGTCTCGGATTCGCTTCGCGGTCGATCCGTTGAGGTCGAGAGTTGGGATGTTGACCGAACTGTTTGGACTGTTCGCGCGGTCAATCATGATGGCCATGCCAGCTATTATGTACTGGATACAAGAGATGCTCAGCTACGTTTGATCGGTCGTGAGAGGTCCAGCGCGTTCGACGACATCATATCCACGCCTGAGCGAATTCTCATTCCATCAGACTCGGATAGTCCGGCGCACGCGATCGTCTTGAGAGGCGATCCGAGCGCAGACAATTTCGGCGCGTCGGTAATCTTGATGCCCGAGACCATGAGCGCGCCGATTTCCGATCGAATGGATATCCGGCGTCAATACCTCGCCGCGCTTGGTTTTACGGTTATTGAATTGGAAGCAAGGGGCGGTACGGGCCGCGGCCTTGATGCCTGGCGTGTGAACCAAGCGGATGCGGGAACAAGGTTTTTTGACGATGTCAGCGGTGCGATGGCGTGGATATCTGATGATGAATCGCTTGATTCCGCCCGAACGTGCCTTCTTGGGTTCCGCAAGGGATCGTCCTTCGCCATTGGCTCTCTGTCCGAAGGCGCCGGAGGTGCGAGGTGCGCGATCGTAGTGCCAGATCTTGCGGGCGACAGTAACTTCGGGGTTCGGCTGGACCGAAGCTCAACTTATACGGCCCACCACTACTACGTTGGAAATGTTGCCGTCACCGGGAGCTTGATCTTCTATCCCTATCTCCAATACCCCGAGCCTGGCGCCAACCACTATTCAACGGCCTTAACGAAACTCTCAGCGATTGCGCGGTCAATTCTGGAAGCTGTGCGGCTGCCGGAACACGATACCGCTGTCACCGTACTGAATTGTGATGCGTTTCCAGGCCAATCTTTTGACATTGCCAGTGATGTGCTTGAGGCCCTTGAGGCGGTTCAATGGCCGGTGGCTGCCGAGCCGATTGAGTGCCAGCACCGGGTCTTCTGGTTGTTGCCCGGCGAGGAGCAGGCAGTTGTTCTCGACCACCTGTCTAATTTCATTGCTGAAAACACCGCTGCACCATACGGCATGGACGCGTCAAGCGATGGGCGCTGAGCCGGCATCATCGGGAGAGATTGCATAAATGGCCACATTCCAGTTCCGAACCGTTCCTCATATTCATGCCGGACGGGGTGCGTCCGGCCAGTTGACCGAGATTGCCGCTCCGCTCATGGCCGGGGTTGAACGCGCCGTGCTGGTGACTGACAAGGGAGTGCGCCAGTTCGGTTTGATCGATGCGGCGCTCGCTGGGCTTGAGGCGGCCGGGCGCTCGGTCCTGGTGATCGACGATGTCGTGGCCGATCCGCCGGAAGACATGGTGCTGGCGGCGACCGAACGGGCGCGTGAATTCGGGGCGCAGCTGGTGATCGGCTTTGGTGGCGGGTCGTCCATGGATACCGCCAAGCTGGTGGCCTTGCTTCTGGGCTGCGATCAGCCCCTGGCCGATATGTATGGCGTCAATCAGGTGAAGGGCGCGCGCCTGCCGCTCATCCTGATCCCGACGACCGCCGGTACGGGCTCCGAAGTGACGCCGATCTCGGTGGTCACCGTTGGCGAGACCTCGAAGATGGGGGTCAATGATCCGGCGCTCTATGGCGATATGGCCGTGCTGGATGCCGAGCTGACCCTGGGTCTGCCACGTCATGTCACGGCGGCGACCGGCATTGACGCCATGGTGCACGGTATCGAAGCCTATACCTCGGCCATCGAGAAGAACCCGGTCTCCGACGCCTTGGCGTTGGCCGGGTTGAAGAAGCTGCACGGCGCCATCGAGCGGGCCTGTCTGGACGGGGCGGATATCGAGGCGCGCGAGGACATGTTGCTCGGCGCCTTGCTGACAGGCCAGGCCTTTGCCAATGCCCCGGTCGGTGCGGTCCATGCGCTGGCCTATCCGCTTGGCGGGATCTTCCATGTCCCGCACGGGCTATCCAATTCGCTGATGCTGCCGCCGGTGCTGCGCTACAATGCGACCAGCGCCGAGCCGCTCTATACGCAGCTGGCGGCCCATCTCGATCTGCCCGGGGCCTCGACCGATGCCCTGGTTGTCGAGATGGAGCGGATCGCCGACGTTGTCGGCATCGAAACGCGCCTGACCCAGGTCGGCGTCTCGCACAATGACCTGCCGCGCCTCGCCGAGGACGCGATGAAGGTCGAGCGCCTGCTCAAGAATAATCCGCGCCCGATGACGCTCGAAGCGGCCCACGCCTGTTATGAGGCCGTGCTGTGATGGAAAAGCGCGCCCGCGACGCCTATCCCCGCTTTCGTGCCCTGCCGACCCGCTGGGCCGATAATGACATCTATGGCCACATCAATAATGCTGCCTATTACGGCTTCTTCGACACAGCGGTGAATTGCTTCCTCATCGAGGAGGCCGGGCTGGATATCCATGCCGGCCGCGTGATCGGCCTCGTGGTCGAGACCGGCTGCAATTATTTCGCCCCGCTCGCCTATCCGGAAACCGTCGAGGCCGGTGTGCGCGTGGCGCGGCTGGGGAATTCCTCGGTCACCTATGAAATCGGCTTGTTCAAACAGGGCGAGGATGAACCGGCGGCCCAGGGGCGCTTCGTCCATGTCTATGTCGACCGCGACACGCGCCGCCCGGTCGCGCTCCCGGACACAATGCGCGCGGCGCTGGCCGGGATTGAGGCGTGAGCCAGGTCGGTGCGGCGGTGTTTGAGCATTGACCTGATCACCCGCAGCACCCAAGCCTGTCGCGCATGACGACGCCTCTTTCCGTTTTGCGCCAGCGCGTTGAAGCCGGTGTTTTGAGCCCCGATCCCGAACAGGAGCGGGCGGCTGAGGCGCTGACCGATCTCGCGGCGCGCCTTTCGGACTGGCGTCCCGACCGCAAATCCCTGTTCGGCAAGCGCGATCCGGCGCCGCGTGGTCTCTATCTCTGGGGCGGCGTGGGGCGCGGCAAATCCATGCTGATGGATCTCTTTGTCGAGAACGCGCCGGTTTCGCCGAAGCGGCGGGCGCATTTTCATGAATTCATGCAGGATGTGCATGCCCGCATCACCGCCTGGCGCAAGCTGAGCGCGGAGGAGCGGCGCAAGCGGCCCGAACATGTGCGCGGCGCCGGGGACGATCCCATTCCGCCTGTCGCCAAGGCGATCGCCGCGAAGGCACGCCTTCTGGCCTTCGACGAATTCCAGGTCACCGATATCGCCGACGCCTCGATCCTGGGCCGCCTGTTCGAACAATTCTTCGAGCGCGGCGTGGTGGTGGTGGCGACCTCCAACCGGCACCCGGACGATCTCTACAAGAACGGCCTCAACCGGCAGCGCTTCCTGCCGGTGATCGAGATGCTGAAGGACCGGCTCGATGTCATGGAGCTGGACGGCGGGACGGACTTCCGGCTGCGCCAGCTGGAGGCCGCCCCGGTCTATTACACGCCGCTGTCGGCGGATGCCGAGCTGGCCATGAACAAGGCCTGGGAACGGCTGACCTCCGGTGCCGTGCCGCAGCACTGCGTCCTTGATGTGAAGGGCAGGAGCCTGACGGTGGAGCGCGAGGCGGCCGGCGTGGCCCGCTTTACCTTCTCTGAACTGTGCGCGCGCCCGCTCGGGCCTGCCGACTATCTCACCCTTGCCGACCGCTTCCACACGGTCCTACTGGAATATGTGCCGCAATTATCGCCAGACAAGCGCAATGAGGCCAAGCGCTTCGTGACCTTGATCGATGCGCTTTACGAGGCGCGTACCAAGCTGGTCATGAGCGCCGATGCCGAGCCGGGCGATCTCTATCCCGACGGCGATGGCGCTTTCGAGTTCGAACGCACCGCTTCGCGCCTGATGGAAATGCGCACGCATGATTATCTCGCCGCCCAGCGCCGCGAGCGGGATGACGCAGAGTAGAGGGGAAACGCCATGTCACGGTCCATCGGCCTGTCGCCGGAACTCGTCGATTACGTCCGCAGCGCCAATCGGCCCGAGCATCCCGCTCTGGCGCGGTGCCGCGCGGAGACGGACGCCATGGGCGACGTCTCGCGCATGCAGATTTCGCCGGAGCAGGGTGCTTTCCTGCAAATGTGCGCTCGCCTCATTTCCGCCCGTACAGCTGTCGAGGTCGGGGTTTTCACGGGCTATTCGGCCCTGGCGACGATCCTGGCCATGCGCGACATGCATGGTGATGCGGCCCGCCTGATCGGCTGTGACATTTCCGAGGACTATACCGGAAAAGCCAGGTCATACTGGGACGAAGCCGGTGTGAGCGACCAGGTCGAGCTGTGCATTGGCGATGCGCGGGAGACGCTGGCCGGGTTGACCGAGACCCGAGCCGGCACCGTCGACATGATCTTCATCGATGCGGACAAGACCGGCTATGACGCTTATTACGAGGCGGCCCTGACGCTGGTGCGCCACGGCGGCCTCATCCTGTTCGACAATGTCCTGTGGGGCGGCGATGTCGTGGATGCCGACCGCATCAGCGAGGATGCCGATACGGCGGCGCTCGTGGCGCTGGCGGAAAAACTGCGCACTGATACGCGGGTGGATATCGCCTTCACGACGCTGGGCGACGGCATATTGATGGCGCTGAAGCGCTGATCAGCCGAGGATCATTCAGGCGCACGCTGCCAGTCGAACTGCATGGCTTGCTCACCTGACAGATCGGAGATTAGTGCGCTCAGCCTGTCGCCGTCACGACTGTACTCGATGACTTGCGGGAAATCATGTTCGGCGTTCTCGAACCGGGCATGGCTGTCGCCGTGCTCGGTCAGGGTGAAGCAGGCGGCGCTGCGCCCGCCCGGCTGGGCGCAATAGCGGGTCTGCTCCTCGCCAATCTCGATGCGCAGGAATTCAAAGCCGACGGCGCGCCCCTCGACCTGTGTGCGATTGACGCCAAGCAGCAATCCGCCATCCCCATTGGTCCAGATCTCCTCGATCACGGGATCGCCGCCCGTGCTGGTCCAATGCCCGGACATCCAGTCCAGGTCCGGCGTCTGGCCAGCGGCGGCAACGAGCGGGGTGCAGGCGAGGGCGAGGCCCGCCATTGCGGCTGCCGCGAGGGTGAGAAGGCTCGATGGTACAAGGGACATGACAGGTCTTTCTGATCGGCGTCCGTCTTTATTGACACGCGCTTTGCCCGCCGTCTTGAATGAACCGGACAGGGGGTAATATGGGCCAGGCCGATTATCAGTATGAGCCGTCCGGGGCGGGTCTCGACGACCGCATCGAGGCGGTATGGCACTTGCGCCATGGCGGAGACGACGCGCCGCAATTCATCGCGCCCGATGGATCATGCGAGATCATACTTCACCGGGCCACGCCGCCGCTGGAGCTGCGCGAAGGGAACTGGATCCGACAGGATGAGGCCTTTCTCTATGGACCGCTGGATCGAGTCCTCAAGCTGCAGCAGACCGGTCCCATGGACGTCATGGGGATTCGGTTGCGGCCCTGGGCGCTGGGGGCTTTGGGCGCCCGTCCAACGCATTGGCGCAACCGCCCCGTCCCGCTGGCCGGGATTATCGGTTCGGGTCCGGCCGGTGAATTGCTTGCCCATGCCCGAAAGGCGGGCGATCCCAGGGCCTTCCGGGCGTCAGCCGACGCACTGCTGGACCGGTTATTGCCGCGCAATGATACGCTGGCAGCCGGACGTGCGCTCGTCGAAGCCCTTGAGAGTGGCGTGGAGATAACGACTGCAGGCCTCGCACGTCGCTTTGCTGTGACCGAGCGCACAATCAGTCGCCGTTTTGAACGGGCTTGCGGCCTGACGGCGCGCGACATGGTGCGCATCGTCCGCTTCCATCATGCCCGTGACGCCATCAAGCGGGGTGTGGACCTTGTCGAGGTGGCGGACATGGCGGGGTATGCCGATCAGGCGCACATGACCCGGGAGTTTCGGCATTTCGCAGGTATCACGCCGGTACCGGCGCGCCAGCCAGCGGCTTATGACGCGCTATACACGCAACGATCTACCGATGAAATGTAACCTTGACGACACTCAATGTCACCTATAGGTAACTTGTAACGTCAAGGTTACAAGGAAGCAGTGTCATGGAAGATCAAATCTCCAAACTCATTCGTCAGCGCGACCGGTTGCTCACACTCGCCGCGGTGAGCTTTCTGTTCTGGCAGGGCGCGCAACTGGCTATGGACATTGCGCAGGAGGGCGGCTGGGAATTCGGACCGTTCGAGCTGGTGGTTCATCTCTGCCTTCTGGCGGGCGCGCTCGGCTGGGCAGGGGCATCCTTCCTGTTCCTGCTGTATGCGAGCCGGGTGCAGCGCTCGAAGGCGCAGTCGGTCATCCAGGACGAGCTGTTCTGCCACAATCAGCGCATCGCGATACGCTTCGGATTCATGGCGCTCATTGCGGCGACCGCGCTGTTACTGGCCGCTGATCTCCTGGTTGATTTCTCAGCGACGATCGCGCTCCGCGCCCTGTTGATCATCGGGATCACGGCGCCGCTGTCGAGGTTCCTCATCCTGGGTCGGGATGATCTGGAGGACGAATCGTGACCAGTGAGCTGGCCAACAGGCTGAAGGAGCTGAGGGCTCGTGAGGGGCTTACCCAGGCCGAGCTGGCAGCCCGTGTCGGTGTCACACGCAAGACGATCAATACGGTCGAGAACCGGGTCTTCGTGCCATCCACAATTCTCGCGCTGAAGCTGGCTGCGGCGCTTGCCGTTCCGGTCGAGGAGATCTTCAGCCTGGAGCCGCGAGGCGAAGATTGAGTGCGTCCTCTGACAGGGTGCGGCGATAACGCCGCCTTGCCGAAGCCGCCGCGCAGCGCTAGACCGCTGGCCAAGTGCTTGAACACCCCCACAAGAGGAGCTCCTCCATGGCCCGTAACAAGATTGCGCTCATCGGATCCGGTATGATCGGTGGCACCCTGGCCCACATCGCGGCGCGCGAAGAATTGGGCGATGTCGTCCTGTTCGACATTGCCGAAGGCGTGGCCAAGGGCAAGGCGCTGGATATTGCCGAAGCCAGCCCGGTTTTCGGCAAGGATTCCAAGCTCGCCGGGGCGGACGATTATGCCGCCATCGCCGGTGCCGATGTCTGCATCGTCACCGCCGGTGTGCCGCGCAAGCCGGGCATGAGCCGCGATGACCTGCTGGGCATCAATTTGAAGGTCATGAAGGCTGTTGGCGAAGGGATCGCCAAACACGCCCCGGACGCCTTTGTGATCTGCATCACCAACCCGCTCGACGCGATGGTCTGGGCGCTGCGTGAATTCTCCGGCCTGCCGCACAACAAGGTCGTCGGCATGGCCGGCGTGCTCGACAGTGCGCGCTTCCGTCACTTCCTCGCCGACGAGTTCGAAGTCTCGGTCGAAGACGTCACGGCCTTTGTGATGGGTGGCCATGGCGACACGATGGTGCCGCTGCTGCGCTATTCCACCATTGCCGGCATTCCGGTTCCGGACATGGTCAAAATGGGCTGGTCCACGGACGAGAAAATGGACGCCATCATCGACCGCACCCGCAAGGGTGGCGGCGAGATCGTGGCCCTGCTCGGCACCGGTTCGGCCTTCTATGCGCCGGCCGAAAGCGCCATCGACATGGCGGTCTCCTATCTGCGCGACAAGAAGCGCATTCTGCCTTGTGCCGCTTATCTGTCCGGCCAGTTCGGCCAGGACGATCTCTATGTCGGTGTGCCGGTCGTGATCGGGGCCGGTGGTGTCGAGAAAGTGGTCGAGATCGAGCTCAATGCCGAGGAACAGACCATGTTCGACAACTCGGTTGAGTCCGTGAAAGGCCTGGTCGCCGCTTGCAAGGGCCTCGAACCGTCTCTGGCCTAGTCGCTGACGGCGAGAACGAATTGGAGAAGCCGTCGCCTGTCAGGGCGGCGGCTTTTTCGTGTCTAGATCCCGCCGGCGAAGGTTCCGGCAGCGTTCAGGCGCATGAATTCGAAGCCGAGCACGAGCATGGCTGTAACCCAGGCGAAGGGAATCCACAGCAAGACGCCGGCGGCGCTTGAGGCCCGGCCGACGATTCCGGCAGCGAAGAGTGTGTAGACCCACATCGCCATTGCCGCGAGGAAGCCCAGCGCCGGGTCGCGCATGCCGAAGAAGATGCAGATCTGAGTCGCCATGCCGGCGAGCAGAAGGGCGATGAGGAGGCTGCAGGCCAGTCGCATCCCGTCCTTGCCGCTGCGCTGCAGGATCCAAAGGGCGATGACGGCGAAGGCAGGAATAAAGAGACCGATGAGATTCAGCAGGCCGAAACTGGGGGCCCAATTCGGCGCGCTCAGCGTACTTGCCCAATCCAGAGCCCCGGTCGCATACAGCCAGCCGGACAGTCCTCCGGACAGTGATGCTGTGCTCACCAGATAGACCAGAAGGGTGATGACGCCCGGACCGTGCCGCTTGTCGGCCATGGAAAATAAGACTCACTCATGCTTGCTCTGCTCGAACACGGTGCAAGAATCGATCCAGTCCGCACGGCGCGAGAGCCTTGATAGGCATACCGCATTCTGAAGCGGACAGAATGCGGTGGGCAGCTGCATACAGTCATATAGAATACGTGAAGTCCGTTTTTGGAAGTTCACTTGACCAATCCCACTCATCAGGCCCCATTGCCGTTATGAGCCAGATCAATCTCGAGACCGACCGTCTCATCTTGCGCCAGCCCGACCTGTCTGATTTCGAGCCCTTGTGTGAGCTCATGGCGGACGCTGAAACCACGCAATTCATCGGCGGCCAACAAGAGCCGGCCCATGTCTGGCGCGGCTTGTGTGGTATTGTTGGACACTGGGCGCTGCGCGGATACGGATTCTATTCGGTGATCGAAAAGGCGAGCGGTGCCTGGGTCGGCCGGGTCGGGCCTTGGTACCCGCATGGCTGGCCGCAGCCGGAAGTCGGCTGGTCGCTCAACCGGTCAACCTGGCGCAAGGGCTATGCGACCGAGGCGGCAGCGGCCTGCCTTGATGATGTTTTCCGCCGGCTGGAATGGCCCGAAGTGGTCCATCTCATCCACGCGGACAATACGCCCAGCCAGGGCGTGGCCCGCAAGCTTGGCTCGCGCGACCTGGGCCGCGACGTCCCGGTCGCCGGATTCGACATGATTGTCGATTTGTGGGGTCAAAGCGCGGCGGAGTGGCGCGAACGCCGCAAGGCCTTCCGCTAATACCAGCCGGCTTCGCGCAGTTTGGGCGCATAGGTGCGACTGACCGGCGCTTCGATATTGCCGTTCAGGATCAGCCTCGCCCGGCCATCCCCGCGGTCGACCCTCTCCACCGCCTCCCGCGCCACCCACCAGGATCGGTGCGTCCGCGCGCCATCGAGAGCGTCGGCAGCGGTGATCGCATCACTTAGACGCATCAGAATCAGCGCCTCTCCCTTGTCGGTATGAACACGCAGATAATGGTCTTCGGCGACCATGGCGATTAGACTCGCGCGTCTCAGGCGATGAGGGAGCTTGTCGGTCAGGGCGCGGCTCGCGACGGGCGGGCCGGGACTTTCCGAAGCGGGGCGATTCCGCTCCGTCAGAATCGAGATGGTCACAACGGCTGCCGAGATGACCCAGACGAAGAAGAAGACGATCGGCGCGACCGCCAGCTCGAAGGGAGCTCCGATCATCGCCTGGATGCCCGCGACGGCCAGAAAGACCGGGAGGCTGACCAGCACGGACAGGGCCAGGCCGGTTGCTGCACGGGGCCAGTCCGGCAGGTAGCGATCAAACAGCCAGGTGAAGAGTGATCCGGACCCCCAACCCAGTGCCATCAGGCCGGTCCAGTAAAACCACACGCCTGGAATACCGAAATTGTGTGAATTATAGGGGCCCAGAATGGACAGGAATGTCCCCAAGGCCAGGATCGCGGCGATGTTCACCAACAGGGGTTTCAGGCGTTTGAGCGTCATGGTCACCGTCATTCGCGAAGCGCGAACGAACACCTAGCGCAATTCGCGAAGTCTGGCAGCCCGTTTGCGCAAAGGCGCTCGCGGCGGATCGCCGAGCCGGCCATCACTCCTCTCGAACACGCCGGACGTCCGGCCGCCAAGGAGTGATGACAATGAACACCATGAAGACCCTGACAAAGACCCTGCTGTCTGCCTCTGTTCTGGCCGCGAGCCTCGCGGGCCTGTCCAGCGCCGAGGACAGCAAGGCGGCATTGACCCTGGAGATTGCCGGAGTCGCCCCTTCCGAAGGCTTCGTGATGATCGGCATCTATGACAGCGAGGCGTCCTGGGACTCCGGCAGCGCTGTTGCCGGGACGCGTGCAGAAGTGTCCGGCGGTCAGGTCGTGGCGGTGTTCGAAGACCTGCCAGCCGGTCGCTACGGCGTGAAAATGTATCACGACGTGAATGCCAATGGTGAGATGGATACCAATCTCATGGGCATCCCCAGTGAGCCCTTCGCCTTTTCCAACAATGCCCGTGGCCGTTTCGGTCCGCCGAATTGGGATGCCGCAGTGTTTGACGTCGCCGCCGACGGCACCGTCCACGCCATTCGCTTCGAATAGGGAGAGCGCCATGACCGCCCTGTCCCGTCGAGACGCGCTCCAACTCCTCGCCGCTGCCGGAGGCGCCGCTGCGTTCAATACGCCGGCCTTCGCGCGCCAGGGCGATCCGGTCTTTATGGACTATCAGGCCGCCGCGGCGAACGATCCCTGGACATTGATTGTCCGGGACGCCCCGGCTGCCGGGTTCGATAGCCGGGCCGAGTTGATTTCGGGACACGTGCCGGACGGGTTCACCGGCACGCTCTATCGCAATGGACCGGGCCGGTTCTCGCGACAGGACTGGCGCTATCGGCACTGGTTCGACGGTGATGGCTTTCTTCAGTCCTGGCAGATCGGTCCGGACGGGGTGCATCATCGCGGGCGTTTCATCGAGACCGATAAGTGGCAGATCGAGGAAGCGGCGGGACGTTTTATCGTGCCCGCACTCGGCTCGGTGCCCCCTCAGCCGGGCGGGCTGACGGGGCCGGACGACATGAATGTCGCCAACACCTCTGTCATCCTGCTCGGCGATGAACTCCTCGCACTCTGGGAAGGCGGATCCGCCTGGTCGATCGACCCGGATACGCTGGACAGTCGGGGTGCCCGGCGCTGGGGCAATGGTCTGGACGGCGTTCCCTTCTCTGCGCACCCAAAACGGGAGCCCGAAACCGGCATTGTCTGGAATTTCGGTCAGGATGCGCCGGGCGCTCGGCTGATCCTCTGGAAAATCGGGCCGGACGGGACACTGCTCGATGCAGGCCTTCTCAATGATGTGCCCGGCGGGATGGTGCATGACTTTGTGATCACCGAGCACTCGCTGGTCTTCCTGGTCGGCAGCTACCGCTTCGACCGGATGCGCCTCCCCTTCATCGAGAGTTTCCAGTTCGATGAAGACGCCCCCATGCTAGCGATCGCGGTGGACAAGAATGACTGGTCCGTGCGTCGGTCGTGGGAATTGCCGCCCGGCTTCCTCTTCCATTTCGGTGGCGCCTGGGAGGAGGCGGATGGTACGATCCGGCTTGACGCTGCGCTGTCGCAGGATGCGCGCTTTGCCATGGCGGGGGCCTATGACGTCATGCGGGGTCAGGCCGAAACCCAGACGGATTCCCAGAGCCGGCACATGCTGGTCACCTTGGCACCGGGTGGTCGTAGCCGGGTCGAGGCGCTGGGCGCGGGCTATATCGAATTCCCGCAGGTCGATCCGCGACTGACCGGCTTGCGCCGGCGCGACACCTGGCATATCGCCTGGGATGCAGATCAACCGCGCGGCGCGACGCGGATCGAGCGGCGCAATTTGCACACCGGCGCGCACGACGCGTTCGACCACGGCCCGGACATCTATGTCGAGGAGCCACTCTTTATACCCGCTGCACCGGACGCGCCGGAGGGGCAGGGCTGGATCCTCCACACCGCGCTCAACGCGGGGGCTCGCCGCACCGAGCTGCATTTGTTCAATGCCGGGCATTTGTCCGATGGTCCGGTGGCGAGCTGGCGGCTGGGCTATGCCTGCCCGTTTGGATTCCATGGCTGCTGGCGTTCGGGCAGGTTGGCCTGAGATGAATATGGATGCCTTCTTCCAGGCCCCGTGGGTCGTGCAGGTTCATGCGCTGTGCGCGCTGACTTCGATGGCGGTGGGCCTCGTGCAATGGCTAGGCCCCAAGGGGCTTCTCCCCCACCGGGTGTTGGGCATGATCTTTGTCGCATTGATGGCCACGACCGCCGTCAGCGCGATCTTTATCCGCCAGATCAATGATGGTGCCTTCTCCTGGATCCATCTCTTTGTCCCGGTGACGCTGATCGGCCTCGCGGGTCTGGTCTGGAGTATCCGCCGTGGCGACCTTGCGGGTCATCGAAAGAATGCGGTTTCGCTCTTTTTCGCGGCCTTGATGATTCCGGGGCTGTTCGCCTTCGTGCCGGGTCGACTGATGTTCACGACCTTGTTTGGGGTCATTGTCGGGAGTTAATGTGACGGAAAGACTGCCGACATCGGCAACATGAAAGCGTCCCCCTCCCGGCTTGGGCGTTGGGAGATACATGATGAAAATGACCTGTCTTGCCGCCCTTTCGGCGGCGGCCCTTGCCAGCCTGCCTGTCCAGGCCCAGTCCAGCGATTGGGAGTCTCGGCTCGATCCGGAGCGTTTGAACGAGGGCGAGGTCTATCTGGAGCTTCAGTATGAAGGCGAACCGGATGGATTTATGCGCTATGGCTGGCATGCGGAGGGCGAGGATATCGTCCTCTATGACCGGACCATGTGGGCTTCCGGCGAGGTATACGAGACGATGGAAGTCCGTTTGCGCCGGGAGGGACTCGCGCCGGTCTCCAGCGATATTCGCTTCCACCAGGGCGCCAATTACTATGTGTTCGACGTTGACTTCGAGCCAGGCTCGGCGGCCGGGAGTCTCCAGATCGTTCAACCGGGATCGGGCGTCAATTCGCGGCCGCTCGCGTCCGAGTTGACGGGTGGTACGATACTGCGCGCCAGCTACTTCCTGGTCGCCGCGGCGTTTCCATTCGAAGTCGGCGAGAGCGTGTCGTTCAACTGGTTCGCCACGATGACCAATACGGAAGAAGCCGTGACGCTTACGGCAGTCGGCGAGGCAGAAATTGAAACCCCGGCTGGTGTGTTCCAGACCCTCCACATCGAGCAGCGTGGCGGGACGCCACCCAACGATATCTACATCGATCGCGACAGTGGCCGGATCGTTCGCATTGATGTTGGCGGCCAGCCCATGAGATTTGTCGCACCGGCGGACTGATCTGGGAAACGTGTCGGGGCTGTGCCTGGCAACGCGCTCCATACGGGTTCGAGCCGGGTTGTCAGATCCTGATTGTAGCGCCGATGTCCACCGCCCGGGCGGCTGAGCAAAGCCGGTGGGCAAAGCTTGATCGGCGCTGCGGCAGCAACAATGTGCGCGTCTTTGGTCTGTCACCAGTCGCCTTGTTCACGGAGGCCTGACGGAATGCGGAGGCTGCATTGAAAGACAGTCACGCGAAGGTGACGCCCTGCGCGGCTACGTGATTGGCGTGCGAAGCGCCGTGGCGTCAGTGTCTGGGTGTCCGGGCGGCCAGCAGGTCGTTCCGGTCGTCACCCAAGCTGGAGATCGCACACGATGAAAGCCCCTACACGTACCACTGCCCTTGCCGTATCCGCCCTTGCCCTGTCTCTGTCAGGCGCCGCGGCTCAGGCGAGTATATCGACGACTGCCGAGGAGATGGAGCAATGTTATGGCATTGCACTGGCCGGTGAGAATGACTGCGCCGCGGGCCCGGGCACATCCTGCGCCGGTACGTCCACAGTCGACTATCAGGGCAATGCCTGGACCTATGTGCCTGAGGGTACATGCGAGTCGATCCAGACACCCTATGGCACTGGGTCCCTGACCCCCATCGAGCGTCCCTGATCCGAAGCTCAGGGGGTTGGTCACGCCGACCCCTTGAGAGGCTGTTCGCCATGGCGCTTCCCGACACGTCCCCCGTTGCAGGCATCAGCCTGAAGCCCGAGCATTTTCGTTCGGCGTTGGAGGCGCGGGCGGACGGCCTCTGGTTCGAAATTCATCCCGAAAACTACGTGTCGGAAGGCGGCCCGCGACTTCGCTGGCTGGACGCGATCCGCGAGGTTCATCCCCTCAGCCTGCACGGCGTGGCCATGTCGCTTGGCGGGCCGGACCGACCGGACCCACACCACTTGGCGAACTGGTCGCGCCTTGTCGACCGCTATGAGCCTGTGCTGATCTCCGAGCATCTCGCCTGGTCGGCGCTCGGCGATGTCTGGTTCCCGGATCTTCTTCCTGTCCCGATGACGCAGACGGCTCTGGATATTTTCTGTCGCAATGTCGACATCATGCAGACCGCGCTGGGACGGCAGATCCTGATTGAAAACCCGGCGCGCTATGTCCGGCTCGAGGGCGATGGCGATGAGGCTGACTTTCTCGCCGAGACGGTCCGCCGGACCGGCTGCGGCCTCCTGTTGGACGTCAATAACCTCTATCTCGGGGCCCAGAATATCGGCTTTGACGTGCAGGACTGGCTACGCCGGATTCCGGCGGACGCCGTGGGTGAAATCCATTTGGCCGGGCATGAGGCGGATACAGGGCTGGGTGAACATTTATTGATCGACACCCATGGTGCACCGGTCGCCAAACCGGTCTGGCGGCTTTTCGAGACGGTTATTGCCCTGATCGGCCCTCGCCCGACCCTGATCGAACGCGACACGCATTTGCCAGCCTTCGGGCAGCTGATGGCGGAGCGCGAGCAGGCAGCACGTCGCCTGGCGTCGCTTGGCACAACCACAGTCGCCCATGTCTAGGCAATTTTACGATGACTTCGCAGACGCCCTTAGGAGCGGTGACCATGAGGCGGCACGGCCCTATCTGGAGCGACCCGGGCACGCGGCTCGACTGGCGGTCTACTGCAACAATGTCGCTTCCTCTGCGATCGAAGCTCTGCGCGCGGCCTATCCGGTCGTCAACGCGCTGACCGGTGCGCGCTTCTTTTCACCTATGGCGAAAGCCTTCTGGCAATCGGGCCCGCCGCGCACGCGAAGTCTGACCGGGTATGGCAGCGGATTTGCGGATTTTGTTGACGGCTACCAGCCGGCTCGGACGCTGCCCTATCTTGCCGATATCGCCCGCCTCGACCGGGCCTGGCTGGAAGCGCATCTCGCAGCAGATGCGTCGCCCTGCAGGCCGGGGCAGATGGCGCAGCTCCCGCCGGACAGGATCGCCGCGCTCAATCCCGGACTTCACCCGTCCGCCCGACTGCTGTGCCTGGCCTGGCCGGTTCACGGCATTTGGCAAAGACACCGATCCGGCCGCAGCGAGGCGAGGCGGGTGACGCTGGCTCCCAAGGCGCAAGGCGTCCTGGTCTGGCGCCCGTTCGGCGATGTGCGATCCGTCGTGCTCGATCCGGGCTCAGTCCGATTTATTGCCAGTCTCGATGAAGGCCAATCACTTGCGGAAGCGAGCGAGGATGCGCTCATCCAACACGCTGGTTTCGACCCGGCCAGAGCGTTCGAGGCGGCACTCACAGGGGGCTATCTGAGCGGAGATGCTTTGCCATGACTATGATCCATCGCCTGAGAGCCCATCATGACATGGTGTTCGAGTGGGTATCGGCGCGGTTGGCGCCCGACATCCTCCCCGTGCTCGCCCGGTTGACGCTGGCCGGAATATTCTGGCGCTCCCTGCTTACCAAGGTGAACACGAGCAAGCTGTTCACCTATACCGAGCTGATCAATGACTTCCCCGTCGAACGGGCCCGGATGCGAGTGCCCGAGCTGCCGCTCGATCTCAAACCTGCGACATTGCACCAGTTCCGGACCGATTTCGCCCTTCCGCTCCTGCCGCCGGAATGGGCAGCCTGGATGGCCACGCTTGCCGAATTCGTGATTCCCATCATGCTCGTTCTGGGTTTGGCGACCCGGATCGGGGCGCTCGCGCTCATTGGCCTGACGCTGGTGATACAGATTTTCATCTTTCCAGAGGCCTGGTGGAGCACCCATGCCCTGTGGCTGGTCATAGCGCTCTATCTGGTGTTCCACGGTCCCGGCCGCGTGTCTCTGGACCATATCCTTCGACGGAATTTCGCGCCTTAGGTGCGTTTGATTGCACCGGTCTGGCCTCTGCGGCATGGTCATCCGCATCACCCGGAGGGACGGGTGGAGTGAGCACCGGGGGGTGAGATGGAATCCAGCGATCAGCCGGCGCGCGCCGAGCGTTTCCTGCCGGACTGGATTGTCGGCGGCGTCTTGCGGCTGTCGCTCGTTCCGGGGCTTTGGGCCTGGGCGCGATCGAATGCGGATGCCTGGCCGGGCGTCATGCCGGACATGGTGGCGGCGGCAACGGTCTGGAACATCCCGCTTGTTTCGGCCGCGCAGACAGCCCAGATCGCTGTCTGGGGCGCGCATTTGATCGCTTTCATGTTGACTATCGGTTTTCTCACCCGGCTGGTCGGGCTGACCCTGTTGATCGCCTGCGCCATTTACGGGTTTTGGGTTCTGCCGGAGGCATGGACCTCGGTGGCAGTATTCGCCGCGATCAGCTTCTATCTGTTCGCGCGCGGCGGCGGCGCTCTCTCGATAGACGGGGCGATTATTGCGACCCTTCGCTAAACCCGCAGCCGGGCTTACACATTTGCAAGACATGATGCGGCAGACTGTGCGTCTCGGGAGGTCCCGACACGAATGGTCACCGCATGCCACCTGATTTACGACAGAAACTGAAACAGGCCCTCGCCGGACGCCAGTCCGTCGATATGGGGCAGTTCCAGTTTCTCAACCTCGAGCGCGTGCGAGTGCGCGCTGGCCCCGACTGGCCGCGCCTTCGTGACAAGGTCTACGAAACATCGACGCAATTCATCGAGAATCGCATCGGGCCGGAAGACGTGATGATCCGCGTTCAGGGCGGCTTCCTGATTATCTTCCGCGCGGCTGATGTCGACGCTGCGCAAGACATGGTCGACGCGATCGCGGGCGAGCTGAATGCCTTCTTCCTGGGCGAGAGCGGGCTTGAGGATGTCAAGGCCGAGGCAGAAGCCCGCGATGTTCCCACGGTGGAACTACTCGATATCGTCGCGCGAGCTCAGCCTCATGATCTGGAAAAGCCTGCGACCGAGCCGGTCGACTCCGCTAGCGAGATGCCGGCGCCATTGGAAACGCCTTGGCAATCTGTACCGGTTCTGCCCCGCGATGATGATGGCAAGACTCGCTGGGTGAATGCACCAAAGTCCGTCGCGCAAGGCAAACCCTCACGGGTGGAAGAGCCTGCCAGCCGCCGGAATGGCGCTTCTGTCAGTTGGGATGATTTTGCCTTCATGCCCACCTGGGACAGCCGAAAATCCTTTGTCAGTCACCATATCTGCGTTGCCCGCAAGGTTATTGGCGGCTTTGCCAGCTACGGGCGAGATACACTGACCGGTGTTCCGGATCGCGAGACGCACCGCCAACTGGATCGCGCGACAGCCCTTGCCGCCCAGCGCGGCTTCCAGAAGGCCCGGGCGGCCGGCCATGCCAGCATGATCATTGTGCCGGTGCACTATGACAGCCTGTCCTCGGTGTCCCGGCGGATGGAGTATTTCAGCGTGCTACAGCCGATCCCTGATTCGGCGCGGCGCTTCTTCCTGCTGCGCATTGACGGCGTGCCGGACGGTGCGCCGATGGCGCAGCTCCAGGAGGTCTGTCGATCGATGAAGCATTTCGGCGCCTATGTCCTGGTGCATCACCGGTTCGACCACCCAGGGCTGGACCGCTTCGAAAGCTGTGGCATTGGTATCTTCACCGCCGATGCGCCTGCGCGTCTCAATCATGACGGCGCGGGTGACAAGGATCTGATATCCTGTGTCGATTGGGTCACGACCGCCCAGGCAATGACGGCCGAGACATCGTTGCTGGAGGTCGAGAATACGGCCTTGCTGGAAGCGGCCATGTCGGCCGGTGTTCGATATTTCTCCGGTCCGGCGATCGCGCCTGATGTCGATGTGCCCGGTGCGCCCCGTCGTTTGTCGCTGTCGGATATTCTGGCTCCACCAGACGATGCGGGTCAGGCCGGCAATACCTACGAGATTGACTGACAATTACCCGCTGCGAGTGCGTTGCACCGCAGCAGCCCAGTGCTATAAGGCGAGTCCATTCTGGCCGTTTTGTCGCTTTCTTCCTCCCGCGAGGCCCATTCATGAATATCCACGAACACCAGGCGAAAGCCGTTCTGAAATCCTTTGGTGCGCCCGTCGCCGAAGGTGTTGCCATTTTCTCTGCCGAAGACGCTGCTGCGGCGGCCGATCAGCTGCCTGGCCCGCTTTGGGTGGTGAAGTCCCAGATCCACGCCGGTGGGCGCGGCAAGGGCAAGTTCAAGGAACTTGGACCTGACGCCAAGGGCGGTGTCCGCCTCGCCTTCTCCAAGGAAGACGTGGTCAAGAACGCCAAGGAAATGCTGGGCAATACGCTGGTCACGCACCAGACCGGCCCTGAGGGCAAACAGGTCAATCGCCTCTATATCGAGGACGGAGCCGACATCGCTACTGAGCTTTATTGCTCGCTCTTGGTGAACCGCGAAACCGGCCAGGTCGCCTTTGTCGTCTCCACTGAGGGCGGCATGGATATCGAGGAAGTCGCCGCGGAAACGCCGGAGAAAATCCAGACCATTGATGTCGATCCGGCCACCGGCGTGACCGACGCCTCTGCCGCTGCCGTGTGCGACGCGCTGAAGCTGGAAGGCCAGGCCCGCGACGATATGATGGGTCTTGCGAAGATCCTCTATACGGCCTTCTGCGAGAAGGACATGTCGATGCTGGAGATCAATCCGCTCATCGTCATGGACAATGGCCATGTCCGTGTTCTGGACGCCAAGGTCTCCTTCGACGGCAATGCGCTCTTCCGTCACCCGGACATCATGGAGCTCCGTGACACGACCGAGGAAGACGCCAAGGAAATCGAAGCCTCCAAATACGACCTCGCCTATGTCGCCCTCGATGGCGATATCGGCTGCATGGTCAACGGCGCGGGTCTCGCCATGGCGACGATGGACATCATCAAGCTCTATGGTGCCGAGCCGGCCAATTTCCTCGATGTCGGGGGCGGTGCCACGACCGAGAAAGTCACGGCGGCCTTCAAGATCATCACCGCCGACCCGAACGTCAAAGGCATTCTGGTCAACATCTTCGGCGGCATCATGCGCTGTGACGTAATCGCCGAAGGTGTGGTCACCGCGGTCAAGGATGTCGGCCTTCAGGTCCCGCTCGTGGTTCGCCTCGAGGGTACGAATGTCGAGAAGGGCAAGTCCATCATCAATGAAAGCGGTCTCAACGTGATCGCCGCCGATGACCTCGACGACGCTGCCCAGAAAATTGTCGCCGCCGTGAAGGAGGCCAACTGATGTCGATCATCGTAGACAAGAACACCAAGGTCATCGTCCAGGGCCTGACCGGCAAGACGGGCACTTTCCACACCGAACAGGCGCTGCAGTATTACGGCACCCAGATGGTCGCCGGCGTACACCCCAAGAAGGGCGGCGAAAGCTGGACTTCCGGGCTCGACAGCGCGGCCTCCCTGCCGATCTTCGCGACCGTCGGTGAAGCCAAAGAGGCGACCGGCGCTGACGCCTCCGTGATCTATGTCCCGCCGGCCGGCGCCGGAGCGGCGATCATCGAGGCCATCGATGCCGAAATCCCCTTCATCGTCTGCATCACCGAAGGCATTCCGGTGATGGACATGGTCAAGGTCAAGGACCGTCTCGACAAGTCGAGCTCCATGCTGTTGGGTCCGAACTGCCCGGGCATCCTGACCCCGGAAGAGTGCAAGATCGGCATCATGCCGGGCTCGATCTTCAAGAAGGGCTCGGTCGGCGTGGTCTCGCGTTCGGGCACGCTGACCTATGAAGCCGTTTTCCAGACCTCCCAGGTCGGCCTCGGCCAGACCACGGCCGTCGGTATTGGCGGTGACCCGGTCAAGGGGACGGAATTCATCGACGTGCTCGAGAAATTCCTCGCCGACGACGAAACCAAGTCGATCATCATGATTGGCGAGATCGGTGGCTCGGCCGAGGAAGACGCCGCGCAATTCCTGGCCGACGAAGCCAAGAAGGGCCGCTCGAAGCCAACCGTCGGCTTCATCGCCGGCCGCACGGCACCTCCGGGCCGCACGATGGGCCATGCCGGCGCCATCGTCTCCGGTGGCAAGGGCGGCGCGGAAGACAAGATCGCCGCCATGGAAGCGGCCGGGATCAAGGTCTCGCCGTCTCCGGCACGTCTTGGCACGACGCTGGCCGAGCTGCTCAAGAGCTAGCATCGGCAACATCATTGAACATCAAGCCGCGCCCCGGAATTCCGGGGCGCGGTTTTGTTTGAGTAGGCCGTCTTCGCTACTCGGTCTTGCGGGCCTGACAAGTGTCACCCACTTGTCAGCAGACCCGCGCGAATCTCTTTCGTAGCGTGCAGATTAGGCATAGAGGGTTGATTAACCCACTCGGTTTAACCCCATCCGGACACACTCCTGACTCAGGCCTCCCCCCCAAAATGTCTGACCAAAGCCGATCCCAAGAAAACCAGAACTTCCTGGACACCTCTTTCCTCCAGGGTGCCAACGCTGTTTATCTCGAGCAGATGGCCGCCGCCTATGCGTCGAACCCGAACTCGGTGCCGCCGAGCTGGAAGGCCTTCTTCGACGCCATGGGCGATGCGCCCTCGGAAAGCTCGCATGCGGCGCGCGGACCGGCCTGGAAACGGCCTGAATGGCCGCGCAAGGTCAATGGCGAGATGGTTTCGGCGCTTGGCGATATCGGGCCTGACGAGGCCGCCATGGTCGACAAGGTTGCGGACCATGTGGCCGCGACCCGCCCGGGCGCGAACGCCGACGATGTCCGGGCTGCGACCCAGGCCTCAATCCGCGCCATCATGATGATCCGTGCCTATCGCATGCGCGGCCATCTGGCAGCGGATCTGGACCCGCTGGGTCTGACCGATTTCGGCTACCAGGCCGAGCTCGACCCGGCGACCTACGGATTCTCCGGTGCGGCGATGGATGAGGACGTCTTCATCGATGGCTATCTCGGCCTCGAGACGGCGACGCCGCGCGCCATGCTCGACATCCTCAAGCGCACCTATTGCGGCCCGGTTGGCGTCGAGTTCATGCACATCTCCAACCCGGAAGAAAAATCCTGGCTGCAGGAGCGTTTTGAAGGGCCGGACAAGGACATCTCTTTCACCAAGGAAGGCAAGATCGCCATCCTGGCGAAGTTGATCGAGACCGAGCGTTTTGAGCAATTCCTGCACAAGCGCTATCCGGGCACGAAGCGTTTCGGTGTCGATGGCGGCGAGAGCATGGTTCCTGCGCTTGAGCAGATCATCAAGCGCGGCGGCTCTATGGGTGTCGAGGACATCATTGTCGGCATGCCGCACCGCGGTCGCCTCAACGTGCTCGCATCGGTCATGGGCAAGCCCTACCACCAGATTTTCCACGAATTCCAGGGTGGCAATACCCAGGGCGAGGACGAGTTCGGGTCCGGCGATGTGAAATACCATCTCGGCGCCTCCTCGGACCGTGAATTCGACGGCAACAAGGTGCACCTGTCCCTGACGGCCAACCCGTCTCACCTTGAAGCGGTCGATCCGGTCGTGCTCGGCAAGGCCCGGGCCAAGCAGGAATATAATTGCCGCCAGTCGCCGGGGACGCCCCGGTCCAGCGTGCTGCCGCTGCTTCTGCATGGTGATGCGGCCTTTGCCGGCCAGGGCATGGTTGCGGAGTGTTTCGGCCTGTCCGGCCTGCGCGGCCACCGGACGGGCGGCGCGATCCACTTCATTGTCAACAACCAGATCGGCTTCACCACTGACCCGAAGGATAGCCGCTCCAGCCCCTATCCCTCAGACGTCGCCCTGATGGTGCAGGCGCCGATCTTCCACGTGAATGGCGACGATCCGGAAGCGGTGACCCACGCGACCAAAATCGCAACGGAGTATCGCCAGCTTTTTGGCAAGGATGTCGTCATCGACATGATTTGCTACCGGCGCTACGGCCACAATGAAGGCGACGATCCCACCTTCACTCAGCCGATCATGTACCGGATCATCAAAGATATGCCGCCGGTCAAGAAAAAGTACCAGGACCGGCTGCTGGCCGAAGGGGTTATCAGCGCAGCCGAGGCCGAGGCGATCGAGAACGAGTTCGATACCTTCCTCGAGAAGGAGTTCGACGCCGGCAAGGAATTCGAACCCAAGAAAGCCGATTGGCTGGACGGGCGCTGGTCCGGACTGGGTCTGCCGGAAGGCGATGATCGCCGGGGTGAGACCTCGGCCACCATGGAAAGCCTGGAAGCCGTCGGCATGGCGATGACCGCGGTGCCGGACGGGATCAATATTCACCGCACGCTCAACCGTGTCCTGGGCGGGCGCCGCAAGGCGATTGAAACCGGGTCGGGCATTGATTGGGCGACAGCGGAACATCTCGCATTCGGCACATTGCTGACTGAAGGTTTCCCAGTGCGCCTGTCTGGTCAGGACTGTGGTCGCGGGACGTTCTCGCAGCGCCACTCGCACATAATCGACCAGGAAACGGCCGAGAAATATACGCCGCTCAATAATCTCTCGGCCGACCAGAAAAAGTATGAGGTCATCGACTCCATGTTGTCGGAAGAAGCGGTGTTGGGCTTCGAGTACGGCTATTCGCTGTCGGCGCCGAACACGCTGGTGATGTGGGAGGCCCAGTTCGGTGATTTCACCAATGGCGCCCAGGTCATCATTGATCAGTTCATCTCTTCCGGTGAGCGCAAATGGCTGCGCATGTCCGGCCTCACCATGTTGCTGCCGCACGGCTATGAAGGTCAGGGACCGGAACACTCTTCGGCCCGACCCGAGCGCTTCCTGCAGATGTGCGCGGAAGACAATATGCAGGTCGCCAATTGCTCCACGCCGGCCAATTACTTCCACATCCTGCGCCGGCAAATTCACCGCAATTTCCGCACGCCGCTGGTGATCATGACTCCGAAGAGCCTGCTGCGGCACAAGCGTTGCGTCTCGCAGCTGGCGGCCATGGGGCCGGGCTCTTCCTTCCACCGGGTCCTCTGGGATGATGCGGATGAAGCATCACGCCCCGAAGGCGAGATCCGCCACACCGAGCTGAAGCTTAAGCCGGACACGGAGGTCCGCCGCGTCGTCCTGTGTACAGGCAAGGTGTATTACGATCTGCTTGAAGAGCGCGAGTCCCGGGGTACGGACGACGTCTATTTGATGCGAGTCGAGCAGCTCTATCCTTTCCCCTACAAGGCGCTGATTTCAGAACTCGCGCGTTTCCCCAATGCCGAGATCGTCTGGTGTCAGGAAGAGCCACGTAATATGGGCTACTGGACCTTCGTGGAACCGAATATCGAGTACGTGCTTGGCAAGGTTGATGGCAAGGCCGAGCGCCCGCGTTATGTCGGACGCGCCCCGACTGCCTCGACGGCAACCGGTATCGCCTCCAAGCACAAGCAACAACAGGATGCCCTGGTCGATGAAGCCCTTTCCTAGGGCCCGACAAGCTTCTTTGAAGGAAAGACGAGAGACATGACCGATATCACCGTGCCGCAACTGGGCGAGAGCGTCACCGAAGCCACTGTAGGCAGCTGGATGGTCAAGACCGGCGATGCCGTCTCGAAGGACGATGTGCTGGTTGAACTCGAGACCGACAAGGTCGCCGTGGAGGTCCGCGCGGATTCTGATGGCGTGATGGGAGACATCCTCGCGGCTGAAGGCGATAATGTCGAAATCGGCGCCAAGCTGGCCGTCCTCGAGGCAGGCGGCGATACCGCACCGGCCGCCAAGGAAGAGCCGGCTGAGACGTCGAAGGCTCCGGACGAAGAGGCGACCAAAGACGGGGCGCCACAAGGCGAGCCCGCGTCTGATGGCGCTGACGACGCGCCGGCAGAGTCCGGATCGACCGTCGATGCGACGGTGCCGCAAATGGGTGAGAGCGTGACCGAGGGCACGATCGGCTCCTGGCTGGTCAAGGCCGGTGACAGTGTCGATATCGACCAAGCGCTGGTCGAGATCGAGACGGACAAGGTCGCGGTCGAGGTCCCGTCGCCGGTTGCCGGAGTTGTCTCCGAGCTGTTGGTCGATGAAGGCGATACGGTCTCGCCGGGTGATGCGGTGGCACGGATCAGCGGCGGGGGGGCGTCTCCTGCGCAATCGGCGGATGCGTCGGATGCGAAGTCCAGTGACGGCGATGAAAAGAAGGCCATGCCGTCTGCCGCGCGCGTGATCGAGGAGAACAAGCTCGACTCCGGATCCATAGACGGCACAGGCAAGGACGGACGTATTACCAAGGGCGACGCTCTGAAGGCGGCCGCCGCGCCGAAAGCTGCGGCACCTTCGCCGGCCGCGACGCCCGCTTCGACGCCTGCGGCTACCGCAGCACCGCGCGAAACCGGTCCACGCGAAGAACGTGTCCGCATGACCCGCCTTCGCCAGACCATCGCGAAGCGTTTGAAGGATGCGCAGAACTCGGCGGCGATCCTGACCACTTACAACGAAGCCGACATGTCGGCCATCATGGCGGCGCGCAAGGCGCACCAGGAAGCCTTCGTGGCCAAACACGGCGTCAAGCTGGGCTTCATGAGCTTCTTCGTGAAGGCGTGCTGTCATGCCCTCAAGGAAGTGCCGGCAGTCAATGCCGAGATCGATGGCACCGACATCATCTACAAGAATTATTACGACATGGGTGTTGCGGTTGGGACCGATCGCGGTCTGGTCGTACCGGTCGTTCGTGATGCCGACCAGATGTCCCTGGCGGAGATCGAAAAAGAGATCATCCGTCTGGGCAAGCGGGCGCGCGACGGCAAGCTTTCCATCGACGAGATGCAGGGCGCGACCTTCACCATCTCGAATGGGGGGGTCTATGGCTCGCTGATGTCGATGCCGATCCTCAATGCGCCGCAATCGGGCATTCTGGGTATGCACAAAATCCAGGAACGCCCGATGGCTGAGAATGGTCAGGTCGTGATCAAGCCGATGATGTATCTGGCCCTGTCCTATGATCACCGGATCGTCGACGGCAAGGAAGCGGTGACCTATCTCGTGCGCGTAAAAGAGAATCTCGAGGACCCGCAACGCATGATGTTTGATTTGTAGGAGCGAGGCCATGCCGCTGCTCCGGTATGCGCTTGTCATACTGACAGTCTCGCGGGCCGTATACGGACTTCGATCGCCGATCGCGGGCTTCTTGCATCAAGTCGGAATCGAGGGGCAACTTGGTTATTCCGCGCCGGTCACTCGGATGCTGGCCGAGACCGGTTTGGCGTTGTCCATATTGTCTCTGGTTTTGCAAGCCAGCTATTTCCTGGTTGCCTGGGCGATCTGGAAAGGTGCGCGTTGGCTGCTCTGGCTCGCATTGGCCGTTTATCTGGTCGATCAGGCAATGTGGATTGGTTTCAGTGTGCGGCCTGAGGACGTGGCGGCTCACCAGCAAGCGAGGGTCGACCAGAACTTTGACCCGGAAATTCTTGACTGGGCCCTGTTCACGCTCGAAACGCTTATCGCTGCCGGGGCGATTGCCCTCGGGCTCCGGGACAGGTCGGAGCAAGCGTGACGAGCACGGTTTGGGATTGCGAAACTGGTGTGTTCGAGACAAGGGGCTTCCAGGTGACAGCAAATCTTGTTCTGGCCGCAGTAAGGTGGGTCCTCGTCATTGCGATAGGCGCGTGGGCCTTCAACCAGCTTTCGTCGACAGCCGACGTCCTCGCGATCAAGTTTGGGGACGCTGTTTCGGCCGGAATTGATCCAAGCCTGATCATGATCGTGGAGGCGATGGGCCCTCTGCTTGTTTTGCTGACGGTTGCCAACGCGATTTGCTACGCTGCAAGCACTGTTTTGCTAGCAGGGCGTTTCTCTGAAGCGCTTCCGGTCTACGTCGCGGCGGTTGTCTTTGATCTGACCGGCTGGGTGGTTTACTCGTCGAGCCCGACTTACGATTTATGGGCGGCGTCCACGTCGGCCCCAGCGGACTGGATCGCGAATGGTTTCTTGTTGGCGGGTCTGATTATCATGATCATTTTGCACCAGGCCGGTGCCATCCCGCGACACATGATCCGTATCCGATGATCAGCTGTGGCTACAGTATTTCACCCCCTTCCGCCGTGGCCGCGGCAGGGGCATATAGCACAAACGTGCCGCATTGGCGGCGAGCAGAGTGAGGCGAGCATGTCCGATACCTATGACATCGTAATCATTGGCGGTGGCCCCGGCGGCTATAATTGCGCGATACGAGCCGGTCAGCTTGGTCTCAAGGTGGCCTGCGTCGAAATGCGCGGAACGCTGGGCGGCACTTGCCTCAATGTTGGATGCATTCCGTCCAAGGCCTTGCTGCATGCGTCGGAATTGTTCGAGTCGGCGCGGACCCAGTTCGCGGGGCTCGGCATCAAGACCGGCACGGTCGAGCTCGATCTAGATACGATGTTGGGTCAGAAAGACGAGGCAGTGGACGGCCTGACCAAGGGGATTGAATTCCTCTTCAAGAAAAATGGCGTCGACTATATTCGCGGCCGAGGCCGGATCGCCGGACCGGGCAAGGTCGACGTCGAATCCGAAGACGGCAGCAAGACGCTGGAAGCCCGCAACATCGTGATTGCCACCGGTTCTGAAGTGACCCCGCTTCCCGGCGTTGAGATTGATGAGAAGCGGGTTGTCTCGTCAACGGGCGCCCTTTCGCTCGACGCTGTGCCGGGCAAGCTTGTCCTCATTGGTGCGGGCGTGATCGGCCTTGAGCTGGGCTCGGTCTGGCGGCGCCTGGGTTCGGAAGTCACCGTGGTTGAATATCTTGACCGCATTCTGCCGGGCATGGACAGCGAGTTGGCTAAGACCGCCCAGCGAGTTTTCGCGAAACAGGGCATGGACTTCAAGCTTGGCACCAAGGTGACCGGCGTCGATTCCTCGGGCGAAAAACTCGCGGTGACACTCGAGCCGGCAGCTGGTGGCGATGCCGAGACGATTGAGGCGGACACGGTTCTCGTCTGCATCGGCCGGCGTCCCTACACTGAAGCGCTCGGGCTGGAAACGGTCGGCATCGAGACTGATCAGCGAGGCTTCATAGCGCAGGATCATTTCCGGACGTCTGCGGAAAATGTCTGGGTGGTGGGTGATTGCACCCATGGGCCAATGCTGGCCCACAAGGCGGAAGATGAAGGCGTGGCCTGTGCTGAACGCATCGCCGGCAAGGCTGGGCATGTGAATTACGGTGTCATCCCGGGTGTTGTTTACACAGCGCCGGAAATCGCTTCAGTCGGCAAGACGGAGGACGAGCTCAAGTCGGAAGGTCGGAAGTACAAGAAGGGAAAATTCCCCTTCCAGGCCAACTCCCGAGCACGCACCAATCACGCGACTGATGGGTTTGTGAAAATCCTGGCCGACGCGGAAACCGATGAAATTCTTGGTGCCCACATGATCGGCGCCAATGTCGGCGAGATGATCGCCGAAATCTGTCTTGCGATGGAGTTTCGGGCGGCCTCAGAGGATGTGGCGCGCACCTGCCACCCCCACCCGACCCTGACCGAGGCGGTTCGTCAGGCCGCAATGGGTGTCGAGGGTTGGACGATGCAGTCCTGACCACGCTGCCGCGGCGATTGGCGCGAGCTGTGTCATGACGATGTCGTACAAGTCTGCGCTTCTCGTGGTAGGTTTCGACCATTCGGTGTTGGCCGTCCACGGAGTCGCCAGACGCTAGGCGGTGGTGGCGGTGCGCATTAAGAATG
Source organism: uncultured Maricaulis sp. (assembly GCF_947259345.1). Lineage (GTDB taxonomy): Bacteria > Pseudomonadota > Alphaproteobacteria > Caulobacterales > Maricaulaceae > Maricaulis. The sequence goes on along the minus strand of NZ_CAMYLS010000007.1, from coordinate 74,616 downwards.
TGGTGTGGCCGGTGCGTCGCGCACGTCTGATGAAGTCTGGGGCATGGGTTACAAGTCAATGCCGAAGCTGATCGAAATCGCTTCGCCGCGTTTGCGGCTGGTTGCACTGAATGCTGAACTGGCCACGCTTCAGCTTGAGGACCGCAAGGCGTTCTTCAAGGCCCTCGGCGTTGATCCCGAACCAACCTGGCCGCCGGAACTGATGGACCAGGCGGCCATGGAGTGGACGCGTGACCGGTTGAGCGCCCGTCCCGGGGAGTCGGGTTGGTATGCTTGGGTCTACATATCGTCGGTCATGAACCGGCTGCTTGGCACTGGCGGGTTCAAGGGCGCGCCGGACGCGGATGGCGTTGTTGAAATCGAGTACTCAATGCTGACCTCCTACCGTGAGCAGGGACTGGCGACTGAGGGGGTCGTGGCGCTTCTGGACTGGGCCTATTCGCACGACCAGGTCAAATCGGTCATCGCTCACACGCGTGATGATCGGGATGCGTCGCACCGCGTGCTCGAGAAAGCCGGATTTGTACAAGGCAAGACGCACGCCGAGCCCGATGAGGGGGTCGACGTAATCGCGTGGCACCATACGCCAAACAAGCATCCGGCCTGACGCCTGGCGGGGTCGCCGCCTACGGCTGGATCAGGTTTTTGAGCTGATCCAAATAGGCAATCCACGCCGCGCGTCCGGCCTCGGTCAATGAGGCGCGGGTCTGGGGTTTGCGGTCAACGAAACTCTTCTCGATCGCGACATAGCCCGCCTCTTCCAGCTTGCGCAAATGCACTGACAGATTGCCGTCCGATGCGCCTGTTCGGGCCCTGATCTCGGTAAAGCTGGCATCCCGCGTCGCCGACAGAAAGGCCATCACGGCAAGTCGAAGCTTGCCGTGAATGACATCATCCAGCGCGCTGGCGTCGAAACTATCCGGCATTCACCCGGCCTCCGCAGCCGGCTCTCCGCGCAGGAGCACAAGTCCGGGCAAGATGGCCAGGATGCCCACCGCGGCCGCTGCGAAGAGATAGAGACCAGGGGTTCCAACCAATAACAGGCCCGCGCCGCTGAACAGCCATGCCAGGACGGCCATGCCTTGCATCCAGCGGGCCCCGCCCAGCTGGGCGCTGACATTGAATGACAGACCGTAGCCCGCGAAGGCCACCAGCGGGATAGTGTCGAACAATATCGCATGACCCCGGCCAAGAAAGGCGGCGACAACGGCGCCGATCGCATAGGCGGCCACCATCCAGGTGACGCTGCGCCAAGCGGCAGCCTCGCCACGATTATTGACAGCCCCGGTGCCGGGTTTGTTCCGCAAGCCGCGTCCCAGAAGCCCGGATCCGATCAGTCCGATCATTCCATAGGCCAGCCAGACCAGGCCAACATACTGAACAGGGATGGCGACCATTCCGGTGATGATGCTCCAATGTGCCAGGAGCGCCGGTGCGGCCAGCCCGCCCCACCAGATGAAAAAGCGCCCGCTGAGGGAAGGAGCATACTGTCCACTCGCGGCAACGTCGCGCAGATATTCGAGGTCGGGTTTTTCGTTCATTGTCAGCTCCCAAGTTCTTTGTAAATTAAAGTATAGCGCTCAACCTCATTCGGCAAGGGGATTGAGGATGCGATTGTCCCCCCTTATTCCGGGCCGGTGCGTCGGGTGCCTGCGGCGGACCGCCATGTGGGTGAAGCGGTCACGAGGCGCGAATTAGCGCTTGCGCGCCCGCGGATGGGCGCCGTCGTAAATGGCCATCAAGCGCGCGCTCTCCACGTCGGCATAAATCTGCGTCGTGGAGAGGCTGGCATGGCCCAGCAATTCCTGGATCGCCCGCAGATCGCCACCATGGGCGAGCAAGTGCGTCGCGAAGGCGTGTCGGAGAGCGTGGGGCGTTGCGCTATCAGAAAGGCCCAGTCGACCCCGCAACTCCTGCATCAGCGTTTGAACGCCGCGAGCACCAAGCGCGCCGCCGCGGACGCCGCGAAAAAGGGCAGCTTCCCGCTCGACCGGATGCGGGCAGAGCGATACGTAGCGCGCTGCCGCTTCGGCGACGGTCGGGAGTACTGGAACAATCCGGGTCTTGTTGCCCTTGCCGGCGATTCGCAGACTGTCCCCGAATGGATAATCCCGCCCGGTCAGGCCGAGCGCTTCGGAAATCCGCAGGCCGCATCCATAAAGCAGCAACAATACGGCCTCGTCGCGGGCGGCGATCCAGTCCGGCTTCCCGCGCGCGCTCGTCTCGTCCAGTATCTGTCGGGCCGCGTTCTCGCTGACCGGTTTGGGGGCGCTCCGGCCGAGTTTGGGGCTTTCAACGAGCGAGAGCGCCGGATTGTCGACCCCCCAGCGCCGCTTGGCATAGGCGAAGAATGTGCGGACCGCGGATAGCGAACGAGCGAGCGAGCGGGCTGAGAGCCCGGCGCGGCGGCGCTCGGCCATCCACGCGCGGAAGTCCCGCGAAGTAAGGGTAGCGAGATCGCCAAGGTCTGGCGGTGATCCCAAATGATCGAGCAGGAAATCACCGAACCCGTTCAAGTCCCGCTGATAGGCTTCCAGCGTCCGGGGCGAGAGGCGCCGCTCTCCAGCCAGGTGGCCGAGGAAGGCGGAAAGCGCCTCCGCCCAGCCAGGTTTCAGCTCTGATGCAGCCATTGCACAACCATGCGCTCAACGGCTCTTGCGAGAAAATTCAGCAACTCGGTCCCCTGGCCTGCCTGAAACAGATGGGCATCACGAGCGGCAAGGGCCATCAGACCGTCATGGCCGTTGAAATCCAGTCTCACGATTGCCTGGGAGCTGACGCGGGCACCCTGTTGACCGTAAAGCGCGTGGGCATTGCCGGGATCGACGGGCCCCAACATTTCCACATGATCGCCCAGCACATCGCCCACAAAACCGTCGGCGGCGCCGAGAATTGATTCGGCATTCTTCAGGGGAGCGTGCCCCTCGATCAGCACACGGCACACATCCACGCCCAGCGCACCGGTCAACCGGTTCGACACTTTGCTGTCGAGACCAGCAAGGGAATCAACTTCCAGTAATGCCAGCACCGCCATATGAATTTGCGACTGGATGGCCAGGTTGGCGCGCGCGGTTTCCACGATGGAGGCGTTCATCGATTTCAACTGGCGAATTTCCTCGCGCAGCTTTTCACGGGCCGCTGCGCCAAGGTCGATGGCGCCGTCTTCGCGCGCGGTCTCCACAATCAGCGAGAAAAGCTCGGCATCCTCCCGCACAAAATCAGGATTGCCGATCAGGAAGGCGCGAATCTCTTCAGTTTCACTGCCAGCGCTTCCTAGCTGGTTTTCGTCCTGTGACATGCTGATTGTCTCCCTCGCCTTGAAGGCCCACTCTTGTCTCATTCGGTTTACGAGAAGCAAACCGATCTGCCTGACCGGAAGGTAATTGTGATGGCAAGCGCTCTGATACCGCATTGCAATGAGATCAAGCGGCGACCCGCTAAGCGGGCTGAGCGCGGTCGGAGTCCGTGCGGCGCGTCCTCGCTATGATCATCAACAAGCCAAAATATGATTCGTCCTTGCTAATCATCAGGTCCGGAACTTGACCGTCACCTCGCCCTATCGTGTGTCCATCCTCTTTCCGCTGCCACTGCCGGAAGCCTTCGACTATCTTGTGCCGGCCGAGATGGAGCTGCAGCCGGGTGACCATGTGCGGGCCCCCTTGGGCAAGCGTTCGGCGCGCGGCGTTGTCTGGGCCGTGAAGCCGGGACAGGGCGACCGCGCGTTAAAGACCGTCGAAGCGCCGGTCGGCGGGGCCCCCCTTCCGCCGGGCATCCGTCAGTTTGTCGACTGGCTGGCACGATATCTGGTCCAGCCGCCGGGTATCGTTCTTCGCTCTGTGCTCCGGTCCAGCGAAGCGCTCAAGCCTTCGCCAACGGAGACGGTTTTTCAACGCGGAACCGGCGAGCCGGACCGCATGACCGGCGCCCGCGAGCGTGTCCTCGATGCGATCGCGGTTCTCGGCGAGGCCAGTGCCGCAGAGCTGGCCCGAGAAGCCGGAGTCACCGCCTCCGTGGTAAAAGGCCTGGCCAGGGCGGGCGCGCTGACCGAGTTGATCCGCCTCGTCGATCCGCCATTCGAACGCCCGGATCCGGAGGGTGAGGGGCTTACCTTGACCCCGATGCAGACCGAGGCAGCCGGCGTGCTTCGTCGGCTGGTGCAAGCCGGGGGTTTTCAGGCCGCTTTGCTCGACGGGGTAACCGGGTCCGGCAAGACGGAGGTATATTTCGAGGCTATCGCCGAATTGCTGCGCCGGGAACCCGATGCGCAGATTCTCATCATGCTGCCGGAAATCGCGCTGACCGAAGCAGTGCTCTCGCGCTTCAAGGCGCGCTTTGGCGCAGAACCCGCGCTCTGGCATTCCGGGGCCGCTCCAAAAGCTCGCCGCCGCACCTGGCGAGAGGTGGCAGAGGGGCGCGCACGCATCGTGGTCGGCGCGCGTTCGGCGCTTTTTCTGCCGTTTCCGGCCCTGCGCATGATTGTCGTCGATGAGGAGCATGACCCGACCTACAAGCAGGATGAAGGATTGCCCTATCAGGGGCGCGATCTTGCGGTGGTGAGGGCAAAGATCGAGGGCGCAAATGTCATCCTGGCGTCGGCCACGCCGTCATTGGAAAGTCTTTCGAACGCCCAGGCGGGTCGCTACGTCCATGTCCGCTTGGCAGCCCGTCCCGGTACGGCAATCCTGCCGGCGGTCGACACAATCGATTTGCGAGAACACCCGGCCGAGAAAGGTCGCTGGATGTCGCCCCCGATGATCGAGGCGGTGCGTGAAACTTTGGAGCGAGGCGAGCAGTCACTGCTCTACCTCAATCGACGCGGTTATGCGCCTTTGGTCCTTTGTCGCGCCTGCGGGCATCGCATGGTCTCGCCGGACACGCAGTCCTATCTCGTCGAGCACCGCTATACCGGGCGTCTGGTTTGCCACGTCACCGGCTTCTCCATGGCCAAGCCCAAACGCTGCCCAAGCTGCGACGCCGAGGACAGTCTGACCTCAATCGGGCCGGGCGTGGAGCGTGTCGCCGAGGAGGCGCGGCTGACCTTTCCCGACGCGCGCGTCGAGATCTATTCGTCGGACAGTCGCTCCGGGGCCGAAATCGTCGCAGCGATGGAACAGGGTGAAATCGACATTCTCGTCGGCACTCAGATTGCCGCAAAAGGTCACAACTTTCCGTGCCTGACCCTGGTCGGTGTGATCGATGCCGATCTCGGTCTGGCCGGCGGTGATCCGCGGGCGGGCGAACGCACTTTCCAGACACTGGTCCAGGTCGCCGGGCGCGCCGGTCGCGCAGACCGTCCGGGACGAGCGCTTCTGCAGACACACCAGCCTGAGCATGATGCCATCCAGGCCCTGATCGCCGGTGACCGGGATGCCTTTCTCGACATGGAATTCATGGTTCGCGAATCACTCGGCCTTCCGCCTTTCGGCCGCTTGGCGGCGATCGGTTTCATGTCGATGAATCCCGAGCAGGTCGACCGTGTTGCCAATGACTATGCTGCCAAAGCCCCCAACTCCGAAGGCGTGGAGATATGGGGGCCCGCCGAGCCGCCGCGCGCGATGGTTCGCGGCTGGCATCGACGCCGCATCCTCGTGCGCGCCGACAAGGAAATCGACATCTCCGCCTATCTTCGGGCTTGGTCGCAGCGCGTGAAGACACCGCCGTCTGTCAGGGTTTCAATCGACGTCGAACCCTATAGTTTCATCTGACCATCGCGCCGCGCCTCCCGACCTTGAGGTCCGGCTTTTCCCAAGCCGACGGATGACACATCATGCTGGACCTGCTCGCATCTCCAGAAATCTGGCTGTCTCTCGCGACGCTGACCTTTCTGGAAATCGTCCTTGGCATCGACAATGTGATCTTCGTGGCCCTGATGGCATCGCGCCTGAAGGAAGAGGAGCGCGCCAGGGCGCGAGCGCTCGGTCTTGGGATGGCTCTGGTCTTCCGTGTCGTCATGTTGTTTGGACTGGTGTGGATCACGAAGCTGGAAACCGAGCTCTTCGAGGTCTTCGAGCATGGCTATTCCTGGCGTGACCTGATCCTCATTGCCGGCGGGCTTTTCCTGCTCGGCAAGGGAACGTTGGAAATCCATCACGCGGTTGAAGGGCCCAGCCAACACGCGGGCAACCCGGTTCATGCGGCGTTCGCGACGGTTGTCGCCCAGATCGTGGTGATTGATGTCGTTTTCTCGCTCGATTCGGTCATCACAGCGGTTGGCATGACGGATGAAGTGCCAATCATGATCGCTGCCGTGGTTATTGCGATGGGGGTCATGCTGTTGGCCGCCACCACAGTCGCCACCTTCATCGAACGCCACCCCACGACGAAAATGCTGGCCCTGTCCTTCCTGCTCCTGGTCGGCGTCGCACTCGTCGCCGACGGGTTGGGCTTCCACATTCCGCGCGGCTACCTCTACTTTGCGATAGCCTTCTCGCTGCTGGTCGAAACACTGAATATTTTCGCGAGGCGGTCCCGGACCAAGGGTGATCCGGACGCCTGAGGGACCCGGGCTGGGTAGCTGGGTCTCGATTTGTGTCCCAGTAGATTGCGTCCGTACGCTGAATCCCCCGGTGTGAGTGGCTTGCTGCCTGCTCCCCCCTGTGCTATCGCAGCGCCGAACCTCAGGGGCTTGCAGTGCAACACGATGAGTCCTGTTTTTTATGTCGTTGATAATCAAGCGTTTATGCCGATCCCGGCAAGTTTATGAGCGCTGATCCAGCTAGAGAGTGACGTCACGGTGAAGACCGGCGAAGACGCCATGACAGCCAACGCCGCGGGCCGCTATGCGACCGCGTTGTTCGAGCTGGCGAAATCCGAAGGTGCAGCGGATGCTGTGGAGGCTGATCTTTCGGCCTTTCAAGCCATGCTTGGCGAGTCCGCCGAGCTGCGCGGGGCGCTCGCCTCGCCGCTGCATACCGCCGAGGTCAAGGCTGGCATTCTCGCCGCTCTGGCCAAAAAGGCCGAGTTTAACGCAATGACAGGCAATGCCTTTGGTGTCGCCGCCCGCAACGGCCGCGCCGGCCAGCTCGGCCAGGTCGCGCGCATCTTTGCCGCGCTGGCAGCTGCGGACCGCGGCATTGTCACGGCGGATGTGCAGACGGCCGCTGCGTTGACAAAGAAACAGACCGAGGCCCTCGCGGCTTCGCTGAAAAGTGCCTTCGGGCGCGAAATCGAGGTCCGTACGGAAGTGCGGCCTGAATTGATGGGCGGACTGATCGTGAAGGTCGGCTCCCGCATGTTCGACTCCTCCCTCCGCACCAAGCTGGATGGGATGAAGACCGCGATGAAAGAGGCCTAGGTCCATGGACATCCGTGCCGCAGAAATCTCTGCGATCCTCAAGGATCAAATCAAGAATTACGGTACCGAAGCGAAGGTTTCGGACGTCGGTAGCGTTCTGTCCGTTGGTGACGGTATTGCCCGCGTCTACGGCCTCGACGAGGTGAAGGCCGGTGAACTCGTCGAGTTCCCGGGCGGCATCAAGGGCATGGCCCTGAACCTGGAACGCGACAATGTGGGTTGCGTGATCTTCGGTGATGACCGCGGCATCAAGGAAGGTGACACGGTCAAGCGTCTTGGCTCGATCGTTGACACGTCCGTCGGCAAGGGCCTGCTGGGCCGTGTCGTTGATGGTCTCGGTGAGCCGATCGATGGCAAGGGCCCGCTCAAGGACGTTGCCGAGCGTCGCCGCGTTGACGTCAAGGCGCCGGGCATCATCCCGCGTAAATCGGTGCACGAGCCGATGGCAACGGGCATCAAGGCCATTGACGCCATGATCCCGGTTGGTCGTGGTCAGCGTGAGTTGATTATTGGTGACCGCCAGACCGGCAAGACCGCGATTGCGCTGGACACCATCCTCAACCAGAAAGCCATCAACGAAGGCGATGATGAGAGCGCCAAGCTCTACTGCATCTATGTCGCTGTCGGCCAGAAGCGCTCCACGGTCGCCCAGATCGTGAAGACGCTCGAGGAAAATGGCGCGCTGGATTACACAATCATCGTTGCCGCGACCGCTTCTGACCCGGCGCCGATGCAGTTCCTCGCACCGTTCACCGCTTGTGCGATGGCTGAATACTTCCGCGATAACGGCATGCACGCGCTGATCGTCTATGATGATCTGTCCAAGCAGGCCGTGGCCTATCGCCAGATGTCCCTGCTTCTGCGTCGCCCGCCGGGCCGCGAAGCCTATCCGGGTGACGTTTTCTATCTCCACTCCCGCCTGCTCGAGCGCGCCGCGAAGCTGAATGAAGCCAATGGTTCCGGTTCCATGACGGCTCTGCCGATCATCGAAACCCAGGCGAACGACGTGTCGGCCTACATTCCGACCAATGTGATCTCGATCACCGACGGTCAGATCTTCCTGGAAACAGACCTCTTCTATCAGGGCATCCGTCCCGCCGTGAATGTCGGCCTGTCCGTGTCGCGGGTTGGCTCTGCTGCCCAGACCAAGGCGATGAAGCAGGTTGCCGGCAAGATGAAGGGCGAACTGGCCCAGTATCGCGAGATGGCGGCCTTTGCCCAGTTCGGTTCCGATCTCGACGCGGCAACGCAGAAACTGCTGAACCGCGGTCAGCGCCTGACCGAGCTCCTCAAGCAGCCGCAATTCTCGCCGCTGTCGATGGAAGAGCAGGTCTGCGTGATCTATGCGGGTACGCGTGGCTATCTCGACAAGCTTCCGACGTCTGATGTTCAGCGCTACGAAGCGGACCTGCTGCGTCACCTGCACAGCGAGCACGATGCGCTGCTGACGTCGATCCGCAACGAAAAGAAGCTGACCGACGACAGCGAAAGCAAGCTGAAGGCGGCGCTCGACAAGTTCACCGAACATTTCGCGTGAGCCTGATCGAGTTTAACCGCTGAGGAGAGCCTGATGGCGAGCCTTAAGGACCTTAAAAACCGGATCGGAAGCGTCAAGTCGACGCAGAAGATCACGAAGGCGATGCAGATGGTCGCCGCTGCGAAACTGCGCCGTGCGCAAGACGCTGCGGAAGCCGCGCGCCCCTATGCCGAGCGCATGGCGGCCGTGATGGCTAATCTGTCCACTGCAATGTCGGGAACGCCGGGGGCCTCGCCGCTCCTGGTTGGAACCGGAAAATCCGACAGCTATCTGCTGGTCGTCATGACTGCGGATCGTGGCCTGTGTGGTGGCTTCAACACGAATATCGTGAAGAAGGCCCGCGAACGCATCACCGCGCTCAGGGCCGAGGGCAAGGACGTCAAAGTTATCTGCGTTGGCAAAAAGGGCGCTGACCAGCTCAAGCGCAATTTCGCCTCGCTGATCGTCGACAAGATGGAGTTGTCCGGCGAGAAAACGATCTCCGGCGCCACTGCGGCCCGGATCGGCGACAAGATCCGTCACATGTTCGACAATGGCGAGTTCGATGTTTGCGAGCTTGTCTCTGCCCAATTTGTCTCGGTGATCTCCCAGAAGCCACGCGCCAAAGTCCTCATCCCGGCGATCGATGCTATTGATGAAGGTGTTGAGCGCCCCGACCTGGGTGGCGCCATCTATGAAGCCGAGCCGGATGAGGAAACCATCCTCAACGTGCTGCTGCCGCGTTATGCCGACACGGTTATTCTGTCTGCCCTGCTGGAGAATGTTGCCGGCGAGATGGGTGCGAAGATGGCCGCGATGGACAATGCCACGCGCAATGCCGGCGAGCTGATCGACAAACTCAACCTTGTTTATAACCGAACCCGCCAGGCGCAGATCACAACGGAGTTGACTGAAATCATCTCCGGCGCCGAGGCCCTCTAGGCGAGAGGAAAGACCCGCTATGAGCACTCTTAAAGGCCGCATTGTCCAAGTTACGGGCGCTGTTGTTGACGTTGAATTCGAAGGCGGTCTGCCGGACATCCTCAACGCCATTGAAACCACTAATGACGGCAAGAAGCTCGTCCTCGAGGTTGCTCAGCACCTCGGCGAGAACACTGTCCGTTCGATCGCCATGGACGCGACCGAGGGTCTGCAGCGCGGCACGGAAGTGACCGACACTGGCAGCCCGATCATGGTTCCGGTTGGTCCGGGTACGCTCGGCCGCATCATGAATGTGACCGGTGAAGCCATCGACGAGGCGGGCGATGTTCCGCACACAATGAAGTCGCCGATCCACCGTGCTGCCCCGTCCTTCGACGAGCAGGCCACGGAAGCCGAAATCCTGCCGACCGGCATCAAGGTCGTCGACCTGCTCTGCCCCTACGCCAAGGGCGGCAAGATCGGCCTGTTCGGCGGCGCTGGCGTTGGCAAGACGGTTCTCATCCAGGAATTGATCAACAACATCGCCAAGCTGTTTGGTGGTTACTCGGTCTTCGCCGGTGTTGGCGAGCGGACCCGTGAAGGTAACGACCTGTACTGGGAAATGATCGAATCCGGCGTGAACAAGGACCCGAAAGAGCATGATGGCTCGACTGAAGGTTCGCGTTGCGCCCTGGTCTTCGGCCAGATGAACGAGCCTCCGGGCGCGCGTGCCCGCGTCGCCCTGTCCGGTCTCGCCCAAGCGGAATATTTCCGCGATGAAGAGGGCAAGGACGTTCTCTTCTTCGTCGACAATATCTTCCGCTTTACGCAGGCCGGTTCCGAGCTTTCCGCCCTTCTGGGCCGCATCCCGTCCGCCGTGGGCTACCAGCCGACGCTGGCCACCGACATGGGGGCCCTGCAGGAGCGAATCACCTCGACCACCAAGGGTTCGATCACCTCGGTCCAGGCTGTTTACGTCCCGGCCGATGACATGACCGACCCGGCTCCGGCCACCACCTTCGCCCACCTCGACGCGACCACGGTTCTCAATCGTGCGATCTCGGAAAAGGGCATCTACCCGGCTGTTGACCCGCTCGACTCCACCTCGCGTATCCTCGAGCCGCGCATCGTCGGTGAAGAGCACTATCAGACGGCCCGCCAGGTTCAGGAAATCCTCCAGCGCTACAAGGCCCTGCAGGACATCATCGCGATCCTGGGCATGGATGAGCTGTCCGAAGAAGACAAACTGACCGTGGCCCGCGCCCGCAAGGTCGAGCGCTTCCTGTCGCAGCCGTTTGACGTGGCCGAAATCTTCACCGGCTTCCCGGGCATCCAGGTGCCGGTTGCCGACACAGTGAAGGGCTTCAAGGCTATCTGTGACGGTGAGTATGACCACCTGCCGGAAGCCGCGTTCTACATGGTTGGCACCATCGAAGACGCTGTGAAGAAGGCCGAGAAACTGGCTGCCGAGGCGGCGTAGGCTTCTCCGCACGCCTGATCGAGACAAAGGCCGGTTCCTCGTGAGCCGGCCTTTTCTTTTGCCAGTCTCTCGGTCACTCTGGAGCCGTTCGAGTTGGGGGATTCACAATGCTTGTCGCGATTGCAGCCTTGGTGCTGAGCCATACCGCCTCGCCGCCCCCGCCCCCAAATCCAGCGCCTGACATCGCGCAGGGCGAGTTCGATGGTTATTCCGGCCCGGATCTCTGGGATGCGTGGCTGAGTGCGGTTCGACTTCGCGCGATCACAACACGCGCAGATGCCTTCGAGGCGCTCGGCGCGCCGGATGGATGGCGCATCTACCGGGCCGGGCCGAGTTTCGAGCGTAATACCGGCTGGTGGACGGAGTATTTTCAGGCTGGCTATGTCCGTTCCTGCCCCAATACAGACGCAAGCTGCGAATGGATTTTCCGGTCCGCGGGCCTGCAACAGAACGCGCAAATCTATGCTGATATGGCGGAAACCCATTTTGACGGAGCGAGGCTGGCTGCAGCGCTCCGTGCGAATGGAATTCCGCCATCGGACCGCGCCGGACTTGAGGGTCATCGATTCGAAGCAGACGCCTCTCTTGACGATTTGATTGCATCCAGCCTTCGGCTGCGGCAGGTGCGTGAAGCTGATTGCCCCGCTGTCGGCGAGTGGCAAGCCGCGCTGGCTGACTTGCAGCCCCTGCCCCTTGCCGGTGAGCGCGATGATGCCCGCGGCCCCGTGCTGCCCCCGATTCCGATCCATATCCGCTACACACTCGATATTCCCATGAAGGCGTTCGGCGGTGCCAATGTGAACGTCCGGATAGAGGATTCCCGCAATCCGCAAATATCGGCGCTCTGGCAGACCATTACCGCTGGCGTGCAGGCCTGTGACGGCTAGGTGCTGCTCGCGCGTTGAGCCCGATGAGGCCCTGTGATCTAGGGGGTCCACAAGCTGCGGAATACCTGCTAGACGGACGCGGAATATCGAAGGGCTTACTCATGGCTGACAAACTCCATTTTGATCTCGTCTCTCCCGAGCGCCGCCTGTTCGCGGGCAATGTCGACCAGGTGGTGGTGCCGGGCGAAGAGGGTGATTTCGGTGTCCTGCCGAACCACGCGCCATTCATGTCCGTCATCCGTCCCGGTGCAATTACGGTCATTGATGGCGGTTCGGAAACCCGGACTTTCATTCATGGCGGTTTTGCCGAGGTGACACCGGCTGGTCTGACCATCCTCGCCGAGGAAGCGATTGCCGTCGCTGATATCGACACTGAGAAGCTTTCCCAAGACCTCTCCGACGCGCGCGAAGACGTAACCGCCGCCAAGGACGACGAAGAGCGCGAACAGGCGGCTGCGCTTGTTGCCAAGTATGAAGCCATGCAGGCGGTTGTCGCGCACTAGCGTTGACAGGCTTATGGCTGGTCGATCCGGGCCGCTCCGTCAGGGGCGGCCTTTTGCGAGGGCTGCGCGCCAGGCCGACGGCGACTGACCCGCTATTTCCTTGAAGGCACGATTGAAATTTGATCGCGTTTGGAACCCGCAATCGAGCATGAGTTCGACAAGTGGACGCTTCGGCGTCTCCAGCATCAGGCGCTGGGCTTCGGTGACCCGATAGGTCGTCAACCAGCGGCTGACCGACATGCCCCAGCGGTCGTTGACCGTTTCGGATATCTGGCGCTGCGGGCAGCCGATTTGCCGGGCGAGGCGCGCGACCGTGAGTTCGGCATCACGCCATGGCTCACGGGACATCATGTGCGCTTCCAATCGCTCCGGGAAACCAAGTGCCGGGGTTCTCAATCGCGCCCTCATCCAGGCGACCGGACCATTTTGATGCAGGCTCGAATAGAGGAAGTAGACGAGGAAGCCGATCAGGCCGGCGAGCGCGATCATGAGTCCAATTGACGCTGAAAGCGGTGTCGAGCGCATGACCTCAAACGCGATCACGGCATCGCTGATCGCCATAGCCGAAAGCCAGCTGCCGAGCATGACGCCCCAACGGCGCCGCGCGGGCGCAACCATCCTCCGCGCAAGGCCGAACGTCGCCATCGCGTATCCGATGGTGATCGCAAAAATCACAAGGTCGACAAGCCATCCCGTTCCCAAGGCCCGGTGACTTTCCAGCCACTGCGATACCACGAGCGAGGCGGGGCCGATCAGATGCGCGAGGTCGCCCCATTTCGGCAGGCCGGGCGGCCTCACGAGGGCGCGTGCATGCAGGAAAATCAAGCTCGGGAAGCCGGCCGCCAGCGCAGGGCGAATCAGGTGGATCGAGGCTGATTGCCCGCTCGTTGCGAAGCTGGTCAATCCATGCATGACGGCGAGGAGCGCAAAGGCGGCGGCGAGCCAAGTGTGCGCTACCCTCTGCTCGCCTTTCAACGATGCGAGATAGAGCGACATGAGCGCGGTCAGGGCGACCGAAACGGGCAGCAGCCAAATCATGCGCTCATGTAACGATGTCTGATTGCGATGTCCAAGATCGCGATCGAGGACGCATGGATTGGCGGGCGATCCTATCACAGCGGCTTCACTGAGGAGATTCCCGTGCAACGTCATCCATCTATCCCGCAGCTGTTTGATAGAACCAGTCTGCGCACTCTCGCGACGCTGCTTTGCGCCGTGCTTGCTGCTTGCCAGTCGGCTCAGCCATCGGCTCCGGACCCGAGCTATGATCTGATCGTTCGCGGCGCGACGATCGTGTCCCCGGAAAGCCCCCATGATGGGCAGGTCCTGGACGTCGCCATCCATGCTGGCCGTATCGCACGAATCGGTGATTTGCAGGCAAGTGACGCGCGCGAGGTTATCGAGGCTGATGGCCGTTTCCTGCTGCCTGGACTGATTGATGGCCATGTTCATCTTTATCATGCCACGGGCTTGCGGCGCCGTGATACGCCCGATTTCGATGCCTTGCATGGTGCTTATCTGCGCCAAATGCCGCGAAGCTATCTTTTCCATGGCTTCACCACTGTGGTGGAGCTCAATGCTGATCCCGACACCAATGCGCAATTCCTGGAAGCGCCCGAGCGACCGCGTCTGATCCATTGCGGGCCCGGTGTGGTTCTACCAGACGGCTTCATGGCACTGGACGTGCCGGCTGATGCGGTGACCCGCGCTTTCCCCGCCCTGCTTCATGACCGATTTGGCCGAAACACGCTTGCCCCGGGTATGGATCCGGCAGACCATACGCCGGATGCTGTCCTCGACGTTGTCCAGGCGGCCGGCGGGCAATGTGTGAAGCTCTATTATGAAGAGGCTTTATGGTGGCCCGGAGGCGCGCCGGACTTCGCCCTGCCGTCTCTCGCCATCATGAGCGAAATCACGGCAGCCGCACGGGCTCGTGGCATGCCGGTTCTGCTTCATGCAACCACACCGGCCGGCATCGAACTGGGCATTGCGGCTAACATAGACATGTTCGCGCACGGCCCGTGGGAGTGGCCGCAAGACGGATTTGCCGCGACACGCCCCGGCGAGCAAATTTCCGAGACATTGACGGCTCTCGCACAGACCGGGATCGGCGTGCAATCAACCCTGCGAACCCTGGCGAATACGGGCTCGCTCTTCCAGTCTGAGGTTTTGAATGATCCCGCTTGGCTGGATGTCATCCCTGCGGAGATGCTGGGTCATTTGCGCTCGGGAGCCCAAGTTCAACGGGACGATTTCCTCTCCCGCTTCGGTCCGGTCATTCTCGCCTCCGGCCAGACGGTGGAGGACATGCCAGCCCTGCAGGCCAATTTCTTTGGCCGTTACCAAACGCTCCTGGCTGACTTCCATCGCAGTGGCGGTCGGCTCTTGTTCGGCACCGACACGGCGGTTGGTGGGTTCGGGTGGGCTTCACCGCCAGGCCTCGCCGGGTATTGGGAAATGCGTGACTGGGAGGCATCAGGCATTTCGCCCGAGGACATCCTCGCGGCGGCGACTATCCGCAACGCGCGTTCCTTTGGTCTGGCTGGTCAGCGGGGTCTGGTAGCCTCGGGGCAGGATGCTGACCTGCTCATCCTCAGCGCTGACCCGCGCATGTCGGTCTCGGCGTTTGAACACATCGAGATCGTAGTCGTGGAAGGCCGGCCGATCGATCGCGCCAGCTTGTCGGCGCGAGGTGAGTGATCGGGTTCAGCGCTATTTGCTGAAAGGCGCAAAGGCGCGGGCAACTTCCAGATAGACA
The DNA here is from genome assembly GCF_947259345.1 of uncultured Maricaulis sp. GTDB lineage: Bacteria > Pseudomonadota > Alphaproteobacteria > Caulobacterales > Maricaulaceae > Maricaulis. The sequence goes on along the minus strand of NZ_CAMYLS010000007.1, from coordinate 59,257 downwards.
TCCCGTTTCCACGGAATAATGAGGTCAGGTATCTCGCTCAACTGGCCCCAGCGCCAGGTATCGAACTCGACTTCGGCGTGGGCTTTCAGGTCGATATCACCGTCGGTGCCCTTGAAGCGAAAAGCGAACCAGCGCTGCTTTTGGCCCAGATGGCGCTTCTTGTGGAAGCGGGGATCTTCGCGGACTTCCGGCGGATAGTCATAGGCCAACCAGCCGTCGATTTCTCCGAGATAGCTGACCAGCCGGGACTGAATCCCGGTCTCCTCGGCAAGCTCGCGTAGCGCGGCGTCCTGGATATTCTCGCCAGGGTCGATCCCGCCTTGCGGCAGCTGCCAGTTCCACGGGCCCGGCGTGCTGTCGCGTCTTCCCAACCAGATTTCGCCAGCCTGGTTGAACAGGGCAATACCGACATTGGCCCGATGATGCGGGTATGGATCGGATGTTGTGGTTGTCATCAGTGGCCGTTGGACGTCGACGCGCCGTAGCCATCGTCAGCAGTTGCTGCATCATTCGGGTCGCGTGCCCAGCGGTGGTCCGTGGAAGCCGTCGCGTCATGCGGCAAGGCGGCTTCCGCCTCTGCTGCCAAGCGGGCCTCCAGGCGGCGACGCGCCATGACGGCCGATGGGGGCGCAAGTTGATAGCCTCGAAGGTCGAGACTGATGGCCCAGTCTCGAATCTGTTCAACGGTAGCCGGATAGGCAAAGCCGGTTCCGAGGGCAGAGCCATTCTGGATGGCCAGCGCTTCAAGCGCCAGCAGGCGCTCATCGATCGCGTCAGGCGAGAGGTCCTCATCCAGGATCCTGTCGGCAACCGCGTACTCGATATCGGTGGCGCCAGCGGCCGCCTCGATGGTCGAGCGGCGACCGGCGCCGTCGTGCAGGAATGCGACGCCGCGCTCCTCCAGCGTCCCGAAGACCTGGCGCATGGCGCCCTGTGAGGCCGAGAAGCGGGCCCCCAGATAATTGGTCACGCCGAAATAGCCGGTTGCGCGGCTAAGCACCCAGGCCAGGCGACGGCTGTTTTCTTCGGCGGTTCCGTCGGCCAGCAAGGTGTGCGGGCCGGGATCATTGTTGGGATAGTCGAAGGGCTCCATGGGCGCTTCGATGAGGACCTCGTGGCCGGCGGCACGAGCGCGATCAATCCAGGCCTGAAGATCGCGGGTATAGGCCGCAAAGCTGAGCGCCACTTCCGGCGGTAATTCGTTGATGGCAGCCTCGGTCACAGCCGTGTTGAGACCCATGCCGCCAATCACGACGGCAATCGTGGGGGCGCCGGGATCGCCATGATAGGGCCGGGCATAGGCGCGAGACGGGCGTGAGCCATCGGCGGCGATGATCGGAAGCGGGCCGCCTGGCCCGGGTTCGGTCAGACCGGCGATGGGCGCGGCGGGCAGGGCATTGGGATTGGCAGCCGGCGCCGTGCTCGCGGTGAGACGGGCCTCTGCGTCAGCCGGGTCGGAGCCCGAGGTGTCAGACGAGCCGGGCTCGACGCGTGTGCTGGCCGGGGATTGGAAGCCTTCGCGGACACCAGACAATGTCACTTCCTCGTCGCCGTCCGGGTCCAGGAAGCGAATGCCATCCTGTGGATCTGCCTGATCGGTGCGCATGGCTTGCTGGATCGGCTCCGGCACGGGTGCCGGTTCAACGCCGCGCACAGCGCTCGGAAGCGCTATTTCACCATTTCCAAATAGTGCGACACCCCCAATAGCCAAGCTCAAGGCTCCGGCCGCAGCCAGGCCCGCAAAGAGCGGCGCCCGCAGTGTGAGAAGCGGTTGGGCGTGGCGAAGAAGAGCGGTCGACATGGCGGCGGCACGGTCTGTGGGTTGCATTTGGAGCGAGGTTTTCGGACCTCGCGGAAGTGCCAATGTGCCTGCCCCTGCTGTAAGAAACGGTTAACGGCGACAGGCTTTTACCCGCCGCCGTCATATCCGGTCCAACCTGTCGCGACTGTCAGCGTCAGGGGCGCAGTGAGGCCTGTTGGGTTTCCATGGCCGCGCTGAGAACCTCGACTGCGCGATGCAGCTGATAATCCTCATCCTCCGGCCAATCCGCCGGCGGTTGTTCAACTGATGCGATATCGGTCGTCTCGCGCTGGTCGCCATTCTCGTTTTCAAGCGCGCCGTCGAGGTCTGCCTCCGAGCCGATTTGCGGCACGCTGTGTTCCTCGTCCTCCTCCAACGCCCAGGCGGAAATCAGTTGGTCCGGGACAATTCCCGTCGCCTGGATGGAGCGACCTGCGGGTGTGTAGTAGCGGCCGGTCGTCAGGCGGAGGGCACCATCACGTCCACCACGCAGCGGGATAATGGTCTGGATCGAGCCCTTGCCGAAACTCGTCATGCCGATCAGCTCAGCACGCTCGCGGTCCTGCAGGGCACCGGCTACGATTTCGGCGGCACTGGCGGTACCTTCATTGATCAGGATTACGATCGGGACGCCGGCGAGGCGGTCGCCAGGACGCGCATTGTAGCGTTGGGTATCACGTGGATCGCGAGTCCGCGTCGAAACGACTTCTCCACCGTCCAGGAAGACATCGGTCACACCAATGGCTTGGTCAAGCAGTCCGCCAGGGTTGAACCGCATGTCGATGATTAGGCCTGGAAGATCAGTGCCGAATTCGTCCCGCAATTCAGTCAGGCCCTCATGCACCATCTCCGTCGTACGCTCATTAAAGCCGGCGATGCGCATATAGGGCACGCCTTGTTCGATCCGGGTGGCCACGGTTCTCAACGGAATGGTGTCGCGCACGAGGGTGACGTCAAACGGGTCATCATCTTCACGGGCAATGGTGATGGTCACCGGGTCGCCAACCGCGCCCCGCATCAGGGCGACAGCTTCGTCAACAGAGATGCCGACGATGGCATCGCCATCAACGGCGATGATGCGGTCATTGGTGCGCAGACCGGCGCGCTCCGCCGGTGTATCGGCAATCGGTGAGACGATGGTGATGTACTGGTCACGCCGGACCACCTCCATACCCAGCCCGCCATATTCGCCGCGCGTGGTCACCCGGAGGTCTTCATAGGCGTCCGGACTGTGATAGGCGGAGTGCGGGTCGAGCGATGTCAACATGCCTTCGATTGCGGCCTCGATAAGCTCGGCCTGGTCGGTGTCCGACACATAATCGGCTTCAATCCGGCTGAGCACATCGCCAAAAAGCTCGATCTGGCGGAAGCTCGCCGACCGGTCTTCCTGGGCGCCCTCAGCGGACACCGCGATGGCGACCGCGCCTACGGCCAGAGCCACCATCGAAACGAAGACATTGATACGCATGCAAACTCGCGTCCTTTGAGCGCGATGGGTCAGACCCGGGTGCGATCAGGTCCGGAACCACGGGCCGGGATCGATCGCATCGTCATTCCGTCTCAGCTCCAGATACAAGTCCGGTGCCGGTTGGGTGTTTTCGGACATGGCGCCCACCGGCTCCCCGGCAAGGACGCTCTGACCGACACTGGCATACGTCACGGACATGCCTGCCAGCACAACATAATAGCCGTCGCCGACATTGAGTATCAAGAGACCGCCGTATGTGTTGAACGGTCCGGCGAACTCGACGCGGCCATCGAAGGGAGACACTACCTGCGCCCGAGGGCGGGTCCGAATGAAAATTCCTTCAGATGCTGTGCCATCTTCGGCCATATCTCCGTACTCCCGCACAATTTCGCCGGCAGCGGGCGGGCGCAGACGCCCTCGCGCATCGGCAAAGCGCAGCGTCTCGAGTGGTGCGGTCGGAATGCGGGCGGACACGAGCTCGCGGGGCGGTCTGGGTCGCGGGGCAGGAACCCCCGTCTCAGGCGGCTGCCGGCGTGGGCTCAGGGTCGGCATCACCTCCGCCATGCGGGACAATTCACCGATCAACGAACGGATCGAGCGGGCGCGCTGGCCTGCAGTGCTCGAGGCCTCCAGAAAGGCGACGGCTTCATTTCGGCGTCGTGCTTCCAGCGCTCGACGCTCCGCGATCAGCACTTGCAGCTCCAGTCGCTGGGATGAGAGCGCCTCCTCAGCAATGTTCAGCGTCGCCCGCTCGGCTTCGATCGAGGCTCGCACTTCACGCAATTGTGTAAGTTGCCCGGCGATCAGGTCGGCCCTGTCCCGAAGCGCCGGCGCAATCTCCGCCATCAAGGCAGCCGCACGTGCAGCCTCCGCCGCGTCGTCGGGTGCAGCCACTACGGCAGGCGGGGTCTGGCTCTCAATTCGCTGGATGGCTGCGAGAATATCGATGAGGCTTTCACGATCCTCTGTCAGCCGCTCCAGGAGGTCTGTTTCCTCCCGCGTCAGTCGGTTCAGCTGCTGTTCTGCGCTCAAGGCCGCATTCTCGCTCGCTCCGACCCGCTCACCCAGATCAACGAGCTGGCGTTGCATCAGCGCGACCTCATCGGCCAGTTCTTCAGCTTGGCGACGTGCTGCTTCTGCGCGCGCTGCGGCGGCCTCCTCTTCCTGTTCCAGACGAGCGGCTTCGTCCGGGTCCGGTGGACTGGCGGGTTGGGTCTGAAGGATCAGGAGGGCGGCAATCAGGCTCAACATGGCGGAAGGCTAGCTCGCTACCGGCTGGCGCTCAATCACGATGGTAAGGCGTGCCAGCGAGAATGGATATGGCACGGTAGAGCTGCTCGGCGAGCATCACGCGCACCAGTTTGTGCGGGAAAACGGCCGGGCCAAACGCCAGCATCAAATCCGGCGGGGGCAGTAGGCTTCGGTCGTGACCGTCGGCGCCGCCAATGCAGAATACGGCCTCACGACATCCTTCATCGCGCCATTGGCCGATATGCCGGGCAAGCTGTCGCGAGGACAGGGCCTTGCCGCGCTCATCAAGGAGAACGAGGCGAGTGCCGGGCTCAAGACTCGCAGCCAGTGCTCGGCTTTCTTCGCTCGCGCTCTTGAGTGAGCGGTTGTCGATCTCGGTTTCTAACAAGGGGCCCAGGCCGATCGGACGACCGGTCGCGGTGCCGCGACCGGCATAGTCATCGACCAGGTCTCGTTCGGGGCCGGATTTGATCCGGCCAAGGGCCGCGATACGCAGCTTCACCTAGGAAGCCGAAGCGCCTGGCTCGACCGACCACATTTTCTCCAGGTTGTAGAATTCCCGGACTTCAGGTCGGAACAGGTGAACAATGATGTCGCCAACATCGATCAGGACCCAGTCATTGGTCTGGGTGCCCTCAATACGGGCCTTCCCGCTGCCGGCATCCTTGAGCTTGCGCACAAGGTGATCGGCCAGCGAGGCGACATGCCTTGCCGAACGACCTGATGCGATGATCATGATATCGGTGATGGATGATTTTCCACGCAGATCAATGGCGACGACGTTTTCCGCCTTGTCGTCATCGAGCGAGTCGAGGATCAGGGTTTCCAGGGCCTCGACGGGGCCGTCATCGCCGGTGACGCGAACGGCAGCTGCCGTTTCCTGCTCAGCGCGGCGCGATAATTCCGTAGACAGGGTCTAAGTCCTCTCTGTCATCCAAACACAGACCTCACTGTATCACGCTTTGTCGGCCGGTTCGAGCCAATGTAGCGTGAACAGATCAGCCGGGTCGGACCAGGAATGCAGGACATCGAAACCCACTGATTCTGCTAGGGAAGTGAAGCTCTCCGGTGTGAACTTGTGGGAGTTCTCGGTGTGAATGCTCTCTCCCTCGCGCAGTTCGAACTCTTGCCCCGACACCGTAAAGTGCAGGTCACGGATGGCGACCAGGTGCATCTCGATGCGAGCCTTCTGCGCATTCCAGACGGCTTCGTGGCGCAAGGCCGATGGATCAATCCTTCCGTCCAGTTCTTCATTGATCCGGTCGATCAGATTGAGATTGAAGCGGGCGGTTACTCCGGCGCTGTCGTCATAGGCCGCGACGAGGCGGTCGGGATCCTTCACACGGTCGGCGCCAATGAGAACTGCATCACCGGGGCGCATGGCGCTCCGAAACCCGGCCAGGAGCTCGCGCGCGCCATCCGGCTCGAAATTGCCTATCGTGGAGCCCGGAAAGAAGATGAGCCGCCGACCGCTTTCCAGTGTGAGATGATTGAGATCCAGGCCCTTGGTGAAGTCGGCGCAAATCGCCCCGACTTGGAGATTTGGGTAGTCTGCGGCAATCTCCTGGCACGCGGTCTCAAGGTGCTCGCCTGAAATGTCGAGGCCGACATAAGCTGCGGGTTCGGTGAGGGCATTCAGAAGCTTCCGGATCTTCACGCTGGATCCTGAGCCCGGCTCGATCACAACCGCGCCCGGCCCTGCGAGGGCCGCTAGCTCCGTTCCGATCTGGTCAAGAATATCCAGCTCGGTGCGCGTAACATAGTATTCCGGGAGCTCGGTGATCTCGTCGAAGATCGCCGAGCCTTTGGCATCGTAGAAATAGACCGGCGTCAATTGCTTCGGGACTCGCGAGAACCCGTCCAGCACATCAGCCAGAAAATCGCCGGCCGGTGGATGCTGGTCGTCGTAAAAAGCAAGCGCTGCGTGAGCGCTCGGGCGGCCGGAGACCCGGTCGTGCATGGTATTATCCTGTCGGCGTCGTCTGGAAGATCAGTTGCGGGCGCGCAGCGCGGTCGAAGAGTGAGAGTGTAACCGCTCAGTCAGATAGGTCCATGCCGGTGCTGATTGGAGGGGCAGTGCAGCGGCTTCGCTCTCACGAATTCGTGAGCCGGCATATTGCCGCGCGGCGCGGGAGAGGCGCGCGCGCACGGCATCCTGGGGTCTGGAGATGACGGCCACGGGAACGGTTTCGAATATCGCCGTCCAGTTGGCCCAGCGATGGATGCCGGCCAGATTGTCGGCGCCCATCAGCCAGACAAAGTGGGTCGCGGGGTAGCGGCGTCTGAGATGGTCGAGCAGGTCGATGGTCCGGTTGGTGCCGAGACGTGTCTCGATATCACTGACTTTCATGCCCGGCTCGTTCGCGATGGCTTCGACCGCAGCAAAGCGTCGTTCGAAATCGCCGGATGCGGTGGCTTTCAGGGGGTTTTGCGGCGAGACGAGCCACCAGACCTGGTCCAGTCCCAGGCGTCGCAGGGCGGTGCGGGCGACGTGCCTGTGACCGGCATGCGGCGGATCGAAACTGCCACCAAACAGGCCGATGCGCATGCCTGCCGACACGCCCTCGCCGCGAAGTGCTCCGTCGCGCATCATTGACCAGCCTCCGGCGATGAAACCCGAACAATATCGTCCGTATGGACCAGCGCCGCCGCGCGGCGATAGCCGAGACGGTCCTCGGTTTCGTCGCTCTGGCAACCGGCAAGCTTGCGGGCCTCCTCGGCCCCGTAGGCGGTGACCCCGCGGGCCACGAGCTGGGCGTCCGGTCCGAGAATTCGAACCGTCTCCCCGCGATCAAACTGCCCCTCGACCGCCGTTACGCCGACGGGCAGCAGGGATTTGCCGTCGAGCAGGGCTCGTACCGCGCCGGCGTCGATATGGAGCGCACCGTTCGGGCTGAGCACGCCGGAAATCCAGCGTTCGCGGGCGCTCGCCGAGCTCCGCGCCGGGTGAAACCAGCTGCCATGATCCGGCCGGGAGAAGCTGAGAATGGGCTTGTCTGCGGTCCCAAGGCCGATGGCCGTCGCGCAGCCGGATGCACCCGCCAGCTCGGCGGCCAGGATTTTCGTGCGCATCCCGCCCGTGCCGACGCCGCGCGCGCTGTTCGCGTCTCCGGCCATGGCGCGGATGTCTTCATTTATGGCCGGGATGTCGCGCAGTGCGCGCGCGGACGCGTCGGAGCGTGGTTCAGCGTTGTAGAGGGCGTCGACATCGCTGAGCAGGACCAGAAGGTCGGCCCCGGTGAGCTGAGCGACCCGGGCTGCGAGGCGGTCATTATCGCCATAACGGATTTCGTCCGTGGCGATCGTGTCATTCTCGTTGACGACGGGCAGGGCGCCCAGATCAAGCAGGGTGGAGAGGGTTGCGCGTGCATTGAGCCAGCTTCGGCGGCTCTCTGTCACATCAAGGGTGAGAAGGGCTTGGGCCGTGGCCACGCCGTGGACTGCGAAGGCCCGCTCCCAAAGATCGAGGAGGCGGGGCTGGCCCGTCGCGGCCGCCGCCTGCTTCTGTTCGAGCGAGAGCGTTCCTGTTGCAAGGCCGAGCCGGTCGCGGCCCAGTGCCACAGCGCCGGATGAGACCAGCGTGACGCGGGTCCCGGCCTCGCGGAGGGTCATGATATCACGGGCGATGGCAGCAATAACCGTATCGCCAGCCTGGATCAGGCTGGAGCCAACCTTGACGACGACGCCACGCGCCGTGCCGAGGTCACGCGGTGTCATGACGGCGTCCAGCCATCCTCGCCATCTTCGGCCGCGAGGGCGGCTTCAATGGCAGCCTTCTCGGCCCGGCGGGTTTCCAGAACGACATCCCAGGCGCGGCCGCACAATTCCTTGACGCCGGTTCCGGCGACACCGGACAGGGTCATGACCGACTTGCCGCTTTCCGCTTCCAGGGCCGCCACTTTCTCGGCCACCATCTCGGCATCCATCGCATCCGTCTTGTTGAGGGCGAGGATTTCGTGCTTGTCAGGAAGGCCGTCGCCATAGGCTTCCAACTCGCCGCGGACGGTACGGTAAGCGCCGACCACGTCCTCCTGGGTGCCATCGATGAGATGGATGAGGGAGGCGCAACGTTCGATATGGCCGAGGAAACGGTCGCCGATCCCGGCGCCCTCATGCGCGCCCTCGATCAGGCCGGGAATGTCCGCCACGATAAAGCGAGAGCCCGGCCCCAGATCAACCACACCCAGATTGGGGTAGAGGGTGGTGAAGGGGTAGGCGGCAATCTTCGGATTGGCGCGGCTGACAACGGACAGGAAGGTCGACTTGCCGGCATTGGGCAGGCCGACGAGACCGACATCGGCGATCAGTTTGAGGCGGAGCCAGATCCAGCGCTCCTCGCCGGGCCAGCCGGGAATGGTCTTGCGGGGCGCCTGATTGGTGGAGGTCTTGAAGTGGGAGTTTCCCTTGCCGCCATCGCCGCCGCGCGCCAGCAGGACGCGCTGGCCGACTTCGGTCAGGTCCGCGAGGATTTCTTCCTTGTCCTCATCGAGGATTTGCGTGCCGGCCGGAACCTGCAGAACGACATCCTCGCCGCCGGCGCCGGTCCGGTTGCGGCCCATGCCGTGCATGCCGGTATCGGCCTTGAAGTGCTGCTTGTAGCGGTAGTCGATCAGCGTATTGAGGCCCTCAACAGCCTCAACCCAGACATCCCCGCCCTTGCCGCCATCGCCGCCATCCGGGCCGCCATACTCGACATAGGCCTCGCGCCGGAAAGACACGCAGCCGCCACCTCCATTGCCGGAGCGGACATAGACTTTGGCTTGGTCGAGGAATTTCATGAAAGGGACTTTCCGGACTCTCGGGGGTGTTGGTCCGTCTATACAGGCAAATCCGGTGGAGATCAGTGCGTTTTTGCGGTGAGGCAGCCGCAATGAGGGCAAGTCTGTTCCCGCGCCGCAAGCCGCGCCAGGCGGATGTCGACTTTTGGAGGCTTGTCCGCCACAGGGATGCGGGCTGACAACAGCGTAGGGCGTGGGGCCAAAATGGTCGACCCGAGCCTGTCCATACACGATTTTTCTGGCGTATGAACCCGAAAACACTGGAGAATATTGACCGATCAAACTGTCCTTGATGGTGGAATGACCAAGTCGAACAAGTCAGCCAAGCGCCCGACCAAGAAAACCGGCATGCTGGAAGTCCGGGTTTCTCCCGAGGAGAAGACGGCTTTCCTGGATGCGTGCCGGGCGGCGGGACGTTCGGCCAGCGCGGTCATCCGAGATGCCATGCGCGCTTATACCAGTTTTGGTCCGATGGCGCGCGCTCAAGGGAGTCCGATCATGATTGCATCTGCCTTTGCCGGCGCCACAGCCGGTGCTTTTTTGTTGGTTCAGTTCATCCAGTCTGCGGAGGCGGGCGATGCTGAGCGTCTGTATGGCTTCGACACCTTTCGAGCCTACGCTGTTTCGACCCTTTATGACCGTGAGATGAGCTGGGATGAATACCGCACGCGGGCGGGGTCCTTGCGGGACGTCATGGAGCAGCTCGCGGCCCGGGAGACGGAAAACTTGCCGTACCACCTGCGCCAGACCCTCGGTTCCAGATCCGGTGAAGTAATTGGCTCAATTTTTATTCCAGCTCGACTCGATCCGGGTGTTTTCGGGGATGAGCTGGACCGGGTGTCGGCCGGTTGCTGGGCAGTGCTGGAAGCCTACCGCCTCGAATATCTGCTCTACCGCTTCGAGAGCTGGGATGTTGACAGTAGCGGCGATGTGAGCGCGCGGGAGTTCAGTGATGCCCGCTTCAGAAGTTTTAGTCGCGGGTTCTCCCTCGAGGACAAGGACGCTGACGGCTTCATCACCGCAGCCGATCTCAGCCCGGCGGTTGTGCAAGCCTGGAGCGAGGCGCGCGAGGCTGCCCCCCAGCCGCCCGTGGCGGAGCAAAGACCGCGCCTGGATCGCGACGCCGTTGCGGTCGCCTGTGCGGCTGAGCGCGAATGGTCCGCGCCGCAACCCCGGATTTCAAACGCCGAATACCTGCAGGAACCGCCTCAAGGAGAGGCCCCGCCTTTGCTCTCGGCGGCCGGGCATATTGCGGCACGGGATATTAATGGTGACGAGCGGGTCAGCTTTGCCGAGTACTTGGCGTCCTCCGGGGAGTAGTCCGCGTTCGGGCATGGCTGCGTGGAGACCATGTGTGGTTCATCACGCGAAGCGGCGAGCTACGGCGACGATTGTCAGCCGTTGGACTGCCACACCATGTCTCGAGTGGTAGCCTTGCCCATGCGGGCCATGCTGAACAGGTCTGCAGTGTCCCCGGTATACTGGAAGCCGAGCTTCTCGAGAACGCGCCCTGATGCCGGGTTGTCGATGTAGTGCCCGGCGATGACCCGTTGCGTGCCCAGCGTCTCGCGCGCATAGCCAATCAGGCCACGCCCGAGTTCGGTTGCCAGACCCTGTCCCCACCAGGGCTTGGCGATCCAGTAGCCGATTTCCCAGTCGGCGCCGGCGGTGCGCTTGAAGACGCCGCCGCCGCCGATTACATCGCCATCCATTTCCACGGTCAGCGAAAGATTGCCACCGGGCTGCCAGCTGGCGCGCGTGATCAGCACCCACATCTCCGCGGCCAGCTCCGGATAGGGATGCGGCACGCGGGCTGTATTCTTTGCGACGTCGTAATCACCCAGATAGGTGGCAACAGTGCCGGCATCTTCCAGCTCCGGCAGGCGCAGCACCAGGCGTTCAGTTTCGATCCGCGGGCCCATGAGCCTCTCCTCGCGGGGGCAAAAGAAAAGGGGAGGCGGTGGTCCGTCTCCCCTTTAAACGCATCTGGCGTTTCCGGACCTGCCTGTTCAAGACACGGTCCGGATATGTGCGAACCGCTTATTCAGCTGCCTTGGCCGTCGGTTCTACCGAGACGAAGGCCTTGCCGCCGGACTTCTTCGCGAAGACCACGCGGCCTTCGGTAAGTGCGAAGAGGGTATGGTCCTTGCCCATACCGACATTGGTACCCGGATTCACCTTGGTACCGCGCTGACGCACGATGATGTTGCCCGGAATGACTTCCTGGCCGCCATACTTCTTCACACCAAGGCGGCGACCTGCGGAGTCGCGACCGTTACGGGATGAACCGCCTGCTTTTTTGTGAGCCATTGATCAGTCCTCCGATTACTTGGCCAGCGCCTTGGCGGCGTTGATCCAGTCGTTTTTCTCAGCCTTGGCCTTGAGACCGGTGATGGTCTCGTTCAGGGCGTCCAGATCGGCTTCAGTCCAGGCCGCGACCTGAGCGAACGTGGTGATGCCGGCTTCGTTCAACTTGGTGGCGAGGGCGGGGCCCACACCGGTCAGCTCGGTGAGCGCGTCGGCGGCAGCAGCCTTCGGGGCCGCAGCCTTCTTGGCCGGAGCCTTCTGGGCCTTCGGCGCCGCAGCTTTTTCAGCTTTCGGAGCGGCCTTGGCTTTCGCCTTCGGAGCGTCTTCGTTCTTCGGCGCAGCTGTGGTCGACTTCAGCTTGGTTTTGGCTTTTTCGCCAGGTGCGACGATTTCCGCGATGCGCACGACCGAACCCCACTGACGGTGGCCCTTCGTACGGCGGTAATTCTGACGGCGGCGCTTCTTGAAGACGATGATCTTGCGGGCGCGATTGGTATCCAGCAGCTCGCCGATAACCTGGGCGCCATCAATGGTCGGCGAGCCGACCGTGACGCCGGCATCAGAGCCGAGCATCAGAACGTCACCGAGATCAAGCGTGTCGCCAGCGGCGCCTTCGAGCTTCTCGATGCGAATTTCGTCGCCAGCGGCAACGCGGTATTGCTTACCGCCGGTCTTGATCACTGCAAACATGATCGTTTCTATCCTTTTGTCCGATCCGTCCGATGGCCGCGGGATCACCTTGATCCGGTTGGCTCGGCGGGTCCTTTTTCTTCACCCCGTATGCCCGGAGCGTTGTTCATCATTTATGGGCCCGCAACGGCTGGCCGCGCGAGCAGGAGCGGGCGTTATACGCATGCCCGCCCCAGAGTCAATCAGCTGTCAGTGCTAAATGCGCGTGTTACCGGCCCGGGCCGCCAAATGTGTCCGGCCGCACTTCGCCACGATTGCCTTCACGCGTTGAGTCCACACCCTCGCGCACGCGCTCCTGGTAGGCGTCCCACTCGGCTTCCGTATAACAGATGCGTTCACGCTGACGCGTACCGGTGACCTGGATGCGACGGCAGGTGAAACGATCACCCTCGGACGTGACGCCCTGATCCGGGAGTGCCTCTGCCACTTCATCGTTGGACGTGGTTGCGCAGCCCGCGACAGCGGTGAGCGTGGCAGCGCCGACGGCGCAGGCGAGCGTCTTGATATTGAACTTGGTCATACTGGTCACGAAACCCCACATTGCTTGTTTGCCGGGACCCTAGAGGAAGGTGGCGGGGTAGGTAAAATAAATTTTTGCTTGCCCTGCGGCGCGTGTGCAGCATCCAGCCCTTGATTTTGTCGGCCCACTCGGTCACAACCCCGCTTCCCCGCGGAGAGGTGCCGGAGTGGTCGAACGGGGCGGTCTCGAAAACCGTTGAGCGCGCAAGCGTTCCGAGGGTTCGAATCCCTCTCTCTCCGCCACATATCTTCCTGACATTATTAGATATAATTTCGGTGCGCGGTTGCCACGCCGGCGCGACTTTTCCCGGCATGCAGACCTTGGCGTATGACCGGTCCCGGCGCGATATGTCCCGCCGGTCTCTGTTCGGGCTTTGAGGCCGATCGGGAAGGCTGGTTTCCCAAAATTTGCCGAGCCGTCGGGAGTTGGTCGAAAAAACCCGATCTCCCAATTATTCGCAAAAGTTTGTCGCGACCAACCGATTTTGGGGAAGCACTCCCTCGTGCGCAAATAGAAGGTCCAGGCTTCCCTTGATACCGACAAGAACCGGGCGATTGATCCGGTCGAACAGGGGGTGAGTCTCCAAGGAAGCCTTGCCGTCTTGGCGGAATGGCGTCGGCTGCCGACCTGACAATGCGTCGAAGTTGGGCTTTCGAGACCGCTCCGCGTTCGCCTGACAGTACCCGTCAGTGAGCTGCGGCCAGTCCGTAATCCAACAGGATGGCCATCATCTCTTCGGCGAACACCGCGGCGGTCTGCCGGATAAGTGCGCGGTCCGTATCGTCGCCGAGTTCATAGGTGATAGCCGGGATCATGAATCGACCGAACATATAATTCTTGGCGGTCGGCAGGTCCGATTGGTGCCGCTCTGCCCGTTCGATCTCATAGCCAGGCAAGCGCGCGCCGGCACGCTCCAGCCAAAGTCCCGTGAAGCGATACGGCGTTCCGTCTTCGCCGGCAGGTTGGGTGTAGAACACATCCCGATTGGTGGAATGAAAGTCGAGGAACAGGACGGGTCGCGTGGACGCCGATTGATCCAACGTGTCGATGGCGTCACGGGCTGCACGGGTCTCCGGTTGAGCAAAGGGCCCCCAATCACGATTGAGATCGGTGCTGCCGCGATTGTGTCGCCAGTACCCGTGTTGTACGCCGTCCGGATTAAGCAGGGGCAGGATGACGACACCGTATGTCGACCGGAACTCCTGTGCCAGGGCGCTGCTACCCAGCACAACCTCGACAAATGCCTGCATCGCCACCGCCCCCGTGGTTTCGGGCGGATGCTGGCGGCCTATCAGTACGACACTGCCCCGACCAGACTCAGGATGGTGTGTGATCATCTCGATCGGGCGGTTCTCCAGCGAGTATCCGACAGTCGAGACCGATAGGTCATTGCGTGTCCTGTAAGGCATCATCCAGGTCGCGTAGTCGCTAGCAGTCAGGATTTCCTGACCGGTGAGAAAGACAGGTGCGGCGTCGAGATCCAACCGGATATGGGCCACGGAGCGGTCGTCGGATACTCTAACGTCAGCGTCATCCACATAGGTCCAGTTGTCACCGTCTGGCCCGGTCTTGGGGCGGTAGCGGTGCCGAGCGTCGCCATAGAGCAGATTGATCTGTACCGGGCCAGCGGTTTGCGGTGTCAGGCGCACAGCGTACCAGGGGCTGGGATTGATCGGTTGGTCTTCCGGCCGGATCGTGATGTCGAACTCGCGCGGCCCGGCGGCCTGGCAGTGGGCCATTGCACCACCTTCAAACGCGGCATCGACCCGCACCTCCGAACTGGCGCAGGTCTGGCTGCCGGGCGTGGACGCTCGCGGCGGCATTGCCGGGGTCGCGCAGGCGGCGAGGCCGGCTGCAAGGATCAGGACAACAGGTTTCATGGCAAGGTTCATTGTGATGGTGGTCGGACCGGATCGGACTGGCGAGCCAGGCGAGCCTCGGCGATCACCTGATCCACGATATTGGAGTCGAGGCCGAGATAGGTCGTCGGGTCCAGCAGAACCTCCCATTCCTGCGGCTCCAGCAATGCATGGAGTTCCGCGTCGGCTTCGATGGCCGCACGCAAGGAGAAGCCGCTGTCGACTGCGCCCGCGGCCAGATCGCGCAAGCGAAGCTCCGCGCGCTCACGTCCCAGCGTGTCCTGCACTGCGAATACGATGCGCTGTGTCAGAATCCAGCCCTGGCTGCGGTTCAGATTCTCGGCCATGCGAGCTTCGTCCACCTGAAGGCGGGCAATCAGACGGCTGGCATCACCCAGCATGTTTTCGGTGGCGATGGCGACAGTCTCGACAGCCCGGTTGGGCCGGGACGTGTTGTCGCGTTCAAAGATGTTGACCATGTCGTCCTGGACGATCTCGGCGAGGCGCGGAATGGTGCGGCTGTGTTGGATCAGAGCTTCAGACAGGGATGGGTTGATCTTGTGCGGCATCGCGCTGGAGCCGACAGCCCCGCCGGGCCGCTGCTCCACGACCGAACCGATATCGGTCATCTGCAGCAGGAACACCTCCTGACCCAGCCGGCCATAGGTTTGCGCGATCATGGACTGGATCAGCGCAAACTCAGCGAACACATCCCGGCTGGCATGCCAGTCATCCGGATAGGGCTCCGGTAAGCCCAGTTCGGCGGCCAGGCTGACTTCCACTGCGCGGCCTTGCGGCCCCATGCCCAGGAAGCTGCCGACGGCACCGCGCATGCTGATCGAGCGTTCGATCCGATCCAGGACTTGAGACAGTCGCTCGATGTGGCGCCGGTTCTCGCCGATATAGCCGGTCATCTTCTTGCCGAAAGTGATGGGCAGGGCGTGTTGGCCCAGCGTGCGTCCAATCATCGGTGTCGACTTGTAGCGCTCGGCCAGTTCGAACAGTTGAAGCTCGATCGTGCGAAGGTCCTCGATCAGTTCGAAAACGCTGTCGCGCATCTGCAGCATAATGGCGCTGTCATACAGGTCGACTGTCGTGGCGCCGAAGTGCAGGTAATCGGCGCTCTCCTCATCGAGTGAGCGGCGCAGGACGTTCAACAGGGCGACCATGCGGTGGCGGACCCGAGCATATTCCGCGTCGATCTCTGTCTGCGGGATGCGGTCCGGAATCGCGGCGGCGGTTATGGCATTGGCCGCGCTCTGCGGGATCACGCCATGACGCGCCTGCGCGCGGGCCAGGGCGGCTTCGAGGCGCAGGACGCGGGCATTGAGCGAAGCCGTCGTGAAGATTTCGGCGATTTGCGTGTTGCGCTCCAAGGGGGCGACTTGCGGGACAAAGCGTGGCGCGGTCGGTGCCGCTAGCGGCTCGACCAGTGCAGCCGTCTCCTGCTCGGTGACGAGCTCTGTGGTATCGGGTGGTTGACCGGAGCAGCCCAGGGCGAATGACGTCGCCAGCAGGATCAGCGTCTTCATCGGGGTTCTGCCGTCAGCCCGTACAGCAAAACATGCAGATAGTCATTCGTCGCCGACTGTGGCTCTTCCGAAATCCGCCAGTCTTTCAGACTATTGGCGGCGGAGAGTGTGAAGCCGTCATTGAGGAAGAGTATATTGGTCAGGATCGCTTCCACCGTGCCGGTATCCAGCTCGCGTGCCGCGCCGTCAGCAATCGCCGCGGCATGGGCGTCACCAAGTCGACGCGAAATATTGCGCAGTCGCGCTTGTAGGCGGTTCTGCCTGGCGATGGGCAGGGCGGTCATCAGGCCCAGCCGGATCAGGGGGGTCACGCCGCTGGCCTGGGTGTAGATCAGATCGAACAGGACGCGGTGTATGAAGCCGAGGCCTGAATGGGCATCGGCGGCACTGTCCAGGGTCGCTTCCACCACCTCGAGCGAATGCTCCATGCATTGATCGAGAAAGCTCTCCTTGTCGGGAATGTGATAGTAGAAGGCGCCGCGAGTCACGCCGAGTGACTTGGCCACATCGGCCAAGGAAACGCCGTCGAACCCGTATGCGTTGAAAAACCGGATGCCTGCCTTGAGGAAGGCCTCGCGCTTCATCTTGTTGCGGGCTTTGCGGTCGAAGATCTGGGGCAAGTCATTGCCGGGCGAAAACTGCGGCCGTATGGGCGCCAGCGTCTCACAAGAGCAGGTCAGCCCGCTGCGCAGCACGTCCAGCAGAACCGAGGAGGCTTGACTGAACTCGGCGCGCGACATGGTGCCGGCACTGGTCTTCAGCCAATCGAGCAGCGCAATCAGGCAAAACGTAACCGGCTCGCTCCGACCCAGCCCGTGAGGGGCTAGGTTCATCCAAGCCAGAACCATGGCATCGACACTGCCGACAGCTGCACTTAGGCGCGACACGATCCGCGACCTGGCCTCTTCCGGCAGTGTGCCCAGCTCCTGTAGCTGGGCGGGCTGATCGCGCCGTCCGTCCAAAGCATCAATGAGCTGATCGCTGTACGCCTCAAATACGGCGAGCACCCTTTCGCCGGCATCGGCGTCAGCTGTACCGGCGGCCTTCACGGCATCTTCCAGGAATTCGGCGGCCGTCAGGAAGACCGATTCGGCGAGTTCGTCCTTTGATGCGAAGTAGTAGGCGATGCTGGTCTTGGTCAGGCCGAGATCTGATGCAATGTCCTCTAAACGGGTGCCTTGGAAACCTTGCGCGATGAAACGCTTTGATGCCGCCGACCGGATTGCCGCGGTCTTGCGGTCACGCTCTCGCTGTCGAGAAAACGGCGATCCATGATCCGGGAATTCAGGTCTCAGAACGGTCATATCAAACTTTCAACACTGACTGCGTCGCGAGGCGTGACTCGCCCCAAGTGTAACTTCGTCGTCACAGGCAGCAAGTTTAGGCAGGCTGTTCGCATGAAATTTGAACCGAGTGTATAATTTTTGTTGACACTGTCCAGAGCGATTGCTCTCGTCGCGGAAATTATACGAACGGGAGGAAAGACATGTCGTTCAGGAAGATTCTTCGCTCTGGCATCGCGCTCACTGCCTTGGCTATCGGTAGCACTGCCTACGCACAGCAAGACGAAGTGGCGCCGGTGGAAGACGTCATTGTCGTCACGGGGACCAATATCCAGGGCGCCAGAATCAACGAGGCTCTGCCGGTCACGGTTTTGGGAGAGAGAGACATCGCGGCCATTGGCGGAGTCGACGGTGAAGACCTGATCCGCGCCTTGCCGGCACAAGGCAGCGTCCAGTTCCGGACCGACAATAATACGACCAACAACAATGCTCGGGGCGACGTTGCATCGATCAACCTGCGCTCGATCGGATCTAGCGGGACGCTGGTCCTGCTCAATGGTCGCCGGGTGGTTAATCATCCGTCGACCCAGGCGGAGCTCTCAACGCCCGTCACGACGACGAACGTGAATGCTCTGCCGGTCGCCGGCATTTCACGCGTGGAAGTGCTCAATGACGGCGCTTCCGCGATTTACGGCACCGATGCCGTCGCTGGCGTCTTCAACACCATTCTCGATGACGATTTTGAAGGCTTCTATGCCCGCGGTCGCACCCTGTTCGCCACAGGCAATGATCTTAGTGAGCAGACCCTGACCATCAAGGCCGGCGAGAATTTCAATGACGGTCGGACCAACCTGTCCATCTCGGCCGAGTTCTCGCGCCGCAATGGTCTGTTCGCCTCGGAAACCGACCGCGCCGCCAGCGAGGATTTGCGGCCCTTTCTGATCGGAACGAGCTTCGAGGGCGATGCCTCCTTCGATAACCGGGCCACCCAAACACCATGGGGTCAGTGGACACTCGACACTACCTCCAGCAATCGCGTCCGCCAGAACGGTACCACGCTGACATCCGCATCTGGCGTTTTCCACTTCCAGCCGGCCAGTTTCAGTGGATGCCGGGCCGACACGGCCGGCGCACTGTCTGTGGCCGACCTGTGTATCGATGATGGCAGCCAGGATCGGGATCTGCGCTATGATGGGGCGACCGGGCGTTCAATCATTTCCGACCGTGACAGGTTCAACGGCTTTGCCTTCCTGAATCACGATCTGAACAATGGCGTCCGGCTGTATGCCGAGCTCGGCTTCTACTACGCTGAAACCCAGTCGACCAATGAGCCGCGGAACGGTATCGGCGCGACTAATATTTCTGTTCCCGCGAACTACTACTACAACCCGTTCGGCCCGGTGAACTTCTCTGACGGAACGCCGAACCCCAACCGCCTTCCCGGTCTGACCAATGTGCCGGCAGCAGGCCTGCCAGTGTTCACCGATGCTGGCCGCTACCGGTTTGTTGATGTCGGCTTCCGCGATATTGAAGTCGTTAACACGCAATGGCGTGCGCTGGGTGGTGCTCGCGGCGAGTTCGCCAATGGCTGGGATTGGGACAGCGCGCTGCTCTATAATCGGTCCTACGCCGAAGACACGGTGAATAACTCCATTTCGCGGACCCTGTTCCAGCAGGCGCTCTTCAACGAGACGCCGAACGTTTACAACATCTTCAATGGCGGCAACCCGGCCAACCCGTCTGTCGGTGATGCCACGCCCAACGCTCGGGCGCTGATTGAGCCCTTTCTGGTCGATGTGGTTCGTGAAAGCACGGCGGAACTCGCCTTGGTCGACTTCAAGGTCAGTAATGGCGATGTGTTCACACTGCCCGGTGGCGGTGTGGGCATCGCAGCCGGTGTCGAGGCGCGCTATGAGGCCTATGAAGAGGATCGTGACGACCGTGTGGACGGCACCATCACATTCACCGATCAGGTGACGGGTGAAGTCAGCGAGACGGACGTGTACGGCACCAGTCCAACGCCTGATTCCAGCGGATCACGCGATGTACTCGGCGCTTTCGTCGAGGCGTCCATTCCGCTGGTCAGCCCGGACATGAATGTCCCGCTGGTCAACACATTCGACGTGCAGGTCGCGGCTCGTATCGAGGATTATTCCGACTTCGGCGACAGCGGCATCAAGCCGCGGGTTGCCGCCGCCTGGCGCCCGTTCGAGGGCCTGATGTTCCGCGGGGCTTATTCCGAGGGCTTCCGGGCACCGAATCTGATCGTCATCAATGAAGGTGTCGACCGCTCCAACTCCCGCGAGGACAGCTACTTCTGTGAAGCCGGTGTGCGCAATGGCACGTTCGCGACCTTCGCGGATTGTACCGGCTATTCCGAAGGCCGAACCGAGCGCCGGTCGGTCGCTGACGGTATTGGCGCGGAGGACGATACCAACATCACCTTTGGTGTCGTGTTCGAGCCGCGCGGCCTGAGCGGTCCGCTCCGCTTCCTGAACGCGTTGACGGTGACCGTGGATCGCTGGGAAATCCAGCGCGAGGGTGTTGTCGGTGTGTTCGGTGCCGAGAACCATATCAGCCTCGACTACCTGCTGCGACTACAGGGTTCGTCCAACCCCAATGTGGTGCGTGACGCGCCAAACGCGGATGAAATCAGCTTCTTCACCGCAGCGGGTCTCGATCCGGTCGGGGATATCCTCTTCATTCGAGACACCTATGACAACAATGAAGAGATTGAGGTGTCGGGTCTGGACTACGGCATCTACTATGATCTGGAAGATACCCGGTTCGGCGACTTCAATCTGAAGGTGAACGCGTCCTACCTAGAGACCTACTTCATCGCCCTGTCGCCGGGCGCCCAGCAGATCCGGGATGCTGTGGACAGCGGCCTCATCGCTGACGAGATCACGGTCTCGCAGGAAGGCGACATCATCCTGCAGGATGGCCAGCCGGAATGGCGCGTGGGTGCCAGCCTGTCTTGGGCGCACCCGAGCGGTTGGGGCGGCGGGATCCGTGCCGATTATACCGGCGAGTTCATCGACACCGGTGCCGGTCTGAATCCGAATGGTGATCCTTTCATCGTCGAAGCCTGGACCCAGACCAATGCGTATATGGAGTATGAGTTCGACCGGCATGGTCCGCTCAATGACTTGCGCATCCGGGTCGGCGCCAACAACATCTTTGACGAAGAACCACCGCTTGCGGACGAAACCAATGGCTATGATGCCGCGTATCACAGCATCCGTGGCCGTCAGGTCTACTTCGACGTTCGCAAGAACTTCTAGTCCAATGGATCGGGGAGCGCCGCCCTCGGGCGGCGCTCTGCCGCTGACGTCATGCTGAAGACCCTCTTCGTACTTATTCTGGCCGCGTGCTTGCTTTCCGGTTCGGCAGTCGCCCTGACCGGCGACGGACAAACAGGGCAATTCTCTTTCTCATCGGCGGCGGGCCCCGGTCTGAATGTGCATTATTTCGAGCCGGGTCCGGATCGCATGGATCTCGCGCCTGTTGTCATCGTCCTGCACGGCGTCAATCGCAATGCGGACGAGTACCGTGATAACTGGATCGCACTTGCGCGGGATTATGGGCTTCGGGTCTACGTGCCGGAGTTCTCGGCCCAGGATTTTCCCGGTTCCAGATTGTTCAATCTGGGCGGTGTCGGGACCGACGGTCCCTACGCCTACTCATACATCGAGCCCCTGTTCCGCGCTATTGCCGCTCGCGGCGGACAGGCGGACGGCTATCACCTTTTCGGCCACTCGGCGGGCGCGCAATTCGTCCATCGCGCTGTTCTGTTCGAAGAATTGCCGAACCTTGTCCGGGCCTATGCGGCGAATGCTGGCTGGTACACCTTGCCCGACCGCACGCTCGCCTGGCCGTATGGATTGCTGGATGTACCGCTCGAAAACGCGGCGATTGTCGGCTGGGTCGAAACGCCGCTCGTGGTAATGCTGGGCGATGCCGATACCGATCCGGATGATCGCAATCTGCGCCGTACGCCGGAGGCTGACGCCCAAGGTTTGCACCGCTTCGCGCGAGGGCTCTACTTTCACCGTGCCGGGCGGGACGCTGCAGAGGCATTGGGTGCCAACTTCGCCTGGACAAGCGTAGTCGTGCCGCGCGTGGCTCATGACAATGCGGGCATGGCCCGAAGTGCCGCTGCCCTGATCGCCAATGCCACCATGGCAGAGTAACTGTTTTCGGCGCGGCTCGCGGCCGAGGGGCTTCGCATCCGTGCCGTTATGGACTGCCGATTGCCGACCTCAATCCCGAAGGCCGACCTGATGACCACACACGACTATTCCGGACCTGCATCCTACCAACGTATCGGCTTGGTTCTGGGCCCTGTGCTCGCCGCGCTCCTTGCTTTCACGTTTTCGCCCGAGGGTTTGCCAAGAGAGGGCGTGCTGGTCGCCGCTATTGGCCTGTGGATGGCCATCTGGTGGGCCACCGAGGCCATTCCCGTTGCTATGACGGCATTCTTGCCGCTGGTTGCTCTGCCGCTTTTGGGTGTGGTGCCTATGTCCAGTATCGCGGCACCCTATGCCCACCCGATCATCTATCTGTTCTTCGGTGGCTTCGTGGTGGCACTGGCGATCGAGCGGTGTGGCCTGCACCGGCGTATCGCCCTTTTGGTCTTTTCACTGGCCGGTGCGGATGCGCGCGGGCTGGTTGCCGGATTTATGGGATCTGCAGCCTTTGTGAGCATGTGGATTTCAAACACGTCGACAACTTTGATGCTGCTCCCGATCGCGATGTCCGTGGTCACGGTGATCCGTGAAACCATGCCCACATTGCAGACGCGACAAAGCGAGAATTTCGGAATCTCACTCTTGCTGGGGCTTGCCTACGGCTCAACACTGGGCGGTCTCGCCACCCTCGTCGGAACACCGCCGAATGCTTTCATGGCCGGCTTCATGGCGGACAATTACGGGGTCGAAATCGACTTTGCCCGATGGATGCTGGTTGGTCTGCCAGTGTCCCTGATCATGCTGCCCATCGCCTGGTTCGTGCTGACGCGTTTCATTTACCCGATCGACTTCAAGGCCTCGGACGAAGCGGTGCGCCACATCCGGAGCATGCGCTCGGGCCTTGGCGAGATGAGCAAAGCGGAGCTGCGGACGGCACTGCTGTTCGCCTTCCTGGTCGGCGGCTGGCTGTCGCGAGGCTGGTTGAATGACTTGCCATTTGTGGGGGAGGTCACGGACACCGGCGTGGCGATGGCGGCCGCTGTGGCAGCCTTTCTCATTCCATCGGGTCAGAAGGGTGAAACCCTTATGACCTGGGATGCAGTAACGAAACTGCCTTGGGGCGTCTTGGTCCTGTTCGGCGGCGGCTTGGCTCTGGCCTCGGCCGTTACAGCATCGGGTCTGGCTCTGTGGCTCGGGCAGCAATTGGTGGGCGTTGGTACCATCAATGCCGTTCTGTTGATTGTGGTGGCGACCGCGCTGGTGATCTTCATCACAGAACTAACCAGCAACCTGGCCACGACGGCGACCTTCCTGCCGGTGATCGCGGCCATCGGCGTCGAGACCGGGCAGGACCCTCTGGTCTACGTCATTCCCGTCACACTGGCCGCCAGCTGCGCCTTCATGCTGCCAGTGGCGACCCCGCCGAATGCGGTCGTGTTCAGTTCCGGGCTTGTAGCCATTCCAGCCATGGCGCGCGTTGGTCTGGTACTCAATATCATCGCCGTGGCCGTTTTGAGCATGGTATCGCTCTTTATCGCGCCTCGTGTATTCTGACCTGGACCAGGATCGAAACCATGCGACTTCCGCGTATCGGGTGAGGCTTGGCCTGCGCTTGCAGGGTATGTCCTCATGCTGTGGCGGTATGCTCCGGCTTATGAATGGCCGAGACCGAGCAGATTTTGTCTGCCTGAGCCGCCACATTTTTTCCTGAATTTTCAAGATTAAATTGAACGGCTCGCCCCAGCGGAATCCCCTCGCGTTCGAGTGCTCTCCGTGCGCACAAGCCGGGCGTTTCAGCGAAGCCGGTACGTTAAGTTTCGCCTGCCCCTGACCAGACTTTCGAGCTGATCGAGGCGGGGCGATTTCCCTGCATACTCAATATCGAGCAGGGCCTGGAGTGAGGTCGCCCGTTATTCGGGTGTTTGTTGGGCTTGGTAGCTCGATAGTTTATACCTAAAATAACCTCGCATCAGGGTGGAGCGGTGTGCGATGAAGATTGCCTGTTTGGGCGGGGGGCCAGCCGGTCTCTATTTCGCGATCTCAATGAAGCTGCGCGATCCGGATTGTCGGGTCGACGTCTATGAACGCAATCGACCCGGTGACACTTTCGGTTGGGGCGTGGTCTTTTCCGATCAGACGATGGAGAATCTCCAAGGCAATGACCCGGTCAGCGCCAAGTCCATCGGGGACAATCTGGCGCACTGGGACAATATCGACGTGCATTTCCGGGGCGAGGTCGAGACGTCAAGCGGCCACGGCTTCTGCGGTATCGGACGCAAACATCTGCTGAATATCCTGCAGGATCGGGCGCGGGACCTCGGTGTCGGCCTCCATTTCGAATGTGAGGTGGACGCGGGCCTCGAGCGCTATGCCGATGCTGACATGATTGTGGCTTCGGACGGTTTGAACTCGAAAATTCGCGCCGCCTATGCCGACCATTTCAAGCCCGATATCGATGTGCGCCGGAACAAGTTCATCTGGCTGGGCACGCACAAGGTTTTCGACGCCTTCACCTTCATCTTCACCGAGACCGAGCATGGCTGGGTCTGGGCTCACGCCTACAAGTTCGATGATGGCACCTCGACCTTTATCGTCGAGTGCGCGCCCGAGACCTGGGACGCACTGGGCTTCGCCAAAATGGATCAGACCGAGACCTGTCGGGCCTGCGAGGCCTTGTTCTCGGCCTGGCTGGATGACGAGCCCCTTATGTCCAATGCGCGGCACCTGCGCGGTTCGGCCTGGCTGAATTTCCCGCGCGTGCTGTGTGAGACCTGGGTTCACGACAAGCTCGTCCTTCTGGGCGACGCCGCCCACACGGCGCATTTCTCGATCGGATCGGGCACCAAGCTGGCCTTTGAGGACGCGATCATGCTGGCGGATGTCCTGACCAGTGCCGACAAGCCGGTCGCCGAGGGGCTGTTGGACTATCAGGAGGCGCGCAAGGTCGAGGTGCTCAAACTGCAAAGCGCCGCGCGCAATTCAACCGAATGGTTCGAAAATCTGGAGCGCTATACCGGTTTTTCGCCCAAGCAGTTTGCCTACTCCCTGCTGACCCGATCGCAGCGCATCAGTCACGAAAATCTGCGACTTCGCGATGCGGCCTGGCTGTCTGGGGTCGAGTCCTGGTTCTTAGGCAGTGGCGACAGAGGGGCGGCGCGGCCGCCCATGTTCGCGCCATTCACGCTCCGGGACATGCATTTGGCGAACCGCATCGTCGTCTCGCCGATGTGCATGTACTCGGCGGTTGAGGGTATGCCCGGCGCGTTTCATCGCGTCCATTACGGTGCTCGCTGTCTGGGTGGGGCGGGTCTGGTCTATACCGAAATGACCGATGTCAGTGCCGATGCCCGGATCACACCGGGATGTGCCGGCCTTTACACGGACGCGCATGTCGCGGCCTGGCGCGAAATCACGGATTTCGCGCATGGGCAGTCGCGTGCCCGCATGGCGATCCAGCTTTCCCATGCTGGCCGCAAAGGCTCCACCAAGCTGGGCTGGGATGGCTATGATGTGCCGCTGGAGAGCGGCAACTGGCCAATCTATGGCCCGTCTCCCATTCCCTGGGATGACGGCAATCAGATCCCGATCGAGATGGACCGGGAAGATATGGACCGGATCTGTGCCGATTTCGTCCGCGCAACCGAGCGCGCGTTGGAAGCCGGGTTCGACATGGTCGAGTTGCACTGCGCTCACGGCTATCTCCTGTCCTCCTTCAT
Source organism: uncultured Maricaulis sp. (assembly GCF_947259345.1). GTDB lineage: Bacteria > Pseudomonadota > Alphaproteobacteria > Caulobacterales > Maricaulaceae > Maricaulis. Next base: position 33,862 of record NZ_CAMYLS010000007.1, on the reverse strand, counting down.
CACGCCGATCTCCAATCATCGCACCGACGCCTATGGCGGATCATTGGAGAACCGCCTGCGCTACCCGCTCGAAGTTTTTACCGCGATGCGTGAGGTCTGGCCTGACGAGAAGCCCATGGCTGTCCGCATCTCGGCAACTGACTGGGTGGCGGGTCAGGGCATTGAGGCGGATGAGAGTGTGCAGGTCGCCCAGGCCTTCATGGCCGCCGGCGCTGATTTGATCGATGTGTCGGCAGGTCAGACCACACCGCACGCGCGTCCGGTCTACGGCCGCATGTTCCAGACGCCTTACTCCGATCAGATCCGCAATACGCTCGGCTGTGCCACAATGGCCGTCGGCAATATCTACGAGCCGGATCATGTGAATTCGATCCTGGCTGCCGGTCGGGCAGACCTCGTCGCCCTCGCCCGCCCGCATCTGCTCGACCCCAACTGGACGCTCCGCGCCGCTGCGGAGCTGGCTGATCGGGGCGTCGCGGTCCCGCGCCAATACCTGGCCGGGTTTGACCAATTATCGCGCAATCTGCAGCGCGCTCAGCAAATGGAGGAGCGCGCATGAGCAAGCTCACCGGAAAACGGGCTGTCATCACCGGCGGTGGCACCGGGATTGGCCTGGCCTGTGCCAGCCGTCTCGATGTCGAGGGGATCGAGACCCTGCTCATGGGGCGCGACCTCGAGCGTCTGGAAGCCGCGGCCGGGACGCTGGAGCGGGCCCGTGCCATCCGTTGCGATGTTACGGATGATGCGAGTGTCGAGGCGGCGTTCAAGGCCAGCGGGCCGATCGATATTCTGATCAATAATGCCGGCATCGCCGCCGCGTGCGCCTTCACCAAGACCTCAATGGACGATTGGCGCCAGATCCAGGCCGTGAATGTGGAAGGCTTGGTGCGCTGTACTCAAGCCGTGCTCGGTTCGATGATCCGGGCGGACTATGCCCGAATTATCAATATCGCCTCTATCGCGGGCCTGCGCGGCGGGGCCTATGTCGCCCCCTATGTCGCGTCCAAGCATGCCGTTGTCGGACTGACGAAGTCGCTGTCGCTGGAATACGCGCAAACAAACCTGACCGTGAACGCGGTCTGCCCCGGCTTTGTCGAGACGCAGATTGTCGAGGATGCGATCGCCAATATCATGGCCAAGACCGGTCGCACGCGGGACCAGGCGCTGGCTGAGCTGGCCAAGGAGAACCCGCAAGGTCGCCTGATCCAGCCCGTCGAGGTTGCCGAGGCGGTCGCCTGGTTGTGCTCGCCGCATTCAGGGTCAGTCTCCGGCCAGGCAATCACCATATCCGGAGGGGCGATCTGAAATGAGATCAGGCGCCGACAAGACGCAGGAGGATGACCGGCAGGCGGTCAAGCTGTGGCTGCGCCTCTATCGCCCGGTCTCCCTGATTGAGCGCGAGCTGCGAAGCCGTTTCCAGCGCGAATTCGGGGTCAGCCTGTCGCGCTTTGATGCGCTTTCGGCGCTCGACCGCGCGCCAGATGGTCTGCTCATGGGCGAACTGTCCGACCGGCTTCTGGTGACCAATGGCAATGTCACGGGCTTGATAAGCCGCATGCTGGCAGACGGGCTGGTGACGCGCGAAGCGCAGCCGCAGGACCGCCGCAGTTTTCGTGTCGCGCTGACCGACGAAGGCCGGGCCACCTTTTCCCGCATGGCACAGGCACATGCCGGGTGGCTGACAGAATTGCTGGCTGACCTCCCACCGGCCAGCGCGACGTCGCTCGCCCGTCATTCCGAAGCCCTGCTCCGCAGTCTCCAAGTCGAAACGAACGGATAGATCATGCTTGATCCCAACACGCTCCAGCCTGAACATTTTCTTTGGTCATTCGAGGACGGTGTCGCCACAATCACGTTGAACCGCCCGGATCGCAAGAATCCTCTGACCTTCGAAAGTTATGCCGAGCTGCGCGACCTTTTCCGCGACCTTGTCTATGCCAGGTCCGTCCAGTCCGTAATCGTCACGGGTGCGGGCGGAAACTTCTGTTCCGGTGGTGACGTCCACGACATCATCGGCCCGCTGGTCAAGAAAGACATGGCCGGCCTGCTCGATTTCACGCGGATGACCGGCGATCTGGTCAAGGCGATGCGCGATTGTCCGCAGCCGGTGATCGCCGCGGTGGACGGGGTCTGTGTCGGTGCAGGTGCGATCATGGCGATGGCATCTGACCTGCGCGTGGCGACACCCGCGGCCAAGACCGCTTTTCTCTTCAATCGTGTCGGACTCGCCGGCTGCGATATGGGTGCCTGCGCCATCCTCCCACGGCTGATCGGCCAGGGCCGTGCGAGCGAGCTTCTTTTCTTCGGGCGTTCCATGTCGGCCGAGGAGGGCGAGCGCTGGGGCTTCTACAACTCCATCGTCGAGGCGGACGCCCTGATGGAAACGGCGCAGGCCTGGGCTAGGCGGATCGCGAGCGGGCCGAATTTCGCCAATGCCATGACCAAGAACCAGCTCAATACCGAATGGGATATGGGCCTGCATACCGCCATCGAGTCGGAAGCCCAGGCCCAGGCGATCTGCATGCAGACCCGCGACTTCGAGCGCGCCTATGAAGCTTTCGTCGCGCGCGAAAAGCCCGTCTTCGAGGGGGATTGAATGTCCGATACCAGCTATCTGGCCTGGCCCTTTTTTGACGATTATCATCGCGCCCTCGCCGCGCAATTGTCCGATTGGGCGAAAACGCGATTTGGCGAGACAGGCTTTTCCGAACATGCCGATATCGATGCGGATTGTGCCGAGATTCGCGCCGCGCTGGGTGAGGCCGGTTTGACCCGTCAGGTCGTTCCGTCGGCCTATGGTGGCGCGCAGGAGTCACTGGATGTCCGCTCGCTCTGCCTTGTCCGCGAGCACCTGGCTTACCGCTCCGGTCTCGCCGATTTCGTGTTCGCCATGCAGGGCCTGGGGTCCGGGGCCATATCGCTGTTCGGGACGTCCGCACAGAAACAGGCCTGGCTGCCAGGTGTGGCCTCGGGTGAGCTGTGCGCGGCCTTTGCTTTGACCGAACCCGAGGCCGGCTCAGACGTCGCAGCGATCACGACTGAGGCGCGCCTTGATAGCGGCCATTACGTCATCGAGGGCGAGAAGACCTTCATCTCCAATGGCGGAATCGCCGACTTCTACGTCGTTTTCGCGCGCACGGGCGAGGCCGATGGCGCGCGCGGCCTGAGTGCCATCATCGTGCCGGCAAATACGCCGGGTCTCGTCATCGCCGAGCGTATCGAGACCATGGCGCCGCATCCGCTGGCCTGCTTGCGGTTCGAGAATTGCCGGGTCCCGGTGGACCATCGTCTGGGTGAGGGCGGGGCCGGTTTCAGGATCGCCATGTCGACGCTGGACGTCTTCCGCTCGACCGTCGGCGCGGCGGCGCTGGGCTTTGCCCGGCGTGCACTGGACGAGGCCACAGCGCGCGCGCGCGGGCGCGAGCTCTTCGGCGCTCCACTGGCAGATCTTCCGGGGGTCCAGACGCAATTGGCCGAGATGGCGGTCGATATCGACGCGGCGGCGCTGCTGATCTATCGCGCGGCCTGGACCAAGGATGGTGGTGCCGCCCGCGTCACCCGCGAAGCGGCCATGGCCAAGCTCTATGCAACCGAGGCGGCCCAGAAGGCGATCGACGCCGCGGTCCAGATATTCGGCGGGCTGGGCGTGACCAAGGGTAATGTCGCCGAGGCGCTCTACCGGGAAATCCGGGCCTTGCGCATCTATGAGGGCGCGTCGGAAGTCCAGAAGCTTGTAATAGCACGCTCGCATCTGGCGGAGGCCGGGGCATGAGTTTTGATCGCTCCCGCCGCGTGCGCTTTGCCGATGTCGATCCGGCCGGGATCGTTTTCTATCCGCGCTATTTCGAGATGATCAACGGAATGATCGAGGACTGGTTCGACGACGGTCTGGGCTATGGCTTCGATGCCATGATCGTCAAAGGGCCGCATGGCGTTCCGCTGGCCCACATGGAAGCCGAGTTCAAGGCGCCCAGTCGCCTTGATGATACGCTCGATTTCTCGCTGGTCGTGCGCGAGCTCGGGCGGTCCTCGATAAAGCTGACCCTGACCGCCCGGTGCGGTGACGAAGTTCGCATGATCGCCCGCCCGACCCTGGTTTTCATTGATGGACCGGCCAACAAGCCGATCGCCATCCCGCCAGCCTTGCGTGAGCGGATGCAGGCATTTGAGGAGACCGTCTGATGCAGATTTTGCAACCGCCCGGCTGGCCGCGCCCCAAGGGTTATTCCAACGGAGTTCTCGCGGAAGGGCGCACAGTCCACGTTGCCGGTCAGATTGGCTGGGACGCGAGCGGTGAGATCGTCTCGGACGACTTTGCGGCGCAATTCCGCCAGGTGATCGACAATACGCTGGCAGTCTTGGCTGAGGCCGGAGCCGGGCCGGAGCATGTTGTTCGAATGACCGGCTATGTGACGGGGCGCGATGAATACCTGGCTGCCGGCCGCGAGCTTGGCGAAATCTGGAAACAGAGGATGGGGCGGAATTACCCGGCCATGGCCTTTGTCATCGTGCAAGGCCTGATCGAGCCGCGTGCCAAGGTCGAGATCGAAACGACTGCCGTGCTGCCGCGCTGAATCGGCATCACCGGACCCGGGCCGGTCCGGCCAAGAATGAGCGTCAAACGCGTCGGGGAGGACGTGATGACATTACAGACGTCTGGCCATGTGGATGGCTTTACACGTGATCGTCTGCCATCGCGCGAGCAATGGCCGGATTTTCGCTTCGAGGCTGCGGATCTTGACTATCCGGCGCGCCTCAATTGCGGCGCTGAGCTGCTGGACGGCGCTGTCGCGAAGGGCTGGGGGGATCGGGTTGCGGTCTATAGTCCCGACCGGACGCTGACCTATGCCGAACTGCTCGAGGAAGCGAACCGACTGGCTCATTACCTTGTCGATGATCTGGGCATTGTTCCGGGCAATCGGGTCCTGTTGCACGGGCCGAACGGGATCGACCTGATGCTGGCCTGGTACGCGGTCTTGAAGGCCGGGGCGGTTGCCGTGACTACCATGCCGATGCTGCGCGCTCTCGAATTGGGCAAGGTGATTGACAAGGGCCAGGTCGCCTTTGCCTTGTGTGATCCCGCCCTCCTCGATCCGGTCCGCGAGGCGGCGAGTGCCCATCCTGTCCTAAAGCGGATCGAATGCTGGGGAGCGGGCGGGGCGTTGGCGATCGCGATGGCGGGCAAGCCGGCGACATTCACCAATGCTGACACCTCGCGGGACGATATCGCGCTGCTGGCCTTCACCTCGGGAACAACCGGCCACCCGAAGGCCTGCGCACACTTCCATTCCAGCGTCCTGGCCATGGCCGACACATTCGGTCGGCACACGCTCGCGCCCGAGTCGGACGAAATCTATGCCGGCACACCGCCCTTCGCCTTCACTTTCGGCCTCGGCGCCTTTGTGGTCTTTCCGGCGCGCTCCGGCATTGCTGTTGCCTTGGCGGATAGACCCGGGTTTGAAGCCCTGTGCGAGACCGTGGAGCGCTATGGCGTCACCACGCTTTTCACGGCCCCCATGGGTTATCGGGCCTTGATGGGTTTGTGGGGCAATTATGACATGGGGTCGGTTCACAAGGCAGTTTCGGCCGGTGAATCCCTGCCCAAGGCGACCTCTGATGCGGTCTTGGAAAAGACCGGCATACGACTGATCGACGGGATCGGGGCGACAGAGATGATCCATATTTTCATCTCGGCGTCAGGCAGTGAAATCCGGCCCGGCGCAACCGGACTGCCGGTTCCAGGCTACGAAGCCCGAGTCATCAATGAGCAGGGGCAGGACATGCCCTGCGGTGAGGTCGGTCGGCTCGCAGTGCGAGGGCCGACCGGCTGTCTCTACCTCGATGATCCGCGCCAGGCAGATTATGTCATCGATGGCTGGAATATCACAGGGGATCTGTATCGCCGTGATGAGGATGGCTATTTCTGGTATTTCTCCCGGGCCGATGATCTCATCGTCGCGGCCGGCTATAATATTGCCGGACCCGAAGTGGAGCAGGCGTTGTTGACCCATGAAGCGGTGGCTGAGTGCGCCGTGGTGGGCGCGCCGGATGAAGAGCGAGGCACGATCGTGAAGGCGTTCGTCGTGCTCAAGCCGGATCATGACGGCGACGCCGCCATGATCGAGGCGCTTCAAGCTCATGTGAAAGCCGAGATCGCGCCTTACAAATATCCCAGGGCGGTCGAATTTCTGGATGCATTGCCGAAAACCCAGACCGGGAAAGTTCAGCGATACCGCTTGCGATAGACGTTTTCGCTTGGCGTCGCGCTGCGCTCGCGCGTGGTGGATTGCTTGTGGTGGTGTCGAGATGCCGGTACATCTCGCGCGACACATCGCTCTGGGGGCGGTGAGCGATTTTCGGGAGGTGTCTGTGCGCGTCGGATATGTTTTGGGTGCATTCGTGTGTCTGGCTGGGAGCGCTCTGGCGCAAGACGCGGAGGACCGCACGGTCGCCGGTGAAGTGACAGAGGCCGCACCGCGCGCCGTCACCGAGATCTCCCTGGAGGCCGGTCAGCTTGTCACCCTGTCGACCGCCTCGGCGGATCGCCTCGATACTGTCCTTGAGCTCTTTGGGCCTGATGGACGTGCTGTCGCTGAAAACGATGACCGCGCCCCTGGCGATCTGACATCGCAGATCATCTATGTTGCCGCGACCAGCGGTGATTACTCCGCAGTCGTAACAGGTTATGGCGGTGCAACCGGCGCGTTCGAGCTGACCATCGCCGACGGCCTTGATTTCGGTCTCACCAGTGAAGCTGACATCATGGCGGAAGAGCGGGTTTCGCTCGACGCCAGTCGCCGCGAAGCCAGCTATCCGGTCAGCCTCTCGAGCGACGACATCCTTGTTGTCACCACCTACGCGCTGACCGAAGGGCTCGACACGACGCTGGCCCTGCTGGACGGCAGTGGAGAGGTGATCGCCCAGAATGACGACCGCGGTGATGGCAGCCTGAACTCGCAACTGGTCTATCAAGCGGAAGAGACCAGCGATTTCCGGGTTGTCGTGAGCACCTATGGTGGCGATGGATCGGGCGATCTCATGCTCTCCATTGCGACAGACCCGAATGCTGAAGTGCCGTTCGATTTCGACTCGATCGAGCGGGATGTGTTCGCCGAGCAAACGGGTTCGATTGGTGGCCGAGTCACCGAATTCGATTATCCGCTCGAGCTGGAAGCCGGCCAGACCGTGATGGTTCTGGCCGAAGCGCTCAACGGTGACCTCGACACCGTGCTGCGCCTGGTTGGTGAAGACGGTTTCCCGGTCGCGCTCAATGATGATCGGGGTGATGGATCGCTGAACTCCGCGATTGCCTTCACGGCGCCGGCCGATGGCAGCTACACCTTGGAACTGAGACGCTATCGCAGTGGCGAGAGCAGTGGCGATTACCGTCTCGAACTGTCTTTCGTGGACGGGACTGTCGTCGACACCCTGCAGGAATTGCTGGAGAACCGAGTCGCGCTGAGTGGGCCGGAACTGGTCCTTGAGACCGAAGATTTCCGCGTTCACTACACGCTTGAAGGCGTCGACGCTTCATCCACGGAGTACGCTGAATCGGTCGGTGTCACCCTGCAAGCCATGCTCGATGAGCAAGTGTCGCGCATCGGTTGGGCGGAACCGGTTCGTGACGATGACGGGCGCTATACGGCCTATGTCGCTGACGCGGATGGATCGATGGGCGTGACCTATCCGGTTCAAATCGTCTTTGACAATGTGCACACGGGTGACGTTCGCGAGACGTCGGCGGCGCGGACCGTCTTTGTGGTCGACAATGATTTTGTCGGCATGGGCAAGACGGCGCCGGTACACAGCCTGATGCGCGCCACAGCGACGCATGAATTCAATCATGTCATCCAGTTTGGCTATGATTCCGAAGAGGGGCTTGACTGGCTCTATGAGGCGACCGCCTCCTGGACGGAGACCACGACCGTCGGCAGCGACCAGGATGCCACCGACTATGTCGCCACAGATTACGGTTCGCCGGAAGTCTGCTGGACAACAAGCCAGGACGGGTTTGACTACGCCCAATGGACCTTGCTGCAATCGATTGCCGACAGCTATGGCGAGCGTCTCATCGTGGAGATGTGGGAAAACAGTGTCACGCTGGACGGGTTTGAGACCATGTCGGCCCCGCTCGAGCGGGTCGGCACGACCATTCCGGAGGTGATCCAGCGGTGGCGGGCCCAGAATTACGCCATGGCTTACGATCTGGCCCCGATGTTCACCGATACCGTGAATATCCAGCACACCCTGAACAGCGAGCGAGGCTGGATGTCCAAGGGCGGGTTGGAGCAGCTGGGCGCAAACTATATCGCCCTCGAGCTGAACGGGCGTTATGACTTCGGGTTGAGCGGCGATGACGGTCTGGAGCTGATCGCCCTGGGGCATCGCGACGGCGTGGTCGATGTGACTCCGCTGGGGCGTCGCGGCACGGTTGATACGACCGGCTATGACCATTCCGCCCTGATGGTCTTCCGTCGCACCATGCCGGAAGCGCCGGGCGTGTGTTCGGGCACGGGCTATTCGCTCGACGTTGCGCCGTCCACATCAACGCCGCCGCAACCGGCCTACCAATTCGACGCACCGCATTTCACGGCGCCGGGCTGAGTTATCCGGAGCGCGCTTCGGCCGCTGCCAGGTCATCGGCGGAATTGATATTGAAAAAAGCGCCCGGGTCGTCGAATTTGACGGTCCGGGCGTTGGCGTCCCGGGCCAACTGACCCAGGGCCAGGCCTTGCCCGGCCGGGTGGCGCGCGAGCTGCGCGACCAGTTCGTCCTGTGTCCAGGCCGAGAAGGCCGGCTGCAGCCGGCCGCCCGCGTGGGCGACGGCTGGCAGCGATCCCGCGCACAGACGCTCGACCAGATCCAGCGGCAGGAAGGGTGCGTCCACCGGGACCGCAATCACAATGCTCGCTGGGTGATCGGCGAGGTATTGCGCGGCGGCAAAAAGCCCGGCCGCAGGTCCGGCGGGACCGACGGGCCCATCGGTCAGAACCTTCATTTCGCTTCCATAGTCAGCGCGCCCTGAGATCAGGACCTGATCGACCTGCGGTGTCAGACGTTCGGCGACGTGCTCGATCAGGTGACGCCCTTTCAGTTGGGCCAATGCCTTGTCAGCGCCGCCCATGCGTCGGGCCTGGCCGCCGGCGAGGATGAGTCCGAAGCGTGTCATGTCACGCGCACGAAGCGCCCCTTGCTGCGGGCATAGAGCGTGATGCGCGCTTCCCGGGCCTTTCGGATCGCAAAGGCGGTGGGCGCGGACAGCGTCGCGATGGCCGGCAGTCCGGCGCGCGCGGCTTTCTCGACCAGCTCATAGGAGCAACGACTGGACATGACGACGAAGCCCTTCGAGGCGTCGCGTTCGTCACGGGCCAGGGCGCCGATCAGCTTGTCGAGGGCATTGTGCCGCCCGACATCTTCGCGGGAGGTCAGGAGTTTCCCGTCGGCATCCGCCCAGGCCGCGGCATGAACCGAGCGGGTTCGGGCATTGAGGGGCTGCCAGTCCGGCAGGGCGGCCATGGCGGTGGCGAGCGCGACCAGGCTGATCTCGATCGCCCGGTCAGCGATGGGCGGCAACGGTGCTGTCAGACTTTCAGCGTTTTCCAGACCGCAGAGGCCGCATCCCGCCCGACCGGGCAAGTTGCGGCGGCGCTGGATGAGGTCGAAGCGCTCCAGTCGCTCCGCATTCAGCGTGATGTGCAGATCCGTCCCGCTCTCCTGACTGACGATCTCGATGGCCTCGATTTCGCCGGCGTTGTGGATAATGCCCTCGGCGAGCGAGAATCCGATCGCGAAATCGCCAAGATTATCGGGTGTTGCCAGCATGACGGCGTAGTTGCGCCGGTTATACACGAGGGCCACAGGGACCTCTTCGGGCACGGCCCACGCGGCACCATCGGCCAGCACGATGTCTCTCGCCACGGCTGCGGCAACGCCCTGCTCTTTAACGCAAGGTCGGTTACTCGGCCGGTTCGACACGATCATCTCGCTGGATCTGCCGGCTTGGTCCCGCTTGCTCGGCATGGGCTTCCTGCCAGGCGGAGCGATGATTGGCCGGGCCCACCTCAACCGCTGTCACCTTGTATTCCGGGCAGCTGGTTGCCCAATCCGAATTCTCGGTCGTAATGACATTGGCGCCGGTCTCGGGATGGTGGAAGGTTGTATAGACCACACCCGGCGCCATGCGTTCGGAGAGGCGGGCCCGCACCGTGATCTCACCCTTGCGGGAGCGGACGGAGACCCATTGTCCGTCCTGGATGCCACGTGTTTCCGCGTCGCTGGGATGCAGCTCCAGCACATCCTCGTCATGCCAGCGCGAATTCTCGGTGCGCCGCGATTGGGCGCCGACATTGTACTGGCTGAGGATGCGGCCCGTGGTCAGGATGAGCGGGAATTTGCGATTGGTGCGCTCGGTCGTCGGCACGAACTCGGTGACCACGAAATTGCCTTTGCCGCGCACGAAACCGTCGACATGCATGATGGGCGTGCCCTGCGGCGCTTGTTCATTGCACGGCCATTGTACGCTGCCCTCCTGGTCGAGGCGCGCATGGGTCACCCCCGCGAATGTCGGCGTGAGGGCCGCGATCTCATCCATGATCTCCGAGCTCGAGGTGAAAGGCTTCACCGAATAGCCCATCGCCTCTGTCAGTGCCTGCGTGGCCGCCCACTCATCCATACCTGTCTTGTTGCGGATCGCCGGGCGGACCCGGTTGATGCGACGCTCGGCATTGATGAAGCAGCCATCTTTCTCGAGGAAGGAGGTGCCGGGCAGGAAGACATGGGCGAAGCGCGCGGTCTCATTCAGGAAGAGGTCCTGGACAATGAGAATGTCGAGCGCCTTAAGCGCCGCTTCGACATGCTGGGTATTGGGATCGGACTGGGCGATATCCTCGCCCTGGACGTAGAGTCCGCGGAAATTTCCGGCACAGGCCTCGTCGAACATGTTGGGAATGCGCAGGCCCGGCACGGCGTCCTGCTTGTGTTCCCAGGCCGCTTCGAACATGGCGCGGGTGCCGTCATCGCTGACATGGCGATAGCCGGGGAATTCATGCGGGAATGAGCCCATATCGCAGGAGCCCTGGACATTGTTTTGCCCGCGCAGCGGGTTCACGCCAACGCCGCGACGGCCGATATTGCCGGTTGCCATGGCGAGATTGGCCATGCCCATGACCATGGTCGAACCCTGGCTGTGTTCAGTAACGCCCAACCCGTAATAGATCGCCGCGTTGCCGCCGCTGGCATAGAGGCGCGCCGCCGCCCGGATGTCCTCCGCCGGTACACCTGTGATCGCCGCGGCACTTTCTGGAGAGTTGGCTTCATCCTTGATGAAGGCGAGCCAGTCGTCGAAGGAATCCGTCTCACAGCGTTCGGCAATAAAGCGCCCATCCAGCAGGTCTTCGACGGCCGCGACATGCGCGAACGCGTTGACCAGCGCGACATTGGTGCCCGGCTGCAGGGCCAGGTGATGGGCCGCTTCGACATGCGGGGTGCGCACCAGATCGATGGCACGCGGATCGGCCACGATCAACTTGGCGCCAGCGCGCAGGCGCCGCTTCATTTGCGAGGCGAATACCGGATGCGCATCGGTCGGATTGGCGCCGATGAGCAGGATCACATCCGCCTCTTCGACGCTGTCGAAATCCTGGGTGCCGGCGGAGGTGCCATAGGTCTGTTTCAGGCCATAGCCGGTGGGCGAATGGCAGACCCGGGCACAGGTGTCGATATTATTGTTGGAGAAGGCGGTGCGGACCATTTTCTGGACCAGCCAGACCTCCTCGATCGTGCAGCGCGAGGACGAGATGGCTCCGATTGATTTGCGACCATGTTCGGCCTGGGTTGCTTTGAGCCGGTCTGCCGCGAAGCCGATCGCCTCATCCCAGCTGACCTCGCGCCAGGGCTGATCGATTGTGTCGCGGATCATGGGCGTTGTGATGCGGTCTGCGTGGGAGGCATAGCCCCAGGCAAAGCGGCCTTTCACGCAGGAATGGCCGTGATTGGCCTTGCCATCCTTGTCCGGCACCATGCGGATGACCTGGTCGCCCTTTAGCTCGGCCTTGAAGGAACAGCCGACACCGCAATAGGCGCAAGTCGTCCTCACCGACCGGTCGGGCACGCCGTGCTCGACGACCGCCTTCTCCTGGAGTGTTGCAGTGGGACACGCCTGGACGCAGGCCCCGCAGGAGACGCATTCGGAATTGAAGAAGTCCGGCCCGCCGACCGAGATATGGGAGTCAAAGCCGCGGCCTTCGACGGTCAGGGCCAGTGTGCCCTGGACCTCGTCACAGGCGCGCACGCAGCGTGAACAGACAATGCATTTGGAGGGTTCGAAGTCGAAATAGGGGTTGGAAACATCCTTCGCCTGACCGCCGTGATTTTCGCCAGCGAAACCGTAGCGGACATCGCGCAGGCCGACGGCGCCAGCCATGTCCTGAAGCTCGCAATCGCCATTATCCGAACAGGTCAGGCAGTCGAGCGGGTGGTCGGAAATATAGAGTTCCATCACGCCGCGACGCAGGCGTGCCAGACGGTCGGATTGGGTTGTGACCTTCATCCCGGGCTCGACCGGCGTGGTGCAGGAGGCCGGCGTGCCACGCTTGCCGTCGATCTCGACCAGGCAGAGGCGGCAGGACCCATAGGCTTTCAGATTGTCAGTCGCGCAGAGTTTGGGGATTTGCGTGCCCAGCGACATAGCCGCGCGCATGATGCTGGTGCCCTCGGGGACCGTGACCTGGAAGCCGTCGATCTCGAGCGTCGCGGTTCTCTCGCTCGCAGCCGGCGCCGGGGTTCCGAAATCGATCTCCTTGACCAGGGGCATGGCGGGGTCCTACTCGGCAGCCAGACGGGTGAAGTCTTCGGGAAAACGCTCAATCGCACTGCGCACCGGCATGGGCGTCAGGCCTCCCATCGCGCACAGCGAGCCATCAGTCATCAGCTCACATAAATCCTGAAGGAGATCGAGATTGGCCTCGATTTCGTCGCCGGCGATGATTTTGTCCAGCGTCTCCCGGCCGCGTGTCGCTCCGACGCGGCAGGGGGTGCATTTGCCGCAGGATTCGATGGCACAAAACTCCATTGCAAAGCGAGCCTGGCGCGCCATGTCGACGCTGTCATTGAACACAACGATGCCGCCATGCCCCAGCATGCCGCCGATCTCTGCCAGCGCTTCGTAATCCATGGCCACATCTAGGTCGGATTCTCCCAGATAGGCACCGAGCGGGCCGCCCACCTGGACGGCACGGAGCGGACGACCCGACCGTGTGCCGCCACCAAAATCCTCAATCAGGCTCCGTAGCGAGACGCCAAAAGCGAGCTCGACCAGGGCGCCTTGTGCGACATCGCCAGCCAGCTGGAAGGCCTGGGTGCCGCGCGACCGGCCGGTGCCGAAGTCGCGATAGGCCTCGCCGCCATGTTCGAGAATCCAGGGCACACTGCCCAAGGTCAGCACATTATTGACGATCGTCGGTTGGCCGAACAGGCCGGATATCGCCGGTATGGGCGGTTTGGCCCGGACCTCGCCCCGCTTGCCTTCCAGGCTGTTGAGCATCGAGGATTCTTCGCCGCAAATATAGGCGCCGGCCCCCGTGCGGACTTCGATATCGAAATCGGCGCCGTCGATCAGCTCGCGGAAATGCCCGGCCTCACGCCAGAGTGTGATCGCCTGTTTGAGTATGCGGATGGCGTCGGGATATTCCGAGCGCAGATAGACCAAGCCATGCCGCGCACCAATGGCGCGCGCAGCAATGCTCATGCCTTCGATCAGCGTGAAAGGGTCACCCTCCATCAGCAGGCGGTCGGCATAGGTCCCGCTATCGCCCTCATCGGCGTTGCAGCACAGATATTTGCGCTCGCCCTGGGCCTTGCGGGCTGTCTCCCATTTGATCCCGGCGGGGAAGCCGGCGCCGCCGCGCCCACGCAGGCCGGATGTCTTGACCTGCTCAATGATCGCACCGGGTGTGAGTGCGCGGGCCGCCTGAAGACCTTTCAGCCCGTCATTGTCTGCGTAGGCATCGAGGTCCAGCGGACCTGCCAGCCCGCAACGTGCGAAGATCAAACGTTGCTGACGGGCGAGTTGCGGAATTTCCTCTACCGGCCCAAGGGCGAGCCTGTGGCCGCTGGCTGGAAAACCAGCGCCTACCAACCCGGCGACATCCTCCGGTGTGACCGGCCCGAAGCCCAGCCGCCTGCCATCGCGCTCGACTTCGACCAACGGCTCAAGCCAGAACAGGCCGCGTGAGCCATTGCGTACGATCTCGCGGGTTCCCGGCAGGGCCTCAGAGAGCCTTTCGGCGACCTGGTCGGCGCCGACCGAGCGCGCAGCCGAGTCGCCGGGAACAAAGACGCGATCGGCAGGTTTGCTCATTCTGCGGTTCCTGACAGGGCGCCGCTGGCGGTCAATTCCGCGATCAATGCGTCCGGATCAAGCCGGCCGATCGGGCGCTCGTCCAGAAGTGCGGCGGGGCCGAGCGCGCAATTGCCGAGGCAATAGACAGAGCGGATTGCAATGGCATTGTTCGTGCCGCCGAGAGCGGCCTCGAGTCGGCGGGCCACCGCTTCACCGCCGGCCGCCTGACAGGCCTCGGCGCGGCAGAGTTTGAGCGTGTGGCGAGCGCCGGGCTGACGGTCAAAATCATGGTAGAAGCTGACCACCCCCAGAACTTCCGCGCGACTCAGATTGAGTGCGTCAGCGATTGTGGCAATGGCGGCGTCAGAGACGAAGCCGGTGGTGCGTTGAATGTCGTGCAGAACTTCGATCAGCGCGTCAGGCCGGTGCGCCTGGCGTGCGCATGCGGCACGGGCGGTCGCGTCATCGATCGTATCGATCAATATGGGCATGGTCTGACGCCAGTCTCCCCGAAATCGGTTTTTGTTGTCGGGCATTATGACGCGTCACGCCTGACTTCCCAAATCGTGGCGACAGAGGCATCGCCCGCAACAAGCGCTTGAGCCGATGCGTCGGCTCACCTAGCTTGCGGCCATGGGGAAGACAGTTTCAAAAATCGGTCTGTATCGGGCCTGGCGCTGCGGAATGACAGCATGGTAGCGCGCGTTTGCCGGATTGCCCTGGTTGATGACCATCGCATGTTTGTCGATGGTTTTGCTGTTCTGCTCGGGTCCTTGCGACCGGACTACGAGGTGTGCACCTATGACGCCCCGGTCGCCTTCCTTGAAGACCTGGAGGCGGGGCATACCTTCGACTTGGTCATTCTTGACCTGGTGATGCGCAGCATGAATGGCCTGGCGGTCCTGGCCGCGATGCGTGATCGCCGGTCGCGCGCGCCGGTTCTCGTCCTGTCGGGTATCGGATCAGAGCCGCCGGTTGCCGAAATGCGTTCGCTCGGCGCACGCGGATTTGTGCACAAGTCCGCCGATACGGCCGTTCTCGTCGAAGCGACCGACACCATTCTCTCTGGAAGAACATTCTTTTTCGAGCAGGATGGACGCGAAACAGGGGCACGGGATGCGTTGGCCCCGGACACGGCGGCCCTGGTTGGTGGCGTTCCGGCATTGGCGCCAAGGCAGGCGGAAATCCTCCATCTGATCGGCAAGGGCGAAACCAACAAGGCAATCGCGGCGTCCCTTGATATCAGCGAAAATACAGTGAAGTCGCACCTGAGGGCGATATTCGAGGCGCTGGGAGCACACACGCGTACGGCCTGCGTCCGCAAGGCCCAGGCCCTCGGCCTGATCTGATTGTCGCTTATTCGGGCGATGGCGCCCGAGCCAGGATTTCGAGAAGTACACTTTGCAAACGGGCGGGGTCCGCTGGCTTGGTGATGACGGTTACATCCGGGAGCCCGGCCAGCTTCTCGAACTGGTAGATATCCCCGGTCAGCAGGATTGCCGGTGTGTCGGCCGCCAATTCGCTGCGAAGCGCGGCAATGGTTTCCAATCCATCCTCGCCATCGGCCAGGCGCTTGTCGACAATCAGCAGGGCCGGCTCCGACGTCGCCCAGGACAGAAGATCTATTGCTTCGTCACCGGACTTGGCCGCGACAACCCGGCAACTCCAATCGGTCAACACGATGGCGAGCGAATCCCGGATCGCCGCATCGTCTTCAACGAGGACAACGAGCGGTGTGCCGGTGACTCGTTCCAGCCTTGCAGGGTCGTCAGGCAAGGGCTGGTCCGGGGACGCACTGGCAATGCGGAGCTGGGCGCGTGTGCCTTCGCCGGTCGCGGAGTGGAACTCCAGTTCGGCGCCCAGCTTGCGGGCGAGCTGGCGAACAATCGGCAAGCCGAGTCCGAGTCCGCTTTCGCCCCCATCCACCGGCGCAGCCAGCTGGACATACTCGTCGAAGACCCGGTCCAGTTCACCGGATGGAATACCGGGCCCATTATCGCTGACTTCAATCAGAATGTTTTCACCATCACGGCGGGAGATCAGCCGGATGCGGCCACCGGCCGGCGTGAATTTCACCGCGTTGGAAAGAAGGTTGCGCAGTATGCGCGCCAGGAGAAGCGGGTCGGTGTCGAGGACAGCGGTCTCGATACTGGTTTCCAGGGTCAGGCTGTGCTCGCGAGCCGGATCCAGGAATTCCTGTTCAAGGCCTTGCAGCACTGTCTCGAGCGCGAAGGGGCGGGGCTTGGCGATGATCGCGCCACTGTCGAGGCGCGCGGTTTCAACCAGAGCCTGGAGCAATTGCTGCTGGCTGCTCCAGCACGCCTCGATCTTGTCGAGGAGCTCCAGGTGCTCGGCCTGTTGAAGCGTCCGCCGCATGGCTCCGATGAAGAAGCCCTGCGCTTGCAGAGGCTGGGACAGGTCGTGACTGGTGGCGGCGAGGAAGCGGGACTTTTCCGCGCTCACCTTCTCCACGAGGGCATTCTTCTCTTGCAACCGGCGCGTCAGTTCCTGATTTCGTTCGGCCGCCAGCAGGGCGCGTGTCTGAATCTCGGCGCGCGCACTTACCAGGAGTCCGAAGCCGTAATAGATCAACAGGCCGACACCGATCAGGCGCAGGGGACCTTCCACTGCTACCAGCCAGTAGCTGGCGAAGGGTAGCAGTGTCGCGCTGGCAAGCGCGATGAATGTTGGTCGGTACTCTGCGCTCGGCATCATGCCGCCAACGGTGATCGAGAACACCATGTTGATGGCGATGAACAAATTGAGCAGGGAGGTGTCATCAAGGAAGTTGATGGCGAGGGTGGCCCAGATCAGGCCCGTCACCCCGGAGATGAAAACATGGCCGATCAGGTAGCGTCGGTAATTGGTCAGGTTGACGCCGTTGGAGACGACCAGGCGCGGATAGACAAACACCACGCCGACCATACCGCCAGCCGCCGCAACCCAAATCGCTGCGAAGCGGAAATTGCCGCTCAACATGATCAGGACGGCCAGATACAAAATAACGCCGCCAATGATCAGGCATGACATGCGGGTTCGTGCCAGAAGAAGTCGCGCCTGATCGAGCCGCACCTGTTCGAGGTCAGCACTCAGCACCAAGGCCTCGGGGGCCGCATCTCCGTCCGACGTCGGTGTGGCAGCGTCGGTCATTCGGGCGCTAACTCCAGGCACGGCAGGGAACTCTGGACGGCTCCCGATCCTGCAATCTGCCACTGTGCCAGCAACCGCTCAACCGCCCGTACGGGTGACCCCTGTAGCAATCTTTTCAAGCACGACCTGATGGGCTGCGCGGTCCAGCGGGTAGCGCCAGATCGCGATCGCCATTGGGATCGTGAGGACCGCTGGCAGCCAGCCCGACAGGGCGCGGATTACCATCAGCGCTTCAGGAGAGACAATTTCGGGTGTGTATTGACCGAGCGCCAGCAGGCCGCCAACACACACGGCAGCGAAGCCGGCGGCGGTTTTTTGCACGAAGGTCGTCAGGCCAAAGGTTCGCGTTTCTACCCGGGCGCCGGTCCTGGCATGTCCGAAGTCCACGGCATCCGGCAGCATCGACCAGAACATGATCGGGATGGCAGCATTGCCCAACCCGCTGATCGCGATCGCGATCACGGCCATGCTCGTATTCGGCACCGGCGTCAGTGCAAGGATCAGATAGCCGGTGGCTGCCATCGCCAGGCCGCCAAGAAGTGCGTTGCGTTTGGAGGTTCGGGCCGCAATCATCATCCAGATCGGGGCAGCGAGGATGATTGCCAGGACTGGCGTCGCGAGGGCAAAAGGCACCAGGTCGGGCCGCGCGAGGACGTGATTGACCAGGTAGATCAGGGACTGCGTGAAGAGCCCGTAGCCAATGGTCGCCAGCGCCATGAGCGCCAGCAGGCTCTGCAGGGGTCGGTTCTCGCGCGTCGCAGCCCACAGCCCCCCCAACCCGGCGTCCTGCTTTTCAGGCTGGATATCTGCAGTCAGAGGCGGGGCCTTGCGAACCGCCACGGCACAGATGGTGAGGAGCAGGGCCGCCAGTCCGCCCAGAGAGATGGAGGCCAGCGCATAGCCAAGGCGGACCGCGTCCTCGCCTGTGCGGGCAACGAAAATGGGCAGGAGAATCGCGGTTATCAGGCCACCCAAAGCGGCGAACATGACCCGGACGGTGGAGAGTGCGCTGCGCTCATCGCCATCCGTGGTCAGCCTTGCCGGCAATGCGTTATAGGGCATGCTCGCGAAGGTGAAGGCGGTGCGGAATAGGAGATGCGTCACCAGCGCCCAACCGGTCATTGCCACGAGCGTCTCGAACGGATTGGTAAAGACCAGTGCGAATGCGATTCCCGCTGGTAGGGCTGCCAGAAGCATCTGGCGACCATATCCGGCTCCGCGGTGCGCGCGTCGTTCGGACCAGGCCGACACGATGGGGTCGGATAGTGCATCCCAGACCATGCCTGCCAAGTAAATCAGGCCAGCGAGCACGGGCGGCAGGTCCAGTATGTCTGTGTAATAGAAGAGCAGAAAGAGCGCGCATGCCTGCCAAAGGGCGACGAAGGCAAAGTCGCCGAGTCCGTAGCCGATGCGTTGGCCGAATCCGAGTGGGTCAGGCGGTAGGGGGATGCGTTTGGCGAGGTCTGGCACGGTCTGTCCTGTGCGGTGTTGATGGCAGCGTTCAGCGGTGGGCAGCCACAACTGCGCCCTCGATCCGATATTTCCAGTATCCGCAAGCTACGGCGCGCCTTGCCGGAATTCAAACGTGTAACGCTTGAATGACAGCCTGAATCCCTTGAATTGGGACGCCAACCCAATCTTGAATGCCCTGGCTCGCTTAGCCTGGTCATTCGCGTCGCGGCGAACGCAGCAAGATGTCCGAGGCGGCCGAAATTTCTGACCGAGATCTGGCGCGCCCTGTATGTGGATTGTTCGCAACGCCCTGAGTGGCAAGTCCTTGTTGCGCCGCAGCAAGCAAAGTTTGAAAAAGAAATTGCCACCGGTGTCATAGTTGTGCAGCATGACTGCGATCCAATCTGGCATCCTCGTCTTCAGCTCCGGCATTCTTTGGAACTGGATCAGTCGACGCGAAAATGCTACCGGTGTCATCAAGCCTTGAGCGGCACCGATCGAGGGTCAAAAGTTCAATTGCGGACCGGATACCGGCCGCAGCGGGGAGGAAATGATGAGGAATTCCAATTTGCCCACGGGCAAGCTGCGCCTTTTGGCGGGTTGCGCCACGGCCAGCCTGGTGCTTGGGGCCGCGTTCAGCGCGACAGCCCAAGCTCAGGATGAGGACGTGATCACAGTCAGCGGCTTTCGGAGCAGCCTGGCACAGGCGCTCGATGTGAAGCGAGACTCCAACGGGGTCGTCGATGCGGTGGTCGCCGAAGACATCGCGGCCTTCCCGGATCTCAACCTGGCTGAATCCATTCAGCGTATTCCCGGCATTTCGATCAACCGGGTTGCCGGTGAAGGTCGCCAGATTACGGTTCGTGGTCTTGGCGCCGACTTCACCCGCGTTCGGATCAACGGGATGGAAGCCCTGTCCACGACCGGCGGTTCCGATGCGTCCGGCGGTTCCAACCGCGGTCGCGGTTTCGACTTCAACACGTTTGCCTCGGACCTGTTCAACCAGATCCGAGTGACCAAGACGACGTCCGCGTCCATGGATGAGGGGTCGCTGGGGGCGACTGTCGATCTGCGGACCGCACGCCCGTTCGACTATGGAGAAGGCTTCACCGCCGCCCTGTCGGGCCATATGGGCTATAACAGCCTGTCGGAAGAGACCAGCCCGCGCGTTGCCGGCCTGATGTCCTGGGTCAATCCGGAAGAAACCTTTGGTGCCAACCTGTCCATCGCCTTCTCGGATCGCACGATCATCGAGGAGGGCTTCTCGACCGTGCGCTGGCAGGACGGCAATTTCCGGTCAGTCAATGGCGCTGCCTGCCCGGCCGGCCCGGATTGTGCGAGCATCGACACGAATTCCCGCGTCTACCACCCGCGGATCCCGCGCTATGGTCGTCTCACCAACGAGCAGGAGCGCCTGGGTATCACCGGCGGCTTGCAATTCCGTCCGAGCGATCGCACGACGGTGTCGCTGGATGCGCTCTATTCGCGCTTCGATGCGACCCGCACCGAAAACTTCCTCGAAGTCTTTTTCCGGAGCCAGGAAGGCCAGATCGACGTCAACAGCGTCACGGTCAACCCAGCGCTGAACATCATGGACTCCGGCACGTTCGATATCAGTGCCAACGCCAACGGGACGCATCCGATCCGTTCTGAAGGTCGCTATGACGAGCTGACAACCGACTTCACTCAGTTCACCTTGAACGTCGATCATGACTTCTCCGATCGCCTGCGCGGTAATTTCATTGCCGGTACGGTCACGTCGGATTTCAACAATCCTGTCCAGACCACCATCCTGTTTGACGCTATCGGCGATGTGACGGGCTATTCCTATGATTTCCGGAACAATATCAATACGCCGGCTATCGATTTCGGCTCTCTGGATGTGACCGACCCGTCGCAATTCGCCTTCACGGAAATCCGTGATCGCCCGCAATCGGTTTCCAACAGCTTCGACACCTTTGCGGCGAGCCTCGCCTATGACGCGAACGATACCTGGACGCTGTCGGGTGGTGTGAACTTCAAGCAATATGATTTCGAGACCCGCGAAGCGCGTCGCGAAAGCACCAATGGGTCAATCGTTTGCGCCCTGCCAGGCGTGTCCTGCCCGGTTGGCGCAACGGGTCTGCCGATCACCTCGGACCTCTATACGATCCTGACCGGGTTCGGAAATGATCTCGGTATGCCCAATGGCAATGATACCGCGTGGATTGTGCCGAACATCCAGGCTGCGGCCGCGGCTTCGGGGATCTACGCGATCCCGGGGACGGTTCGGGCCGGCAATCAGCGCGCGGTCAGCGAAGAAGACATGGGCGCGTTCTTCCAGGCCGATTTCAACACCCAGTTCGGTGATATTCCGGTGCGCGGTGATGTCGGCGTGCGCTATGTCGAGACCACCACATCGGCGACTGGTCTGGTGAGCGGCACGGAAGTCACTGTGGAGCGCAGCTATGAAGATACGCTCCCGTCACTGAACCTGACTTTCGAGATGAGCGAGGATTTCCTGATCCGTTTCGGCGCCGCGAAGGTGATGGCCCGTCCGTCGCTCGGCAATCTGACGCCGGGTGGTTCGCTCGACAGCTTCAACGGACCGCCGTTCAGCTACAATGCGGGCAATCCGGGTCTCGACCCGTATCGGGCCACGACGTATGACGCATCCTTCGAGTGGTACTTCGCGGATGAGTCACTGTTTGCGGTCAGTCTCTTCTACAAGGATGTGTCGAGCTTCTTCACTTCTTCGCAGTCGGTCGAAGTCGCTTACAGCCTGTCCGGCCTGCCGGCCAATCTGCCACCGGCATCCAGCCCGCTTTTCAACCTGATCCAGGCGGGCGGTGATCCGTTGGTCGAGATCAGCCAGGTGTCAAATGGTGGCAGTGCCGCCGTGCAGGGTTTCGAAGTGGCCTATCAACAGCCCTTCACCTTCCTGCCGGCCCCGTTCCACAATTTCGGCTTCCAGGGCAATTACACCTATGTGGACAGCGACGAGATCATTGGGTTCTCGCCGAACGCCTACAACGCGACCCTCTACTATGAGGATGAGCGTCTGTCGGCTCGCCTGTCTGCCGCCTATCGCGACGCCTATGTGACGCGCCGAGCCAATGGTTCGGGCCGGGATGAGCGTGGCGTGGATGCCAGCTTCAATCTCGACTTTGCCTCGTCCTACCAGGTCAATGACCAGATCGACATCACCTTCGAGGCGATCAACCTGACCGACGAGTTCGAGCAGCAAATCTTCGACGCCGGCAATCTGCCGAATGTCTATCACCACACGGGCACCGAATTCCTCTTCGGGGTTCGCGCGTCCTTCTGATCAGACTGTCTGACTGATGGCGAAAGGCCCGGCGCAACCACCCCTGCGTCGGGCCTTTTCCTTGTCTTGGGGTGACGGGGGCATCATGCGGATTTCGCGACGAATTGCGCTGGGTTTTGGTTTGGCGGGTGTTGGCACGACCCTGGCCGGGTGCGGTCCGAACGGCAGCGCAGCGGGGCAAGCCAGCTCTGGTGCCTGCGGCGCGTGGGGGCGCGGCCCTGACGGCCAGCGGATCGCCGATCGCGGCGACGGGCGCTTCATGAATCCGATTGTCGCAGGCGATCACCCGGACCCGTCCATCATCAAGGATGGCGAAACATATTATCTGACCTTCTCGACCTTCGATGCCTATCCGGGCCTGATGGTCTGGCGGTCGCGCGACCTGGTGAACTGGGAGCCGCTCGCCCCGGCTCTTCACACGCCGATCGGCTCGGTCTGGGCGCCGGATCTCATCAAGCATGATGGCCGCTACTTCATTTACATTCCGGCCCGCGTACCCGGCTACAAATCCATTTACGTCATTCATGCCAACCGCCCGGAGGGCCCCTGGAGCGAGCCGGTTGATCTCGGGCTGCATGATCATATCGATCCGGGCCATGTCGTTGGCGAGGACGGGCGGCGATACCTTTTCTTGTCCAATGGCGACATGATACGCCTGACGGATGACGGGCTTGCCACGGATGGTGACGTCCAACATGTCTATGACCCGTGGCAGTATCCCGAGAGCTGGGACGTGGAGTGCTTCTGTCCGGAAGGGCCGAAAATGCTGCGTCGGGGTGACTGGTTCTACATGCTCACCGCGGTGGGCGGTACGGCCGGACCGCCGACGGGCCATATGGTGATCGCTGCACGCTCGCGCTCGGTCCATGGTCCCTGGGAGCACGCGCCGAACAATCCCCAGGTCCGAACCCAAAGTCGCGAGGAGCGCTGGTGGTCGCGGGGGCATGCGACGCTGGTGGAAGGGCCGACTCCGGATGACTGGTACCTGATCTATCACGGCTATGAGAACGGCTTCTGGACCCTGGGGCGGCAATGCCTCCTCGAACCGGCGCGCTGGACAGAAGATGGCTGGTTCGAGGCGGTGGGCGGCGATCTGTCGACACCCCTGCCAATGCCACAAGGTGGACAGGCCGTTGCACATGGCATGCCGCTCTCGGACGCGTTCTCCGGCGACCGGTTACGCTCTCACTGGGCCTTCTTCCGCCCCGGGGATGACGAGTATGGCCGCGTCCGGGTCGCCGACAATACGCTCCACCTTGCGGGCCGCGGGGAGCAGCCGGCTGATTGCAGTCCACTCTGCTTTGTCACCGGCGATTTGCGATACGGCGTCGAAGTGGAAATCGAGCGCGATCCAGGCAATCAGGCCGGCCTGATCCTGTTCTACAATGATCGCCTCTATGCCGGCATGGGATTTGATGATGCCGGTATGATCCTGCATCGCTACGGCGAAGAACGGCACCGGGGCCAGGACATCCCTCCGGGCACGCAGCGGCTCTGGCTACGTCTCGAAAACAACCGCCACCTGGTGACGGGGCATTTCAGTCTGGATGGCCAGCGCTGGCAGAAATTCGACGTGCAGATGGAAGTCTCCGGCTATCACCACAACACGGCCTACGATTTTCTCAGCCTGCGTCCGGCGATCTACGCGGCGCGCGGCGGCGAGGCACGTTTCCGCAATCTCGCTTACACCGGCATGTGCGATCTGGAGCGCTGATCTGATGCGGTTTCTGTGCCTTGCCTTCCTCCTTGTCCCTGGCCTGCCGATCCTCGCCCAGGCCCAGCATCGCGAGCCGGATGCGGAGATTGTGATCTGGGGTGACGCTCATGCTCCGGGGTCTGAGCTGGTTGCTGACAGGCTGCGCGAAGTCGTGACCGAGCGCAGTGCGACTCCCCACATCATCCGGGACCGAATGGTGGTCGGAATCACCCGGCCGCGTCTGCTCGTCTTTCGCCCCCAACGTCCCAATGGCACCGCGATGCTCATGCTGCCCGGCGGCGGCTATCAACGTGAAGTGATTGACAAGGAAGGTATCGAGAGCGCCGAGCGCTTCAATGAGGCCGGCGTTACGGTCTTCATTCTGCTCTATCGCCTGCCGCATGAGGGGCATGAAAACGGGGCGGATGTGCCCTTGCAGGACGCGCAGCGATCGCTGCGTCTGATCCGGTCACTTGCCAACGACTACCAGCTCGACCCGGACCGGGTCGGGGTGATCGGATTTTCCGCCGGTGGGCACTTGGCCGGATCGATTTCGACGCGTTTCGATGCCGATGTGTACGCGTTGCGCGATGCGGCCGACGCGATCAGTGCACGCCCGGCCTTCTCAGTCCTTGCCTATCCCGTAGCCCGGATGAGCGGCCCGGCCGTGCATGAAGGCTCGCGTGATCGGTTGATTGGCGCGGCGCCGGAGGCTGAAACAGTGGCTATCTACGATATTGCCGAAGCGGCGCGGCCGGATGCGCCGCCGATCTTTCTCTTTCATGCCGCCGATGACGAAGCCGTGCCAGTCGCTAACGCGCTGGATGTGTTCGCGGCAAACCGGGCTGCCGGGGTGGAGGCGGAGCTTCATGTGTTCGCGGAGGGCGGGCACGGGTTTGGCATCCGTTTTGCCGAAGGCTTGCCGATTGAGGTCTGGCCTGACCTTGTCCTGGCCTGGCTGGAACGTGGCGGATTCCTGCGCGCGGCGGATCAGGTGCCAGGCTGAACGTAGGGGACGCTGGCGAAAAGCTCACGCTCCGCGCCGCGCGGATCATTCTCCATGCGCGGCGGCCAATCGAACATCATGGTTTCGCGATTAGGCAGGGTATAGCGGTCCCAATGCGGCAAGGCGGCATGTTGCGGCGTGCCATGGCGCGCCAAGGCGATGAAGGCTTCACTCATCAGCGCCGCCATATTACGGGCAGTATCGCCATTGCCGGGCAGGGCGCCCTCGACGGCGGTATTGTCGAAAACAAGCGGGATGTCGAAGGTGTGCGGCGCATGGGGCGTACCGAAATCGAGTTGATAGACCCAGGTCGGCGTGTCAGCCTTGGCCCGTTCCTGCGCCTCGATCACCGCGCCTCGCCAGGAACGGGCGGCCGTCGTGGCGGCGTAAAAGACGTCTTCCGCCGACCGTTCCGGGTAAAGTTCGCGATAGTGGGCGATGACGGTTTCCGGACGGATGTCCACACGCATATTGGGAATTAACAGTTCCGGCAGGTCTTCCCAGTCGAGATTTTCGTATTCGGGGCCACGCAGGAAGGCGCGGGTCTCGTCGCGCGTATTGCCGATGATCATCGGGATATGGCGCGACTGTGGCGCAACGTCGGGATAGAAAGGGTGGCGCGGCAGAACGACATCATCCCGCACGGGACCGAAATAGACACGGCCATAGGGCAGGACCGGGTCTGCCGCCGAGAGCGCCTCGACCAGGCGTTCGGACGGCAGATCGAGGATTTGATGGGTACAGGTATCGTCCAGTCCCAGAGCTGCGAGGTAGGCCCGTGACCGTGCGGTCGCATTGGCCGGGCCAGAGGCCGTGACCTGCTGACCGCTCATGGTCGCGGCCGAGTGGAAAAGACCGTCCGCAACCGGCGTCGCCATCAGGCTGGCAATCTTGGCGCCACCGCCGGACTGGCCGAAAACCATAACGCGACCGGGATCGCCGCCGAATCGGGCCGCATTGTCGCTCACCCATTCAAGCGCCAGGACAAGATCGAGCTGACCGGCATTGCCCGAGGCTGCGAATTCGGGCCCCAGCAGGCGCTGCAGATAAAGATAGCCGAACGCGTTCAGCCGGTGATTGACCGTGACCACGACAACATCACCGCGTTCGCAGAGGCGGGTACCGTCATAGAGCGGTGAGGACCCCGACCCGGCCGCATAGGCGCCACCATGGAAATAGACCATGACGGGCCGTCCGGCGTTCTCCTCCAGGCCCGGAGTCCAGACATTGAGAAACAGGCAGTCTTCCGACTGGTTTGGCTCGCGCCCGCCCTGCGGTGAGGCCGCGCCATATTCGATCGCGTCCCGAGTTTCGGTCCACGGGGTTGGCCGTGTCGGCGGGCGAAAGCGGGTCAATGCGGTGTTGGCGCCGTAGCGAATTCCGAGAAAGCGGCAGATGCCATTGGCGCGCGTTC
The DNA here is from genome assembly GCF_947259345.1 of uncultured Maricaulis sp. Taxonomy (GTDB): domain Bacteria; phylum Pseudomonadota; class Alphaproteobacteria; order Caulobacterales; family Maricaulaceae; genus Maricaulis. The sequence goes on along the minus strand of NZ_CAMYLS010000007.1, from coordinate 7,499 downwards.
CGCGCACGGGTCCGTTCGTGCTTGTTACGACCGGGTCGCTTTGCCCTGCGCTCGCAGAGCCGGTCGCCAGGACAGACCCGGCGGCACCGGCGGTGGCCAAAAGGGTGCGGCGGTTCACGGTCAGGCTCATCGGATCACTCCTGCATCACTGTCCCTGATGGCGCGTTCAATCTCGTCCAGGCGCGCCATCGAGGCATCGCCGGGTGTGGACATGGCGAGCGCGCCGTGAGCGGCGCCATATTCTACTGCCTCACCGGGCTTCTTGCCTGCCATGAGGGCCCAGCACACACCGGACGCGAAGGCATCTCCACCGCCAACCCGGTCGAGGATGTCGAGGCCCGGGCGTTCCCGGGAGGCATGGAAGGCACCATCCGCATGGAGAAGCGCGGACCAGTCATTCTTGTTGGCGGTCCGGGCTGTGCGGCAAGTCGTGGCGACCACACGCAGATTGGGGAAATCGGCGACTGCGCTTTCGATCGCCGCGCGCGGGTCACCGCCAGACGGCGCGTCGCCCAGGCCTTCGGCGCCAAACAGGACATCAACATGGGGCGCGATCTTGCGATTGAGCGCGCGTGCAGCTGCTGATCCGCCACGTGACGCCCATAGTGAGGCGCGGTAGTTGAGGTCGTAGGACACGACGACACCATGTTGGCGAGCGGCCGCGATGGCTTCGAGCGTGAGAGCGGTGGTGGTTTCGCTGAGAGCGGCGAAAATGCCGCCGGTATGGAACCAGCGCACGCCCTCGTCTCCAAACAGGCTTTCCCAATCAACCTCGCCCGGCTTGAGCGCCGAGGCGGCGCTATGACCGCGATCGGAGACGCCCAGGGCCGGGCGCGGGCCGAAGCCGCGTTCGACGAAGTTGAGACCGACCCGATTGTTGCGGCCAATTCCATCGAAATCGCGCCAGAGTATGTGTGAGGTGTCGACGCCGCCTTGGCAGATGCAATCCTCAACCAGCCAGCCGACATCATTGCGCGGCAGCGCCGTGACCACGGTCGCGGACAGGTCGAAACATTTTCGGGCGGCACGGGCGAGATTGTATTCGCCGCCACCCTCCCAAACCTGGAATTGGCGCGTATTGCGGACGCGGCCTTCGCCCGGATCAAGGCGCAGCATGACCTCGCCCAGCGCAGCGACATCCCAGCGCGTCGAACCGGCAGGCTTGATGGGTAGAAAGCTGTGAGTCATCGGCGCGCGCTCAGAGCGTCACGCCGCCCTTCCACAGGGCGATCTGGCGTTCATCATAGAGCTCGTTGCGCGCCCGCTTGCCGCCAGCGACGTCCAGTATTGTCTGCCAAAGCCGGTCGGCTGTGTCGTCAGCGGCCTCCCCGTCCAGAATGGCGCCGGCGTCAAAGTCGATCCAGTTGGGTTTGCGCTCGGCCAAGCTGGTTTGGGTAGAGAGTTTCAGTGTCGGGACCATCGTGCCGAGCGGCGTGCCGCGCCCGGTGGTGAAGAGTATGATTGTGGCTCCGGCGGCCGCGAGAGCGGTGGTTGAAACCGCGTCATTGCCGGGCGATTCCAGCAGGCTCAAACCGTTGCGGCGCAACCGGTCGCCATAGTCCAGCACGTCCACGACCGGGGCGTTTCCGGCTTTCTGGACCCCACCCAGGGATTTCTCCTCCAGCGTGGTGATCCCGCCTTCGAGATTTCCCGGTGAGGGGTTGGCGTGGACAGGCTCGCCATGACCCAGGAAATACCGCTTGAAGCGGTTCATCATCGTGCCGATCGCGGCATGCACGTCGCGTGATGCGGCGCGTGCCATGAGCAGGTGTTCGGCGCCGAACATCTCGGGCACTTCCGTCAGAATCGTGCTGCCGCCTGCGGCGTCGAGACGGTCAGTGATCCGGCCGAGGAGCGGATTGGCGGTCAGTCCGGAAAAGGCGTCTGATCCCCCGCATTTTAGGCCGATGACGAGATCGGAGGCAGGACACGGTTCTCGCCGGTCCATCTGGCTCATATGTTCGGCGATCTCGACCACCGAGGCGATGCCGGTGTCGAGCTCATCGCCCGCATCCTGGCAGGCGAATGCCCGCACACGCAGCGGATCGGTGTCAGGCATCGCATCAAGCAGGGCGCGGTACTGGTTTGACTCGCAGCCCAAACCGACGAGGAGGACGCCTCCTGCATTCGGATTCTGCGCCAGACCGGCCAGGATGGCGCGGGTCCGGTCGAGATCATCGCCGAGCTGGGAGCAACCGAATGGGTGGGTAATGGCATGGACGCCGTCCACTTGTCCGCGGACCTGATTGGCGGCCATGCGGGCTATCCGTTCGGCCGTCCGATTGACGCAGCCGACCGTGGCGATGACCCAGATCTCGTTGCGAATGCCGACGCGTCCGTCAAAGCGGCGATAGCCCATGAAACTGGCGCTATCGGCCGATTGTGTGGCGACAGGGCGCGGAGCCGCGCCGGCGTGGGCGTAAACCTGTTCGCCCCGCAGTTGCGTCTCCAGATTATGGCTGTGGACGTGGGCGCCGGCGGCGATGTCGCATCGCGCCCGGCCGATTTCGGCGCCATATTTGGTAACCGGATTCCCGGCCCGAATATCGGCGAGGGCGAATTTGTGACCGGGCGGAATGTCATCGACCAGACGCGGCAGATTGGCACCGGGTCGATCGCCCTTGGCCAGTGCCGTGACGGCGACGCCGACGCGGTCGTCAGGATGGACGACAAGCCCTCGTCCGGCGGTAATTCTGTCGATGACATTCATGGTCGCTCTCACCCTTGCTGGCCAGGATGGTAACCGGTGTCATTTTCTTCGGAAAGGGAAAATTTCACGGCCGGCCACAGCCCGCCGTAAAAGCATGACAAGCAAGGAGATGTCCTGTAGTGGACATTTATGGGGTGGATGACCTCGGGGGAATCTTAGCGATGATTGATGGCGACACGCCAGACCAGCCCGAGGCCGCAAAAAGCCTGCGGGATGAATTCAAGGACCGTCGCCCGACCATCAATGATGTCGCCCGGCTGACAGGCGTCTCGAAAAAGACAGTTTCGCGCGTCATCAACAAGTCGCCGGCGGTCAAGGAGGATACGCGCGAAGCCATTCTTCGCGTCATGCACGAGATCGGCTATGCGCCGGACCCGCAGGCGCGCGGGCTCGCCTTTCGGCGCTCCTTTCTGATCGGGATGATCTACGACAACCCCAATCCGCAATATGTCGTCAACATGCAGCAGGGCCTGCTGGACGGTATGCGCGGGACCGGGTTCGAGCTGGTAGTTCACCCTTGCGACCGGGCCAGCGAGACCTTCCTGGAAGATGTTCGCAATTTTGTGGAGCGCCAGAAGCTCTATGGCGTCATCCTGACCCCATCGGTTTCGGAGGACGAGCGGGTTCCGCCAATCCTGCGCCAGATCGGATGCGAGTTCATCCGCATCGCGTCCGTCTCGCTGGATGAGCCGGAACACATGATTGTTTCGCACGACCATCTTGGCGGCGTCGCGGCCGGCCGCCATCTCGCCGAGCTGGGGCACCGGCGGATCGGTTTTATCTCCGGGCGCCAGTCTTTCCGATCGTCTCACGAGCGCCGGCGTGGCCTTGAAGAGGCGCTGTCGGACGCCGAGCTTTCTCTGACTGAAGACCTGGTGGTCCAGGGCGCCTATACGTTCGAGTCCGGTTATGAGTGCGCGCGCGACCTTCTCCAGCGCCCGGACAGGCCAACGGCGATCTTCGCAGCCAATGACGAAATGGCCGCCGGTGTTCTGCAGGCTGCCCGCTCACTCGACATCCGGGTGCCGGACGACTTGTCCGTGGTTGGCTATGACAATTTTCAGCTCGCGGAACGCCTCTGGCCGCGCCTGACTACTGTTCATACCCCGACCCGTGAAATCGGGCGCCGGGCATCGACAAAGCTGGTCAATCCGCAATCGGCTGCCGAGATCGAGCAACAGGATCCGCGCGCCCTGCCCAGCCTGGTCATCCGGGATACGACCGCACCCCCGCAATGACACGCTTGAACTGACGGGCAGGATTTGCACTGATCGGCTCCCGTCACTGCCGGTTGAAACTCAATATGACACCGGTTACCTTCGTGCTCGAGAGTCCGCTGGACAGGATGGTCATCCATGCCCGAAACGACATTTTTTCACGAGGATCGCCTCTTCCCCGCCGACCCGGTCGTGCGCGGGATTGCCCGCGAATTGTATGCCTCTGTGAAGCATCTGCCGATCATCTCGCCGCACGGTCATACGGACCCGCGCTGGTTCGCCGGGAATGCCGCTTTCGAAAACCCGACCGCCCTGCTTCTGGCGCCGGACCACTATATTTTCCGCATGCTCTACAGCCAGGGAATCCGTCTGGCCGACCTCGCCATTCCGGACCGGCAGGGCGTGCCGTCAACCGATCCGCGTGCAGCCTGGCGCCTGTTTGCGGAGCATTATTACCTGTTCCGGGGTACGCCGTCGGCGATGTGGCTGAACCATGTCCTGGTTGAGGTCTTTGGCATTACCGAGCGGCTGAACGCCGCCAGCGCCGACGCGATTTACGACGCGATCGATGTCGCGCTCAGGACCGAGGCCTTCCGGCCGCGCGCCTTGTTCGATCGCTTCAATATCGAACTCATCGCAACGACAGAATCGCCCGTCGATACGCTTGATCATCATCACGCAATCGCCCGCTCGGACTGGTCCGGTCGGGTGATCACGGCCTATCGGCCGGATCCGGTGATCGATGCGGATCACGAGGACTTTTTCTCATCGCTGGAAGCCTTCGGCGAAGTCACTGGCGAAGATGTCTTTAACTGGGATGGCTATCTGGCCGCCCACCGCCAGCGGCGCATTGACTTCATGGCGGCGGGCGCGACCTCGACCGATCACGGGCACCCGACAGCGCGGACCGCGGACCTGGACCCGGGCGAGAGCCGGGCCCTGTTTGATCGTCTGGTCAGCCGCAAGGGTCGCGAGGGTGATGCCGAGCTTTTCCGTGCGCAAATGCTGACTGAAATGGCGGCGATGAGCCTGGAGGATGGCCTGGTCATGCAGATCCACCCCGGTTCCTGCCGCAATCACAATGGCCCGCTTTTCGACAGTCATGGCCGGGACAAGGGCGCCGACATTCCGGTTCCCACCGAATATGTCGAAGCGCTGCGACCCCTCCTCAACCGCTTCGGCAATGAGCCGGATTTCGGCTGTATCGTCTTCACGCTCGACGAGACGACCTACTCGCGCGAGCTGGCGCCGCTGGCCGGTCACTATCCGGCCCTCAAACTGGGGCCGGCCTGGTGGTTCCATGACAGTCCGGAAGGCATGACGCGCTTTCGCGAGCAGACCACCGAAACGGCCGGTTTCTACAACACGGTTGGCTTCAATGACGACACCCGCGCCTTTCTCTCCATTCCGGCCCGGCATGATGTGGCCCGGCGCGTGGACAGCGCCTTCCTCGCCCGGCTGGTAGCCGAGCACCGCCTTGCCATCGACGAAGCGGCCGAACTGATCATCGACCTCACCTACAATCTGGCGAAACGCGCCTACAAACTCGACGTAGAAACCTGAGACAGGACATTCCCATGAAGATCGCGCTCATCATTGAAAACAGCCAGGCCGCCAAGAGCGGTATTGTGCATGACGCCCTGACGGCCGTGGCCGAGCCGCTGGGCCATGAGGTCCATCACTACGGGATGTACACGCTCGAGGACGACGCCTCGCTCACCTATCCGATGAACGGGCTTCTCGCGGGCCTTCTGATCAATTCCAAGGCCGTGGACTTTGTTGTTACCGGCTGCGGTACGGGTGTTGGCTCCAATCTCGCCTGTAACGCCATGCCGGGCGTGTTCTGTGGCCTTGTGGTCGATCCGACCGACGCCTTCCTGTTTGGCCAGATCAATGACGGCAATGCGATCTCCATGCCCTATGCCAAGGGCTTCGGCTGGGCCGCCGAGCTCAATCTGCAGGACTGCTTCCGCAAGCTGCTGGAGCATGAGCGTGGGGCCGGTTACCCGAAAGAGCGCGCCGCCGTAATGGCGAAGAACCGCGGCATTGTTGCGGATCTCAAAGCAGCGTCCTGCCATGACATGCTCACCGTGCTGAAGACGGTCGACCAGGACCTGCTGAAGGCCGCCATCGCGGGCGAGAAGTTCGAACAGCTCTTCTTTGCCCACTGCCAGGATGACGCGATCGCGGACTATATCCGCACCGTGCGGGCATCCTAGCCGTCGCTTCGCGCGGACGGACAGAAACGGAGAGATCCATGCGCCTTTCATTCAACCTCGCGGGCAAGGTGGCACTCGTCACCGGTGGCAATACCGGCCTCGGTCAGGCGATGGCGATTGCGCTGGCGGAAGCCGGGGCCGACATCGTCGTGGCCGGTCGTTCCAGCGCCGCAGAGACCGGCGAGGCGGTCGAGTCTGCCGGTCGCAAATACTACGAGATCAAGGCTGATTTCTCGGATCCGTCCTGCGTGGAAGACGTTGTTGCGTCGGCGGTCGAGCAGGCGGGCCGGCTCGATATCCTGGTCAATAATGCCGGCATCATCAAACGCAATGACGCGCTGGATTTCACCGAGGAAGACTGGGACAGCGTCATGGACGTGAACATCAAGTCCGCCTTCTTCCTGTGTCAGGCGGCGGCCAGGCGCATGATCCCGAACGGGGGCGGCAAGATCATCAATATCGCCTCCATGCTGTCCTTCCAGGGCGGTATCCGCGTTGCCTCCTACACCGCGTCCAAGAGCGCGATTGCCGGCCTGACCAAGCTTCTGGCCAATGAATGGGCCGCCAGGGGCATCAATGTGAACGCCATCGCGCCGGGCTATTTCGCGACCAATAACACCGCCGCCCTGCAGGCTGATCCCGATCGCAATGAACAAATCCTCGGGCGCATTCCCGCTGGCCGCTGGGGCGATCCCTCCGACCTTGGTGGTGCAGCGGTTTTCCTGGCCTCGTCGGCCGCCGACTATGTCCACGGTACGGTCCTGCCCGTCGATGGCGGCTGGCTGGCCCGATAGCCACGAGATTCCCGGACCTTCCCTCCAGCCGACCCTTCGGGGTCGGCTTTTTTTTTGACCGTTCAGCGGCCTTCCCGCCCGCCTGGCGACGCAACAGCGCCAGACTGGAATGCCCGGATGGCAGGCGGGAAGGCGCGCCAGAAGGGCTCCTTTCCTGTGTTTGAAGTGATCGACAGGTTTGCCCGCGCCATGACGATTTCGCCTGGCGGTGTGGGCCGTAGAGGGGTGCGAGGTGCCTTGCCGGTGCCTTGCTATGGAAGTGTTTGTGGGTGGCGCCGGGGGCACCTCGCACACGGAGATTTACTCAGGGCCGTTACCGGCCCCGTCTCGAAACCGACAGGATCAAACGGTCGAGCTTTGTGCCGCCGTCCTGCCGATGGCCACGCCGGGTCGGGTGGTGGTCAAATCCACCCCACCGGACGAGCTCCGTCCTCCCCACGCCCCCGGATAACCAATCCGGGCCTCAGGTGACGCGGGAACAAGGGGAGTATGCGCTGGCGCCGAGGGGGTGGGGATAAGTTTTCTGCAAAAGCCCGCCCCACACACCGTCATCCCGGCG
>NZ_CAMYLS010000006.1 GCF_947259345.1 uncultured Maricaulis sp. | reverse complement strand
CGGAGGCGGCGGCGGGGGCGGCGGCGGCGGAGGCGGCGGAGGCGGCGGAGCTGCGAAGGAGTAACGCAGGCCAAGCCACACTTCGTGACCACCCAGACCATCGACGCTTACGCCCGGAGCATAGTCCGTGCTGCCGGTGGAGAAATAGCGATATTCCGTGTCCAGCGTCAGGCGCTCGGTCAGATCCCAACCGACACCAGCCATGACCTGCCACGCGAACGGATTATCGGAATCCTGAGCGATAACATAATCCGCAGCTGTCGGATTGACCGGGGAGGTGCCCGCCGAGAAACCTGCCAGCGTGCCGCTGACGTCAGCAAGGCCGAGCCCCAAACCAACATACGGGTGGTAGGTGCCATCCGGGTTGAAATCGAAGATCGCATTTGCCATCAGCGACCAAATCTGGAAGTCGCTCATGCTGTGCTCGAAGCCACCAACAGCACCGGTATCATTGTAGCGGTGCGCCAGTTCGCCCTCGAGGCGGAACCCGTCCATCCATTCATAGCCCAGCGCAACCGCTTCGCGGTAATTGCCTTCGCCTTGAATTTCACCATTCAGCGAACCGGAGACATCCGTGTCACCCGGGCCACCGTAACCGACGGCGCCACGCACATACCAGCCTTCGTCAGCGAACGCAGGACCCGCTGCCAAGAAGGCCCCAACGGCGACCGCCGTAAAAAGCCGTTTCTTCATCATTCCCCCTCCGGGAGCGATGCTCCCTTGGTGTGACTGACCGTTTTCGGCCACATGCCGAACACGAGGATTCCCTGAACACAGGGCATTTCCTACGGAATTTCCTACTACAATTAGATCGCGAGCGCTACACCGGACCGAGACAAATCAGGCATTTGGTGTAAATTTTTGCTCCCGTTGCCGCGATGCTACACTCAAAAAGCAACCACATTTCAAGCAATAAAGAAAGCGCAATTAAATCATAATGTTATCGCGACGCGGCAATATTGCGACCCAGCCTCGACATGTAGCTTGAATGCATCGCTCCCCCAATACTCCCTTCGTCTTCAATCGAAACTGGCGCCTGTGGAGCTTGACGCAAGGCGTGTCGGGAAAGGGGGCAGGTCGGCATGAGATTCGTAAGCCGCGAGATAGGCATCAATCACCCCGCTATCGCGTCTGTACAGATCATTGAGATAGCGCACCTGGCCATCGCTGTCGCCGACGACGGTCCAATAGGCGATATGGACGGGAATACGCTCATCCAGCCAGACCACACGGGGCGCTGATCCCGCGGCAACCGCGTCGATCCGGTCGCGGTCCCACTCATCCTGCCCCTCAAGCACCCACGCTGCCAGCGCGAGCGGGTCCTGAACCCGGATGCACCCCGCCGAGAAGTCACGACGGGTTCGCACAAACTGATCACGCTCGGTGGTGTCATGGATGTAGATATTGTGACGGTTGGGAAAAATGAACTTCACTTCCCCCATCGGATTGGTCGGTCCCGGCGGCTGTGACATTCGGTAGGGCCAATCATTCCCCCAGCGGCTCCAGTCGATCTCATAGACCGAGATCGCCTCACCGGCGCGATTGTATATCTGGAAGCCGAGGCTTCGGACCAGCCCCGGATTTCGCCGGAAGGACTGGAAGCGCGGCCGAGCGGAACTGGTCGGCAACCCCCACCAGGGATTGAGCACGATGTAACGCATTTCCTCAGAGAATTCCGGCGTGGAGCTCGCTTGGCGACCGACCATGACTTCATGTTCGCGCGCGAGCTGCCCGTCCTCCCAAGCCTCCAACCGGAAATCGGCGAGATTGACCCAGATATGGCGCCGACCCAGATCGCGTGTCCGCCAACGGCGCTGCTCGAGATTGGCCATCAATTGGCCAATTCGGCGGTCCGGGGGCAGGTTCAACTGGCGCAGCGTGACCTGGTCCATGCGTCCACTGGGCGTGAGATTAGCTCGGCCCTGAAAGCGGCGCACGGCAGTTTCCAGGCGGAGATCATAGGGCTCTCCCTCCTGCCAATCCCCGTCCAGCAAGCCCTCGGCCATCAGTCGGGTGCGCAGCTGATCCACGCGGCGTCCTTCATCGCCGAGATGCAAGGACGGACCGGCGTCAACGCCGGCCCAGATCGGCGTGACGGCCAGGACACGCATCATTTCTCGCCGCAACGCCGCATAGTCGCGCACGCGCGGCACGCTGTCCGAAATGGCCTGCCCGACATCACCGGCCTCGAAAGCCCAGCCAATGCGGCGGACGAGCTGCTCCGCCTCATCATCAAACAAGCGGCGCGGCGTCCGTGTCTCCGGGTCCAGCAAGCCGTATTCGAGCCAGCCGGCGAATGTCAGGTAGGCGATACTCGCCAGCCTGTCCCGGTCGCCGACCGGCCGGGTGGGATCAAGGATCGCGTTGGCGTAGGTGTCCAGATCCGGCAGGCCGTGGCTGGGAGCCTCGAAAAGTTCGAGCGCCAACGCCTCGCGATGGCCCTCCGTCCAGCCACCGATCTGCCGCGCCCAATGCTCGATATCAGCCATGCGTCGAGCCGGTTCACTGGCCAATTCCTCGACGCGCGCCGCCTCTGCAGCCGTGTCCTGGGTGGCCAGCTCGGCATCCTGCAAGGCCGCGACAGATGCACCGGCGAGCGTGCACATTGCCATGCTGGCAATCGCGATTTCATGCCAATACCGAATCACGCAGGCGCCCCCCTTGCCGCTGCCCGCACGTTAACCTTTTCGGCGCGCCCTGTAACCCGTTTCGGAGTCAGTCCCGTCAGCCAAATCAGCTCAAATGTCGGTTTGACGATCCGGATCATCGTCCGGGTCGCCTATATCCTCAGCCATGATCTCGGCAAGAGAAACAACCCGCGAGCGCGCCTTCTCGACATAGGCCTCATTGTCGAACACGTCGGTATCTGCGTCCCAGACCTCAAAGAGCTGCTGCAGGCTTTCCTCGTCGTGCCGGGCGAAGGCGTCCGTCTTGCGTTTCGCTCGGGCCTCGCTTTCGCCCAGAACAACCAGGGAGCGCTGGGCCGCTTCAAGCGATGACCCAAACATTTCACGAATGGCCAGATCAACGCCGGCCGCCCGCAATTGGTAGACATGCTCGCGGCTGGCGGCCCGCGCGATGATGTAGACGTGGGGATAGCGCTGCTTGACGTGATGCACGAGCTCCACCGCTCGCTCGCGATTGTCCGTACAGACGACCAGCAGCTTGGCGCGGGCGATCCCGGCGGCCTCCAGCAATCCCGGTCGCATGGCATTGCCGTAATAGACCTGGATGCCGAACTTGCGGAGCCCGTCGATATGCTCGGCGGAATTGTCCAGAACCACCGGCTTGTAGCCATCCATGACCAGGAGGCGCTGGATGATCTGACCGAAGCGACCCATGCCGGCGATGATGACCGGGGCCTCCTCCTCGATCGTGTCTTCCTCGCGCTCCGGACCGGCGGGACGGCGCACGCGCGGCGATACCCAGCGCTCGAACACGATCATGATCAAGGGCGTGGCCATCATCGACAAGGCCACGATCAGCCCGGCAATCCCGGCAACTTCGTCCGGGATGACATCCACACCGCCCGCAAAGGCCAGCAGCACGAAGCCGAACTCACCGCTCTGGGCCAGCGAGAAGGTGAAGAGCCAGCGCGCGCGCCCCTTCATGCGGAAAGCAAACGCCAGCCCGAGAAGGATCAGGCCCTTCACACCGATCAGGGCCACCGTCAGGCCGATGATCAATCCCGGATTGCCCGCCAGAAGGTCGAACTCCATCCCGGCCCCGACCGTGATGAAGAAAACGCCGAGCAATAAGCCCTTGAACGGCTCCAGATCGCTGACCAATTCGTGCCGGTACTCGCTTTCGGCCAGCAGCACACCCGCGAGGAAAGTCCCCAGCGCTGGCGACAGGCCGACCGCACTCATCAGCACCGCAATCCCGATCACCAGGAACAGCGCCGCCGAGAAAAAAAGTTCGTGCAATCCGGTGCGCGCGATGATCCGGAAGGCGGGCCGTGTCAGATAGCGACCGCCCAGAACGATGGCCCCCACCACACCGAGCGTGACCAGGCCCTGGGCCCAGGCGGGCAGGTGAGAGAAAGGTGTGTCCCCTGCCCCGTGCCCCGCAGCGTCAGCCACAAGACTTTCGCCGCCCGGCATGGCGAGAAACGGCATCAAGGCGAGCATCGGAATGACGGCGATGTCCTGGAAGAGCAGGACGGAAAAGGCCGACTGACCGCCCTCGGTCCGCAACCAGCCCTTCTCCCCCAGCGTCTGCAGAACAATGGCCGTCGAGGAGAGCGCGAAGATAAGGCCCAGCGCGATCGCCAGGCGCCAGTCGAGCCCGATCGCCAGGCAGAAGGCCGCGACCGCCGCCGTGGTCAGGGCGACCTGAAGCCCGCCGAGCCCGAACAGGCGCATGCGCAAGTCCCAGAGCAGGCGCGGCTGCAATTCCAGCCCGACGAGGAAAAGCATCATCACGACGCCGAACTCGGCGAAGTGCTGGACGCTCTCCGGATCCGATCCGACCCAGTCCAGAAGCGGCGCGATCGCCACACCGGCCAGCAGATAACCGAGAACCGAGCCCAGGCCGAGCCGGTGCGCGATCGGAACGGCGATCACGCCGGCCCCGAGATAGATCGCCGCTTGCAAGAGGAGAGTATCCATGACCACACCGAATCACGGCCGGGCCGAATGCCCGCCCCGCACAGCATAGCCATCACGTCGCTCTCGGCCAGTCGCTTGTTGCAATGCAGCGCCGGCCGCCCAAGAGATCGCTACGTCTATATAACCGGCATAACCTTGGGCAAAATACCCATCACAATCCCAAATTTTAGTGATGATTGCCCATTATACCCAGCGAAGTTGAGCAACCCTCTGCGCAAAGGGAGGTCGCCATGTTCACAACGCGCCCATTCGCACACCGCTCCGCCATGTATCAGTTCCGGGATGACGCCTCAGGCCTCAATGCCCGCATCGCTCTTTACGGAGCGCTCAATCGCCCCGGCCTGGGCGGAATCCGCATTCTGCCCTACGCGTCCGACGCTGAGGCCGACGCCGATGCCGAACGGCTGGCTTTCGCCATGGCGCGTAAGGCGGCTGCACTCAACCTGCCTTATTGCGGGGGCAAAACCGTCCTGCGGGGTGACCCGTCCAGGATCAAATCGCCCGCACTCTGGAAGGCACTCGGCGAGGCCATCAACTCGCTCAAGGGCGTCTATATCGGCGGCGAGGACGTCAATATGAGACTTGCTGATATCGCCACCCTGAGCCGCGAGACACGCCATGTGGTCGGCACGCCGGACGGTTGCGGCAATCCGGCGCCGTACACGGCTCTGGGCGTGTTCCGGGCCATGAAGGCCTCGGCCCTGCACCGCTATGGCTCCACCGTGCTACGTGACCGCCGTGTCTTGATTCAGGGCGCGGGCTCAGTCGGCATGGCGCTGGCGGAATTGCTCCACGGCGAGGGCGCTGTCCTCTCCATATGCGATATCGACCCGCGCTCCGCCCACGCGCTGGCCGAGCGCTACGCCGCCCGTGTGATTGATCCGGCCCGCGCGATCGCGACCCCGTGCGAGATATTCTGCCCCTGCGCACTCGGCCCGGTCATCACAGCCGACACGGTCAACTCGATCACGGCAGACATCATCGTCGGCGCCGCCAATAACCAGCTGGCAGAGACATCGCTTGGCCGCCATCTGCAGGCCCGCGGCATTACATATGTACCCGACTATCTCGCGAACGCGGGAGGATTGCTGGCGGGCGCGGGTGAACACAAGGCCCGACGCGGCCTCGTGGCTTTCGACCCGGCAGCGGTCAAGACCGAGATCAACCGAATGTTCGACCTTGTCGCCGGCTATCTCAAGCAGGCCGAGACGCTGGATCTGCCGGTTATCGACGTGTGCGAGACATTTGTCTCGAACCGCCTGGAAGACGGTATCGCGGCTAGCGAGGCAGCGGCAGAGAAGTCGTCTTCTTTGGTTCCTCAAGGACCACATGGGTGGTTACCTCTGTAACCCCCGGCAGCTTGACCAGATCGGACATCATGAAATCGCGATAATCGGCGATGTCACGCGCGTGCACCTTGATCATGTAGTCGGCGGAGCCGGTCACCAGGCAGCACTCGGTGATCATTGCATTGCGGTCCACCGCCGCGAGGAAATCCGCCACGGTCTCCGCACGATGCTTGCCCAGGCGGATCATCACCCAGGCGCAGAAATGAAGGCCGAGGGCGGCCGGGTCCAGCACCGCTACGTAGTGACTGATCAACCCAGCCCCTTCCAGCATCCTCACACGGCGCTGGGTGGGCGTCTTGGACAAGCCGATCTCCTCGGCCAGATCGACATGCGAAATCCGGCCGCGACGCTGCAATGTCCGCAGAATGGCTCGATCATACTCATCCAGCTCACGCATTCGACCTCACGCCCTCGAGCGACAAACAAGTCTCGACCTTGACATATTATGAGGCAGAAACACCAATAAATGCTCTATGATGAGCCAGACTGCCACACGTTGGTCAGGGCTCGCAGGTCATCGCGGCCTGGAAGGCATCGGCCAGGCTGGGCTGGCGCCCGACAATGCCGCGCGCAATCCGGCATCGCGCCTCGTCATCAATGCGCTCATCGCTGGCCAGGTCACTGGCGATCGCCAGCGGTGACTCCGTACGGGAGAAGACCTCGGTTCCGCCGTCATCGAGCGTGTCAAAGCGCAGGGCCGCGCCGGTATCCGTCCATTGCGGCCAGTCCGGCCCCATGCCGATCCCGTCACCGGGCTCGCCGGTGGCCGCGAACTGCGCCCAATAGGCGCCCATCGTATCGGCCAGCTCCAGTCGCCCGACTTCGTTGCGGGCATTGAAGAGCACGCTGTCGAAGGAGCCGAAGAGCTCGAAATGGTTGAAGACGAAGGGAATCTCCATCGCATGGGAGGCTCCGAGCAGGACGCTGGTATCGGTCACCAGGACCGAACCGCCCTCATCCCAGTCAAAGCGATAGGCCCAGAGATCGGTGCGGCCATTGGCGGCCAGGCGGTTGAGCAGACCATCGACGGCATTATAGCGCCAGATGCGCGAGGGATATTCGACCGCCGCCTCATAGCGATCCTCCCCCTTTGGCCAGACCAGCGGACCCAGTCGCCGCGTCAAACGCGGATCGAATACCGTATAGAGCTTCATCTCGTCACGATTGGTGCCGGTGATCAGCGGCACATCGGCGAAACCGCCGGGCGTTTCCGCCGCGGCGAGAATGCCGCCTTCCGGCAGGGTCACGCCATCCTCGATCATGCGCGGCATGGAGGTCAGCTCACCGTCCTCGTCCCGATAGGCGGCATACACAGCCTCCAGCGACGCGCGCCGCAGGGCCGCACCATCGGCACCTTCACCAGCAATCGCGATCGCGGCGGCCAGGCCGGCGACGGCATCATTGCCCCCGCCCTGTTCGGCAATCTCCAGCGGAACCGACGCCGTGCCGCCGCTCTGCATGATCGCCCTGTGAAAAAGGCCGCGCGCCTGCGGCGTCGCCATCAGACCGGCAATATTATAAGCGCCGGCACTCTCGCCGAACACGGTGACGCGATTGGGGTCGCCCCCGAAGGTGTCGATATTGCCACTGATCCATTGCAGCGCCGCAACCAGGTCGAGCAATGCATAATTGGCGGCTGCATCATCGGGGATCTCGGCATCGGCGCGCAGCTCCGGATGGGCCAGGAAGCCCAGCGGCCCGAGCCGGTATTGCACCGAGACCACGATCACACCCTGCAGCCTGGCCAGTTCGGATCCGTCATAGGCGGAGGACGAGCCCCAGGTATTGGCGCCGCCATGGATCCACATCATCACCGGCAGGGCCTCATCCGGCCGCACATCGCGCGGGGCATAGATATCGAGCGTCAGACAATCCTCCGAGCCGATCAACTCGCCGATCTCGTAAGTCTCGCCGGCACTGAGATTATTGGTCACCTGGGGGCAGACCGGCCCGGCCTCGAGCGCTTCAAGCCGCGCCTCGAAAGCCAGTGGCGGACGCGGTGCCCGCCAACGCAGATTACCGACTGGTGGCGCGGCATAGGGCACCGCCATCCAGGCGGCCGCACCACTCTCCGTCTCGAAACCCACAAGCTCGCCCTGCCCGATCGTGCGGACCAGATCCTCTGCCGGCACAGGCTCAAAGGCGACCTCCTCCTCAGACGAACACGCCGCGACCGCCAATGCGGCCAATCCCAATGCCAGATGCCCAAGACGCATGAAACTCTCCCCCGGCGTTTGCCCCGTAAATTCGTCGAGAAGCTGGGGCGGTATGGCATCAAGGTCAAGCAAGTCTCGGCGAAGACCCGATTTTCCATTTTGTGGAATGGCGGCGCGGCGGAAGGGCAACTTATCCCCCACCTCGCGCCCTAAAACCGTCATCCTGACGCAAGTCAGGACCCAGTTTCGCAGGCCCGATTTCGCCAATCCTGGCAACAGCTTGCGTCGAAGACTGGGTCCCGGCCTTCGCCGGGATGACGGTGGGTGGGGCGGAAATTTTCACAAAACTTATCCCCGCCCCTCCTTCCCAAGCGATAATGCCCTCGGTTTTCGGGATGGGAGGCACGGGCCCTGTCACTTGTGCCCGGAAACGAGCGGAGCCTGTCCGCGCCTCGGGGATGACATCCCGATGCTCCGGCAGGGCGTGCGACCAGGTCGCGGGGCACTAAACGACCGACCCCATCTACCTGGCGCATTGGAATCGGGGTGGAGACAGCCCGGGAAACCTCCGCAAGCGGGATGCCGAGGACACCACGGACACCGCAGACCAGCCACACGGACACCCCGGTGTCCGCCGGCATCCCGCTTCCTCCCACCTCCGCCGCAATCGCGTGCGGAGCTGGTGGTGTGTGCCGAGGCGCCGGCCTCTTCGCTCCCACACCGTCGTCATCCCCCGGTCGCGGCAACGCCGCGATCCGGGGGACCTGCGCTACCCCGTCGAAAGGCTGGACGAGGCCCCCCGGACAGGCCGGGGGTAACGGTGATGACGTGTTGGCGGAATTAAAAGCCGGCGTGATGCGCCAACACCGCACGTCGCGACGTCCCATCTCAAGCGATGTTGCGGAAGGTCCTGAAATGGTGAGCCGACAGGGATTCGAACCCTGGACCTACTGATTAAAAGTCAGTTGCTCTACCAGCTGAGCTATCGGCTCCCCGAACGAGGAGCGCGGAACCTATACGGGCGATTTGGGGGGGTCAATCGGGGTTTGACTGCGGATTTCAGCATTTTTGATGAGATTTCGCCGTAATCGCCGATTAAAATGCAGCGCATGAGGGGAAGATTGAGTCTGTTCGCATGTCTGCTCGTGGCGTTAGGCGCGACCGCATGCTCGTCCACACGCCAGACGGCCGGTGAAGCCGGCAGTTTTGCACGCGAGGAAACAGCCGAAGCACTGGAAGATGCCGTCGGCCTGCCGCGGGAACGGCCGGGCCGGATCATGGTCGATCAGGGCGAGGAGACCGTGCCGACCCCTTATGGCGGTGAGGGATCGCGCCGGCGCTGCTCCACAGTCGCCCAGGACGTTGCCCGACTGACCGTCGTGCTCGGCCCGGATGTCGAGGAAGAACGCCGCCTCGCCGAAGAAGAAGAACATGATCACGACACCTGGATGGGGCAGAGCGCTCATATCGCCGCCCAGGCGCCGGACGCCGCCGCCGATGGCGCACGCGGCCTCTATCGCTCGACTATTGTCGGTCTGAACCCGGTCCGTCCCGTCGTGCGGTTTCTTGGTGGTGCCGGCCGAATTGAACGCGAAGCCCGCGAACAGCGCGAGATGGCCCAGCGTCGCCGCGCCTATCTGCGCGGGCTCTATGACGGCTTTGGCTGTCCCCCCGCCCAGATGCGCCGCGCCTTCGAGGCCTATGGTCTGGTCGAGGAAGAAGGCGACCACGAGGACTGACCGCCTTGCGCCGCCCGACGCCAAACCGCGATCAGGCCAGTGATTTATAGAAAAAGGTCGTCGAGCACGCAGACCCGTCCGGGAAGAGCGCGTAATCGGGAACAGGCCCGACCTCCACCCAGCCGCGCTTGCGATAAAGCGCCTCGGCAGGTGACCCTGTCACCGTATCGAGGACAAGCGTCCGCAATCCGGTGTCACGCGCCTTGGCCTCCAGTGCGGCCATCAGCAGGTCGGCAATGCCGCGCCGCCGGGCCTCCGGTGAGACCATCAATTTGGCGACATCACCGCGATGAGGCTGGTTGTCGGGCAGGCCGGTAATGAGTTGGACCGAGCCGAGGAGTGCGCCTGTGTCGGTATCGCGCGCCGACCAGATCAGCCGGTCGCCACGCTCCACCTGACCGGCGATGTCGGTCCAGAATGCGTCAGCCCGCGCCGGAGAAAGAACCGCCATGAAACCGATCGAGGCACCGGCCTCAACGCAAGCGATGAGAAGTTTGGAGAGTTCAGGCAGCGCTGCCGCCAATCCAGCTTGGTCAAGCAGGCGCACCGTCACTGACATCGCTATCCCGCCCGCTCAGCTGCTTTTGCCTGGCCCTCGTCCCATTTCGCCCGGAACTCCCGTCGAAAGGCCTCGAACTCACCCGCCGCAATCGCGGCCCGCATGCGCCCGGTAAGGTGCTGGAAGTAAGCGATATTATGCCAGGAGAGCAGCATGGCCGAGAGATACTCGCCGGCCCGGAAGAGGTGGTGAAGATAGGCACGTGAGTAATCCGTGCTGGCCGGGCAATCGATCTCCGGATTGAGCGGCGTATCGTCCTCGGCAAACTCGGCGCGCTTGATATTGATCGGGCCATGATCCGACCAGGCCTGGCCATGACGGCCCGAGCGGGTCGGCAGGACGCAATCGAACATGTCGACACCGCGGGCGACCGCCTCGACCAGGTCAATCGGCTTGCCGACACCCATCAGGTAACGCGGCCGTTCGCGCGGCAGGTGCGGTGTCGTGAAGTCGAGCACGTCGCACATTTTCTCAAAGCCCTCACCGACCGCGAGGCCACCAATGGCATAGCCGTCATAGCCGGTCTCGATGAGGCGTTCGGCGCTTTCGCGGCGCAGGTTTTCAAACACCGAACCCTGGACAATACCGAACAAGGCCTGATCGTCTCGGGTCCCGAAGGCCGCCTTGGAGCGCTGCCCCCAGCGGATGGAGAGTTCCATGCTGGTGCGGGCTTCTTTTTCTGAACAGCCAAAGGGCGTGCATTCGTCCAGCTGCATGGAGATGTCGGCACCCAACAGGTCGGCCTGGATTTCGATCGAGCGTTCCGGGGTGAGATTGTGCTCGGACCCGTCGATATGGGAGCGGAATTTCACCCCCGCCTCGGTCATCTTGCGCAGCTTGGACAGGGACCAGACCTGAAAGCCGCCACTATCGGTCAGCATCGGGCCTTTCCAGGTCGAGAATTTATGCAGACCGCCGAGACGCTTCACCCGCTCGGCACCGGGGCGAAGCATAAGGTGATAAGTATTGCCCAGAATGATGTCGGCCCCGGTCTCGCGGACCTGGTCCATATAGAGCGCCTTCACCGTCGCGGCCGTGCCGACCGGCATGAAGGCCGGCGTACGGATATCGCCGCGGCTGGTCTTCAGGACGCCGGTGCGCGCCGCGCCATCGGTGGCGTGGATCTCATAGGGGAAGGTGGTCATGTGCGGCGCTCCAGCAGGCAGGCATCGCCATAGGAGTAGAAACGATACTCCGCCGCAATGGCATGGGCGTAGGCGCGCTGCATGACATCGAGGCCCGACAGGGCGCTGACCAGCATGAAGAGCGTCGATCTGGGCAGGTGGAAATTCGTCATCAACATGTCGGTGATGGCAAAATCCGAGCCCGGTGTGAGGAAGATATCGGTGTCCCGGCTGCCCGCCTTGATCACGCCCGGCCCTGTGGCCAGGCTCTCAATCGTGCGCAGCGCCGTGGTGCCCACCGGGATTACCCGGCGGCCCTCGGCCTTGGCGGCATTGATAGCGTCGGCCGCAGCGGCCGAGACTGTGCACCATTCCGAATGCATCTGGTGATCATCAGTATCGTCGGACTTCACCGGCAGGAACGTCCCCGCCCCGACATGCAGGGTCACGCGGGTCTGCTCGACACCGCGCGCCTCCAGCGCCACCATAAGTTCCGGCGTAAAGTGGAGACCGGCCGTGGGGGCCGCGACCGAACCTTCATGGGTGGCAAACAGGGTCTGGTAGTCCGCCTCGTCCTGCGCATCGACTCCGCGCTTGCGGGCGATATAGGGCGGCAGCGGCATTTCGCCGGCCACCGCGATCGCGGCATCCAGCGCCGGGCCCGTCGCATTGAAGACCAGGCGGACATCTCCGCCCTCGGATTTGCCTGTCACCTCAGCCTTGAGCATCTCGCCGAAGGTAATCATGTCACCAGTGCGCAGGCGCTTGGCCGGGCGCACAAAGGCACGCCAGGCCGAGGCATCGATCCGCTTGTGCAGATTGACCTCCAGCTCGACCGGCCCGCCGCCGCCCACCGCCCGCGCCGGACGCACGCCCTTCAGAGCGGCCGGGATAACGCGAGTGTCGTTGAACACCATCAAATCCCCCGGCTGGAGAATGTCCGGCAGGTCGCGCACACCGCGATCAGCCAGCACGCCATTGGAGGCGACATGAAGCATCCGCGCCGCATCTCGCGGACGAGCGGGACGCAGGGCGATCCGCTCCTCGGGGAGGTGGAAGTCAAAGTCGGAAACACGCATGGCTGCGGGGTCTATATACGGACACACGGCTTCGCAATCTTTGGCGTGTAGAAAGCCTGCCAATACTTCGGTTCACACCATGAGCTCGTCACGTGCGTCACACGATTTCAGCTTTTCTGGCCCTGTGCGCGGTGCTCGGCCTCGCCGCCTTCATCACGCTGGCACCGGCCTGGCGCGGGTTTGATGCCTGGCGCCAGATCTGGCCGCTGGTCATGGTGTTCGCGACAGGCGTGACGATTGTCTCACTGCGCAATCGCCACCGCTTCGTGCCGGTCCTGCTTGCTCTTGGCTGCCTGGCGATCGCGATGCCGGCGGCACCGGAATGGATCCGGCGTCTCTCGACCTCCCCTGCCCGCGCAATGCTTGATGAGGGCGAGGAGGTCACCGTCATGACGCAAAATCTGTGGGGGTTGCGCCGGGATCCGGCGGGTGTGCCGCTGGTGGTCGACGCCATCAATCCCGACATTCTTGCCCTGCAGGAAGCCACCCGCCACGCCAAGCCGACGGTGGGCGCGCTGGAAGCGAGCTTCCCGCATATCGCCCGCTGCCGCTCGACCCGGGTCCTGTCCCACCTGCCCATTCTCGACAGCGGCTGTGTGCGCCACCCGCCGGAGATATCCTTCCAGGATGCCGTGCCCTGTGACTGGGAGTTGCCACCGGCTGTCCGGGCCCGCATCGAACTGCCGGACGGACGCGAGGTGACGATCGTCTCTGTGCACCTGACCTGGCCCTTCCCCAGCGTCGCTCAGGACTGCCAGCGCCGCAATCTCGCCCGCGCCCTCGCTGGCGAAGCGCAGGACAGCCTGATCGTGATGGGCGATTTCAACGCAGCCGCGCCGTCACGCGCCCTGGCGCGTATCGGGCGTGACCTTGATCTGGAGCGCCGGTCCCTGGCCCTGCCGACCTGGCCGTCGGAGGGCCTGTTCAGCACCACCCTGTCAGCCGAATTCCCTGTACCGCCAATGCTGGTCGGGATTGATCACATATTTGCCGGTCAGGCATGGGAAACCGTGTTGATCGAAGCCGGACCCAATACCGGGTCCGACCATCGCCCGCTCATCGCGCGTCTGAGGCTGATGGCCGATCAGTCGTGAGACCAGTTGTCCGGATCATCCGATATGTTCGGTGACAGGCCCAGCGTCTCGCCTTCATGGCTCACACCGAGGCCAAGAACCGTCCGGTTGGCATAGGCGAAATAGGCCGTGACCTGGTTGATCTCGAGAATTTCACCATCGTCAAACCCTGCCTCGCGCAAGGCGATGACATGCTGTTCGGTCAGACTGTGAGGTGCGCGGGTCAGGATTTCCGCATAGCGCAGGCCGGCCAGCTCGCGGCCGGAGAAGGCCCGCTCCGGGATACCGCTGTCGATGGCGTCGCGGATCTGCGCGGCACGGGTATCGTCGGCGAGCAGCCGCTTGAGCCCGGCGAAATGATGTTCGACGCAATAGGTGCAGCGATTGAGCGATGACACCCAGGTCCCGATCGCTTCCAGATAGGCCTTGTCGAGACTGTTGCCGTAATGGTGCAGCACCACCTTGTAGAGGGCCATATGACCTTCCAGCGTGTGCGGCCGCAGGGAATGGGCGGCGAGGATATTGTCGATCTGGCCGGTCTTGCCGGCGACCCGGTCGTAGATAGCCGAAAGGCGGCCATCGGCCGCCTTTCGATCAAGTGTCCTGATCCAGCTCAAGGCGCTAGGCCTCGACGACCGTCGCCTTGACGATCTTGCCCGGATTGGCCGGCGGCTCGCCCTTGGGCAGCGCGTCGACATGTTCCATGCCGGAGATCACCTCACCCCAGACCGTGTACTGGTTGTTGAGGTAGGGCACGTCATCCAGGCAGATGAAGAACTGGCTCGACGCGCTGTCCGGATCGGCGGCGCGGGCCATCGACATCGTGCCACGCACATGCGGCTCGGCGGAGAATTCGGCCGGAATGTGCTGGCCGGAACCGCCCATGCCATTACCGTTCGGGCAACCGCCCTGCGCCACGAAACCATCGATCACGCGGTGGAAGTTCAGTCCGTCATAAAAGCCTTCCTTCACCAGTTCGGTGATCCGCGCCACATGCTTGGGCGCGAGGTCGGGACGCAGCTTGATCGTGACGTCTCCGCCTTCAAGCGTGAATACGAGTTGTTCTTCAGCCATGGGTCTTCCTATTCAACAATCCGGGTCGGCACGGTGATATCGCAAATGTCCGGCAGATTGCCAGACGGGTCGCGCAGCGTGTCGAGATAGGCGGCAAAGGCCGCGCTGTCGGTATCGGCCACCTCGATGGTGACCTGTTCTTCGGCCGGCAGCTCATCGCCGGTGCGCATGGAGCGGATGGTGTCCGGGCGGAAATCCGGGTCTTCCATGGCGGAGCCGACGGCAATTGCGTCAATGGCGTCCTGACCCACGCGAACGCGGCCCCAGGACGTGTATTGCGCATTGAGATGCTCGGGATTGCCGCGCGTGATGTAGAACTGGCTACGGGCCGAATTGGGGTCGCTGGTGCGCGCCGCCGCGGCCGCGCCGCGACAATGCAGGAGCCAGGACTGGACCTGTCCGTCACCGGTGATTGCAGCGAGCGCCGCAGTCTGGGTGCCGGCCGGGAAACCATCCCAGAAGCCGGCCTTGGCCGTTTGCGGCAAGGCGCGCGGATTGATGATGCGATCCTGCAGCTCGGTCACCACCGGCTCGCCCGAGCGGCGTACGGTGAACTCCGCTTCCAGGCCTTCTACGTCCGCCGCATGGCCGGGATTGGACCGCGAGCCGCCGCCCTGGGCCATGAAGCCGTCAATCACCCGGTGCCAGACCAGGAAATCGTAAAAGCGCTCCTGGGCCAGCCTGCGCATGCGCGCAACATGATTGGGGGCAAACTCCGGCGCCATCTCGACAATGACCATGCCGTGGTCGGTCTCGATATAGAGCAGGTCTTCCTGGTCCGCGGTGCGCCAGGCATCGGCGGGCAGATCCCATTGCGGAGCCGCAGCCGTAGCCTGGGCTTCGACCGCGCTGGCGGCAGTCGTCGCGGCGGCATCCGTGTCGGCGGTGTCCGTGGCGGTTTCGCGGGCGCAGGCGGCGGTGGTCAGCGCCAGGGCCAGGGAGGCGGAAAGGGTGAAACGCATGATCACGCAAGACGCTCCTTCAATCGGCGTTCAATACTTGGCGTCACGAAGGCGGAAATATCGCCGCCCAGACGGGCAATTTCCTTCACCAGGCGCGACGCGATGGCCTGGTGACGCGGATCAGCCATCAGGAACAGCGTCTCGATATCATCATTGAGCTGCTGGTTCATGGCGACCATCTGGAATTCATACTCGAAATCGGACACGGCCCGAAGTCCGCGCACGATGGACTGAGCGCCGATCTCCTCGGCGAAATGCATGAGCAGGCCATCAAAGGGGCGGACCTCGATCTGCGCGCCATCGGCGAACTGGGCCACTTCCTCGCGGACCATGTCGACACGCTCCTCCAGATTGAAGAGCGGCTTCTTGCCTTCATTGATGGCAACACCAATGACCAGATGGTCGACGAGTTTCACGGCCCGGCCGATAATGTCGATATGCCCATTGGTCAGCGGATCGAATGTGCCCGGATAGAGCGCGGTACGGATCATGGCCATTCTCTCCCCGGGCCTGGCGCCCCTGCGACACCGGCCCGGTGTCGGGATCCTGTCTGGCAGACCGGCGAGGCGAGATCAATCATCCCGCCTCGCCCGATATGCGACTCGCCTCTGCTACTCGCCCGCTTCGCCGTCGCCGTCAGGCCCGGCATCCGGGGTCGGAGCGGAGTCGTCCGGAGCCGCGCCATCCGGGGCCGGCAAGGCCTCCGGATCAAGCCCGTCCTCAGCCTCATCACCGGCATCCTGGATACGCACGACGGCGACGACATTCTCGCCCTCATTGAGGCGGATCAGGCGCACACCGCGCGAGGACCGGCTGGCGATCCGGACGGTATCGACCGGGAATCGGATCAGCTGGCCACCATCGGTGACAGCCATGATCTGGTCGGCATCCTCGACCGGGAAGCTGGCCGAAAGCGGGATATTGCGCTTGATATCGGTCGCCGCGACGCCGTTATTACCGCGCCCCATGACCCGGAAATCATAAGCCGATGAACGCTTGCCCATACCGTCGGAGGCCACGGTGAGGAGGAATTCCTCGGCGGCGCCCAGCTCGGCGAGGCGTTCGGTCGACAGGGCGGCTTCATCGTCACCGTCTTCCTCACCGTCAGAGACGGTGTTCTCGACCTCTTCATCATCTCCCAACGCCCGGCGCATGGCGGTGGCGTGTTTGAGATAGGTTCGCGCTTCCGGCGAGGTGACATCGATATGGCGCAGGATCGCCATCGAGATCAGCGTATCGCCCTCGGCCAGACGGATACCGCGCACTCCGACCGAATTACGGCCGGCAAAGACGCGGACATCGGTCGCCGGGAAGCGGATCGCGCGGCCCTTGTGCGTGGTCAGGAAGACATCATCCTGCTCGGTACACAGCACCACATTGACGATGCGGTCATCCTCGTTTTCCAGCTTCATCGCAATCTTGCCATTGCGATTGACCTGGACGAAGTCGGACAGCTTGTTGCGCCGGACCGTGCCCTTGTTGGTGGCGAACATGACATTCATGTCGGCCCAAGTGCTCTCGTCTTCCGGCAAAGCCATGATCGAGGTGATGGTCTCGCCCTGCTCCAGCGGCAGGAGATTGACCAGGGCCTTGCCGCGCGTATTGGGCGCACCCAGGGGCAGGCGCCAGGTCTTGGTCTTGTAGACCATGCCGCGATTGGAGAAGAACAAGAGCGGCGCGTGGGTCGAGGCCACAAAGAGCGTGGCGATGAAATCCTCGTCCTTGGTCGCCATGCCCGAACGGCCCTTGCCGCCCCGGCGCTGGGCGCGATAGTCCGACAGGGCCGTGCGCTTGGCATAGCCGCCATGGGTGACGGTCACCACCATCTCTTCACGCGGGATCAGGTCCTCATCCTCGAAGTCGAGTTCAGCATCGACGAATTCCGAACGGCGCAGCGTGGCGTAATTCTCGCGCACCTCGGTCAACTCGTCACGGATCATGCCGAGGACACGGTCGCGCGAACGCAGCAGGTCCAGGAGATCGGCGATCTGCTCGGCCAGGGTTGCGGCTTCATTGCCCAGCTCTTCACGGCCGAGACCGGTCAGGCGGTTGAGGCGCAGTTCCAGGATCGCCCGGGCCTGCTCCTCGGTGAGGCGCAGCGTATTGTCCTCGCGCAGCATGGAGCGCGGATCGGCGACCAGTTCGACCAGCGGCGCTACATCCATGGCCGGCCAGTCACGCGCCATCAATTGCTCGCGCGCGGTCGCCGGATTGGGCGCCTTGCGGATGAGGGCGATGACTTCATCGATATTGGCCACAGCCAGGGCCAGGCCGACAATGACATGCGCCCGGTCACGCGCCTTGTTGAGCTCGAACTTGGCCCGACGCGCCACCACTTCCTCACGGAAGCGCAGGAATTCACGCAGGATGTCCAGCGCGCCCAACAATTGCGGGCGACCGCCGACCAGCGACAGCATATTGGCGCCGAAACTCGTCTGCATGGGCGACCAGCGGAAGAGCTGGTTGAGGATGACATCGGCCACCGCATCGCGTTTCAATTCGATCACGACGCGCATGCCATTGCGGTCGCTCTCATCACGCAGATCGGCAATGCCCTCGATTTTCTTGTCGCGCACCAGGTCGGCGATCTTCTCGATCATCGAGGCCTTGTTCACCTGATAGGGGATTTCATGAACGATGATCGCCATGCGGTCTTTGCGCACTTCCTCGATCGAGGTCCGCGCCCGCATCACGATCGAGCCGCGCCCGGTCAGCACCGCATTGCGCGCGCCGGTCCGGCCCAGGATGAGACCGCCCGTCGGGAAGTCCGGCCCCGGGATATAGTCCAGCAGCTCGGCCTCGGTGAGTTCGGGATTTTCCAGCAGGGCCAGCGTGCCGTCGATCACCTCGCCGAGATTGTGCGGCGGGATATTGGTCGCCATGCCGACCGCGATACCGCCGGCGCCATTGACCAGAAGGTTCGGGAAACGGGCCGGTAGCACGACCGGCTCCTGGCGCTCGGCCGAATAATTGTCGATGAAATTGACCGTATCCTTGTCGATATCGGCCAGCAGCGACTGGGCCACCTTCTGCATCCGCGCCTCGGTGTAACGATAGGCGGCGGGCGGATCACCATCGACCGAGCCGAAATTGCCCTGCCCGTCGATCAGCGGCACGCGCATCGACCATTCCTGGGCCAGGCGCACCAGCGAGTCATAGACCGCCTGGTCACCATGCGGGTGATAGCGACCCATCACGTCACCGACGGCGGTGGCGCATTTGCGATAGGCTTTTTCGTGCGTCTGCCCGTTCTCGTGCATGGTGTAGAGAATGCGGCGGTGAACCGGTTTGAGACCATCACGCGCATCGGGAATGGCCCGCGACACGATCACACTCATCGCATAGTCGAGATAGGAGGACTTCATCTCGTCTTCGATGGCGATATTGCCAATCCCGTCCGGCAGGGCCGGCGGCTGGCCACCGGCGTTCTCGGGTCCGTCTTCCGGGGTGTTCGGCGTGTCGTCGTGATCGCTCAAGGCGGCCCTCTTTTCGTTGGTGTCGCAGGCCCGGACCGGAGCCTCGCCCCGACCATCCCCACGAAAAGCGCCGCCGATCCCACACCCTCTCGCGCGGGCGCGAATCGACAGTGTGAATCAGGCGGCTTTCCTGTCACCGAGTCTTAACAATCACGGGGGTGGAGAGCAAATGCGCGGGGCGGTTGGGGGGCAAACTCACGTCCGGCACTTTATCCGACGAACAACCCGCCCCTCACCGTCATCCTGACCAAAGTCAGGACCCAGTCTCGCAGACACGGTGTCGCCGCCCCTAGCAATGACATCGCGTCGCAGACTGGGTCCCGATTGTCATCGGGATGACGGTGGCTCCGGGGTTTCAAATGCCTTTGTCATCCCGGCGCCATCGCGCAGGGCCGTCCATACATCGCTTGTCATCCAGCAGGCCGTATCGGGCCCTTCAGCTCAAGGGGGAAACCGCGAAGCGGCCGCGTTGCGGCCCTTTACCTGAAGAACCCGATACGGCGAACGCCCGGTAAGCGGTTTCTGGCAGGGTTTGCGCCCGTGCGCTGGGATTTCCCCGCCCCCGCCCTCCTCCGAGGAAGAGAGAAAGCATGCACCGCTGGGGACACCTACCAAAGCCCCCTACCCGGCCTCATCCGGCAAGATCACCCCCAACTCACCCGGCTCCCCGCTGAACACCTCGAACTCCTGTTCCAGCGTTCGTGGCCAGAAGACGCTGGCCACCAGGGCTGTGACGAGGGCGCCGACGGCGAGGCCGGTGATGAAGGGGCGTTGGATGTATGCGAGGCCGGTGCGAAGCCAGGTGCGGACGGGCCAGGTCGGAGACGGGCGGGGCTGGGTCTCGGCACCCTCCACCGGACGGCTCAAACAATAGCCCACGCGCGGCAGGGTGCGGATCAGAGCCGCATCGCCCAGCAGGCGCCGCAAGCGCGAGATGGCCTGGTTGAGGGCTTCATCGCTGCCATCCTCATCCCAGACCGTGTCAAGGAATTCGTCGCGGGTGACGGGTGTGGTGCCGCGTCGGGCGAGCAGGTGGAGAACGCCGGCCAGGCGCGGTTCGAGGCGGTGGTGCTTGCCGGCCCGGTCGAGCGTGCCGGCCAACAGGTCACACTCGGCGTCGCCCAGGCGGAAACGCTTCAGATCAAGGTCTCGGTGACGCGCTTGGTGTGTCATGACAGCCTATCGGAGAGGTTTTGGTCAGGTCTGCGCCGAACCGGCGCGCTAGGTCGGCGAGACTAACACGAGCTCGGAGCAGCAAGACCATGAAAGCTTTTTCATTTCCCCGACCCGACTGGCGCGGTGCCATGATCGGTCTCTCCCTCACCATGGCGGGGCTGATCGCCCTGCCTGCCGACAATGCGCAGGCGCAGAGCCAGCCCGTCTCCGCGCCCGAGGATCGCGAGGCTGCCAGCGCGCGGCTCATCGAGGCCATGGACGCGCTTGAGGCGGCCGGCTTCTCCGGCATTGCCGGAATGTCGCTGGAAGGCGAAACCCTCCTCATGCGCGGGGCCGGCGCGGCCGACCCGGCCAGTGGTCGTCCATACGGACCGGCGACGCAGGTTGATACGGGCTCCATCACCAAGAGCTTCACCGGCATGCTGGCCGCCCGGATGATCAGCGACGGCGACCTCTCCGCCGATCTGCGTCTGGATGCCGTGTTCGAGGATGTCCCCGCGGACAAGGCCGGTATCACCCTGCACCAGATGCTGACCCATTCTGCCGGCTTTCCCGGCGCGGTTGGCGATGATCTGGCGGAGGAGGGCTTCGACACCTTCCTCGCCAATGCCTTTGCGGCCGAGCTCCGCTTTGAACCGGGCACCGGATATCATTATTCCAATGTCGGCTTCTCCCTCGCGGCGGCGATGATCGAACGCGCCGGAGGCGACAGT
The DNA here is from genome assembly GCF_947259345.1 of uncultured Maricaulis sp. Taxonomy (GTDB): domain Bacteria; phylum Pseudomonadota; class Alphaproteobacteria; order Caulobacterales; family Maricaulaceae; genus Maricaulis. The sequence continues at coordinate 71,770 of NZ_CAMYLS010000006.1, read as the reverse complement.
TTCGAGGCCTTGCTGCGCCAGCAGCTCGCGCCGGCCGGAATGACGGATACGGGCTATATGGCGGTTTTCGATCCGGCGCGGTCTGTCCATCTGGAGGACGGACGCGATGTGTCGGACGCCTCCTGGGGCGGGCATGCGCCGAACTGGAATCTGATCGGCAATGGCGGCCTCGTCTCGACGGCGCAGGACATGCTGGCCTGGCGGGCGGCCTGGTCGTCGGGTGAACTGATCTCCGACCCGGCGCGCGATCTCGCCCAGTCTCCCCACCAGAATGAGGGCGGCGGAAGCTTTTACGGCTATGGCCAGGTGGTGGAGGAGGATCCGCGTCTGGGCCGGATCTACTGGCATAATGGCGGCAATCCGCATTTCAACGCGCATTGGCGCGAGCTGGCGGATCACGGCCTGGTCCTCTTTGTGGCGACCGATCAGCGCCGCCTGAATGCCGACCGCGTGATCGATGTGTTGACCGCCGCCTGGTTCGACCAACCCTGGCGCGTCGACCCGGCCCCGCTCGCCTCAGACGCGCCGGTCGACCTGCCGGACACACCAGCCGGTCAGCTGGTGGCGGAGTTCATGACCGCGCTGGCGGGTGATGCCGCGGCACACCAGGCCTTCATCGAAGCGCGCTTCACGCCCGACATGCTGGCCTTCGCCGAGATGGACCAGCACCTGGCCATGTTTTCGCAATTGGCGGCCGATTTCGGTGGACAGGACGTGCACGGCTTTGACGCCGGCGCGCATCATGTCCGCTTCACGGTTCATGCGCCGGCCATGGGCGACGTGATCCCGATCCAGTTCGACACGACCGGCGACGATGCATTGCAAATCGCCGGCCTTCAGATCGGCTAGGCAGGCAGGCCCCGACCGGCATGCGGTCGGGGCCTGATCCCTAATTGGCGCGATAGGTCATGAATTCGGCGCGGGTGACACGGCCATCACGATCCGCGTCGATCTCGTTGAAGACGGCGGTCACACTGGTCACGGCAGTCTCCTCGGCATCGGCGATGACCCGGGCGAGGAAGTCCGGCGATGCCACACCGGCCTGGGCATTCATGCCGAGTTCGGCCAGGGCGGTCTGGACGGAGCCGGTCACTTCGGCGCGCAGCTCGGGGCCGAGCTGTCCGTCCGGGGTCAGGCCGGCTTCCACGAGCAGCTCGGCGAGGTCGAAATCATTGCTGCCATCGCGGTCAACCGAGGCGAAGCTGGCTTCCGGATCATTCCGGTCCGCGTCCGCGGGCGATGTGGTTTGAAGACCGGTGGCCGCGGCGACAACCGAGATGAGGGCGAGAAAACTGGCAGGCATGGCGTACTCCTTGAAATTGAGACTGGGGAGCACCCGGCGCGGTCGGCGTGAACCGGAATAGGTTTCGACATAGGCGCGCAACACCTCGCTGGCGGTGACGCCCTGCGATTGGCAAGCCTGCATGAAGTCCTGCTTGGTCTGGTGACCAATTCGGATTTCCAGGAACTCGCTCTGTTTCTCACGCCGTTTCATGTCGTTTCCGACCCGCCAGGCGGGCCGACCCTTGTTTCACGCTGACGTCCAAGTGCGAGCCGATCTGGCCACACGCTGCCGGTCAAGAAGAACCGAATTGCCGTCCTGACGCACGCATTTTAGCGTCCGGACATTGATTTCATTGGTGAAACTTTGGTCACCTTCCGATCTTGCGCGCAGGAATCGCAGCCGGTTCGTCACAAATCCTTGCCTTGTCGCCGCGCCCCTGCCTGACTACCGCGGATTGGTCGGTGCTGCCTTTTCGGGGATTTCCATGCTGTCACGTCTTCTCGCCCTCACCTGTCTGACCGCCCTGGTCGCGGCCTGCTCGCATCTGCCCGGCCGCACCGCGCCGGACGCTGATCCCACGGATGCCGGCCCGCCCGTCGTGATCATGGTCGGGCTGGATGGTCTGCGCTACGACGCCATCGACCGCCATGCCGCCCCCAATCTGCGCGCCCTTGCCGCGCGCGGTACACGGCCGGAGCGCATGCATCCGGTCATGCCGACCAAGACCTTCGTCAATTTCTACACCTTGGCGACCGGGCTCTATCCGGAACATCACGGCATGGTCTCCAACTCGCCCTATGACCGGCGCTTGGACGAGGTCTTCTCCAATTCTGGCGGCAGCCCTCAGGATCCGCGCTGGTGGGGTGGCGAACCGATCTGGATCACGGCCGAGCAGCAGGGCCTGCGCTCGCACATCATGTTCTGGCTCGGCTCGGAAGTGGCGATCAACGGCACCCGTCCGACCGTCTGGCACCCCTATGATCATGACCGGCCCTATGAGGAGCGAGTCGCGGAAGTCCTGTCCTGGTTCGACGCGCCCATCGCCGAACAGCCACGCTTTGCCGCCTTCTACATGGATCATGTCGACACGGTGGAACATCGCGGCGGCGTGGAAACCGAGGCCGAGGGCGAGGCCGTGGCCCGGGTCGATGCACTGGTCGGCGAACTGGTCGCCGGGCTCGAAGCGCGCGGCGTCATGGACCGGGCGACCCTGATCATCGTCTCCGATCATGGCATGGTGAATGTCTCCACGGAGCGCACGATTGCTGTCGATGCCTATGCCGATCTGGACGGGCTCTTCATCGAGGAATTCGCCGGCCAGTACGGCGCCGGCCTGGAACCCTTCCTGATGGCTTATGGCGATGAGGCGGCTGTCGAGCGCGTTTATGCCGAGCTCGCGGACGCCCACCCGCACATGACCGCCTATCGCCGCGAGGACATGCCGGAGACCTGGCATTTCGATCACCCCGATCGCGGTCCGGACCTCTTCATCCTGGCCGATCCGGGCTGGCAGCTGACCGCTTCGGAGACCGATCTGTCCAATCCCTATCTTGCCGGACTGATGGCCACCCATGGCTATGACAATCGCGCCGACGAGATGGGCGCGACCTTTATCGGCGTCGGCCCGATTTTCCCGGCAGCCAGCCGCCCGGCCGCCTTCGAGAACGTCAATGTCTATGGCCTGATCGCCTGCGCACTGGACCTCGAGCCGGCGGAGACGGATGGTAGCGCGCAGGAAGTCGAACGCATCACGGGCGGACGCTGCCCGGCGGAATGAGGGAGAGACACATGTCCGGCATGAACAGACGCCTTGTCCTGGGCGGGCTCGCCGCCTGCAGCCTGCCCATGCCAGCCTGGGCCGCGCGCCAGCCGGGCAATGCCGCCTGGCAGGCCATGGCCGCCCTCCCCCGCCGCGTGCAGGAAATCTATCCGACCGTGCTGGATGGACGTCTCTATCTCGCCGGTGGACTGGAAGCGCGCAACGGCCCGAATGTCGACAGCATCTCCGACCAGCTCTTCATCCAGTCGGATCCGGCCAACCCCGACTCTCCGTGGGAAACCCGCGCCCCGCTTCCCGAACCCCGCCACCATCCCAATCTCGTCGGCCATGAGGGCTACGTTTACGGGATTGGCGGTTTCCGGGCCGGCGATGGCGGTATCTGGGAGATGATTGCGAACAACACACGCTATGAGCTTGCCAGCGATCAATGGACCGAGATGGCGCCCATGCCGGTGCCCTATGCCGAGACCTGTGCGGTGGCGCTGGACGGTCTGATCCATGTCGCAACCGGGCGCCAGCCCAATGGCGAGACCAATGCCAACTGGCCCGATCATGGCGATCGGGCAGATCATCTCGCCTATGACCCGGTCGCCGACAGCTGGTCCCGTCGCGCCCCTAATCCTCATGCCCGCAATTCCGCCGCCGGTGCGGCCCTGAACGGGCTATTCCATGTCGTCGGCGGGCGCCGGGTCAATGCGGGCAATGAAACGCACCATGAAGCCTATGATCCCGCCACGGACCGCTGGGAGACACGCGCGCCCCTGCCCCAGGGTCAGGGCGGGCTGGCAGCAGCTGTGGCCGGTGGCAAGCTCTATGCCTTTGGCGGCGAGTATTTCGACAATGGCGGTGGCGTCTATCCGGAGGTCTGGATCTACGACCCCGAGGCCGACAGCTGGACGGCAGGACCGGACATGCTGACCCCACGCCATGGTCTGGGCGGCGTCAGCCTGGGTGGCGCAATCTACGCTATTGGCGGAGCATCGAGCGCCAGCGGGCAAGATACCACCAATCTCGTGGAACGCCTTGTCCTGCAATCCTAACCCGGCTTGGTGATCATCAGCCAGAGAATGGCAATCAGCGCCGCAAAGGCCGGCCAGCCAAGGGCGAACCAGATCCGCATCAGCCGGTGCACATCTTCCGGAATGTCGGCGCCTGTGGTCTCGGCGAGGCGGCGCTTGACCCGCATCTGGATCCACACCACCGGCAGCCAGCAGGCGCCGATGAAGAGATAAAGCGCCACACTCGTCACCAGCCAAGGCGACGTCAGCGACCAGCCTGCCACATGCGCCAGCGCAAGGCCGGAGATCGGCTGCAGGATCACCGCGCTGGCCGTGAAGACCGAGTCCGCCAGAACAACATGGCGCGCCACCAGCGCAAAGCCGGCGCGCTCGCCGCTGCGCCAGGCCATCAGCATGAAGAAGGCAATCGCCGCGCCCGATCCAAACAGGACCGCCGCGCCCAGAATGTGGATCAGCCGAAGGATCGGGTAGAGCTCCATCAGCGTTCATCCTCGGTGGCAGCAATCATCAGCGCCAGTGCCATCATCGGGAAGACTTTGAGGATCGGTCCCAGCGCGTCGGCCCAGAGCTGCGGCAGGGTCAGGCTCAGTGCCGCGATATAGCCGAATGTGCCCAGGATCATGATCGCCGCGACCCAACGCACGCGCCACTTGGCCAGCATGGCCGTGCCAAGCGCAATGTCGAAGAGCGAGCCGAGCCACAGGACCGGCGGCCGGGCCGCTTCGGAAAAGCCGCCCTCCGCCAGCACCGAATAGGCATGATCCTTGGCGATCGTCAGCGCCAGCACACCGGTCATCAGCCAGTAGAGGCCCAGCATCCAGCGCGCCAGCGGCCGGGCAAAGCCGAGACGGGCGTGCCAGCGATCTTGCAGACCAGCGGGGTTGGCCGCGAGCCAGTCATGAAAACCGCGCGGCTTTGCCCCGGTCGCCGCCCGCCATTCTGACGGATCCCCCTCGACGTCGAAATCGAGTTGTTTGAGCGCATTGCTCCGCATCGAAGTGCGCACACCCAGCCAGCCCAGAAGGTCCCCGATCATGAAGGCGGGGCGGGCCAACCAGCGCGGGATGGCAAGGATGCGGGACTCGCCAAAACCCAGCCAGCGGCGATAGCCGCGCACCGTCTCGGCCAGGCTGACCCGTTCCGGTCCGGCCAGATCAAAACTCTGGCGACTGGGAGCTTCGGGACGAAGGAGGTCTTCCACAGCGGCGCACAGATCATCCATGCCGATGGGACGAAAGACCTGCTCCCCGCCCACTACCGGCGTCACGAAGGGCAGACCACACAGGCTGCGCACCAGGGCGGTGCCGCCATAGACATTGCGGGCGATGACCAGGGAGGGGCGCAGGATCAGCCAGTCCAGGTCGCGCGCCTTCAGCGCTGCCTCTCCAGCCAGCTTGTCGCGGGCATAGTCGGAGCCCGCCGCCTCGGTGACGCCCACGGCGGAGATGTGCAGGACGCGGCGAACACTGGCGGTTTCGCAGGCCTCGAACAGGGCGGCAGGCCCGTCGACATGCGCCTTGCGGCTGTCATCCCCGAGCCCGTCCTGCAACACCCCGACGCAATTGATGACGGCGTCCACGCCCTCAAGGCGCGGCTGCCAGTCTTCCACCCTGTCGCGGCGAAAATCACAGCCGACCCAGTCAAAACCGGGCGCCCGCTTGCGAGCCGCCTCGACCCCGCGGGCGGCGGCACGGACTTTATGGCCGGCTGCCATCAGAGAGGCCGCGATGTGGGAGCCGATAAAGCCCGATGCTCCGGTGATCAAAACCCGCATTCATTCCCCCAAATGCGAACGCGCGGCCAGTTTAGACCGCGCGTCCATCAAGGGAAGGGCAACCGCAGCTCGCGGCATGGCAAGATCAGGTCAGCGCGGCTCAGCGCGTGGGTTCACGATGCTCGGCGCCACGGCTCTCCAGCCAATTGACAATATCGGTGTGACCGATGCGACGGGCCTCGCTGAGAGGGGAGCGGTAGATATCGTGACCATCGCGACTATGCGCCAACACCGTCAGGGAAAGATCCGCACCGGCCGCCGCGAGGCGCTGGATCACATCGAGATGTCCCTGCTGGGCCGCGCCCACCATCGGTGTCTCGTCGCCAAGCACATAGCTGTCCGGATTGGCGCCGGCGGCCAGCAGCAAGACGACCGTCTCGAGCCGGCCATGCATCGCCGCGGCGATGAGGGCGTTGCCATCGCCGGAGAAGGCGGTTTCGACATCCGCACCGTTCGAAAGCAGGAGCTGGACCAGGTCGTCCCGTCCACGCGCGGCAGCCGCGATCATCGGGCTGCCATCGCCTTCGACACCGAGGTCCGGGTCAGCGCCAGCGGCCAGCAAGGCCTCGGCCGTCTCGAAGCTGCCGGACCGCATGGCCGCGATCAGGGCTGTCCCGTCACCGCTGAAACGCACATCCGGATTGGCGCCGTCCGCGAGCAAGCCACGGACCCGGTTGAGCTGGCCCCGGCGGGCGGCCTGGAAGAGATGGGCGTCCAGATCGAAGCTGTCATCGAGCCTGCGGGTGGGCGCGGACGCGGCAATGGTGGCGGTGGCGACAGCATGGCCTTCAAGCGCGCGGGCTTCACCGAATTGCGGCGTGAAGACCAGCGCGGTCACAGCCAGACCCGGCAGGAGGAGGGAAATGCGCATAGGAGTATCCTTTCTTTCGAGAGTATCGGGGGCGGTCAGGCAGCCGACGCGGTCGGCGAGGCTGGACCGTGTGGGCGTCGCCGCGAGGGCAAGCGAGGGCGTCCGGGTGCGGGCTTCGGCTGCATCCAGCAAGGCCAGGGCGAGCGTTCTCGGCGCCTGCGTGATGCGGGCGGCGTCGCGATCGCACAGGCTTTCCCGCGCAGCTTCCAGACGCGTCATCAGCGGTCGCAGGGGCAGGACCCACCAGAACAGGACTTCAAGGCAACGCAGGACAAGGACGGTCCAGGCATCGCCGCGGCGGGCATGAGCGATCTCATGCTCGAGCACGGGACGGGCGGCCTCGTCGAAACGAAACCCGCGAGGCAGGAGGATTTGCGGGCGCCAGTAGCCGGCCAGCAGAGGTGTCGACACAGCATCACTTTCCGCCATCGGCAGCGTGGCCGACAAGCGAAAGCCGGGTGGGCATGGCAGCCGCGCGGACCGAGTACGAAGCTGTTGAAGCGCCAGGAAATCGCGCAGGAGACGCAGGGCAAAGGCGAGGCTTCCCATTACCCAGATCACGGGCAAGGCAAAGCGAAGCGCGGCCAGGCCGCTCGCCATCGCGGTTGCCAGGAAGCCTGACTTCGGTACGGAAGCTTCGGCCGCTGCCTCATCGAGCGCCGCATCCTGTCGCTCGACCTCGACCATGTCCGGACCCGTGCCAGACAGCACGGTCGCCGCAGCGGGGTCAGCCGGGTTCGTCATTTCGGGCGGCGGGATCGGAGCCGCACGCAAGGCGAGGACAAACACCAGAGGCAGAACCAGAATCGCCGCCAAGGCGAGATCATGACGCTCTCGTACAAGATGCGACGGGGCGAAGCGGTGGAAACCGGCTACCAGCGCCACCAGGAGCGCTGCAGCCATGAAGACAGCCAGACCAGCGAGCAGGATTGGGGTGACCGGCATTATTCGCCCTCCCCGTCCGTCTGCCCGGAGCGCAGGACTTCGGCCCGCAGGGCTTCAATATCGTCAAGGGTGAGCTTTTCCTCGCGCACCAGGTGCTGAGCGAGGCTCTGGGTCGAACCGCCGAAGAGCGACCGGACCAAAGAGCCCAGCGCCTGGCTGCGGGCGCCGTCTCGGCTGAGCAAGGCCGTGTAGATATGCGCCCGGCCCGCCTTGCGAAAACCGACATAGCCCTTGTCCGTCATGATGCGGATAGTGGTCAGGACCGTGGTGTAGGCGAGGCCATGGTCTGCGCTTAGCGCATCGGTGATTTCGCGCACACTGGCCTCACCGCGATCCCACAGGACGGCGATGATGCGCTGTTCGGCTTCGGTGAGTTGCGGTGAGGCGGAGCGGGCCATCTACGAATTCCTTAGTTGATACGCCATGCCTCCCACGGGGCCGCAGCGCGATCAACTAACAAATTAGTAAGTGAGCCGGATTGCCAGTCTGGACGAGCGATGTGCTGGCAGACCAGAGCGAAAGCGGCGGGGCCTGAGGACCCGCCGCATCCCGGTCTATTCGCTCGCCGTGGCAGCGGCGACCGCATCCCGCATCATGGTCAGGTTGTTTTGCAGATTGGTGGAGATGCGCTGCTGCACGGACGGCCAGCGGCTTTCCACGATGAGCCATTCGTCTCCGGAGAGAGTTTGCTCATTGACTGCGGCGTAATAGGCGTTCGTGCCAAAGGAGCAGGCCCACCAAGGCGACGCCTGGCTGTTGAAGGCACTACCGCTCTCAATCACCTGCTCGATGGCTGCAATGGTCAGCTCGGGACGTGAGGCTATGACCTGCACCACCTCTTCACCGGCATAGGCGGAGGCTTCGTTGATGACGTCCAGCGCGGAGGAATCGAGACAGCGTGCCGCGTCATACATGGTCCGCGAGCGACCGAGAAAATAAGCCTGCACCGCGAAGGCCGGGTCCGATTCCGCAGTCAGCCTTGCCAGTTCGAACAGGAAAAAGGGCGGATTTTCATCGCGCGCCGTCCACAGCGTCTGGGCAACCTCGATGGTCCGCTCGGACGGCTGGTCCTGGAGCTGGTTGAGCAAGCCCAACACATCACCCCAGGCCATCTGGCCCACCACGAAATGAGCCTCGCCCTCGCCTTCACCCAGCGGCACGACCACCAATTCCGGTGACCGCTGATTGGGATCTTCGGCCGAATCCTGGGCGGACGCGCCAGCGGCAACCAGACCGGTCGCCAGCATGCCCGCCGTCAGGAGACGGTTCAGGCTAGAACGGAATTTCATCATCGAGATCTGCATTTCGGAAATCTTCCTTGGGGCCGTCCGAGGCGCGCTGACCGCCACCGGACCCGCCACCCGCTTCATCATAGCCGCCGCTGCTGCTGCCGCCGCCATAACCACCACCGGACCCGCCTTCATTGCGGCCGTCCAGCATGGTCAGCTCACCGCGGAAACGCTGCAGCACGACTTCGGTGGAGTATTTGTCCTGACCGTTCTGGTCGGTCCATTTACGGGTTTGAAGCTGGCCTTCAACGTAAACCTTGGAGCCCTTCTTGAGGTAATTCTCCGCGACCTTGGCCAGATTGTCGTTGAAGATCACGACCCGATGCCATTCCGTCTTCTCGCGGCGCTCGCCGGAGGACTTGTCGCGCCAGCTTTCCGAGGTCGCGACCGAGAGATTGACGACCGGATCGCCATTATTCATGCGGCGGATTTCCGGATCACGTCCCAGATTGCCGACCAGAATTACCTTGTTGACGCTTCCCGCCATCGCCCGTTCTCCATCCTTGCTGCGCGTCCCGTGAAGGGGGCAGCCCAGTGTTCACATTCTGTTCCGCAGGTCAATTCGCGCCGGCGAGTCACGCTGATTTGAGAGGAGGGGCGGCACAGAGTCCAGCCGAGGGAGTCAGACAGATCACAGATGCGGCTATCGCCCGCTCCTGCCACCGTCATGTCAGCTGCGTTCGGCTGCAGTGCTGGACCCGGCCGTTCTGGCGTCCTATCTCAACAGGACCGCGTTGTGCGCTGGACAGATCGCACGATGTTCCCCTAACGTTCCGGTATGGTTGCGATTCTCAACCGACAGGCGCGACCAATGAGGACAGGCTGAGGCATGGCGCTCGACAAAATCCGCGTGCAGGGCGCACGCGAACACAATCTGAAAAATGTTTCCGTCGAGCTGCCGCGCGACAAGCTGATCGTATTCACCGGCCTGTCCGGCTCGGGCAAGTCGTCCCTCGCCTTCGACACCATCTATGCCGAGGGCCAACGCCGCTATGTCGAGAGCCTCTCGGCCTATGCCCGCCAATTCCTGGAATTGATGTCCAAGCCGGACATGGACTCCATAGAAGGCCTCTCCCCGGCGATCTCGATCGAGCAGAAGACGACCTCGAAAAACCCGCGCTCCACCGTCGGCACGGTGACCGAGATCTACGACTATATGCGCCTGCTCTGGGCACGCGTCGGCATCCCCTACTCGCCCGCCACCGGCCTGCCGATCGAGAGCCAGACCGTCAGCCAGATGGTCGATCGCATGATGGCGCTGGAGGACGGGGCCCGTCTCTATCTGCTGGCGCCGGTCGTGCGCGGTCGCAAGGGCGAGTATCGCAAGGAATTCGCTGAATGGCTGAAGGCCGGCTTCCAGCGGGTCAAGGTCAATGGCGAATTCTATACGCTGGAAGACGCGCCCACGCTCGACAAGAAGTTCAAGCACGATATCGATGTGGTCGTGGACCGTGTGGTCATCAAGCCGGAGATCGAAAGCCGGCTCGCTGACAGTCTGGAAACCGCCTTGCGTCTGGCCGACGGTCTGGCCGTGGCCGAGTTCGCCGACCGGCAGGACGAGAAGGGCAAGCCGGAGCGGATGATCTTCTCGGAGAAGTTCGCCTGCCCGGTCTCCGGCTTCACAATCTCGGAGATCGAGCCCCGCCTCTTCTCCTTCAATAACCCCTTCGGGGCCTGTCCGAGCTGTGACGGGCTGGGCCAGTCGCTCAAGTTTGACGAGGATCTTGTCGTCCCCGATCGCGACAAACCGCTCTCCGATGGCGCCATCGCGCCGTGGAGCCGGGCGACCTCGAAACTCTACCAGCAGACGCTGCAGGCCCTGGCCGGACATTTCGGTGGCGACATGTTCCAGGCCTGGCGCGACCTGCCCGAACCCTTCCGCAAGATCGTCCTTTTCGGCACCAAGGAGAAGGTCACCTTCGTCTATGAGGACGGGCTGCGGAAATTCGAGACGCAAAAACCCTTCGAGGGCGTCATCCCCAATCTCGAACGGCGCTGGCGCGAGACGGACTCGAGCTGGGTGCGCGAGGACCTCGCCCGCTTCCAGTCGTCCCAGCCTTGCGAGACCTGCGGCGGGCGGCGCCTGAAGCCGGAAGCCCTGTGCGTGAAGATTGACGGCCAGGACATTGCCGACGCCGCCAAACTCTCCATCCGCAATGCCCGCGACTGGTTTGGCTCTGTCGAGGCGACACTGTCGCCCAAGCAACGGCAGATCGCCGAACGCATCCTCAAGGAGATCCGAGAACGCCTGAAATTCCTCGTTGATGTCGGGCTGGACTATCTCACCCTCGACCGCGCTTCGGGCACGCTGTCCGGCGGTGAAAGCCAGCGTATCCGCCTCGCCAGCCAGATCGGATCCGGCCTGACCGGCGTGCTCTACGTGCTCGACGAACCCTCGATCGGCCTGCACCAGCGCGACAATACCCGCCTGCTGGAGAGCCTGCGCGGGCTGCGTGATCTGGGCAATACGGTGATCATCGTCGAGCATGACGAGGAAGCCATCCAGACGGCCGATTATGTCGTCGATCTGGGTCCCGCCGCGGGCATTCATGGCGGAGAGATCGTCGCCGCCGGAACGCCGGGAGAGGTCACAAACAATCCGAACAGCCTGACCGGTCAGTATCTGCTCGGCACGCGCCGCATCGAAGTGCCAACCCAGCGCCGCAAGATCGACAGGAAGCGCACGGTGAAAGTCATCGGCGCGACCGGAAACAATCTCAAAGCCGTCGATGCGGAATTCCCGCTCGGCGTCCTGTCCTGCGTCACCGGCGTGTCAGGCGGCGGCAAGTCGACCCTGACCATCGAGACCTTTTACAAGGCCGCCGCTCGCAAGCTGCAAAAGGCCCAGCAAGTCCCCGCCCCGCACGACCGGATCGAAGGGCTGGATCGGCTCGACAAGGTCATCGATATAGACCAGTCGCCGATCGGCCGCACGCCGCGCTCCAATCCGGCCACCTATACCGGTGCCTTCACCCCGATCCGCGAATGGTTCGCCCAGCTGCCCGAGGCCAAGACGCGCGGCTACAAGCCGGGCCGTTTCTCCTTCAATGTGAAGGGCGGTCGCTGCGAGGCCTGCCAGGGCGATGGCGTGGTGAAGATCGAGATGCACTTCCTGCCCGACGTCTTCGTGCCCTGCGATGTCTGCCACGGCAAACGCTTCAATCGCGAGACGCTGGAGGTCCAGTTCAAGGGCAAGTCGATCGCCGATGTGCTCGACATGACGGTCGAGGAAGGCGCCGATTTCTTCAAGGCGGTGCCCGCCGTGCGCGACAAGATGGAAACGCTGAAACGCGTCGGCCTGGGCTATGTGAAGATCGGCCAGCCCGCGACCCAGCTCTCCGGCGGGGAGGCCCAGCGGGTCAAGCTCTCCAAGGAGCTGTCCAAGCGCGCCACCGGCAAGACACTCTATATTCTCGACGAGCCGACCACCGGCCTGCATTTCGAGGATGTCCGCAAACTGCTGGAAGTCCTCCACGAGCTGGTCGAGGCCGGCAATACGGTCGTGGTCATCGAGCACAATCTCGACGTCATCAAGACCGCCGACTGGCTGATCGATCTCGGCCCTGAAGGCGGTGATGGCGGCGGCGAGATCGTCGCGGTCGGCACGCCGGAGGATGTCGCCAAGGTCGAGCGCAGCTGGACCGGGCGTTACCTGGCACCGATGCTGGAGCGAGCGAAGGCGCTGCGGAAGAAGGCGGGTTAGCGCCTAGTCCGCTTCAGCTGCAACAGCGTCGGCAGACGGCGCGAGCCCCTACCCCTCGCTCGGCGACGCCCCCATCGGATGGCCGGCCGCAAGCGTCGGCGCATCCGAGGCTTCACCGTCACCGCCACTGCGGGCACGGACAGCGTTATAGGCGCCGACCGAATGCCAGACCGCAGTGAAGACGACTTGGATGACGTACATGACCCCGAAGCTGATCAGGAGGCTGACGACGGTAAGCGGGTCGCTGAACCAGGCTTGCAGGCTGGCCAGGGCGGCATCCGGATCGACATGCTGGCCCTGCTCTGCCAAGTCCACAAAATCGATGATCATGGGCAGGAAGGCGGCCAGGACAACAAGCTGGACGATGCCGCCGAGTACGCCGCCAACAACCGCCATGAGCGCCCAGACGACGATATAGGTCAGCAGCATGTGCCAGAAGACGCCATTGGTCGCCTCCCAGCTTTCGAAGAAGCGCAGGCGGCCATCGAGAACCGTCAGGGCGGGCGCCGAAGCCAAGCGGATGGCCAGCATGGTCAGGCCGATCAGGATGCCGAGGAAGGCGAGGAAGATCAGCAGGCCGGCGCCCAGGCCCAAGGCAGCGTTGTCGCCGCCGCCCTGGACCATGAAGATGGCCCCGACGCCGAACACGCCCAGCACGGCGACAACCCCGAAATAGGCCGCTATCGCGATCACGATATAGAGGAGATTGACGCCGATCAGACGAAACTCGTCACCGCCCAGTCGCAGCGGAATGACCGGCTTGATCTCGCCCTTGGTGAGAAAGCGCAGCCAGGCGGCCTGGTACATCACCGTCAGGAGAATACCCAGCGGGATGATGAGGAAACCGTAAGACAGGAAGGGCAGCACAGTATCGAAAACCAGCTCCAACGCCTCGGCATCGCTGAGACTGCCGGCCGCATCCGCCTCGATCAGCTGGAAGAGATTGAGATAGGCGGGCCCCATCACCATCGCGGAGAGGGCCAGCAGGGCGAGCGCGCACAGCGCCTGCACGAAAATCAGCCAGATCGCGCCGCCCGGCTTTTCACCGAAGCGGATAAAGAACCAGAAAATCCCCTTGCCGATATCAAAACTCTGCGTCGCCATGATCAGTCCCTCCACTGCGTCACGATGATCGCATCATGACGCAGGCAGGAAAAATCACCAGCGGGAACCGGCGAAGCCTTGTCCCGCCCGGTCCCGGCCTAGCTGCGCGCGCGATAGAACTGCGCGTAAAGGCCTGCCATCACGGGCAAATTCACAATCGAGAACAGGCCGGCAATGCGCAGATACTCCGGAATGCGGGCAAATACGCCCTCGGTGACCATGACGTCGCCGACCGAGACCGGCGTCAGGAGCGGGCGGTGATCGAGCGCCAGGCAAAGCGCTTCATAGAGCGCCACTTCCACCCCGATGAGCGGCAGACCAGCCAGTGCCATGGCCCCTAGAATACGCCAGGCCTGGCCCTCGCTGAGTGTCCAGACGGACAGGACGCGCACACGCTTTTCCGTAAAGGTCGCGGGAAATGACAGGGAGAGGCGGGCCACCAACCAGGCGACCAGTAAAAAGGCCACCATATTGACCGCAAAGGCTGCGACCCAGTCCGCAGTCCCCATATAGCTCATCGCCATCGGCAGATCGAAACCGGCGGTTTCCGGGTCGATCCCCGCACCCTCCACAGCACCGCCGGCAATCGTCGTAAAGACGACAAAGGCGAACATCGCCGCCAATAGCGCCACGATCAGCACCAGCGCCGCATTGAGCAAAGCGACCAGAAAGAAGCGCCACTCATCACCGGATAATTGCAAACCGAGCTGGCCGCCATATTCATCGCGAACGGCGAGCCGGAAACACATCGCGGAAAAGGCCAAACTCCCCACCGTCGCCGCGATCATCACGGTCGCATCGAGAGTCAGCCAATACCCGTCCAGCGGGGCCGCAAGCGCCTTCTGGACCAGCCAGAGCTGGATGGAATAGGCCAGCGTGAAGGGCAGACCGGCCATCACGAAACGCGGCCAATGGGCGATCAGCAAGGCATAGGCCTTGGCCACGCTGGGCAGGACGGGAATGGGCTGGCTCGACATGACGTCTCCGATCACTTCGACGCCAGAGATACCGCCCTGCCCGCAAGGATCAAGCGCGACGCGCGGTCGCGCTAGCGCGCCATGCGGAAGTCGAAGCGGGTTTCCACGCCCTCGCGCCGCACCGGTTCGCCGTCGCGCGTCGCCGGTTCGTAGACCCAGTCCTCAATCGCGTCGATCGAGGCCTCGTCGAAGATTTCCGGCGGGAAGGAGCCTGTCACCTCGATCGCGTCGGTCCGCCCTTCCTCGGTGACCGCGAAAGTCACGTAGACCACGCCATCAATATCCGAGTAAGCGGCGTCTCTCGGGTAGTCCGGGTTCCGGCGGCGGATTGGAGCCGCATCACAACAGACCGTCTCCGCGTCTGCTTCATCGGCCAGCCCATCATCGGCTGCGGCCTCGACCTCCCGGTCCAGATAGCGATCGCTATGAAAGGGGTTGGCCGCGAGCCGCGCGTCCAGCCGCGCGAACGCCGCCGCTTCCCGATCAGCGTCATCCTCATCATACAGGTTGAGACGTGCCGATGTGGTCGCAGCCTGCAAGGTTCGCAGATCCGGATGCTCCGGCGCGACCTCTTCCATGACATCCAGCGCCACATGCAGCGAATAGGTCGCGCGCTCGAAATCCTGATCGAGCGTCTGGGCCACACCGGCATAGAACAAGGCCAGCGCGTAGCTGACATTGGGCGCCTCCAGCTCGGCTTCAAAGGCTTCGGCCGATTGTATGGCCGCATCTCCCGCATCGCCGATACGTCCCCGCCCCATGGCGAGAGCCGCACGCGTCAGGAAGGCGACACCGGCGAAATCCGACGCAGCGCCGAGGTTGCCATCCAGCTCTTCAAGCGCATTCGCGGCGCGGCGCGCGCACGCATAGGCGTCATCGCGATCCTCGATTTGCAGTGCGAACAAGGCCGCGTTATGCCACCGCCACGCGCGCTCCACGGCACTTCCGCCCGCCCTGTCAGAGAGCCGTGCCGCCTCTCGCCAGGCGCTCTGGGCTGTCTCGAAATCCTGGTTGAGGGCCGCGCCATAGCCGTAATTCTCGGCCAGCGTCGCGAGCGTGGTCAGGTCGATATCCGCGGCTGTTCCGGCCTCATAGGCCCGACGCGCATTCTCCAGGACCGCCGCGGCGTCGCCCGCCCGCATCGCGGCCTCGAAGGCGAGATAGGGCTCGGTCACGGACTCTGGCAAATTCTGGGCAAGCGCATCAGCACTCAATACGAGCGCAGCCAGCGCACCAATCAACCACTTCATGAAACAACCCCCTGTTGCAGGAATTTATCCTTCCCGACGCCAGACCCGTCAACCCGCTCGCCCCCGATTGTCCCGCCCCTGCCCCAGCCCGCTTGACTTCAACGCGCCCGGGTTCGATATGCCGCGCATGACAGATCAAGCGATGAAACCCGTTCACGTCATCGGCGGCGGCATGGCCGGTTCCGAGGCCACCTGGCAGCTCGTCTCGAAGGGCGTGCCCGTCATCCTGCATGAGATGCGCGGCGTAAAGGGCACCGATGCCCACCACACGGACGGGCTGGCCGAGCTGGTCTGCTCCAACTCCTTCCGCTCGGATGATCACCGCACCAATGCGGTCGGCCTCCTTCACGAGGAGATGCGCCGTCTCGACTCGATCATCCTGCGCCAGGGCGATGCCGCCCGCCTGCCCGCTGGCGGCGCACTGGCGGTGGATCGCGACGTCTTCTCGCAGGCCGTCACGAAAGAGCTCTCCGAGCATCCGCTGGTCACCATCAATCGCGAGGAAGTTCCCGCCCTGCCGCCGGAAGACTGGGACAGCGTCATCATCGCCACCGGCCCACTGACCTCGGAAAGCCTGTCCGAAGCGATCCTCAAGCAGACGGGCGAAGGCGAGCTGGCCTTCTTCGATGCCATCGCGCCCGTCGTCTATCGCGACAGCGTCAACACCGAGAAAGCCTGGTTCCAGTCGCGCTATGACAAGGGCGAGACCGAGGCCGAGCGCAAGGCCTATCTCAACTGCCCGATGGACAAGGACCAGTATGAGGCCTTCATCGACGCCCTGATCTCGGCCGAGAAGACCGAGTTCAAGGAATGGGAGGCCAATACCCCCTATTTCGACGGCTGCCTGCCGATCGAGGTGATGGCCGAGCGCGGTCGCGAGACACTGCGCCACGGCCCGATGAAACCGGTCGGCCTGACCAATCCGCACAATCCGACCGTGAAGCCCTGGGCCATCGTCCAGCTGCGCCAGGACAATGCGCTGGGAACGCTGTTCAACCTCGTCGGTTTCCAGACCAAGATGAAATACGGCGCCCAGGGCGAAGTCCTGCGCATGATCCCGGGCCTGGAGGAGGCGCGCTTTGCCCGTCTCGGCGGCATTCACCGCAACACGTTCCTCAATTCGCCGAAACTGCTTGATGCCCAGTTGCGCCTGAAGAGCCAGCCGCGCCTGCGCTTTGCTGGCCAGCTGATCGGGGTGGAAGGCTATGTCGAGAGCGCCGCCATGGGCTTGCTCGCGGGACGCTATGCGGCTGCGGAACGCCTCGGCGGCAGCCTGACCCCGCCACCGGCAACGACCGCGCTGGGCGCGCTGATCGGCCATGTCACGGGTGGCCATCTGGATGCCGGCAAGGGCTCTTTCCAGCCGATGAATGTCAATTTCGGCCTCTTCCCGCCCATCGAACAGCCCACCGTCGATGCCGAGGGTAACCGCATCAAGGGCAAGGCCAAGACCCCGGCCCGCAAGATGGCGATGTCGGAGCGAGCCTTGAATGATCTTGAAGCCTGGAAGGCGGGCTAGGCCGGATAGCCGGTCTTGCTACCAGGGCAAGTCCTGGCCGGAGACGTGGTAAAAGCGTCCACTCATCACCGGATTGCCATAGGCGCGGGCGATGAGATCGAGCTGCCCGGAGACGGATTCCGGCACGGTCAGCTGTCCGTTGGGACCGCCCATATCCGTTTTCACCCAGCCGGGATGCAGGATGAGCACGACAATGCCCTTATCCTTCAGATCGATGCTGAGTGATTTGCCGACCGCGTTGAGCGCCGCCTTGGAACTGCGATAGCCATAGCCGCCGCCGCTCTCATTATCGCGCACCGAGCCCATGCGTGAGGATTGCAGCGCGATCACCTTCATCTCCGAGGCCTCGACCTGGCCAACGAAGGCCTCGACCAGCGCCAGCGGCGCGATCGTGTTGACCCGGAATTCCTGCAGCATCGCCTCGCCGGCCGCCTGGCCGAATTTGCGCGTTTCCGGCGCCATCATGCCGGCATTGGCGAAGAGGAGATCGATCGGCCCCGTCACCCCTTTCGCAAGCGCTTCGGCACTCGCCGGATCGGCGGCATCATAGGCATGGATGTCCAGCTTGCCCTCGCCCACCGGAAGGGCTGCCAGCTCCGTGGCCGCGTCCGGATTGCGGACGGCAGCGCTGACATGCCAGCCGCGCTCGAGCAATTGCCGGGCATGTTCCAGCCCGAGTCCGCGATTGGCTCCGGTGATGAGCGCATGATGCATAGGTCGTCTCCCTGGTTGGCGCCATGTTGGACGCGAGGCGGGTCTGTGTGCAAGAGGCTGACGCGGTCTATCGACCGGTCAATGCCAGCCAGGTCAGTCGCAGGCGACGGCTCAGCGGATTGATGTCCGGCGCCAGCGCATAGGGATTAACCGGCAGACGCGCGAGATGGGTTGCGGCGAGGCGGCAATAGCCGATAGCCGGCACCGCTTCGGCGGGGACGGGCCCGGCCTTGGCCAGAGCCTCGCACGCCGCCCGCGCAGCGCCGATCACGCCCTGACGCGCTTCGGCGACCTTTGCCTCGCCAAGCCCCTGCGCGAGCATGGCCGGCGTCGCCCCCACAGCCCCCAGGGCGTCACCGCCAACCGGTGCCCGACCGATGCGAGCCCGAATGGGAAAGGCCCGCAGCAGGCCGGTCAGTCCCCAGGCACGCCCGGCGGCTGTCACGGTGTCGTCGGACAGGCTGCCTTGGGCATCGAGCGCTTTCAGAGCCAGTCGCGCCAGGCACCCTGCCGTGTTGTCGACATAGGCGAGAATGTCATCGAGATCGGTAAAGGGACGCGCCGCGATATCGTCGAAACGCGCCTCGATCAGCGGTGAGATATCATCCAGGCTGATCCGGCCAATCAATGGCGCCAGCCCTTCGGTCACGTCATGGCGCCGCACTTTCTGTGGCGAGGCAAAGAGATCCGCAACGGCATCCCGCCACCAGGTCAGTTTCATCTCCCCGATCAGGCTTTCCGAACTGCTGTCGGCAATCCGGCCCAGCTCGAGATTGAGCCCGTACAGTGCCAGGAGGCCGGCCCGCTGCTCCGGCTGCGCAAAGAGCGCGCACAAATAGCGGTCCGGGTCCGCGCTGTGCAGCAAGCTGTCGATTTCTTTGCCTGTCATGCGTCTCCCCGGTGGACATGGCCGCAATCCACACCATATGTCCGGTCATGAAAACGGCCCAACCGGCCCCCATCCTTCCCGACTTCGTCACTGCAAGAGGTACTCATGGCTTTCACCCTGCCCGATCTTCCCTACGCCAAGGACGCGCTGGCTCCCCATATCTCCTCCCAGACGCTCGATTTCCACCATGGGAAGCATCACAACGCCTATGTCGGCAAGCTCAACGGCCTCGTGGATGGCACCGATCTGGCCGCCCTGTCACTGGAAGACGTGATCAAGGCCACGGCGGGTGACGCCAGCAAGGCGGGCATTTTCAACAATGCTGCCCAGATCTGGAACCACACCTTTTACTGGCAGTCCATGCGTCCCAATGGCGGCGGCACCCCGACCGGCGACCTGGCGGCCATGATCGACCGTGACTTCGGTTCGCTGGACGCTTTCAAGACGGCCTTCGCCGATGCCGGTGCGACCCAGTTCGGGTCCGGCTGGGCCTGGCTGGTTCTGGCCAATGGCAAGCTGGAAGTGCGCAAGACGCTGAACGCCGAAACCCCGCTGACCGAGGCGGGCGTCACCCCGCTTCTGACCATGGATGTCTGGGAGCACGCCTATTATCTCGACTTCCAGAACCGTCGCCCGGATTACATCTCGACCTTCCTCGACAATCTGGTGAACTGGGAATTTGCGGCTGAAAACCTCGCCGCCGCCCAATAAGGCCCTCGTCAGAGCGCCGCTCGCGTCCTAACCTTCCCCTCGGTCGATAAACACTATCCCGAAGGGAAGGTTAGATGGCGTTCAAACAAGCCATGGCAGCGTTCGCGCTGGCCACGACGGCACTCATGGCCGTCACCGCGCCGCTACAGGCGCAAGACATCCACACCGTCGAAAATCCTGCCGCGCTGGGCTTTGACCCGCACGCGCTCTCCTTGCTGGACGCGCGGCTCGACGCGCTCGCCGCAGAAGGCGCGCGTCCGGGCTATGCTGCGATCATCGCGCGGGGCGAGCAGATCGCCTTTGTCTCCGAAGCCGGAGAGGCCGACCTGGAGGCCCACACGCCCTTCACCGTCGACACGCCGGTGCGCATTGCGTCGATGACCAAGCCGGTCACGGCCTTCGCCATCATGATGCTGGTCGAACGGGGCGAAATCGCGCTGGGCGATCCGGTCAGCAACTATATCCCGGCCTTTGCCGATGTCCGCGTCGCCAGCTCCCCGATGGCCAATGAGGCTGGCGAGATCGAGACCCGGGCACCGGATACGGTGATGACGATCGAACACCTGCTCACCCACACGGCCGGGCTGGGCTATATCTTCGAAGCCGAAAGCGATCTCGGCCAGCTCTATCTGGAAAACTCCATGTATGAGGGCGACGGCGATCTCGCCGTCCGGGTCGATCGCCTCGCCGAACTCCCGCTCTACGCAGACCCCGGCGACCGCTGGATATACTCCTACAGTCTCGACGTTGCCGGCCGGGTGATCGAAGTTGTCTCCGGACAGCCGCTCAACACCTTTCTCGACACTGAGATTTTTGCGCCGCTGGGCATGGATGATACCGGCTTCTTCTTTGACGATGTCGACTTTAGCGAAGCCGAGCTGGCTCCGCTCTATATCCATGACGAAAGCGGCGAGATGGTGCCTTACGAATTCGGCAATCCGACCTGGCCGTCGGGCGGTGGCGGCCTGGTTTCCACCGCATCGGACTATATTCGCTTCGGTATGATGCTGGCCAATGGTGGCACGCTCGGCGACGTTCAGCTGATCGCGCCGGAGACGTTCGCCGTCTTCTCACGCCCGCACACGACGGCGGACCAGCTTGGCGAAGGCTGGACCGGTCGCGCCTTCGCCCTGGGCATGGACATTGTCCTGCCTCCCGCCGAGGGCCAGCGGCCTGCCGGCGTGCCCGGCGATCTGAGCTGGGGTGGCTTCTTTGATACGGACTTTTTCGTTAGCCCACAGACGCGCACCGCAGCCGTGATCATGACCCAGATCCAGCCGTCCCAATACCGGCCCGAGCCGCGCACCCTGCGCGAGTTCCGCCCCCGCGTTTACGCCAGCTTCGCCTTCGACTGAGGGCGATGGACAATCACGCAATCTGTGGCGACGGAAATCCCGGGTGAATGGCGTTGGACAGGGGCAACGGGTCGCAATCCCTCCCTGTCTCGCCGACCCGGCGCTCACGTACCCCCGAACGTGAACAGGGCCCGCCATGTCCCGGCGGGCCCTGAATCTTTCCGACTTACCTGTCAAAGATGCGTCAGCCGAACACCGTCTGTGCCATGGCCATCGCGATCAGCATCGGGAAGGACAATAGCGTGTTGGTGCGCGAGAAGAGCATCGCCGTACGGGCGGCCTTCGGCTTGGCCTCGGCATCGGCCTCGACCATGCCCAGCGCGATCTTCTGATTGGGCCAGATCACGAACCAGACATTGATCGCCATGATAATGGCCAGCCACATGCCAATTCCGACAAAGGAATATTGCGGCGTGTAGACATCGGAGACGAGGCCCAGGCTGAGCACTTCCATGGAATAGCCGCGCAGCCCGGCCACGGTGAGGCCGGTGAGAACCGTAAAGGCCGCGCCCCAGCGGAACCAGAACAGGGCCGCCGGTGCGATCACCTTGCCGATCGCCGGCTTCTGCTCGTCCGGGATGTTCGGCATGTTCGGGATCTGCACGAAGTTGAAATACCAGAGCAGACCGATCCACATGATACCGGCGACGACATGAGTCCAGCGCGCAAAAGCCTGCCAGAAAGCGCCGTCCAGCGCGATCGCACCGGACATTACATAAGCGCCAAGATAGATTGCGGTGAGCACGAAGGAGACGATTACCGTCGTGCGCAGATTGCTGAGAATTCCAGCCATTTTTCCCTCCCCTTTGGCAGAATCACCCTGCCTGTGGGGAGAAATTACA
Organism: uncultured Maricaulis sp.; assembly: GCF_947259345.1. Lineage (GTDB taxonomy): Bacteria > Pseudomonadota > Alphaproteobacteria > Caulobacterales > Maricaulaceae > Maricaulis. The sequence continues at coordinate 49,743 of NZ_CAMYLS010000006.1, read as the reverse complement.
CCAGAACTCGCGTCTCACGATAGGGCGCCGACCTCAATACCCGGTCAGCTCTCACTGCTGTCCCGTTGGACATTGGTGAAGAGCAGGATCGGAGCCGCCACGAAAATGGACGAGAAGGTCCCGATCAGCACCCCCCAGATCATGGCGAAGGCAAAGCCCTTCAGGGCCGTGCCGCCGATCAGGTAGAGCGAGATCAGGGCAACCAGCGTGGTCACCGAGGTCAGGATGGTGCGCGACAGCGTGTCATTGATCGACAGGTCGAGCACTTCCTGCAAGGGCTTGCGCTTGTACTTGCGCAAATTCTCGCGGATCCGGTCATAGACCACCACGGTGTCATTCATCGAGTAGCCGACAATGGTCAGGATGGCGGCAACGGTGGCGAGGTCGAAGGTCATCTGGGTCAGCGAGAACATGCCGACTGTGGCGATGACGTCATGGGTCAGGGCCAGGATGGCACCGACCGAATACTGCCACTCGAAGCGGAACCAGATATAGACCAGCATCAGGAAAAGCGCGACGCCGATGGCGGTAAAGCCGGTCACGATCAGCTCACCGGACACCGCACCACCAATGACGGTCGTGCCACGCATGTCGATGGTCGGATAGGTCGCCTCGAGCGCGGTTTCCAGCGCCTCCCGGGCGTCATTCTGGGCGGCCTCGCCTTCAAGGCCCTCGCCTTCCTGAAGTGGCAGGGAGATAAGGTAGGTGGTCAGACCATCACCGGCGCCGCCGGCCCCCTGAACGCGCGCCTCACCCAGATTGAGCGCGTTGGCGGTGGCCCGCAAATCCTCGATCGAGGTCGTTTCATCCGCGACCACTTCGGTCTGGATACCACCGCGGAAATCGATACCGAAATTGATGCCAACGGTCGCGAACTCGAACATCGAAAACACGATGAAGAGCGCGGAGAGACCAAGCGCGATGAAGCGACCCCGGATGAAGGGGACGGTGCCCGATGTGGGGAGATATTTGACGAGTGCGAGGGACATGTCGGTTTCCTCCCCTTAAATCGGCAGCTTGGCGGGCTTGACGGCCCGCAGCCAGAGAACCGCCAGCAGGCGGGAGACGACGAAGGCGGTAAAGACCGAGGTCAAAATGCCGACGCCCAGGGTCACCGCGAAGCCGCGCACCGGACCGGCTCCGAGCATGTAGAGCACGGCCGCGGCGATGAAGGTGGTGATATTGGCGTCGAGAATGGCCGCAAGCGCCCGTTCATAGCCGGCCTGGAGGGCTTGCACCGGCGTTCGGTTATTCTTCGCCTCCTCCCGTATGCGCTCATAGATGAGCACATTGGCGTCGACCGCCATACCGATGGTCAGGATGATGCCGGCGATCCCCGGCAGGGTCAGCGTCATGCCGAGGCCGGACAGACCGCCCAGGATCAACACCACATTGACGAGCAAGGCTGTGGTGGAGAAGATCCCGAACACGCCATACATGGCGATCATGAAAATGATGACGAGCGCAAAGCCGATCATAACGGCCAGCTGGCCGCTCTCGATCTGATCGCGACCGAGCGAAGCGGTAACCACGCGTTGTTCGACCGGCGTCAACGAAGCCGGAAGCGCACCCGCATTGAGCAGGATGACCAGCTGATTGGCCGTCTCATAGGTATATCCGCCACCGATCACACCGGACCCGGACAGGATGGGCTCATTGATGGTCGGCGCGGTGATGATCTCGTCATCCAGCACGATGGCAAAGCGTCGGCCGCGATTGCTTCGGGTCAGTTCGCCAAAAACCAGAGCGCCCTGGGTATCGAGACGGAAGCCAACGACCGGGCCAGCATAATTCGGGTGGCTGGTGACATAGGCCTGGTTGAGATTCTCACCCGTCAGCCGCTGACGGGTCTCGACGGCGAGCCACGCGGTTCCGCCGGAATCCGCCATCGCGAAAACGCTGACGCCTGGCGGCGTGCGGCCCTGGCCATTCGGTCCCGGATCAACATTCTCGTCAACCATGTGGAAGCTCATCGCGGCCTGGGTTCCGACCAGATCGATGATGACCTGCGGATCATCCGCGCCCGGCACCTGAACCAGCACGCGACGATCACCGGAGCGGGCAATGGTCGGGTCTGTCGTCCCGAGCCCGTCGAGACGGCGACGGATCACCGTGATCGATTGTTCCAGCGTCCGGTTCCGGATCGCTTCATACTGTTCGTCAGTGACGGAGATGCGAATGGCGGACGGATCGGTCTGATCCGCCGCAATCTCATACATGTTGGCAAAGCCGGCCTGCCCCGAACCAGTTGTTACCGGCGCGTTGAGCGCACGGATACGCTCGAGCGCTGTCTCACGCTCTTCCGGACGCAGCATCAGGACAACGACCTCTTCGCCGATCACGGAGACCGAGCGGGCAAGGACGGGCGGCGCATTGCGCAGCGAAGTTCGGATGTCGGAGGCCAGCGCTTCCAGCTGGGCATCGCGGACCTCGTCCATATCGACTTCAAAGACGATATGGGAACCGCCTTGAAGGTCGAGGCCGAGATTGATCGTGCCGGACGGTATGAAGCGCCAGATGCCGTTGGGCGTTCGCGTGCCATCCGCCTCGTTGATCGTATACCGGTCAGTCTCCGGCACGAAATTGGGGATGGTGTACATCACGCCAAGAAGCGTGATGAAGAAGATGGAAAACAGTTTCCAACGCCCGAAATGCAGCATGACAGCGCGGCCTCTTGGTCAGGGACGATCAATAATGCAAGTCAATCGGTTCAACCGATTTCCTTGTCATCCTTCTTGTCGTCTTTCTTGGCATCATTGGCCGGCTTGGGAGCAGGACGCCCCTTCACATCAGCGATCGTGGAGCGGACGATCCGGACCTTCACGCCCTCGCCGACATCCAGGGTCACTTCTTCATCAGCGACCTTGGAAATCTTGCCGATCATGCCGCCCTGGGTGATGACTTCATCACCACGCTTCAGGCCCTCGATCAGGGCCTTGTGCTCCTTCATCCGCTTTTGCTGTGGACGAATGAGCAGGAAGTAGAAAACCAGGCCCATGAGAACAAGCATGGGAATGGGAGATGACAGAAACTGTTCCATGAGGTAGCGCGCTCCGCGGCTTGTGGGCGTGTGACGCAACCAAACTGCGTGAACGCCCGGAAATTCGAATGCGCGGGACTATATCGGGACCGGCCTTGGTTGCAACAAGGGTCGGCTGTTGGAAAGCGGTACGATTGTGTGGCTTTCGCCACAGGCAGGCTTGTCCGGACCCTAGTTGAGATAGGACATCGGATCGACCGGGTTCACACCCGAACGGATCTCGAAATGCACCTGGGGACGATCCACCGTCCCGGTCGCTCCGGCCTGGGCGATGATCTGGCCGCGGGATATCTGGTCGCCCTCGCGCACAAGAAGACGCGAATTATGAGCATAGGCAGTCACATAACCGCCGGAGTGGCGGATCAGGACAAGCTGCCCATAGCCAGCGAGTTCGCTGCCGGCATAGACGACCTGGCCCGGTGCGGCAGCCCGCACCTCCGCCCCGGACGGCGCTTCGATATTGATGCCGTCATTACGCTCGCCATTGGGACGGCGTCCGAAGCTGGACAAGACCTGACCTCGGATTGGCCAGTCAAAGCGCGGGGCACCCGCCTCGGCCGGCGGCGGCGTATAACGATCCCGGTTAGACGCGGTCGTCGACGCGCGCGAAGAACCACCGGATGTGGTGCTGGCGATCCGGGTCCCAGCCGGCAGGTTGATCTGTTGACCCACCTCGATCTCATATGGGGCCCGGATCCCGTTATGGTTGGCAAGCTGCTGGAAGGGCACACCATAGCGCAAGCCGATCCGGTAGAGGTTTTCGCCACGCTGAACCACATGGACCGGCGGGCGCGGCATCGAGATCGTCTGGCCGACGCGCAGCGTATAAGGCGCACTGAGACCATTCGTGCTGGCCAGGTCCGCCATGCTGACGCCACACCGCTCGGCGATTTCCGACAGCGTATCATTGGTGCGCACGGTATAGCCGGATCCGCAATTCATGCTGGCACGGCGCGGCGAGGACGGCGATGACGTCGTGGCTGAGGACGATCCGCTGCCGAAACTGCGATAGTCGACCCGCGCCGGCTCACGCGGATTGGACGCGCAAGCCGCAAGGCTCGCACTCACCACCGCAACGAGGCAGATCAGGGACATTCGACGCATTTCGGGCTCGACCTCCGACAGGAATAGCCGGGCCATCAAGCCAGAGAAGGTTTAACCGGCGGTTATCCATGGCGACGCTTCCCGAATGCGGGGCATTTTTAATGTAACCGCCCGGACCGGCCGCTATTCCCCTTTGAGCATAGCCAGTTTGGCGAGACACCAGGCCCGCCCCTCGGACTCGGAGCCGACCACGCGAAAACAGCTGCCCCACTCCGCAAGCAGCGCCGAGATCATGGCCTGGCGTTCGGGGCTGTCATGCCCCTGCGGCGGGATATAGGCGAAAGGGCGTGCGTCCAGCACGCCAAGAAAATCTTCCCAGATCTCCCGCGATATACTTGGATTGGGTGGCAACTCGGCTTCACTGGCATCAATGAGGATCGCCCGGAGGCGCCCCGCGCGCACATCTTCACGCGCCCGCTCTTCGGCCACTGCATGTTCGGTGCGCGTCGCCAAGCCGGTCAAGGTGACGCAGGCCAGCCCATCCTCGCCCGGATCAATATACGTTATCCCCATACCGTCACCTTAGCACATTCCGGCTTGAACATCTGCTAGAGTGCCCGCGCCTCGCCCTTCACCAACGGAACAAACCGAACATCCATGATGTCGGTTTCGGTGATACTGTCGCCCTCACGCACATAGCGCACCAGGACCTGACGGGTCTCACGGTCCACCGGCGCGACGGCGATACCGCCATCCTTGAGCTGTTCGAGAATGGCGTCGGGCCGGGTCGGGGCCGAGGCCGTCAGGATGATGCGGTCAAAGGGGGCCTGCTCCGGCCAACCGACCGAGCCATCACCGATGCGGGTCACGATATTGGTCAGACGCATGGCTTCGAAGCGGGCCTCGGCTTCACGCGACAAGGTGCGATAACGCTCCACCGAATAGACCCGTCGCGCCAGCCGCGCCAGGACAGCCGCCTGATAACCGGAGCCGGTGCCGATCTCGAGCACTTTGCAACGATCATCCAGCTTCAGCGCCTGGGTCATCAAGGCGACGATCAGCGGCTGCGAGATGGTCTGGCCGCAATCGATCGGCAGGGCCCGGTCATCATAGGCCTGGTCGCCAAAGCGTTGCGGCACGAAAAGATGGCGCGGCGTGCGTTCGAGCGCACCCATGACCTTGGCATCGGTCACACCGCCACCACGCAGGCTCATCACGAGCTGGATCATGCGGGGATCAGGCATTTGCATGCGAGGCAACCTTCTTCACGCGTCAGTCCGCGGCCAGGGCGGGATCAGGATTTGGGCGGGACGCCGCCGAGCATGCTTTTCAGATTGCCCAGCGTCTCGCCATGGGTGAGGTCCATGTGCAGCGGCGTAACGGAAATCTTGCCGTCATAGATCGCCCGCAGATCGACCCCGTCCGGCGGATTGGACAACAGACCCTTGAAGGCGAGCCAGTAATAATCCATGCCGCGCGGATCCGTGCGGTGCTCGGCATGCAGGATATGCTGGTCGCGACGCCCCTGGCGCGTGACTTCGACTTCCTCGACTTCATCCGGCTTGCGGTCCGGGAAATTGATGTTGATCAACACATCCTCGGGCCATTTCAGATCAAACAGGCGGCGCAGGATGGGCGCGCCATACATTTCCGCCGTCTCCCACTGGATCGGATCATCCTTTCCGAAACCATAGGCCTGGGACAGCGCGACCGACGGCACCCCCAGCTGCATGCCCTGCATGGCACCGGCGACCGTGCCGGAGAAGGTCACATCCTCGGCGATGTTCTGGCCACGATTGACGCCCGAGAGGACGAGGTCAGGCTGTTTGCCGGGGATGAGGTCCTGAATGCCCATCAGTACGCAATCGGTCGGCGTTCCGGACACCGCCATGCGGCGCTCGTCGAAATGGCGGACCCGCAAGGGCGCATGCAGCGACAGAGAACGTCCGGCCCCGGACTGCTCCTCGGCGGGCGCCACGATCCACACATCGTCCGACAGCTGGCGCGCAATCTTCTCCAGCACTTTGAGCCCGTGGGCGCGGATACCGTCATCATTGGTAAGGAGGATGCGGGGATTGTCTGGGATCATGATCAACCGGTCGCTTGCTGTGTTCGCCAGCGCCTGCTTCTAAAGCAATTTGTGCCGACCGCCAGTCCCCGGACGCGGTCAAAATCATGCCGGACAAGCATCAGGCGGCCCCTTGTGGAGGGCCGCCTGAGCCTACGACCAATCTCGCAAAAACAGGGAATAGCGAGCCAAACAGGTCAGGCTGATATTGTCTCCAACCCACCCATATAGGGACGCAGGGCCGCGGGAATAGTGATCGAACCGTCGGCGTTCTGGTGATTTTCCAGGACGGCCACGAGGGCGCGGCCGACGGCGACGCCGGATCCGTTCAGCGTGTGCAGGAAGGCCGGACGCTTCTCGCCATCCTTGCGGTAGCGGGCATCCATGCGACGCGCCTGGAAGTCGCCACAGGTCGAGCAGGACGAGATTTCGCGATAGCAATCCTGGCTCGGCATCCAGACTTCAAGGTCATAGGTACGGCGGGCGGCAAAGCCCATATCGCCGGTGCACAGTTTCATGACCCGGTAGGGAAGCTCGAGCAGCTGCAGGACCTTTTCGGCGCAACCGGTCATGCGTTCCAGCTCGGCATCGCTTTCGTCCGGCGTGACGATCGACACCATCTCGACCTTCTGGAATTGATGCAGGCGGATCATGCCACGCGTATCGCGACCGGCCGAGCCGGCTTCCGAACGGAAACAGGGCGTGTAGGCTGTCATGCGCATGGGCAGATCGCTCTCGGGATGGATGGTCTCGCGCGCCAGATTGGTCAGCGGCACTTCTGAAGTGGGGATCAGCCAGCGACCATCGGTCGTGCGGAACGAGTCTTCCGTGAATTTCGGCAGTTGACCGGTCCCGAACATGGCTTCGTCGCGCACCATGTAGGGCGGGCTGACTTCTTCATAGCCGTGCTCGGTGGTGTGCAGATCGAGCATGAACTGCGCCAGCGCACGTTCCATGCGGGCCAAACCGCCGCGCAGCGCCACAAATCGCGACCCGGAGATCTCAGCGGCGGCCTTGAAGTCCATCTGGCCGAGACCTTCACCCAAGTCGACATGGTCGCGCGGCTTGAAGTCCATGGCCCGGGGATCGCCCCAGCGACGCATTTCCTCATTGTCTGCCTCGTCGGCGCCCTGCGGCACGTCGTCATAAGGCAGGTTCGGCAGGGCGGCGAGATGCTGGTTCAAGGCTTCGTCGAAATGGCGCGCCTGCTGACCGGCCTCTTCCAGCACGGATTTGAGACGGTCGACCTCGCTACGCAAACGGTTGAACTCGGCTTCGTCGCCGCTCGCCTTGGCCTTGCCGATCTGCTTGGACAGCGCATTGCGCTCGGTCTCGGCGTCCTGTTGCTTGCCCAGCGCATCGCGGCGGGAGGCATCAAGCTCGATCAGGGTCGCGGATTGCGGCGTCAGGCCACGCTTGGCGAGGCCAGCGTCGAATGCGTCGGGATTGTCGCGGATGAGCTTGATGTCATGCATGGGTCTGATCCGGTTGGAATGAAATAACGAGGCCGGGCTATAGCCCTGCCCGCGCGCGCCGTAAACCGGATCAGTCCTCTTCAGCCTCGTCGGCCTCGGCCTTGGAAGACTGCATCAGATGCATGCCGCCAATCGAGATGAAGTAGAGCAGCATCAGCGCACCGCCCAGCATAACCTGGGAAATCGGATCCGGCGGTGTCGCGAACGCGGCAAACAGGGCAATCCCGACAACCGCAAAGCGCCAGCCCTTGAGCAGGGTCTTCGCCTTGAGGATGCCGGCCTTGGCCAGCAGCATGAGGAAGACCGGCATCTGGAAGGAAATGCCAAAGACCAGCATCAGCGTGGTGATGAGGTTCATGTAGTCGGAGACGTTGAGCAAAAGCTCGATGCGTGTCCCGACCAGCTCGGCCGACTGTTCCTGGCCCAGCGAAAAGCGCATCACCATCGGCAGGACGAAGAAATAGACGAAGCTCACACCCGCGCCGAACAGGATCGGCGACATGGCCAGGAAAGGCGCGAAGGCGCCGCGCTCATTCTTGTAAAGGCCCGGCGCGACAAAGCCGTAAATCTGCCAGGCAATGACCGGGAAGGTGATGATGATTGCGCCCACCAAAGACAGTTTCAGCCGGACAAAGAAGAATTCCAGCGGCGCAAAGAAATTGGCCGTCAGGTCCAGCTCTTCAACGGGCACGCCGCGCACAATCGAGGCGGCGTCACGATAGGGCAGAAGCAGCCATTGATAGAGCGTCTCTGAAACCAGGAAACAGCCGATGAAGCCGACCAGGAGAAAGCCCATGATCAGCACCAGCCGCGAGCGCAGCTCGATCAGGTGTTCGACCAATGGAGCGCGGCTCGCCTCGACTTCGTCATGCTCGATTTCGGCCATTCGGCTCAGCGTCCCTTGATTTCGTCGGCCGGCTTGGCCGGTGCGGGTTCGGCACGCTCAGCCGTCTCTGCCGCATCATCGCTCGCAGCGGCGTCGGCCTGTGCATCGCTTTCCGGTGTTTTGCTTTCGAGGGCGGCCTGCTTCTCCGCCTTCGCCGCTTCGGCCTCAGCCTGGCTCTTCTCGACATGCTTCATCTTGAGGGCGCGGATATCATCGTCTTGCGCGCCGCGTGTGGCCTTGTCCAACTCGCCATGGATCTGATTGACGGGATTCGCGTCCTTGAGCGCCTCAATCTCGCGGCGCAGTTCGGACAGCTCGGTCTCACGACCGATTTCCTCGAAACTGTTCTGGAAATCCTTCGCCATGGCGCGGGCCTGGGCCATCATCTGACCGACCTTGCGCATCATGACCGGCAATTGCTGCGGCCCGACCACGACAAGCGCGAGGACCAGGACTACCAGCAATTCCGGCATGCCAATGCCGGGGCTCATCGCCTAGCTCCCGGTTTTTTCGTCTTCGCGGGTCTCGGTGTTGAGCGAGCCGGCCGGCGTTTCACTGTCAGCCGCGTCGCCCTCGCCCTCATCATCCTTCAGTCCCTTGCGGAAGCTGGTGATGCCTTTGGCGAAGTCACCCATGACCGATGCGATCTTCCCGCGGCCGCCGAACAGCAGGACGGCCAGAAGAACCACAAGAAGAATTTGCCACATACCGGGAGCCATGTGCCCCTCCGTCTGAACCGAGTTAACTGGGTCTACTGCGTTTGCCGGGCCTCGTCCAACCCGTCAATCAGGCAGCGGGACGATTGATCGCACACCCGCCGCTATGCCGCACCGTCCGGCTCGTCATCCCCGTCCATGAAGTCGACATGGAAGGCGTGCGCTTCCTCATCGCTGAGCGGATCTTCCAGCAGGTCTGGTTCCACGCTGCGGGTCGGATCCGGAACCGAGAAATCCGGCGGCAGGCGCGCATCCAGCAAGCCGGCCGCCTTGAGGTCGGACATGCCGGGCAGGTCACCGATCGATTGCAGCGCAAAGTATTCCATGAAGGCCTGGGTCGTACCGTAGGTGACCGGACGGCCCGGCGTGCGACGACGCCCGCGCGGGCGAACCCAGCGCAGCTCGAACAACAGGTCCAGCGTGCCGCGCGAAACCGCGACACCCCGGATTTCCTCGATCTCGGCCCGCGTCACGGGCTGGTGATAGGCGATGATGGACAGGGTTTCCAGCGCCGCCTGGGACAGTTTGCGCGGTTCCTGTTTCACTTCAACCAGGACGTCAGCCAGATCGGGTGCCGTTTCGAAACGCCAGCGCCCGCCCACTTCTGTGAGGCGCACGCCGCGTTCGGCGTATTCCCCCTGCAACTTGCCGAGCAGGTCCTGGATATTGGCTTCGAGCGGCAGTCGCCCGATCAAGGTTTCTTCGTCCAGCGGCTCCGCAGCGGCAAAGAGCAAGGCTTCCAGCACGCGCAGATTCTGGCGTTCGGTATTCACAGCGAGATGGACGCCCAGCGCTTCGGACGCTTCGGCGTCGGCCGCCACGCTCGGCCCCTGGTGCGAGGCGCGCTCGCGCAGCGCGGAGATCGCGCTGGAGATCGCGTCGGTCTTGTCATCGGTCGTTGTGTCATCAGTCATCGGTCGCGCCCTCTTCCCCGGACTGCGCCCTCACGAAGAGCGGCGCATAGGCTTCACGCTGACGCAATCGTGCATGGCCCTCCTTGGTGATTTCAAGCGCGGCCAGCATCGAACTGGCCCGCACTGACCGCATCGGAGGTGGATTGGCGCCCAACTCCCCGGCCCCGGGAAGCAGGCTATCCAGTTCTCGCCATTCACTGATTTGCGGCATCAGTGTCTCAAGGCGGTCTCTTGCAGTTTCCAGGCCATAAACCTTGGGAGTCGGCGGGCGATAGACCGAGCGCGCCTGTTTCACGCGGCGACTGGCATAGGCCGATAGCAGGTCATGCAGGTCGGCTTCATAGACCACTGAGCGCGTCGCGCGCACCCCTTCCGGCATGCCGCGCGCGTGGATGTCCACCGCGAGCAGTGGCCGGGCGAACAGCGCTTCGCCGGCGGCGCGCATGGCTTCGAGACGCCGCAGCCGGAATGCCAAGGCCGCTGCCAACGCTTCTGCAGGCTGCTCCTCCTCATCCTTCTGCGGCTTCGGCAGGAGAAGTTTGGACTTCAGATAGGCCAGCCAGGCCGCCATCACCAGATAGTCAGCGGCGAGGTCGAGACGCTTTTGGCGCGCCGCTTCCATGAATTGCAGATATTGCTCGGCCAGTTCGAGGATCGAGATCTTCGCCAGATCAATCTTGCGCTTGCGGGCCAGGGCGAGCAGGAGGTGAAGCGGTCCCTCGAATCCGTCGAGATCCACAACGAGCGCATCCGTCTCGGCGTTCTCGGCGGCTTCAAACCGGACGTCTTCCTCGAAATCCTCGCTCACAACGCTCCCACTTCAGGGCTCCCGCTCCAACGCTCCCGCTTCAGGCGGCTGACCGTCTCCGGATCAGGCCGAAAGCCTGTCCAGCCAGTCATTGAAACGCGATTCGGCATCTTCCGGGTCAAAATCCTCGATGACATCACGGGCGCTCTCGGCGGTTGCCGCGCGTTCAAGCGCCTTGCCGGACAGGGCGGCCGTGCCTTCGGCAACGGCGATCATCTCGCCCATCTGGCCATTGCAGTGCAAAAGCATGTCGCAACCGGCCTTGAGCGATCGCTCACCACGTTCGCGGAACGTCCCTGTCAGCGCCTTCATTGACAGATCATCCGTCATCAGGAGGCCGTCAAACCCGATCTCGCCGCGAATGACCTTGCCGACCAGCTCGGCGGACTGGGTCGCGGGATGATCGGAATCGATATCGGCATAGACAATATGGGCCGTCATCGCCATCGGCGCATCGCTCAAGCCCCTGAAGGGCGCGAAATCGGTCTCCGACAGCAGGCCGTGCTCTTCCGGAACGACCGGCAATTCCAGATGACTGTCGGCCAGGGCCCGTCCATGACCGGGGATATGCTTGATAATCGGGGCGACACCGCCGGCCATCAGGCCTTCCATGGCCGCACGCCCCAGATGGATGACCGGTTCCGGCGTCCGTCCGAAAGCCCGGTCGCCGATAATGTCATCCGCGCCGTCAATGCGCAGATCGGCCACCGGCGCACAATCGACATCAACGCCGATCGTGCGCAATTCGTGGGCCAGCAGGCGATGATTGATGCGCGTGGCCTCGATCGCCATTTCCTCATCGATCTTCCACAAATCGGCAAACCGCTCGGCCGCTGGCGCTGCACGCCAGGTCGGCGGGCGCAGGCGGGCGACGCGGCCGCCCTCCTGGTCGATCAGGATCGGCACATCCCGGCCAACGCAATCTCGCAATTCCAGCGTCAGCCGCGAGACCTGACGAATACCCTCGATATTGCGGGCGAACAGGATGAAGCCCCACGGATCGATGTCGCGAAAGAAGGCTTTCTCGTCCGGGCTCAACTTGGTCCCGGCGAGCCCGTAAATCACCGACGCTATCGTCATCGGCGTGCCACCAGGCAGTCTTGCCCGCGCGATTGCAGGGTCGAGCAGAAGTTGACCGCATCACCGCGATCGGCAAAGGCGGCGATGCGCAGGCGATGATACGTGCCGCGTCCCTCAATCTCGACCGAGGCCACATCCGGCGCCATGCCGGCGGAGATATCGGCGAAGCGCGTCCGAAAGGCGACCCAGGCCGCTTCGGCATCGGCTTCGGTCCGGAAAGAGGCGATCTGCACGACCCAGCTGCCCGACACGTCAACACCGGGCGTCGCCGTCGCGGTTTCAGCCGGGGCCGGATCGGGTTCGCTGGCCGGTGCCTGTGGTTCGGGTTCCGGATCGGGCTGGCGCGCCGGGCGCTCCGGTGCCGGGCGCGGGGTCGCGTCCGGCAGGGCCTCGGTCTCGACCGTCGGATCGGCGGCCTCATCGGCATCCACCTGTTCGACCCGCAGGCCCGGGCGGCCCGAATCTTCCAGAGGCTCTTCCGGTGCCGGACGCAGCGAGACGGTGTCATCACCCGCATCATCACCTGTCAGGCGGTCATAGACTTCCAGCTCCGTGTCCGGCGTCTCGGCGCCACCGGGATCAACCGGGCGCTCGCGATAGGGTTCTTCATTGGGAATGAGGCGTGGCGCACCATCGCGGCCACTATCGCGCAGACCCTGATTATAGGCGCTCCAGACCACGCCGAGAAACAGGACAAAAGCGGCCAGGGCCGTGGTCAGCAGAAGCAGGCCGCGACGGGCATCCTCGTCACGGGCGTCAAAGGTGGCAAACTCGTCCGCCGGTGGGGCATAGGCGCCGATCCGGCTTTCCTCGTCCTGGTCTGTCATGAATTCCGGTTCTCACCTCAGGTCCGGCGGCCGCGCGAATCGCGACAGGTCGCCATACGATAACACTGCGGCCTGAATGACCTTACCGCCGCGACAGTTTAGAAATACCCCTGCACGGTGAAAAGCCGTCTGTGCTCTTCCACTGCAAAGCGATCTGTCATTCCGGCGATATAGTCACAAATCGCCCGCGCCGACTGCGCTGTTCCGGCCCCCGACATGCTGGCCTGAACATCATTTGGCATTACGCCGGGATCACTCAGATACAGGTCAAACAAATCACTGGCGACCCGGCGTGCCTGGCTCATCATTCTGTTGACCTTGTAGTGGCGATACATGTGGGCAAAGAGATGGCGACGCAGCGCGGCCAGATGCAAAACCATCTCTTCGGAGAAGGCAACAACCGGGTGATCAAGCGCCCGCAGGGCCTCCGCACTCTCAGGTTTTGCCAAGTCCAGACGGCGGCGCGTTTCGGTCAAGACATCCTCGACCATCACACCGATCAATTCGCGCACGGCCTCGTGGACGATGATCGCCTGTGGCTTGTCCGGCCAATTTTCGCGGGCACGCGTGAAAATATCGCCGACCAGCGGCAATTCAAGCAACGGCTCCAATTCCAGCAATCCGGATCGCAATCCATCGTCAATGTCGTGATTGTTATAGGCGATATCGTCGGCCAGTGCGGCGATCTGTGCCTCGAGGCCGGCATGGGTCTCGAATTCCAGCGCCCGCCAGCCATCATAGTCGGTGAAGGCCCAGGGCAGGCTGGCCTCATCCTGGCCAGCTCCCAGAAGGGGGCCATTATGTTTGACGACGCCCTCAAGCGTCTCCCAGGTCAGATTCAGGCCGTCAAATTCCGGGTAACGCACTTCCAGCTTGGTGATCACGCGCAGGGTCTGGGCGTTGTGGTCGAAGCCGCCAAAATCCTTCATCTTCTGGGCCAGTACCCGCTCGCCCTCATGACCGAAGGGGGGGTGTCCGAGATCATGGGCCAGCGCGAGGGCTTCGGCGAGGTCCTCATCGCCGCGCAAGGCCCGGGCCAGCGTCCGGGCGATCTGCGAGACTTCCAGTGAATGGGTCAGGCGTGTACGATATTGATCGCCTTCATGGGCCACGAAAACCTGGGTCTTCTCCTTCAGGCGCCGAAAGGCCGCGGAGTGGATGATCCGGTCGCGATCGCGCTGGAAGGCGTTACGCATGGCACTGTCGGGCTGGGCAAAGCGGCGGCCGCGCGACTCCGCCGGATGACAGGCATAGGGCGCACGGGTTCGGTCGGTCGCGGCGATGATCATGTCAGGGGGGCCTTTTATCCGCGCAAGGGTGGGTCCATATAGGATGATACAGGCAGAAACCAAAGACCCGCCGGGTCAAGTGTCAGGCTCTACCATGTCCGTTAATGTCTCGCTCTCCGCGTCCGCCGCGAAACAGATCAACACCATTATCGCCGCCCAAGCCTCAACCGGCCTGCTGCGCATCGGTGTGGTCGGCGGTGGCTGCTCGGGCTTTTCCTACACGTTCGACCTCGACGAAACGGTCAATGAGGACGATCAGGTGATTGAACGCGACGGCGCCAAAGTGGTCATCGACGAAGCCTCCCTGCCCTTTCTGGAAGGTTCGGAAATCGATTATGTCGACGAACTGATCGGTGCCAGCTTCAAGATCCACAATCCCAATGCCACAGCGGCCTGCGGTTGCGGCACAAGTTTCTCAATCTAGCTATCGCGAACGACGTCTTGCTGGCCTATCCTCGGCTGACACACCGGGAGGAAAAAATCATGGCCTATGTTCAAGGATATGTCGCAGCCGTGCCTGACGCCAATCGCGAGGCCTTCATCGAAAGCAGCGAAGTGATGTGCGCGATGATGAAGGAATACGGCGCGCTTCAGGCCGTCGATTGCTGGGGCGCGGATGTACCGGAGGGCGAGCTGACCTCCTTCCCCAAGGCGGTGAAGAAACAGGACGGCGAAACCGTGACCTTTTCCTGGGCCGTCTGGCCCGACAAGGCGACAGCCGACGCCGCGATGGAAAAAATGATGGCAGATCCGCGCATGAAAGCCGATGAAATGCCGTTCGACGGAAAGCGCCTCATCTTCGGTGGCTTCGAACCGCTCGTGGGGCTTTGAGCATCCATGACTGCCACTTTCTCCGACATCGCCCGGCGACGCATCTCGACGCGCGCCTTTCTCGACACGCCAGTCAGCGAGGCCGAGATCCGCGATATCCTCGACACGGCGCGCTGGGCGGCCTCGGGCGGCAATGTTCAGCCCTGGACTGTGCATGTCGTCACGGGCAAGGCGCGCCAGCGCGTGATCGATACGGTCCGCATGCGCCTCGAGGTCGATCCGTTTGGCGACGAGAATGATTTCGGCGCCTACCCGCAATCGCTCTGGGAACCCTTCCGCACGCGTCGGCACCAGCTGGGCGAGCAGATGTATGAGACGATGGGGATTGATCGCGACAACAAGCCGGCGCGGCTCAATCACCTGCTCAAGAATTTCGAGTTCTTCGGCGCCCCGGTCGGCCTTTTTTTCAGCCTCGACGCGCGCATGAACCCCAATCAATGGGGCCATCTGGGCATGTTCATCATGTGCGTCATGCTGGCAGCCGAGGAAAAGGGCCTGGCGACCTGCGCCCAGGAAGCCTGGATGACACGCTGGAAAACCGTCGGCGCCGCTATCGGCCTGTCACCGGAGGAACGGATCTGGTGCGGCATGGCGCTGGGCCATGCCGACCCGGATGCCCCGGTGAACACGCTACGCTCAGAGCGGGCGGAGGTGGACAATTTCACGACCTTTCTGGAGCACTGATCCTATTCGGCCAGTATCGCCTCGAACTGCGCGCGCGCCTCGGCACCCCCGACCGCTTCAAACACGTCCAGCATCTGCAGTGTCGTCGAGACCCGTGCCTCCATCACCGCCTGGATGAAGCGGGCAAAGGCCTCGCGGCCAATGAGCGCCTCGGCCCGTGCCAGGGCGAGCGGTCCCTTGCGGTAAGCGACCAGATAGGGCGGGCGCTCGGTGGTCTCCGGCGTCCACACCGGCGGCAAGTCTGCCGACGCATTGTCGATCTGGCGCTGATAGCGGGCCAGCCGCTCCTCGAAGACCGTCTCGCCCAGCGCGTCACGCATGCCCATGATGGCGACATAGTCGGCAAAACTCTCATTGAGCCAGTTCTCGACCGTCATGGCATTGCCATGGCTCCAATAGTGGCTGAGCTCATGACAGACAAACTGGGTCAGGCTGGCCTCCGAGCTTTCCGCGATATCGGTCAGGGCGATCAATGTGCCGCGCGAATACCCGCCCTCATGGCGGCTGGTCACGACGATGGAGGCGTTCGGCAAGGGGCCTGCCGCACCGGACAGGGCGTTGAGATAGGTCGTGCAATGGTCGAGTGCGGCCACTGCCAACTCGATGCCCGCCCCTGCCGGATCACGCGTGTCATAGATCGCATAGCCGGGCGCGGCGTGGCGCTCGAAGTCCGACATCAGTGTGAAGGCCAGATCCAGCGCGGGATTGTCCTGGTCGATATGGAAACCGCCGGGCGTCCGTATGATCGACTGCATGGTGACCCCGTCCCACGCGCCGGGCAGCCAGATGTCCAGATCCGCTGTGATCAAAGACGAGAAGCGCGCATCGAAGGGCATCCAGAAACTATCGACCGTGAGCTCGATCTTGTCGGGGTCGAGCGTATTGATCGGCACGGCTGGCGGTTCCGGGAAGAGCGCGCCCGCATAGCGCATCTCGATGACCCGGTCCGCGCCATCGACCGAGGGCGCCAGCGCTATCGTGTAGGCGCGCATCTGACCGTTGAAGCCTTCGGCAAGATCGCTCGTCGCCCCGGTGACGCCCGAGCCGCCAATCCACGCCTCGCCGAGTGCTGTGTTGAGAAAGAAGGTAACTTCCGTGAGGTCGTCATCCGTGACGGTCAGTGACCAGTCGGCTACCAGCCTGCCGGTCTGCGGGCTCAGCCGCAAATCCCCGTCATAGTGAAAGACTGCCTCCTGCGCGGCGGCGCCGGATGTCAGAATGGTCGCGGCCGTGAGGGCCGCCAGTGCCGGTTTTGAAATCCACATGATAATCCCCTGTGTGCCTGGCCTTCAGATGCCGCGACACACGGGATCGGATGCAATCGACCCCGCCGCTCTGGTCGGACGGGGCGCCGCGCCTCAAGCGCTGCAGTCGAATGTGTCGCCACAGACGGCGGTCGCGAACACCAGCCATCCGACGAGGCCGGCAATCCACAGAAGCGGGATGACCAGCATCCATTTGAGGCCGGAACCGCGCTGCTTCATGATGACCCGGACCCAGCCGATGATGACGGCCAGTATCGCCACCACGGGGCCGGCGCTGGAATAGAGCGCGAACGCCACCAATGCCTGGTTCTCGGTCGATCCCGGTGCGTCGAACATCATCAGGGCCGGCAACCACAGGCCCATGCTGACAAAGCCGAAGCCCAGCACGGCGATGGTCGCCAGGCTGGGCCAGATCAGGGAAAGGCGTTTGGGTGTTTCGCTCATAATCCCCCCGGAATCAGCTCATCGGCCTCCTGACGCGAAATGCGCTGGAAATTGACCTGCATGACGACCGCGTCGTTCTCGCGTGTGACAACCGAATAGCCGTCCGGCCCGGTGATCTCCATGACCGTCGAGAAGACCCGTTCCTCACCATCCTGCCCGCGATGGGTTTCGTCAGGGAAGAGCAGGCGGTCTCCATCCGGGGTTATGGTGCCATCGGAGACACCGCCGATGGAGTTGTAATAGCGATAGGTAATCACCTCCGCCTCGGCGTCCCAGTGATACAGCGTCTCGCCACGATAGATCGTGGCTCCCTGCGGCACGGCATGGACATCACGCAGATACTGGCCGTCATAGACCGGCTCGTAACAATGCACATCGAAGGTTTCCGAGCCCTGGAAAACCCCGGTCCAGCAAGAGCCGGCAAGGAAGGCGAGCGGCATCAATTCCTCACGCAGAACCGGCGCTTCGTCCTGCGCCTGACACGCCCCGGCCAGCGCGAGGGCTCCCAGCCCGGCGATAACACCCTGTCTCTGCATCATGCCGCGCTCCGCGTCTTTTCTCGTTTGCGAAACGGGTTAGGCTGGACATATCTCGCCCACCCGGACCCCGTGACCCATCATGACCCTGACTGTTGCCTCCTGGAACGTCAATTCCATCAAGGCCCGCCTGCCCAATGTGCTCTACTGGCTCCGCGAGGCCCAGCCGGATGTCGCCTGCCTGCAGGAGATCAAGACGGTTGATGAGGGTTTCCCGCGGATGGAGATCGAGGATCTCGGCTATAACGTCGAAACCCACGGCCAGAAGTCCTATAATGGCGTTGCCATCCTCTCGAAACACCCGATCGAGGAGATCCGTTGCGGCCTGCCCGGCGATGAGAGTGACGAACAAGCGCGCTATATCGAGGCGGTCATCTCGGCCAGCAGCGGTCCGGTCCGCGTCGCCTCAATCTACCTGCCCAATGGCAATCCTGCGCCCGGCCCCAAATACGACTACAAGCTGGCCTGGATGGAGCGTCTGCGCCTGCACGCCAAGGGCCTGCTGGCGTTCGAAGAACCGCTCATCCTGGCGGGTGACTATAATTGCATCCCGCGCGACAGTGATTGCTGGGACATCGCGGAATGGGAGCGCGACGCCCTCGCCCTGCCGCAGACGCGCGCCGCCTTCCGGGCGCTCAAATGGCTCGGCCTGACCGAGGCCTTCGAACAGCTCGACGGGCGCGGCCACCAGTATACCTTCTACGACTACCAGGCCGGTCGCTGGAACAAGGGCCATGGCATCCGCATCGACCATCTCCTGTGCTCACCGCAGGCGGCCGACCGGCTTGAAGGCATCGAGATCCACACCAAGACGCGCGGTAAGGAAAAAGCCTCCGACCACATTCCGATCGTCGGAAGCTTTTCGCTTTAGACCCGGTCTCCACCAGCGGTGTGACAAGCACGGCTTGACCAAATCTAGCCCTTGACTGCAAGCGCGGGCGCCGCCGCGGCGGCGCGGCTTGCGGGCAAAGCCCCGGCGGCCACACCTGCACCAATGCTGCCAGCCAAAGCCGCAAGTGCCAAACTGGGGTCCAGAGCGACCGGAATATCCCAGAGAGACGATACCAGAAAGCCCAGCCCCGCCGCCACACCAGCACCGATGGCCGCGCCGAGAACACCGAGGATCAGGCTTTCCAGCATGAATTGAAACAGGATGTCACTGCCAAGAGCCCCGCAGGCCATCTGCAACGCGATATCCCGACGCCGCGTCTCCACAGCGGACAGCGTATAGCCGCCATAGCCAATTGCGGCAGCGATCATCGATATCGTGGCGATTGAGAAGAGCAAGCGCGTGAGCAGGTCACGTTGGCGATTCATGGCACGCAGCGACGCGTTCTCGTCGCCAAACCGGAACGGGGCAGCATGTGACAGCGGCGCACCATGCTCTCGCCGCAAGATCCGGTCAGCCGTTTCGCGTGCCGCGCTGATGCTGCGTCGGTCCAGCAAGACCACCGTCAACTGGTTCGCTTCATCAGGCGCGAGATGCGCACTCCGGTCAAAGTAGCGTACCATCGCGGTGAAAGGCAGGAGAACCCCCAACGCATAGCGCTCGGCGGTGTTGGTTTCTGCAGGCCCGAAAACACCGATGACGGCGCAGGAGATACCGTTGATCCGTACCGGCGCGCCAACCGCATCAGCCGGACGCGCGAACAGCCGGGCAGCCGCGGACGCGCCGAGCATGCATTGACGTTCGGCTCCGGCGAGTTCGGCCCGTGTGAAGGCTCGACCGTGCGCAACAGCCATATTGGCTTCCCGTTGATAGTCCCCGACAACGCCGAAAAGCCGCACTTCATATCGATCCCCGTCACCTTGCGCTTCGGCAAATCCTGTCCGCCAGGCGGCGCGAGCCTCGACGAGCGTACCCAGCTCCTGGTCCAATGCCTCAAGATCCGACACTCGCGGGGGACCGAAGCGGTCATGGATGAGAGTATTTTCCGTGATGACAAGCGATCGCGCATACGCCCCGAAAACCATCCGCTCCATCTGCTGGCCGTACCCCGCCAGTATGGCAGTCGCAAGCGCGACAGAACCGGCGCCCGCTCCGAGCGTGAGGGCCATCAAACAGGATCGAATCGGCCGGGTGGTGATCGACCAGACCGCCATGTAAATCTGGTTCCACAACGGCATCAGGGCTTTGCCTCCTCGATGGCCGCGCCATTTGTGAAACGGATCATGCGGTCGGCGATCGGCATCAAGAGCGGATCGTGGGTTGCCAGAATCACACAGCCACCGCGATTGGCGTGGTCGCTGAGGAGCCGCCCGATAACCCCGGTGGTCTGCTCATCAAGCGCGGCGGATGGCTCATCACAGACAAGCAGCTGCGGGCCGAGCGCGAGGGCGCGCGCAAGCCCCACGCGTTGACGCTCTCCGCCGGACAACTCCTCTACACGCCGATTGGCCTTTTCCGAGAGTTCGACAGCGTCGAGGGCTTTGTACGCTGCCGCTTTCCGGTCATCTGCGGCCCGCCCAGCATAGCGCATCGGCAAACATACAGTGTCCAAGACACGCATGCGAGCGATGAGCCCCGCATCCTGGAAAAGATAGCCGATCCGTCCGCGCCGCCTGCGCGCAAGCGCGGCGGGGGGGATGCCGGAAACGTCTTCCCCCAAAAAGCTCACCGTGCCGGCGTCCGGCTGGTCGAGAAGCCCCAGTATTGTCAGGAATGTTGACTTGCCTGCGCCGGAGCGCCCGACAACGGCGATACACTCACCGGCCATTGCCGAAAAATCCACGTCCCGAAGGGCAACCACGCTTGACTTCGCGCGCTGGTAGACACGGCTTATTTGCCTGACCTCGATCACCGGCAAAGACTTAGCCATCCGCGCACCCGCGAAGGGATGTCGGGCGCCGGGGATGGCGACTTCTAAAGCTCAAGTTCGGGATCTCGGGCATCAATGATGACAAGGTCGCCCTCTTCGAGATCACCGCCGATGACCGCGAAATTCTCTGCATCCTCAGGGCCGGCCCTGACATGGCGCGATTCAATCCGACCGTCATGCCACACATAAACAACACGCATTCCCCGTGCGATAGCTTCGCCCAGCAATACGCCCGTAATTGCGCCCCTGTAATCGGGGACAAGCTCGGCATCATCGGACAGGCTGTAATAATCCCTTACCCATCGTTCGGTCTCTTCGCTGGGTTCAAATCCGGCCGGATAGCCGACAGTGAATGCACGACGCGGCGCGACGAGCTCACCATAGGCCTCGGCAGCCACAAATTCGATGGAAGCTGTCATGCCCGGCAAAAGCCGTTCGTCGGGGTCGCTGGCGGCGATCGCCACAGGGTAGGTCACAAACCGGTTCGCGACATTGGCCGCGCGTCGCACCGGGCCGGCCACGCCAAAAAAGATTTCACGGGGATATGCATCGACCCTGAAGCGAACATCCATACCCTCCTGGATTCGGGCGACATCTGCCTCGGCGACCTCAGCCTCGATCACCACATTTGACAGGTCGGCCGCTATGATAAAGAGCACGGGGGTCGACAAGGTGGCGTTGACCGTCTGCCCCGTCTCGACACGCCGATCCAGTACGAATCCGTCGATCGGAGAGGTAATCTCCGTATTCGACAGATCAATTCGGACCTGATCGACCTGGCTGCGCGCCAGCGCGACGCCGGCCTCGGCGCGGGCGTGCGCGGCTTCGATCTGTGCCAGCTCGAATTCCTGATCTTCGACCCGAGAATCAGGCACAGCGCCGCGCGCTGCGAGTTCCCGGGTGCGCTCGAATTGGCGTTCGGCCGCGGCCAGCCGAGCGGCGACCTCGTTTCTATCCGCAACGGCGGATCGCAATCCCGCCTCGGCGCGCGCAAGGGCCGCCTCGTACGGTTCCGGATCGATGCGCGCGAGAACCTGGCCCGCACGCACCGGCTCATCAAAATCAACATCCACCGAAACGATGCGCCCGTTGAGTTCTGCTCCGACCTCAACCTGTGTCGCTGGACGTATCCGGCCCACCGCAGGCACAACGTCACTGATTGAGCCACGCATGACACGCGCTACCGAAAGATGTTCCGGTGCGCCATACTCGACATCATCGCCAACAGGTTGCGCGCCGGAGCAACTCGTGAGCAGTCCGGCGACCAGACCTGACACCAGCCAAGCTGAGACACGGCCGGTTCTACCGTCACTCCACATCGTGAATATTGACCAGCTCCATCTCGCCTGCATGATCCACAACTCTGACCGGCCACCCGACCTCCGGCGCGAATGAATAGGTTGTGACTTGCTCTCGCAACGCCTGTCCACCATTCGACACGGTGCCCGTCGGGCGCTGCACCCGGAAGTTTATAACATCAAAAACGCCCGCCGGGGTTCTGATTGCCTCACAGCCTTCCAACCGGATCTGGATCGTCGTAACCGTTGTCTGCAAATCGCCCCCCACATTCAGGCTGTAGGGCGCGCTCATCTCGATCTCATCACCCGGCTCCATGCCAGAAATCGCGCGACGCAAGCTCTGCGTGCTGAGAGCCAATCGGGAATGACCGACCGTTTCCAGGTGCACCATGCCAAGAAAGCTGCGCCGTACGCGCTGATATCCCATCCGTTCCTCGCGCGGCGCATGAGGTTCGGACGCTGTGAACCATCGCGATGACACGGCACCGCTACTGTCGACGTCGATGACTTCCTGAAACGAGACATGACTGGCGACCTGGGACTCGAATACCGCCCCGACCTCAGGCAGCGCGCCATTCTGCGGCAGTGCGCATGCCGTCAAATTCATCGAAAGCACCAAAGTGACAGTGAGCATTTTCTCATCCTGCTAGCGAACTGAACCGATTGGTCCTGGAGCCAACCGTGATTGCGACCACCCCAGGACCAAAATCGTAGTGACCTTACAGACCTACCATATCCTCCATACACTTGGAGTTGCAGACGTCCAAGCATCGTTCGTATCCAAGATTGCCAGCCGGTGTTCCCAACTCTTCGCCCCAGGTGTCATAGCATCCACCGTAACAATTTGTGGTACAATTCGCCCACGCCGACATTGGTGCAAAACTCAGCGCCGCAACCGCAACCAGCAGACCCATCAGGTTCTTGACCATACCCCTAAACTCCTGTTTTGTTGAAATCTTACCCACCTGCGTGGGCTTCCAATTTCCGCAATTTCAATCTGAAGTAGCTATTTAATCAATTTTAAATTGCACAATCAGTGGGTGTGGTCAATAGACAGGCATTCAGGTGTGAACCGGTTTTTTTTCGGGTGAGGCGGGAGCGTCAGGCAGAGCCGTAAGAATTGAGGCATGTCGACAGGCGCGATGTGAAACGGGCCAGGACCTGCCAGCCTCCCGATCATCACAACCTTTGATACGCGGCAGTTCTGACCGGCAGACTTCTACTCTGCCCGCCGCGTGGCGCAAGACCTTGAAGCTATGACATTGCAACGATGGGCCCAGCCCGACATTCCGTTGCTACCGCGCTTCGCCGCCCGATCGAGGGAACCGGCCCTTGCCTTGTGCCATGCATTCGGCATCCGACCCGATCCGCCGACCGCGCACCTCCTCCCGGCATCGACTTTTGCGGCTCACGTCAGAATTCCGGACCCTGGCCCGGCGGCAGGCGGGGCGCACAGCCTCAGCCAGAGCGGACGACACCAAGACGCGCGGCAGGGAAAAGCCTCCGACCACATTCCGATCGTCGACCGTTTCTCCCTCTAGCTCCGGCGCCCTGCTAGCACTGATCGCCGCGACGGAATTGGCCGTTGCAAACGGTCAGAGGTCCGAAATAGCGATCAATCTCGATGGAAATCCGGCTTGTCGGGCGATTGCCCATTCCGCTGCTCGGATGCCCGCCCGAGACACAATCCGCCGTCAGGGTGCGTCGTCCCGATGTCGACATTTGCGGATTGCGACAGAAGTTCGCCCAGGGTCCCGGCGGCAGGCCGGGCGCGCTGCCACAGCCAGACCGCGCCACCAGCTCGCCATCGCAATTGGTCACGCGGCCGCGATAGCTCGACAGGTCGATCCGGCTGCGCACCATGCCGCCGGCATTGGTCCGGCACATCGCGGTCATGAAGTTGCCGTCCCAGTCGGGCGTGGAGCAGGACATGCGCCAGATGCCCTCCGGAAAGCTCGCCGGGCGGGTGATTGCGGTCCCACCATTGCCGCCCGAAGCCGGACCGGGGCGCGGCGGCGCATTGCCGGTCACGGTGCAGCTCGTGCTGCCGCGCAGCTGGCCGTTGCAATTGGTCAGGGCGGTAAAGGCGAAATTGGTATCAAAACGGGTGAGCTGCCAGACGCCATTATCGGCCCGGCACTGCGCCACGATGGTTCGACCTTCCCAGCGCGGACGACGGCAGGTCTCCTGCCAGCGCCCGTCCGGGAAATCATTCCAGCCGGTGCCCGCGGTTTCGGGGGCTGTCAGCGCCGCCGCCTGCTCGCCATAGATCTCGTCCCAGTAATAGTTGATCGAGACAAGGCATTGCGTGACGGTGGATCGCCGTGTCTGCAACTCGTCAAAAACGGTCCCGGGATCGGTCGCCAGACACCAGTTGTAATGCGCTTCCGCTGGATAGCTCGTCATCGGGCAATTGCCGAACGCCGCTGCGAGACGCTCCAGCCGGTTAGACCCGACGGCGTAGTATTCACATTTCTCGGCCTGGCTACCGACACCCGGCATTCGCTGGGCGTTGACGAAATTGACGACGGCTTGAAGTCGCGCCGTGTATTGATCCGCCAGCACTGGCAGGGACATCGAGCGGCAGTCCTCGAACGGGTCACGGCGTTGCGGAAGCCCCATCACAGCCCCCTGGCTGGCGATGACGTCCTCGAGCTGACCGGCAGAGTTCGCATAGCCGAAGCAATAGTCTTCCTGACCCTGCCCCTGACCCTGTCCCGGCCCCTGACCATAGGCGGCCGATGACAGGATCAATCCGGCAATTCCAAGTGCAAACTGTTTGAACACAACCCTCTCCCCGTGCTGGGAGCCATCAGGGCAGAGTTCGGATGAGCTGGCAATGAACACGCTCGCCACTCTCTCATTCTCGCGTGTTTCGCGATGTTATCTCCAATCACGCGATGGGCTCTTGTTCGGTTTTATTGAGGGACCAGGCTGCACGGACCCAGACATGTGACTTGTCCTGATTTCAACTTGCACGCTGGCGATCTATGTCGGCCAGGCTGATGCCCAGCCACCGGTCGCGGAAACCTGCTGGACGGGCTGGACTATTCCCATGGCGCCTTCTGGACCCACGGCGCCTTCCGGGTCTATGGCCCGGTGACCGAGGCCGATCGGTCTCAAGGCTATGGCTATGCCGTCTACAATCATTGTTCCGGACAATCGGGGCGGAGACTCTCACACCTCGTCCAGAATTGACCCCCTCGACTTCACGATGGAGCACGGATTGTCAGCTGGCACCTACGAAATCCGGGCGGCCTTTCCTGACCAGCCCGCCACGCTTTCACCTGCCGACTGAGCCAGTCAGTCCCGGCCGAGGGTGGATCGGCGGCGGACTCGGTGCATCCGTCGCCAGCTTCAGCCTAGATGACGGTGATGCCGTCGCCCGCCTCGATCCGGCCGATCACCGCGGCGTCGACATGGCCCTGGTCATGAAAGCGCGCGAGCACGGCATTGGCCTGCTCCGGCGCACAGCTGACCAGCAAACCACCGGAGGTCTGAGGGTCACACCACAGGACTTCGTCGATCTCCGCCCAGTCATCCGGACAGGTGATACCGGCCCTTACCGCGGCCCAGTTGCGCCCGGACGCGCCGGTTTTCAGCCCCTCGCCCGCCAACCTGCGGGCTTCGTCGAAGACCGGGATTGCGGCACGATCGACGACGGCCTTCACATCCGCCCCGGCACAGATTTCCGACAAATGCCCCAACAGGCCAAAGCCGGTCACGTCGGTTACAGCATGCACGCCACCGAGGGCGGCCAGCCCGGCGCCCGGCGTATTGAGGCGCGTGGTGGAAGCCACCATCTGCGCATAACCCTTATCCGTCAGTCGGTCCTTTTTCAGCGCAGCGGAGAAGACCCCAATCCCGATCGGCTTGCCCAGGATCAGCACATCGCCCGGGCGCGCACCTGCATTGGTCAAAAGACGAGCCGGGTGCACCATCCCCAGCGCCACGAGGCCATAGATCGGCTCGGCAGCATCGATGGAATGCCCGCCCGCGATCGGCGCGCCGGCAGCCTCGGCGACCGCACGTCCACCGGCCAGGATGGCGCGGATGATTTCCGGCGGCAGCTTGCCGACCGGCATGCCGACCAGGGCCAGGCAGAAAATGGGCGTCGCGCCCATGGCGTAGACATCAGAGAGGGCATTGGTGGCCGCGATCCGGCCAAAAACTTCCGGGTCGTCGACGATGGGCGTGAAAAAATCCGTGGTGGCGACCAGAGCCGTCTCGTCATTGATGCGCCAGACGGCGGCATCGTCGCGCGTGGACGCGTCGACGATCAATTCCGCCGGCAGGGGAAAGGCAGAGGGCGCGCCGAGGATGTCGGTAAGGACGGCGGGATCGAGCTTGCAGCCACAGCCGCCGCCATGCGCGAGTGAACTCAAGCGAACTGGCCGTGTGTCATCCATCGTCCCGAACCCCTTCTTTTTGGCTAGTCTGCCGGCATGACCGGGATCGACACGCCGATGCAACGCATAGCCACCACGGATGACCTGTCCGCGCAAGCGCTGGCACAGTATGACGCCATCATCGATGTGCGCTCACCCGCCGAGTTCGCCGAAGACCACCTGCCGGGTGCCATCAACCTGCCCGTTCTTGATGATGATGAGCGGGCCCGTGTCGGCACGCACTACACCCAGGTCTCCGTCTTCGAAGCCCGCCGGATGGGCGCCGCCCTCACGGCGCGCAATATCGCCGCCCATATCGACACGGTCTTGGCCGACAGGGAGAAGAGCTTCAGACCGCTCGTCTATTGCTGGCGCGGCGGGATGCGGTCGCAATCCATGGCGACCATCCTGGCCGCGGTTGGCTGGAAGACGACCCTGGTCGCAGGCGGCTATCGCACCTGGCGGCGACAGGTCAGCGCGGCACTGGAGGACGACGCTCCGATGCCCGTCATTCTCATTGACGGGCAAACCGGTAGCGCCAAGACCCGCCTCCTGCACCTCCTCGCCGAACGCGGCGAGCAGGTCATCGACCTGGAAGGTCTGGCCTGTCATCGCGGCTCCATTTTCGGTGATTTCGCCGACATGCCCCAGCCAAGCCAGAAGGCGTTCGAGACCGCGCTGTGGGCGCAATTGCGCACGCTTGATCCGGACCGCCCCGTCTATGTGGAGGCGGAAAGCCGGCAAGTGGGACGCCTGCGCGTCCCGCCGCGCATCTGGGCGGCGATGCAGTCCGCCCCGCGGATCAGCATCCAGGCGCCGGCCAGCGCCCGGGCGCGCTACCTCATGACCGCCTATCCGGACCTGCCCCGCGATACCGAAAAGCTGATGGCGGCCATTGAGGGCTTGCGGCGCTTTCACCCGAAGGCCGACATCGAAGCCTGGCAGGCGCTGGCCGAGAGCGGTGACTTCGAACCGCTCGCCGCCGCCTTGATCACCGCCCATTACGACCCGGCCTATGACCGCGCCCGAAAGCGCGACAAGCCAGCACGAAAGCCGGTTGTGCTGGAAACGCTCGATCTCGACGCGGCGTCACTGATCGCCCTCGCCGACCGGGTGATCGAAACCGGCCAGCCGGACCGAACTATTCGCCCTGCCGGGCCTCGTGCTCGCCAAGCTGGGCCGGCGCGACCAGGAGGTCGATGAGGCCGGTAATGTGGCCGAGTTCCTCGACGATCTTGTTGAAGCGCCCCGGCTCGGTCAGAGGTTTCGACATCGACCCGACCTCGAAAAGATTGCCGGTCTCCGCCGCAATCAGCAACTCGCCCTCGCCGCTGTCCTCATCGAAGGCCGCGCGAACATTCTTGCCCTTCAGGCTTGTTTCCAGAGCCAGCAGACGTTCCATGAAGGACGGGGTCAGCATGTAGCGGGCCAGCACCTGGTCATTGCCATAGACCTCAAAGGCCTTCTCGAATGCGGGATCAACCAGCCCGATCCGTTCCAGCTTGTGGGCTCCGAAACCGCGCGCGAAGGACTGGACACCATTAAACCAGCCGGCATCGCGCGTGATCACGGTGATGCCCTCGACCTTGCGCGGGAAATTGATGCGGATGATGACGCCGCGAAAGACGGTGACGTAATAGGTGCGCTTCTTGGAGCGCCGGCGCTGTTCCAGATGCGCCTCATAGAGCTCGAACTCACAACCATCGCGCTCGCCGGCAAAATGATCCTCGAACCGGCGCCGGTCGGAGGATGGCAGCAACCCGAAATCCCGCAAGCGGTCAAATCGCGCCGGTGCATAGGGTGTCGGCGAATAGGCCAGGCCCAGCGCGCCAGCGATTTTGGTGTTCAGCTCGGCCTTGATCCGCTTGGACATGGCGTGCAGCGCATGGCTGCCAATCATGTAGCCAAGGAAGGGGCCCAGCACCAAGGCCATGACGATTGGCACCCACTCAACGCGCTGGAATACCATCACGCAGGCGATGACCGCCGACAGGATCGTGCCGGCAGCGGTCCAGTTCCAGCGCAGCCGGACAAAGCGGAGCCTGTCCGCCTCCAGCCCGGCCAGCCAGGGCTCGAGCGTGTCCGTCCAGAGTGATTGAAACCGATCGTCCACTACATCGCCTCGAGCCGGGCCAGGGCTTCGGTCATCTTGGCTTTCTGGCCGGCATAATCCGTCAGCTTTTCGCGCTGCTCGGCAACCACACTTTCTGGCGCATTGGCGACGAATTTCTCATTGCCGAGCTTTTTCTCCAGCCGGGTGATCTCGCCATCGAGCTTGGCGACTTCCTTGGCCAGGCGATCCTTCTCGGCGCCGAAATCGATGACGCCTTCCAGCGGCAGGGCCAGTGTGGTTGTGCCCAGCACGGTCTGGGCCGAGGCCGACGGAACGGCGTCGGCGGTCTCGATCGAGGCCAGTCGGGCCATGCGCTGGATGAGCGCATCATGGCGGGCGAAACGGTCTGCGGTGACCGTGTCGGCGCCGACCGCAACCAGCGGCAATTTGGCGCCGGCCGGGATATTCATCTCGGCACGCAGGCGGCGAATGTCGGTGACCAGATTGATCAGCCAATCCATCTCTGCCGTGGCGTCGGCGTCCTGCAGGCCATCCAATTGCGGCCAGTCGGCGACGATGAGCTGGGTGTCACGCTTGCCGGTCTGCTGCCACAGCTCTTCGGTGACGAAGGGCATGAAGGGGTGGAGCATTTTCAGGGCCTGGTCGAGCACCCACGCCGTGGTCGCCTGAGTCTCGGCCTTGGCCGCAGGGTCCTCGCCATTGAAGAGCGGCTTGGCGAATTCCAGGTGCCAGTCGCAGAAGACATTCCAGACAAAGCGATAGGCCGCCGCCGCCGCATCATTGAAGCGATAGGTTTCGAGCCCGGCATTGATCGCCTCGATGGCCTGGGCGGCCTCGGACAGGATCCACTTATTGACGGTCTGGCTGACGGCTTTCGGGTCATACCCGTCCGGCACAACGCATTCATTCATCTCGCAGAAGCGGGCCGCATTCCACAACTTGGTGCCAAAATTGCGATAACCTTCAACGCGTTCCTTGGACATGCGGATATCGCGGCCCTGCCCGGCCTGGGCGGCCAGGGTGAAGCGCACGGCATCGGCACCGTATTCGTCGATCAGCTCCAGCGGATCGATCACATTGCCCTTGGACTTGGACATTTTCTGTCCGTTCTCGTCGCGGACGAGAGCGTGGATATAGACATCCTTGAAGGGCGCGACCTTCATGAAGTGGAGGCCCTGCATCATCATCCGGGCAACCCAGAAGAAGATGATGTCGAAGGCGGTGATCAGAACCGAGGTCGGATAATAGCGCTCAACCATCTCCGGCGTGTCGGCTGGCCAGCCCAGCGTCGAGAAGGGCCAAAGTGCAGACGAGAACCAGGTGTCGAGGACGTCTTCGTCCTGGGTCAGGGCGACATTCCTGCCATGCTTGGCCCGCGCCTGCTCTACGGCCTCGGCCTCGCTTTCGGCGACGAAGACATTGCCGTCTTCGTCATACCAGGCCGGAACCCGATGCCCCCACCAGAGCTGGCGGGAGATGCACCAGGGCTGGATATTGCGCATCCATTCGAAATAGGTCTTTTCCCAGGTCTTGGGATGGAAGGTGGTGCGGCCATCCTCGACGGCGGCGATGGCATCCTTGGCCAGCTCGCCGGCATTCACATACCATTGATCGGTCAGCCAGGGCTCGATGACGACGCCCGAGCGGTCGCCATAGGGCTGCTGGATGACCTTGTCCTCAACGGCGCGGAGAAGACCCAGCTCCTCCATCTTGGCGACGAGTTTCTTGCGAGCCTCGAAACGATCCATGCCGCGCCATTCGGCGGGGATGCGGTCGAGACCGCCCGTGCCGTCATCCTCGGTCAGGAGGCGCGCTTCACGGTCGAGAATATTGACTAGTGGCAGGTCGTGACGCTTGCCGACCTCGAAATCGTTGAAGTCATGTGCCGGGGTGATTTTCACGCAGCCCGTGCCCTGTTCGGGATCGGCATGTTCGTCGGCGACAATCGGGATTTCCACGCTGGCGATGGGCAGGCGGATCATCTTGCCGATGAGGTGCTGATAGCGCTCATCGTCCGGATGCACGGCGACGGCGCTGTCACCGAGCACGGTTTCCGGGCGGGTGGTCGCAACCACCAACTCGCCTGAGCCATCGGCCAGCGGATAGGCGAAATGCCAGAAATGGCCCTGGGTTTCCTTGTTCTCGACCTCGAGATCGGAGATCGCGGTCTGGAAGTGCGGGTCCCAGTTCACGAGGCGTTTATCGCGGTAGATCAGGCCCTGCTGGTGGAGCTCTACAAAGACCTTGAGGACGGCCTTGGACAGGCCTTCATCCAAGGTGAAGCGTTCGCGTGACCAGTCGCAGGTCGCGCCAAGCCGGCGCAGCTGCTGCAGGATGGCGCCGCCGCTTTCCTCTTTCCAATCCCAGACGCGCTTGATGAAAGCCTCGCGTCCCATATCGCGGCGGGAGATATTGCCTTCATCGGCGAGCTGGCGCTCGACCACCATCTGGGTTGCAATACCGGCATGGTCGGTGCCCGGCTGCCAGAGCACGGAACAGCCCAACATGCGCTTGTAGCGGACCAGCACGTCCTGCAGCGTGTTGTTCAGCGCGTGACCGATATGGAGACGGCCGGTGACATTGGGCGGCGGAATGACGATCGAGAAGGCCTCGGCCTTGTCGTCATCCTTCGGCTGGAAAGCCCCGCTGTCTTCCCAGGCCTGATAGATCCGGGTTTCCGCGTCATTCGGGTTGAAAGTCTTGTCCATGATGGTCCGCACAGCCTGTTCTGGCGCGCCAGCGCGCGTTTGCACCCTTTATGGACATCTCACCGCAATTGTCAGCCCGCAAACTGCGGATCGGGGCTGATCGGAAGAGGTTGCGGAACAGACTATTCGGACTTCTCGCCCAGCTCCTCCTTCACCTTCTCGGCCAACTGGGTGAGCGTGAAGGGTTTGGGCAGGAAGGAGACATCCTGTTCTTCCGAGAGCGTCTCGGAGAATTGTTCGGCGGCATAGCCGGAGATGAAGACGACACGCGTATCGCCCAGCAGGTCGCGCGCCTTTTTCAGCAAGCCCGGCCCATCAAGGCCCGGCATGACGACATCGGAAATCATCAGGTCAAAACCTTCCTCTTCATCCTCGAGGATTTCATAGGCTTCTTCGCCATCGCAGGCCTCGACAACCTCATAGCCGCGCTTGACCAGGGTCTTGGCCGCAATCTGGCGCACCGCGTCCTCGTCCTCGACGAGGAGGATGCGGCCGCGACCGGACAGGTCTGCCGGGGCCTTCTCGACAGTCTTGGCCTCTTCGGCCTGTTCCAGCTCGACGGTCTCTTCCTCAGTTGGTTCATGGCCGGGCAGATAGATGGTGAAGGTCGTGCCCTTGCCCACTTCACTGTCGGCAAAGAGGAAGCCGCCGGATTGCTTGACGATGCCGTAGACCGTCGCCAAACCCAGCCCCGTGCCCTTGCCGGCCTCCTTGGTGGTGAAGAAGGGTTCGAAAATCTTCTCCATCGTCGCCTTGTCCATGCCGTGGCCTTCATCGGTCACCGCGATGGCCGTCCAATCGCCCTCGCGCGGATTGGGAGCGCCAGCATTGCGGACCGTATCGACATCGACGCGCGCCGTCGTGATGACCAGCGATCCGCCGCCATTTTCGCGCATGGCGTCGCGGGCATTGGCGGCAAGATTGATGATGGCGGTTTCCAGCTGGCCCTTGTCGGCTTTGATCATCGGCAAGTCACGGCCGTGCTTGATGTCCAGCCGGACCGTCTCTTCGACGATCTGGCGCAACAGGACCGAGACGTCCGACAGGACATCACCCACATCCAGCGTTTCCATGCGGAAGGTCTGCTTGCGCGAGAAGGCGAGCAGTTTGCGCACCAGACCGGCCGCGCGGGCGACGGTCTGGTTGATCGCCTGCAGCTCGGAATAGTCCGGATCGCCAACCGGGTGACGGTTCAACAGCTCGTCGCAATTCAAGCGGACCGCGGTCAGTAGATTGTTGAAGTCGTGCGCCACGCCACCGGCGAGCTGGCCGACCGCCTGCATCTTGTTGGCCTGGCTGAACTGACGCTCCAGCTCTTTCCAGGCGGTGACATCGATCACATAGGCCACCCGTTTGCCGCCACGCGCTGGCGAGAAGGCGAGATGGACATACACGCCCTTTTCGTCATGATCGAGCCGCGCCTCCGCCGGGTCACCGCTGCCGGCCATCGCGGACGCAAAGGCATCGGTGGGCGAGCGCCCGTCTTCCCAGTTGAACAGGTCACAGAATTTGATGCCCGGTAGCGCCTTGCCGCCGGAGAGCTGGACCAGGGCCGGATTGACATCCTCGATGATCGCGGTTTCCGGATCGGCCCCGTCAAGGCGAACCACGCCGAAGGGGGCATTGCCGAACATGTCGTCCAGGGTACGACCGGTCGGCCGCGGCTCAGCAGCCTCGCCGGCCGACATGGCCTGGGCCACGCCCGGCGGCGCGCCCGTCACGGACAGGCCATACATGACGGCGCGCCCGGCGCCAGGATCGCCTGGTGCCCATTCGACCGCGATCGCGACCGGACTCTCAATGCCGTCACGCGCTTTCAGCCGCGCATCAATGCGGGCAATCC
This sequence comes from uncultured Maricaulis sp., assembly GCF_947259345.1. Taxonomy (GTDB): domain Bacteria; phylum Pseudomonadota; class Alphaproteobacteria; order Caulobacterales; family Maricaulaceae; genus Maricaulis. The sequence goes on along the minus strand of NZ_CAMYLS010000006.1, from coordinate 16,706 downwards.
CCTCCCCGCCGCGGGTCTGCAGCACACGCTTGGCGCCATCGCCGGTGAGCATGTCCCTGAGCGGGGGGAAAGGCGTGCCCTCGGCCAGGCCGAGCCAGTCCCGCAAGGTCGCATTGGCTACCGGCACATCGCCATTGGGCCGCAGCGAAAACAGCGCGACCGGCGAGTGCTGGGACCAGTCCGACAGGGCGCTGGACGCCCCGTCTTCGCGCTCCCCGGCGGGCATCAATCGCCACAGGATCAATCCCCCGTCCTGAGGTGCGGCCTCGAGATGGAAGCGTTGGACACCATGCTCGTCCAGGTCGAGTGGCGGCAAGAGCTCGCACGCCCCCTCGCCGCGCGCAGCAGCCCGGGCGAGACGGTAAACCGTCCCGTCACCGCCACCGGAGCCGGCCCACAACCGGTCCACCGTCGGTAGACCAAAGCTCTGGCCGAATCCGCCCGCTTTGCGCGCCAGTTCCCGATAGGCGGCATTGGCCCAGCGGGCTGCCCCCCGCTGGTCAGAAATAAGGACCGGATCGGGAAAGCTTTCCATCGCCGAAAAGCCGATCTCGGTCGTGCTGGGCGCCTGATTGCGAGCGACCTGTCGGCGCATCGTCTGGCCCGCCGCTTCCCCAGCGGCGATGGCAAACAGGATCAAAACCGCGATTACGGCGAGACCGAACAGATAGACCAGCCCATGACCGCCATCCTGACCCGCCCCGATCAGCGCCACCGCCGCGGCCGCAACCGCGATGATGCCGCACACCCAGAAGGCCACGCGTCCGGCCGGTTTCGACCAGAAGGGCTTGCGCTCGATATTGGCATCGACCTGCGGGGTCGGCTGGGAGGTGTCGGCCATGGGAAACTCCGGCGCGAATCAAAATGATGTCGGGTCAGTCTACTCGCTCGGGCGATATCGCGCGCGTTGTCCCTGAGCCAGCGACAGAACATAGCCGACCACCTTGGCCACGGCCTGGAAATGTTCGGTGGGGATTTCTTCGTCGAGATCAGCGGTCGCGTGCAGTGCGCGCGCCAGCGGCGGATCCTCGACGATCGGGACGGAATGCTCCTCGGCCAGTTCGCGAATGCGCAGCGCGACCGCGTCCACCCCCTTGGCCACGCACACCGGCGCCGGCGTTTCGCCTTGCACATAGTGAAGCGCAATCGCGTAATGCGTCGGGTTGGTCACCACCACCGTGGCATCGGGCACCTTGGTCATCATGCGGCGCTGGGCCCGCTCCTGGCGTAGCTGGCGCAGCTTGGCGCGCACCAGCGGATCCCCCTCGGACTGCTTCATCTCGTCCTTGATCTCGCGCCGCGACATCCGGTTTCGCTTCATGAAGCTTTGCCGCTGGAAAACATAGTCGAGCCCTGCGATCACCGCGTAGACCGTCAGCGCCGCCAGCAATAATTCGATCGCGCCCTGGCGGACCAGCGACAGCAGGGCGGAAATGTCGAGCGCCGGCATGCCGGCGAGGATTTCCCGCTTGGGATAGATAACCAGGAAGGCGGCGACCGCGACCAGCGCCATCTTGCCCACGCCCTTGAGGAAGTTGGCAACCCCCTGGGGACCGAAATTGCGCTTGAAGCCTTCGATCGGGTTCAACTTGTCGAGCTTGGGCTGGATTTTCTCGGTCGTGAACAGCATGCCCTGCTGGATATAGTGGCCGGCGAAGCCCGCCATGGCGAGAACCAGGACCGAAAAACCGACCGCACCGATTACCTGCCAGGCCATTGTCTGCAACAGCGTCATCATCGAGCCCGGCTCGACCGCGAAACGATGCGGTTGCTCGAAGAAGACCTCCAGAGAGCCCGCGAGCGTGCGCGACATCAGCGGGAAAATAAACGCCAGCAGGGCGAGACCCGCCGCGAGAATGAACCAGCCGGGAATTTCCTGCGACTTGGCGACATCGCCCTTCTTGCGCGCATCATCCAGCCGCCGCTGGGTCGGTTCTTCGGTTTTCTGGCTGTCGTCTTCGCCTTCGGCCATCCGCTAGCGTCCTTGTCGGGTCATCGCCCGTCTCTGGTCATTGCCCGTGTCTGCTCTGTGCTCGCTCAGATCATGTCCATCGCGAAACGCTGCATGCGCTCCAGCCAGACCGCGCTCATCGCCCCCAATGCAATGATGAGGATGATCAGACCGACCATGATATTCGATGGCATGGCAATGAAGAAGATCTGCGCCTGTGGCATCAATCGCGAGAGGATGCCCAGGGCGAGATAGAAAAGCAGGCCGTAAAGTATGAGTGGCGAAGCCAGTTGAACGCCGATCCGGAAGGCATCGATGAAGGCATTCAACGCCCATTCCGCGGCATCTGTCATGGACGGCATCCCGCCCGGCTCGAACACCTGATAAGAGTTCACAGCCATCTGCAGCAACATGTGGTGCGTATTGGTCGCCAGCAGGACGAGCAGGAAGGTCAAATTGAGAAAGGTCGCGATCAGCGCGCCCTGCTGACCCTGGGACGGGTCAAAGGATTGCGCCATGGCGAGGCCGGACTGCATGCCGATGACCTGCCCGGCCACGGCGGCCGTGGACATGAAGATTCGCGCCACTGCGCCTATCATAAGACCGGTAATGACCTCGCTCATGACCATGCCCGCCATGACCAGCGGTTGAGCCGGCATCGCTGGCAGGGACGGCGCAATGATCGGGCCCATGATCAGGCAGAGCAGAAGCGCGAATGCCAGGCGAATCCGGACCGGGATGGACGGCTCGCCGAAGCCCGGCAGGAGCATCAGGATCGAGCCGAGACGGGCAAAGACCAGACCCGCCGCATAGACCAGGGCCGGCAGCTCTGGAATCATGGTGTGGCGATCCGGTCGAATATGACGCCCATGAAACCGGCCATGAGACCGCCCATGAGCGGCAGGAAGATCAGTAGCGCGACGAAGATGGCAATGATTTTGGGAACGAAAACCAGTGTCATTTCCTGAACTTGTGTCAGCGCTTGGAATAACGCGATCGTGACACCCACGGCCAAGCCAACCAGCATGACCGGGGCCGACATTGCCAGCATGAGCCAGATGGCTTCTCTTGCGAAATCAAGGACTTCAGGTCCGGTCACGGGTCTCGCCTCTCACCGCATGGGGAGAATCGGTCTTACGGTTAATTATCTTTACGCATGACCGCGCAGCGTTAAGAAATAGTCAATTCTGGTAAACGGGGAAACTCCAGCCATGCGTATTCACACCTTGCTCGCCAGCGCGAGCGCTCTCGTCCTGGCTGCGGCCTGCTCGCCAAGCGACACGCCGGAAACCGCAGACATCGAGGCCAATCCGGTCACCGAAACCGCCGCACCGGCAGCAGAAACCGCGGCGAACGAGCAGACCGAAACCGAGCGCCTCTACGCCTGGTTCCAACAGGAATTCGAAGCCGAGATCGAGTTCTCGCCCGTGGGCAAGACCTATCTGGGCATGCTGGATGATCTGGAAGCCTATGGCCAATGGAATGATCCCAGCGAGGCGGCTTTCCGCGCCGGCCTGCAGCGTGCCGCTGATCGCCAGCGCTACATGCACGAGAATTTCGACTTCGACGCGCTGACGCCGGAGGCCCAGATCACCTGGCGCTTTGCCGACTTCATCACCGAGAACAACGCCCAGCAATCGGAATTCTGGGATCACGGCTATGTCTTTTCATCCTTCTTCGGCCAGCATACCGGCCTGCCCTCGACACTGATCGGCTATCACCGGATCGACAATCTCGACCACGCCGAAGCCTATCTGAGCCGTCTGGAAACACTGGGCGATGTGCTCAATGTATATACCCAGCAGGCCGATGACCGGGCCAGGCAGGGCGTACTCGCCCCGGCTTTCGCCTATCCGATCATCATCGGTGCCTCCGAGCGCTTCATCACTGGCGCGCCTTTTGACGACAGCGGCACCGACTCGCCGCTCTGGAGCGACATCCAGACCAAGCTGGCCGGTATCGAGATTGAGGACGAGGCCCGGCAAGCCCTGCTCGACCGCGCGGAAACGGCGCTGCTCACGGGTGTCGGCCCGGCCTATGACAATCTGATCGCGACCATGCAATCGCATGCGGAGATGGCCGGCGACGCCAATAATGGCGCCTGGGCCCTGCCCGATGGCGAGGCCTATTACCGCAGCCAGCTGATGAATTACACGACCCGCACCGACATGACAGCGGACCAGATCCACCAGATCGGTCTGGACGAGGTCGAGCGCATTCACGGCGAAATGCGTGAGATCATGGAAACCGTCGGTTTCGAGGGATCCCTGCAGGACTTCTTCGAACACCTGCGTACGAGCGATGACTTCTACTATGAGGATTCCGAGGAAGGCCGTCAGCGCTATCTGACCGAGTCGGCCGCCATGATCGATCAGATCACTGAAGTCGCGCCGCAGTATTTCGGCCAGCTTCCGCAGGCAGAGCTCGAGGTCCGGGCAGTCGAGGAATATCGCATCACGACCGCCACCGGGGCGTTCTACGAGTCCGGTTCCCTCGATGGCACCCGGCCCGGCGCCTATTACGTCAATCTCGCCAATATGCGGGACAATCCGACCTATCTGATGGAATCCCTCGCCTATCACGAAGGCGCGCCGGGTCACCATTTCCAGTCCTCACTGGCCCAGGAACTCGAGAACGCGCCGATGTTCCAGCGCCTGCAATGGTATTCTGCCTATGGCGAAGGCTGGGCGCTCTATGCCGAAAATCTCGGCAAGGACATGGGCTTCTTCACCGATCCCTATCAGGATTTCGGTCGCCTCTCCTACGAGGTCTTCCGGGCTGCCCGTCTTGTCGTCGATACCGGCATCCACCATCTGCAATGGACCGAGCAGGAAGCCGCCGACTACATGCTCGCCACCACGCCGATGCCGGAAGGCGATATTGCCAATGAGGTCCGCCGCTACATGGTCTGGCCCGGGCAGGCAGTGTCCTACAAGGTCGGGATGCTGACCATTCTCGATTTGCGCCAGCGCGCCATGGACCAGCTGGGTGATGATTTCAGCTATGGCGAGTTCCACGACATTGTGCTGACCAATGGCTCAATCCCGCTCACCCTGCTGGAAGAGCTGGTCGACGCCTGGATTGCGCGCAAGCTCACGCAATAGTGCGAATCCAGCGCGCTTGAGGTTTGACAGGCCGGGCTGCGCAGAGGCTATTCTGCGCCCGGCTCATTTCATCAGCCGCCGCACCGGTACCGGTGCGGCGGCTGGATTGCTTTTGACGATGGCCCGTCTGGTCTGGGAGAGAGACCGGGCGCGCCCGGGGAGACCATCATGACCAAGCTTCCGATCTGGCTGACGACCGCCTCGATGGCCGCACTCCTGGCCGCCTGTTCGCCCACGCCCTCGGGCGATACGGACGTCCCGCCGGAACCGACTGCGACGGCATCCGGCGCTAACACCAGCGACACCGCTGCCAGCGAACAGACAGAGGGTGAACGCCTCTACGCCTGGTATTCCGAGTTGTTCGAGGCCGACCTCGCCCGCTCGCCGCAGCAACAGACAGGGCTTGGCCGGATTGACGACCTGGACGCCTATGGCCAATGGGATGATGTCAGCGATGAAGCTGCGGCCGCGGCCCAGCAGCGCCGCATCGACCGGCTTGCCCATATGCGCGAGCATTTCGACTTCGATGCGCTGGACCGCGATGCCCGCGTCTCCTGGCGCGTCTTCGAATACCTGCAGGAAACCGGCATTCGCCAGTACGAGTTCCGCGACCAGACCTATGTCTTCACCCAGATGTTCGGGCCCCATACCGGCATGCCCTCAACCCTCATCGGCCAGCATCGTGTGGAGAGCACCGAGCATGCCGAAGCCTATATCTCCCGACTCAACGGGATCGGACCGGTCTTCGACATCCTGATCGAGCGGGCCGATGCCCGTGCCGAGGCTGGCGTCATGCCACCGCGCTTCGCCTTCCAGTACCTGACCGGCAATACCCGCGCCGTCATCACCGGAGCCCCCTTCGACGACAGCGACGCCGCATCGCCGCTCCTGGCTGATTTCACCGCCAAGGTGAATGCACTCGAGATCGATGACGCGGCCAAGGCGGATCTGATCGCCCGAGGCACTGCCGCCCTGACCGACGTCGTGGGGCCGGCCTATGAACGCCTCATCGCCATGTTCGAACGTCATGAGCAAATGACCGACGATCGCGATGGCGCCTGGAAGCTCCCGCGCGGCGAGGCCTATTACCAGAGCCAGCTAGCGGCCTTCACCACCCTGCCCGACCTGTCACCGCAGGAAGTGCATGATACCGGCCTCGCCGAAATCGAGCGTATCCATGGCGAGATGCGTGGCATCATGGACGCGGTTGGATTCGAGGGCACGCTGCAAGACTTCTTCGAATTCATGCGCACGGACGAGCAATTCTATTACCCGTCCACCGATGAAGGTCGCGCCCGTTACATGGCCGAGGTCAATGATGTCTTCGACCGCGTCCGCGGTGTCATTCCAGACTATTTCGACACCTTGCCCGAAGGCGAGATGGTGGTGCGCGAAGTCGAGCCTTATCGCGCGGCGGGTTCACCGTCGGCCTTCTACAATACCGGTACCCTCGATGGCTCGCGGCCGGGTGTCTACTACGCCAATACACTGAATATGCGGAACCTGCCTGTCTATCAGATGGAAACGCTGGCCTATCATGAAGGCATTCCGGGCCATCATTTCCAGCTCACCCTAGCGCAGGAGCAGGAGGGCACGCCCATGTTCCAGCGCTTCCTCTATCTCTCTGCCTTCGGCGAAGGCTGGGCGCTCTATGCCGAGAGCCTGGGCAAGGATATGGGCATGTTCACCGATCCCTATCAGGACTTCGGCCGCCTCGCCTATGAGCTCTGGCGCGCCGGGCGTCTCGTGGTCGATACCGGCATCCATTCCCTGCAGTGGAGTCGCGAAGACGCCATCGACTATCTGCGCGAGAATACCTCTTTCACCGAGGAAGAGATCACCCGCGAGGTCGAGCGCTATATCGTCTGGCCGGGCCAGGCGACCTCCTACAAGACCGGCCAGATGCGGATCCGCCAGTTGCGCGATTATGCCCAGGCCGAGCTGGGCGATGCCTTTGATTATGGCGAATTCCACGATGTGGTCCTGACCAATGGCTCACTGCCACTGGCCGTTCTGACCCAGCTGATCAATGATTATGTTGAAGAGACGCGGGCTGAAACGGCTCAATAATGAAAACGCGAGGGGTATGAAAATGCGTATGTCCAACCTGATTGTCGGCGTTTCGGCCCTGGCGCTCCTGGCCGGCTGCGGCGCTACTGACGACGAGAATCTCGCCAGCGATACCGCTCCGGCCGAGACCGCGGCGAGCGAGACCGAACTGGCCTCGGCCGAGACCATGGCCGAGGTCGAGCAGGCCGCAGGCGAGGAAACCGAATCCGATCGCCTCAATGCCTGGTTCCAGGACGTTTTCGAGAGCAATGTCGCGCGCTCGCCGATGACCCAGACCTTCCTCGGCATGAAAACGAATTACGACCAGTGGTCCGACGCCTCCCCGGAATTCGCGCGCGAGGGCTTCGAACTGGGCCAGGCAGACCTCGCCCACATGCGTGAGACTTTCGACTTTGATGCGCTGGACGACAGCGCCCGGATATCCTGGCGCCTGTTCGAGTACAATGCCGAGCGCGCCGCAGAAGGCCAGCGCTGGGTCGATCACGGCTACACCTTCACACCGCGTTCCGGCCCGCACATGAATGCGGCCTCTTTCCTCATCAACAACCATCGCGTTGACACGGTCGAGGACGCCGAAGCCTATATCGGCCGCCTGCGCAATCTGCCGACCTATATGGACCAGAATATCGCGAATTCGCGGCGTTCGGCCGAGCTCGGTGTGCTGACCCCGGCCTGGACCTATGAGCCGATGATCGCCACGGCCCGCAACGTGATCACCGGCTCGCCCTTTGATGACGGCGAAGCCAGCCCCCTGCTCGCCGATTTCACCGGCAAGGTTGAGGCCCTCGAACTCGATGCGGACGAGACATCCCGCCTCATCGCAGAGGCGGAGGCCGCCATTACAGAGGCCGTCGCCCCGGCCTATGAGCGCGTCATCGCCCTGTTCGAGGAACAGGCCGCGGTCGCGACCGAGGATGACGGCGTGTGGAAACACCCCGATGGCGGCGAGTTCTACAATTATCTGCTCAATGGCTATACGACGATGGACCTGTCGGCCGAGGAGATCCACCAGCTGGGCCTCGCCGAAGTCGCCCGTATCCATGACGAGATGCGCGGCATCATGGACCAGGTCGGCTATGAGGGCTCGCTGCAGGACTTCTTCGAGTTCATGCGCACGGACGAGCAATTCTACTATCCGAACACGGATGAGGGTCGCGCCGATTATCTCGCTGACGCGACGGCGCTGATCGACACCATGACCGAGACGCTACCGCAGATGTTCAACACCTTCCCGCGGGCCGAACTGGAAGTTCGCCGGGTCGAGGTCTTCCGTCAGGACAGCGCCGGCAAGGCCTTCTACCAGCGCCCGGCTCCGAACGGCTCACGACCGGGCGTCTATTACGCCAACCTGCGCGACATGTCGCTGATGCCGACCTACCAGATGGAAGCCCTCGCCTATCACGAGGGCAGCCCGGGGCATCATATGCAGCTGGCCATCATGCAGGAGCTTGAGGGCGTTCCGGCCTTCCGCCGATTTGGTGGCTATACCGCCTATACCGAAGGCTGGGGTCTCTATACCGAGTATCTGCCGGTCGAATACGGATTCTATTCCGACCCCTATTCCGACTTCGGTCGCCTGGCGATGGAGTTGTGGCGTGCCTGTCGTCTCGTGGTCGATACCGGCCTGCACTATCACCAGTGGACGCGTCAGGAAGCGGTCGATTACCTGGCCGAGAACACGCCCAATCCGCAAGGCGATATCGTCGCTGCCATCGACCGCTATATCGTCTATCCGGGCCAGGCCACGGCCTACAAGGTCGGCATGCTGGAAATCCTGCGCCTGCGCGGCATCGCCGAGGAAGCCCTCGGAGACAGCTATGACATTCGCGACTTCCATGATGTCGTGCTCACACAAGGCGCGATGCCGATGTCAGTGCTGGAAGAGCGCGTGAATGCCTGGATCGCGGAATCGCAAGACTAACGCGAGACAACCCACGCATGACTAGGCCTCCGGCGCTTCGCCGGGGGCCTTTTTCTTTGCGACATCAGGTGTTTGTGACAAACGCGCAAGCTTTCTGTCATGACTGTACCTTAAGCGACCCGTCAGGCCCTCGCAGGCCCTGTGCCCCGATCTTGCCCGCTGATCCAGAGGGTAAAGGGGACATCATGACCACCTCATCGCGCGCCACACTGCGTACACTCCTGCTGGCCGGTTGCACGGCTCTCACCGGCCTCACACCGCTGGCCATGACCGCACCGGCGCAGGCACAGTCCGAAGCCGCCGCCACAGCCCAGACCGAGACGGACCGGCTCAATGCCTGGTTCGAAGAAATCTTCATGGCGGATCTCGAATTCTATCCGACCAGCAAGACCGGCCTGGGCATTATCGATGAGGATTATGGCCGCTGGAATGACAATAGCGAGGCGGCGACACGCGCAGCGATCGCCCGCAATCGCGACCGGCTCGTCCATATGCGCGTCAGTTTCGACTTCGACGCGCTCGACCCGGTCGGACAAATGTCATGGCGCCTGTTCGAATACCAGGTCGAGCGCGGCGCCGAGGCGGAACCCTTCCGACGCTATGGCTATGTCTTCAATCAGCTCTTCGGCCCGCATACGGGACTGATCGCCTTCATGATCGGTCAGCATCGTATTCAGAATGCCGATCATGCCGAGGCCTATATCCAGCGCCTGTCGACCCTTGATGACGCGCTCGGCCAGCAGATCGAGGAAGCCGAGTACCGCTTCGAAAACGGTATCCAGGCCCCGGCCTGGGTCTATGAGCGCGTTCTGGCCACGGTGACCGGCCTGCAGACCGGTGCCCCCTTTGATGACGGGCCGGACCATCCGCTCTGGGCCGACTTCCAGCGCAAGCTGGGCGCGCTCGAGCTGGATGAGGCCACACGCGACGATCTCCTCGCCCGGGCCCGCACGGCCCTGCTGGAGGATGTCGGACCGGCCTATGCCCGCCTGCAGGCCATGCTGGAAGATCACCGGGATCGCTCGACCACGGGGGACGGAGTTGCCGACCTGCCCGATGGCGAGGCCTTTTACAACAATCTCCTCGCCGGTTTCACCACGACCGACATGACGGCGCAGGAAATCCATGAACTGGGTCTGGCCGAGGTTGAGCGCCTGCAGACGGAGATGCGCGGTGTGATGGCGCAGGTCGGGTTCCAGGGCTCACTCGGCGACTTCTTCGACTATCTGCGCGAGGACCCGCAATTCTACTATCCCAACACGGATGAGGGACGCGCGGACTACATGGCCGAGGCGACGGCGATCATCGATGCCATGCGCGAACGCCTGCCTGAAGTCTTCGGCACCCTGCCCCAGGCCGAGCTGGAAGTGCGGCGGGTCGAACCCTTCCGGGAGAATGGCGCCGGACTGGCCTTCTATGAGAACGCGACGCCGGACGGCTCACGGCCGGCGGTCTACTATGCCAACCTGCGCGACATGGCGAGCATGCCGACCTACCAGATGGCGACGCTGGCCTATCATGAGGGTATTCCGGGCCATCACCTGCAGCGCTCCATTCAGCAGGAAATGGACAATCTGCCCCGTTTCCGCCAGTTCGGCAGCTTCACGGCCTATGCCGAGGGCTGGGGCCTTTATGCCGAGTATCTGCCCTTGGAGATGGGCCTCTATGAGGACCCTTATCTCAATGCCGGACGGATCGCGATGGAGCTCTGGCGTGCCTGCCGCCTTGTCGTTGACAGCGGCCTTCACGCCTATGGCTGGACCCGCGAAGAGGCGATTACCTATCTCACCGAGAACACGCCCAACGCCCAGGCCGATATCGTCCCCGCCGTCGAGCGCTATGTCGTCTACCCGGGGCAGGCCACCGCCTACCAGGTCGGCAAGAACCACATCATCGCCCTGCGCGAACAGGCAGAGCGGGAACTCGGTTCCGACTTCGACCTGCGCGGCTTTCATGACCGCGTCCTGGCCTCCGGCCAGATTCCGCTGTCCATGCTGACCGAAGAGGTCGAGGCCTGGATCGCCGAGACGCGCGGTTGAGCAAGCCCGCATGCGCTCAGACACAAAAAAAGCCCCGGCCAGCGCCGGGGCTTTTTCTGCTGCGTCCCGGGTCAGCTCGATCAGATCGGCATGCGCAGGATTTCCTGGTAGGCCTTCACGACCTCGTCGCGGACGGCGACGACGGTTTCCAGCGAAATCTCGGCAGCAGAGACAGCCGTGACCACGTCGATCAGTTCGGCTTCGCCGGCGGCGCCGGCCGCGGTCATTTGTTCGGCTGCCGCCAGGGTCTGGCCAGTATCGGCGACGGCATTGGTGACCATCGCACCGAAATCCATACCGGCACCGATGGATGCGGCGTCCTGGGTCGAACCCATCGAGGATTGTTGGGCAGTGCGGATCGCGGCCTGATAGGCCTGTACGGCAGAGAGGTCAGCGGCCATGGACTTTGTCCTTCACAAATCAGCTGGCGAGCGCGTGTGCTGTTCTAGCGGCGCAGGAGATCGAGCGCCCGCTCCTGCATGCGGCGGGCATTTTCGATCATGTTGAGGTTGGCTTCATAGGTCCGCATGGCTTCACGCATATCCATCATCTCCACCAGCGTCTGCACGTTGGAGTACTGGACATAGCCTTCTTCATTGGCGGCCGGGTGCCCCGGATCGAATTCGAGCGTGAACTCGCTCTGGTCATGGGCGACATCGGTCATGCGCACGGCATTGAGGCCGGTCGCACGATCAAGTTCCGCCTCGAAGACCGGGACCTGGCGGCGATAGGGATCACCGCCGGGCTCACGCGCCGTCGAATCGGCATTGGCGATATTCTCCGAGATGATCCGCATCCGGGCGGCTTGCGCCCGCATGCCGAAAGCGGAGATCTGCATCGCGTCTGAAGCGTTACCCATGGTTCACTCCCTAGCGGCCCGGCGGACGGATTGCCGTCCGCAGCAGACCAAGGCTTTTCTGGTAGAGGGTCAGCGCGCTCTCATAGCGCATGCGGTTTTCCTGGGCCCTGACCATCTGCTCCTCGATCACGACCGAATTGCCGTTCACGGTGGTTTCGCTGTCCGGGCTGTCGATCGGCTCCCAGAGCGCCGAGGCGCCAGCGCCTGAATTCGAGGCCGGGATATGTCCGGCATTCGTCGTCGCCAGGCCGATCGGTCCACGGCTTCCGGCGGCGCCATTGCTCATCTGCGAGCGCAGGGCCGCATGGAAGTCGGACTCGTCCAGATCACGGGGCGTATAACCCGGTGTATTCGCGTTCGCGACATTCTCCGCGATCACCTGCTGGCGATCGGCGTGAAAGCTCATCGATTGTCGAAGCAGTCCCAGAACCGGGACGTCATCGGGTCGCATGCGCGAATCCCCTATCTCACTTGTTACCGAAGGTGGTCCCGCACGGTTAACGGCGGCTTAACCGCATCACCCCACACAGTGATCATTGATTATGAGGCCCCGCACGCGATGTCCGATATCGTCGACTGGACCAGCTATTTGTTCGCCATTTCGATCCTGATCGTCCTGTTGGGCGGATTGGGCCTGTTTGGCTATGCGATCCAGAAGGGCTGGCTGCTGCAGCAAATGACAGGACTGCGCCAGCTCGGCGGCACCGACAAGCGCCTCAAGGTTCGCGAGACCCTGGTCATCGATCCGCGCCGCCGTCTGGTCATCCTGCAAGCCGATGGCATCGAGCATGTTGTCTTGCTGGGCGCCGAGCGCGAAACCATTCTTTCGACCGGCGCGGCGCGTCCTGAACCCGTTCGCCCCGAGCCCATCGCCAGGGAGTCGCGATCATGAATGCTCGCAAGGGTTTCTGGGTCTGCCTCGGCCTTTTCCTGATCGGAATCATCACCCTGGCCGGCATCCCTGCCGAAGCCCAGACCGTGACCATCGATGCTGGCCAGGAAGGCGCTCTGACCGAGCGTGTCCTGCAGCTGATCGCCCTGCTCACCGTACTGTCCCTGGCGCCGTCCATCGTCATCATGACGACCAGCTTCGTGCGCATCATTGTGGTCTTGTCGCTCTTGCGGACCGGGCTCGGCCTGCAACAAAGCCCGCCGAATGCGGTGCTGGTTTCGCTGGCCATCTTCCTGACCGGCTTCATCATGGCGCCGGTTTTTACGGAGTCCTATGAACAGGGTATCCAGCCCCTGCTGGAAGAAGAGATCGAGCTGACCGAGGCCTTCGACCTCTCTACCGGGCCGCTGAAGACCTTCATGCTCAGCCATGTCCGCGAGGATGACCTCGCCCTCTTCATCGACATGTCGCAACAAGCGGTACCGGAGGCACCGGAGGAGACGTCCTTTTGGGTGGTGGCCCCTGCCTTCATGATCTCCGAACTGCGCCGCGCCTTCGAGATCGGCTTCCTGCTCTTCATCCCCTTCCTGATCATCGACCTCGTGGTCGCCTCCATCCTCATGTCGATGGGCATGATGATGCTGCCCCCCATCGTCATCTCCCTGCCCTTCAAGCTGATCTTCTTCGTGCTCGTCGACGGCTGGCGACTGGTGACGGGATCGCTGGTGCAGAGTTTCGGGACATTGAGTTGACGGGGGCACCCGACAAGGTCGCCTGAACTGCGCGCGCAGTCACGCCATCACCCATGATTTGTCATCCACGACGGACGCCCCGCGAACGCGGGTAGCGGGGATGACAATTATCCGAAATTTCAGCTTGAACTGGTCGCCCTAGCTCGGCCCGCCACCATTCACGAAGCGCGCGCGGAAGGGTTCCATGAAGGCATCCAGCGTGTCGATCGAGGCGATGCGGGAGGCCATGTCGGTGAAGCGGACATTGCCCGGGGTGGCATCGTCGTTGGTCAGGAGATCAAAGGCCGCGGCCTGATCGGTTTCCGACATGGCCTCGCCATAGCGCTGGCCCAAACGGACAGCCGCCTCGCTGTCGCGCGCCAGGCTGTAAGCAATGGCTGCGCGCAGGAGATCATCCTGCTCGGTCAGGATCAGCGGCGCCGGATCGGAAAAGCGATTGCCCAATATCCCTTCCAGGCGCCGACCGGCATTGCGCCAGTCGCGCTGGGTCCAGGCGACATCAGCACGCAGACGGGTCGCGGCCTCGGACTGATCCGAGGCGATCAGTTCCAGCGCTTGGTCGGCACGGCCCATTTCGGACAAGGCGCGGGCTTCCAGCAGGTAGCGCTCATCGACCAGGGCCTCGGGAAGGCCGGCAATGCGCGACCGACGGATCGTATTGAGCGCGTCCTCATAGCGACGGTTCATCAGGTAGACGATAGCGAGATCCGTCGCCACGCGCGCCCGGGCCAAGGGCTCACGCAGGCGGTTATCGACCTGATGCTGCAGGAGCTCGGCGGCCGGATCGAGCAGATCGAAAGCGATCAGCCGGTCGGCCAGGCGGCGGATCATGCGGTCGCCGTCTGTGCCCCGAGGCGCCAGATGCTGGTATTGGTAGAAGATCGCCACGGCCTCGACCGGGTCCATCCGGTCCGCCTCGCCTTCAAGGAAGAGCCGGCGGAAAATCGACACCATATCCTCGCCGATACGGCGGCCGGCTTCGGATTCGGGGAAGCGCGCCTGGGCGGTGGCCATGGTTTCCAGACCACCGGCGAAATCGCCCGCCTGAACATAAAGCTCACCCAGTTCGCGCACCGTCTCCAGCTCGATCGTGTCGCCGCGCCAGCGGAAGCGGAGATTCTCCAGGTTCTCGATGGCCTCGCTGCGGCTGATCTGCCCCTGGTCCAATTGCAGTCGATAAAGATCAAAAAGGGCACGCGCCTCGACCTCCGGATCGCCGGATTCCGACAGCGCATCGAGGCGGCGGATCGCGTCGACAGCATCTCCGGAGCGTTCCGAGAGACGTGCGGCGACGTAATTGGCGTCAAGCCGCGTTCGCCAATCCGGCTCGCTGGCCTCGACGGCGTAGAGATGGTCCTGCGCCGCGCCGGTATCGCCGAGTTCGAGGGCGGCGCGTGCATGCGCGGCATGGAAACGTGCCTGCCATTCAGGCGGATAGTGATAAATGGTCGCCTCGCCCGTGCTGAAGCGACGGCGCGCATCCTGCCATCGCTCCTCACCCATCGCGACCATCCCGCGCCACAAGTCTGCGGCCGGATCCTGGGCCAGCGAGGGGTGAGCCAGATAGGCGTCAGCATCGTCATATCGACGCATCATGTAACTCGCGACACCCTGCAAGGCGCGGACATGAGGATCGTTGGCCAATTCCGGTTCGACATCGAGTGCGAGATCGAGCATGCCGAGGGTTTCCGGTGCAAGATCGCGCGACAGGAGGAAGCGCGCCAGGGCAATCTGGCCATCCGTGCCGTCTTCAAGCGCTGTCCTGCGCAGACGCGCATGCCATTCATCAACGAAATGGCCCGCACCGCGCCAGGCATCAAAATACATCAGGGCGGGCGAGGATATATTGGCCAGGACGGAGCCATCCGCTTCGCTCCGGTCGACCGTTGCAGCCGGTGTCAGGTCCAGACCGCTGAGCCGACTGATCGCGACGCCTCCGCCGATTAGCGAAATTTCGATATCCTCCGCCGTCGCCTGTACGGCCGCGCCCTGGGCGCTGGGCAAGAGCGCGCCACCGACAAATTCGCTTCGCGCCGCCAGCCCCTGGATCGGCCCCATGGCTGTAATAACGCCGAGCCGGTCACCAACCACCGGATCATCAACCCAGCGAACGGTATTCGCGCTGGCCATGTCCATCAGGATGCGGCCAGGTCGCCCACGCCGGGCATCGCGCCGGACATTGATCGGACGCGGTGGCGCGTCGATACGCTCGGACAAAACCACCGACCAGCGACTGCCATCGAGGCGCGCCTCGGCTTGCGAGGTGGACGGCACAACGACCCGGGCGGCAGACCAGTCATCACCGCTGACGCCGGCAAAGTTGCGGACATGACGGCGGCTGGCGGTATCGAGCTCGCGCAAGTCCAGTTCAGCGGGACTGTCGAAGACGATCCAGATCGCCTCGCCACGTCGGAAGACCGACATGCCCAGCGGCGCAGCCCAGTCAAAGTCGATGCGAAGGTCGCCATTGTAATCGGAAACTTCAGCCCGAACGATACCATCGGCCGGAAGCGGGTCTGCGCCAGGCGCTTCAGACAGGACCGGCGACGCATCATCGTCAGGCGGACCGGAGTCCTGCGCCGGTTCCGGCACCGGCTCTCTGGGCGTCGGCGCTACTTCCCGCGCGGGCGCGGTAACGGCCTCGCTGGCGCCGGGTTGCGTTTCCGTCTCATCCGCTTGCGCCGACTCCGGCGTGGCGTTTGCGGCTTCAATGATCGCCGCAGCATCGCCGCCCAATTCGGCGAGCAGCGTCTCCGCATCAACATAGGCCGGGTCCGGCAGATCGATGGCGACACGTCCATTTTCGCCCCAGGCGCGGACGGTCACACCGGGCTCGACCTCCATGGTCAGGACAAATTCATCACCCTCGCGGGTTGGCCGGATCGAATTGAGGAAACGTGGCGGGGAGCCGACCAGCCGGCTGAGATCGACCTCGGCCGGTTCGACGAAGCGGACTTCGGCTGTGTTGCCGGTCTGGGTGACCGTGAAATCAACTTCGCGCGGCCACATCAATTCGATCCGCGTATACTCGGTCGCCTGGCCGACCCGGTATCGAACAGGCAGGGCCTCGGCGGGTGGCGGTGGCGGCGGCGGCAGAGCCGCCTGCTCGGCCGCCAGG
>NZ_CAMYLS010000005.1 GCF_947259345.1 uncultured Maricaulis sp. | reverse complement strand
GCCGGCCAATACCGCGCGCGCCAGCGCACCAGCCGGGCGCGGCGCCAGGCCGGCGGCGGACACGCGGCGGTCAACCGGCTTGAGGAAGTTCATCAAGCGCGTCGGCCTCTTCGACATGGAACGCCCCCTCGACAATCGATCCGCCCACAACATACGAAAACGCAATCTCATAGGGTTTGTACAGGTTTGCGAGCGTCAGGTCGATCCGCGTCAACTGTATGTATTCGGCGTCGGGGCGGTGGGTGATGATGAGGAAGGACGGCCCGGGCAAGGCGGAATTGTCATTGAAGGGATCGAGACCTTCCAGCCCGTCAATTCCGAAATCCTCATACCGCACCAGCCGGTCGCGATCCTCCAGCGCCTCCATGGCGCGGTCGAGCTGGCGCGCATCACCGCCGACCAGCTGGCGCAACAGGTATTCCGGCACCAGGCGGGCGCCCATGGCGGACTGGCCGCCGGCAAAGGCAAACAGATCCATCAGGCGCGGATCGGCGCACCAATCCACCTCTTCACGCCAGCCCAGCGCGCCGCACGCGTCCGAGGCGGCGGACAGCGGGGCATTGCGGGGCGTCCGGCCGGCCGGATAATCGGCCGCCTCGGCGCCGCCCAGCAAGCGCCGGTCATCTTCGTCGATATAATCGACCAGGCGCGCCGCCAGTCTTTGTGCATCGGCCCGCTCCAGGCCGAGCGCCAGCAGCAGCGCCTGCGACGCCGGACCGGGATCATCGCCAAGATTGACCAGCCCGTTCGTGCCGACCAGACGCACCACGACCGGACCATGGGCACCGGCATGAAGATAGGGCATGCCGGTCGCCGAGAGGGCTTCGCCGCCAATCCCGAAGCCGCCACTGATCGGATCCGGATCGCGAGTCCCGCCAACACGCACGGAGGAAAGCCCCATGGGTTCGGTCAGCAGAAGGCGGAGGATATCTGTCTCTGCGGCCTCGAAATCGGCCAGGGATTCCTCGCGCGCGCTGATTCGCGAGAAAACCGCATTGGCGGCACTCATCACCGTATAGGCGGCACCGAGCAGGAGCGCGATCACGGCAATCGTCCACAGGGCCAGCGGGAAGACATAGCCACGACGTGCCCGACGCGACACTCGCCTGCGGCCCGCCCTCACAATATGTCCTCCAGATCGCGTCCCCGCAGCGGCGGTGCATTCCAGCCGCTCGACGCGATCGCCCACAAGACGCGATCCTGACTGTCGACAATCATCACCAGGGCCGGGGGCGGACGATAATAATCATACCAGGGATCGAACCCCTCCTCCGGAGGCCAGGCCTCAAGCGGGTCGGGTGGTTCGTGTGCATACAGC
The DNA here is from genome assembly GCF_947259345.1 of uncultured Maricaulis sp. Taxonomy (GTDB): domain Bacteria; phylum Pseudomonadota; class Alphaproteobacteria; order Caulobacterales; family Maricaulaceae; genus Maricaulis. The sequence continues at coordinate 293,278 of NZ_CAMYLS010000005.1, read as the reverse complement.
TGGGTCATGGTCTGATAGGCAAAGCGAAAACCGATATCCTGCGCCGCAAAGCGCATCGCCACGATCCCGCCCTCCAGCTCCTCCGCGCTGTTGACCGCCTCGCGATCAATATCCTCGCTCCGGGGCTCGACTTCCTGGTAAATGAGCGCCGTGCCACCCGACTCCGGCCGCAGGGCCAGGACGAATCGCGTCGGCAAGCCATGCGGCGCCAGCACCGGGCGCCGTGTGGTGCCGGAAATGCGCGTCGTGCTGCCTGTATAGGCACCCGGTGATTCGAGATAATCAGCGACGGAGGCGGCCAGGGCGTCGCTGACGACCTCCCGCGAGAACTCGGTTTCCAGCGCCCCGGCGAGCGCGATCTCAATCCCCGCCGTGCCGCGCGCCACGGCCATGATGGATTGCAGCAGGACCAGCGCCGTGATCGACGCGATCACCAGCGCAATCAGGGTTTCCAGGAGGGTGAATCCGCGGGTCATAACGTCCTAGGATGACGACAGGCTGCGTGGTATAACGCCGTCGATTTAGACGGTCCAGCAAGCATGGCGGGTTTTACCGGGCTCGCCTGCCTGTGTTAGGGCCTGTGTTAGGGCCTGTGTTAGGGATCGATGTTGGTGACCGATTCCGGCCTTGATCGGCGATGGAGACCTTGGCCCGATCTTGCAGGTTCCGGATCGGGTATCAAAATTGAAGTGTAACCAGAATTGACGTGTAACAGTGTGACGGGACTGGCCATGCAGGTATCAATGCGGATTGCGAAACGGGTCACAAACCGGCTCTCGAGCCTCTTTTCCGGGGTTGCAAACGAAACTGCAAACGCGACAGCAAAGCGCCGTCGGCGCCTGCAGGCCGGTTATTCCCTGATGGAAGTGCTGATCGCCGTGGCCATTATCGCCACCCTGGCCGCGCTTGTCGCGCCGCGCCTCTTCGGCCAGCTCGACAGTTCCAGACAGGCCGCTGCCCTCACCCAGATCCGCATGGTCGAGACCGCGCTCGACACCATGCGCCTCGATCTCGGTCGCTATCCCAGCCAGGACGAAGGCCTGGCCCTGCTGGTCGCGCCCAGCGCCGATGTCGGTGGCAGCTGGAACGGCCCCTATATGGATGGCGGTCTGCCGCAGGATCCCTGGGGCCGGCCCTACCAGTACGAAGCCGGCGAGGACCTGTCTCGCCGCGGCCGTGTGATCAGTTTTGGCGCCGATGGCGAACCGGGCGGTGAGGGGCTCAATGCCGATATTGATCCGCGCCGGGTTGATCAACCGGCCGACGGGATCGGCTAGGGGCAGACCCATGGCGAGCAATCCGGCGCGCCGCAATCGCCGACAAGCCGGCTACAGCCTGCTCGAAGTTCTCATCGCCATGGCGATCCTGGCCCTGGCTGTCGCCCTGTTCATCCCGTCCATGTCTGCCATGTATGAGCGTCACCAGGTGCGCCAGGCCTTCGCCGCCCTCAATGCCTGGGTCCTCGAAGAGCGCACCAGCGCCCGCCTGGCCGGCCACGCCGCCGATCATCCGGCCGGCCTGATACCTTCGGCGGGGGCCGACATGCCGGACGGCTGGACCGCCGAATTGCTGGAGCCCTGGCGTATCCATCCCTCCGGCGCTTGCGCCGCGGCCCGCATCCGCATCGCCTCGCCCCGCGACCGCATCTGGGATCGCACCCTCCAAGCCCCGGCCTGCCGGGCGACTCTTCAGGTGTGAGAGGGGCAAGTGTGATGTAGATCACAGGCTGTGGGTCTCGGCGGGTGCACCGCATTGCCAGGTGCCGGGCCCGGCGGTGGTTTTTGCGCAACAGATGGACCGGAGATTAAGGCCGGTTAACCGCATTCCTGCCTATTGGCTGAGCTGTGAACGCTTTGCGAAACCGCTTGTTTGTCAAACATATGACAACAAACAATTAAACTGTCTGTACCCTGCATTGATTGCCTTTTTCTGGCCCGATTCACAGTTGACAGCCCCCCTCCAATGGGCTTTCCTCCGTCGCAGCGTCACGGGGGTTTCTCGGGCGCGAAAGGTCCGTAGGGGAGGTTTGGGTGTGCAGCTTCGGCTAGCGCCTTGTCTACTCAGCCTAGGCCTGGATCGTTTGAAAAACCGTTGTGGCAGCTGTCATGGCCATGACTTTAAATGTGTAGGAAAGAGGGGATTTCCCTATGAAATTGGTTCAACTTCTTAGCGGCGCTGCTGCTGCGGCTCTCATTGCCGGCGCTGCTAGCGCTCAGACAGTAACCGTCGACGGCACCAGTGCCATCGCTGAAGACAATATTGTTGCCGCAGAGTTCGAGGGTGCCCTTGCCGGCAACCTTATCTTGAATCTGGACATGGGCGGAGCATTCGCGGCTCTTGGTGCCGGCGGCGAAGTCGACATGATCATTACGCTGACCAATGCCGACTTTACCGGCATTGTCACCGATGATCCGACCTTCACGGATGTGAGCTGTAACTTCGACATCCAGTCCGGTGGTGGCGCTGGTGGCACGTCTGTTACGTTCCGCAGCACCGAAGCGGACCTGCAGACCTGTACCAATGGTGCGGGCACCGATGCGACTGATCTGCTCACGCTGCCGATCGAAGTAACTACTGTCGGCTCCAGCGTTGATGTGTCCGTGCAGTTCGTTCGCAATGCTGGCTCCGCTGGCTACACGGGCGGTACGACGGCGTTTGACATCATCGATTACACTGCTGCAACGGGCTACACCTTCACGGCCAACGCTGACACGACCGAACTTCTGGTCACCGGCGGTACGCTGATCAACTGGTCCGCTGGCGCCCTCGCCGGTGACGAAGGTTTCCTCGGCACGTTCGCCGCTGATGCTTTCACCGATACCGACGCTGTTGCAGGTGGTATCCAGGCTCCGACGGTTGACGTGGCCGGCACGCCGCTTGCCTCGTACGACACTGTTGTCACCGACAACAATGAAATCGTTTTCAGCTTCACGGATGTCACCAACATCACTTCGATCACGCCGACGGCTGGTGGTTGTGCGGCTCCGGACGCGGTCGCCAACACCGTCACCTGTACCTTCACTGGCGCTCAGGTGAATACGTCGAATGGTGCTCCGATCGGGTTCACGATGGCAATTTCCGCTGCAGCTGCAGTTGTCGCTCCGCAGACGATCGGTGTGACATTCACGCCGGAAGCTGAAGCCAATTGGGCTGAAGCCGGTGCTGCAAATGCCAGCTTCGCTGTGCTGGACGAAGACGATGGTGTGTTCACCACTGCTGTAAACAATGCAGCCGGCAACCCGTTCGCTTGGACGTCCCTGCGCACCACGGGCGGCACCAAGAGCGCCTTCCGCATCACGGGTCTGGAAGCTAACCCGAGCGAAATTGCGGTTGTCCTCGACAACGTGTATGCTCGCGCCGGTTCGACCGCCCCGGCTGCAGCTCGCGCTGTCATCACCGGCGCTGACGTTCAGGAAGATCCGCTGAATGCTGGCACCTTCACCGCGACCTTCACGTCTGAAGATATCGCAGCGGCCCTCGGCACCGATGGTGGCGTCAACGGCGACCTTCACTTTGAAGTCGTCCTGGCAGACGGCACCGGCGTTGGTTCGATCGCGGCTTCCCGCCTGCTGTCGACCGGCGGTGTTGTGGCTGGCTCGGGCTTCGACAACTAAGTCGAACTCCAATCCAAGACTACCGGAAGGGCGGCTTCGGCCGCCCTTCTTTTTTGTCTGGACGCGGGGCATGTGTCGGGAGAGGCATGATGCCGTCCGGGTTCGCTTCAAGTCGCGCATCCACCCCGCCAACCGCGCCCATGCGCCTCAGCCCGGGGCTTGCCAGCGGCGGGCGGTCGCGGTCTAACTCGGGGCTGGATATGTGCGGCCCGGCCCTTGCCGGCAGGCCGCCAGCTGTGATCGCCGCGCGCCGGGCCTTTCTGCAATGAGGGCCAGCCATGGGCGCCGGGCCATGGGGACGGTTTGATGGACGAGCGCCGCATTGGTGACATTCTGCTGGAGGGCGGCGCCATCGCCGCTGCCGATATTGACCAGGCCCTGGCCTATCAGCGCGAGACGCCGGTCCTGTTCGGCCAGGCCCTCCTGCGCCTTGGCGCCGTGGCCGAGGAACGCCTGCTCGCCGCCCTGTCCGCCCAGCTCGGCCTGCCCATTCTCGACCCCAGCGCCCTGCCGCGCGAGGAAAGCCTCTATGCCATCGCCCCCGCCGCCCTCGACCTGCCCCTGCGCTGGCTCGGCGAGAAGGGGGCGGTCCTGTGGTGGAGTGCGCCCGATGATGACGCCCTCATGCCGCTCGAGGGGGACGCCCTTGCACAAGGCGCCGTGACCCCGGACAGTGCCAGCCTCACTGTCTTCGCCCGCAATCCCCTCGACCCGGCGCTCAATGAACGCCTTTCCGCCGCCTGGTCCGGCCCGGTCCGCCTCGCCATCGGTCCCAATCGCCTGCTGGAAAGTGCCCTGGCACGCCTGCAATCGGCCGGCGCCCGTCGCCGCGAATCGGCCCTGACCGATGTCGAGCGCCTGCGCGAAATGGCCGAGGAAGCGCCGGTCATCGATTTCGTCAATGCCGTCTTCGAGGACGCGTTGCGCGACGGGGCCAGCGATATCCATATCGAACCCTTCGAGCATGAATTCCAGGTCCGTTTCCGGGTCGATGGCGTGTTGAGCCTGGTCCAGACCCAGCCCAAATCCCGCTTCGACGCCGTCGCCTCGCGCATCAAACTGGTCTCGGCCATGGATATCGCCGAGCGCCGCCTGCCCCAGGATGGTCGCCAGACCGTGCGCTTCGCCGGTCAGGACATTGATCTGCGTGTTTCCTCCCTGCCCGGCGCCTGGGGGGAGAGCCTTGTCCTGCGCCTTCTGCGCAAACGCCAGGAATTGCCCTCCCTTGATGGTCTCGGCCTGACCGGTCTGCAGCGCCGCGTCTTCAATACCGTGATCCGCGAGCCCAACGGGGTGATCCTGGTCACCGGCCCGACCGGTTCGGGCAAGTCGACCACGCTCTATCGCGCCCTCGAACTGGTCAATGATGGCCGCCGCAAGATCATCACCATCGAGGACCCGGTCGAATACGACATGGACGGGGTGACCCAGGTCCAGGCGCGCGCCGATATCGGCTATGATTTCGCCCGCGGCCTGCGCGCCATGCTGCGCCAGGATCCCGATGTCATCATGGTCGGTGAGATCCGCGATGGCGAAACCGCGCGCATCGCCATCCAGGCGGCCCTGACCGGCCACCTCGTCTTCTCCACCCTGCACACCAATACCGCCCTCGGCGCGATTGAACGCCTGACCGATCTCGGCGTGGAGCCTTTCCTGGTCTCTGCGTCCCTGCGCGGGCTGATCGCCCAGCGTCTTTTGCGCCGCCTTTGTCCCGATTGTTCCGCGCCAGCCCCGCGCGATGATGTCACGGCGGCCGAACGCCTGATCGAGGCCGCCCGCGCGCGCGGCGTGCTCTGGCCCGCCGATGCCTTCACTGAAGACGCCAATTGGCGCGTGCCGGTCGGCTGTGATCACTGTCGCGGTCAGGGCTATACCGGCCGCATCGCGGTCTATGAGGCCGCCGCGATTGATGGCGCCGTCAAGGAAGCCGTCGCGCACGGCTCCGGCCAGGCCGACATCCTCACAGCGGCGCGCGAAGCCGGCTTCCTGTCCATGCTGGAGGATGGTCTGCTCAAGGCACGCAGCGGCATCACCTCGGTCTCCGAAGCCATGCGTGTGCTCGGTGGCGCGGTCGATGAGACCGGCGCGGATACGCCGGCGCCCGACACCGCCCGTTCCGGCCCGGCCCGGTCCGGCAGCGTACGGGCCTAGGAGCGGGGCGCATGGCCAATTTCCTCTATAAGGGCCTGAAGCGCGATGGCGCCGCGGTGGAGGGGCGTATCAATGCGGGCGATTCGGGCGATGCCGTCAGCCAGCTGCGCGCCCAGGGTATTCTCGCCTATGAGGTCAGCCTGGTTGACGGGGAGGGCCGCCGCTTTGACCGTAAGCGCGCCCGCCCGAAGGATCGTCACCGCTTCATTCGCCAGCTCGCGACCCTGCTGAAGGCCGGCTCCCCCCTGCTCAACGCCTTCGACGCACTGCTCGAGGAGGAGCCCTGCCGCGAATTGTCCGAACAGATGGGGGCCATTCGCTCCGATTTGCGCGGCGGCGGACGCCTGTCCCAGGGCCTGTCGCGCCATATGCCTAACCTGCCGGATTATGCCCCCCGCCTGGTCGAGCTGGGCGAGGCTACGGGCTCGCTGGATATCCGGCTCAACGAGGTCGCCAGCCAGATGGAACGCGATCTCGCCTCCGCCGAGGAAGTGCGCAACGCGCTCGCCTATCCCGGCTTTCTCGCCGTCGCCGGCACGGGCGCGGTGATCTTCATCTTCATGTTCGTGGTGCCGCGCTTCTCCGCGCTCCTGGAGAACGCACAGGGTGAAATCCCGGCCATTTCCCGCATCGTTCTCGGCATCGGCGAATTCTTCAATGCCAATGTCCCGCTTGTTCTCGGCGGGGCGGTCCTGCTGGCGCTGGGCGCGATCCAGATCTGGCGCGCGCCGGCCACACGCCGCGCAGCGACCGTGATCGCCTTTCGCCTGCCCGTCCTCGGCCGTTTCCTGGAAGCCAGCGATACCGCCCGCTGGGCCCGGGTCACCGGCACTGCGTTGGCGGCTGGTGCGGGTCTGATCGACGCCCTCGCCCTGGCGGAACGTGGCGTCCTGTCACCGCGTCGCCGTGAGGGTCTGGAACAGGCCCGTCGCGCTGTCCGCTCCGGTGAAATGCTGGAAACCGCCCTGCGCGCCCACACCAATACCGACGCCATGACACTCAATCTGGTGCGGACCGGGCGCTTGTCCGGTGCGCTTGCCGAGATGCTGCTCTTCGTGGCGGAAGCCGGCGAGCAGGAATCCCGCAATCTCGCCAAGCGCCTGACCTCACTCGCCGAACCCCTGGCCATCGCCTTCATCGCCTCGGTGATCGGCCTGATCGTGATCAGCCTCGTCCTGGCCATGTCGAGCCTCTACAGCATCGACATCATCTGACATCGCCTCACAACCAGCCGTCATCCCGGCAATAGGCGAGCTGGTCCTCGCGAAAGCAGGACAAATCCTGTTCGCGCCACCGGCCACGACTGTCCGGGATGGTGACATTGCGGCAAGCCTCTTCGAGCCGGGCATTGGTGATCTTCATTCCCAACGCCTGGCAGGCTCGGCGCAGCGTTGCGACCGGCGCCTCGATGAAGCGCTCATAGTCCAGGCTCGCCGTGCGTCCGCCAAGGCGGCGCTCCCGTGCCGTTTGGGCCTGCCGGGCATGGATCCAGACATCCAGCTGCGCGGCGGGCAATGATCCGCTCCGCTCGGCCGATATACCCAGCGCCTCCCCCCAACGCTTGAGCTGGTTGGTGTTGCTGGAAAACGCCATGTCGAGAGGGTGTCGGTGCACGAAGAGAAAGGCTGCATCCGGCCATGCGGCCAAGATCTCATCGGCGAACATGTGGCTATTGGGCTCCTTGACGAGGAAGGCGCGACCCTCGGCCGCCGAATTCCGCTCCGTCACCACATCGGTCAGCCGATCAAGCGGGGCGGCTTCCGGGTGGTGCCCGGTTTCCGCCACGCCGCGCAAAATGCCCAGACGATGATTAATCGAGGGGAGGGGGGATGCCATCCAGTCGGTCCGGACGAAGAGATAGGTGAAGTCCAGGCAGTCGCGGGAGCGATTGAGCGCCGGGCCGTGCACATATCCCAGGCGTTCAAAGGCTTCCGCAACCGCGCGTGTCCCCGAACCTCCGAGCGCGCCGATTACCATGGCATGCGGTTCAAGCTGAAAAGTTTCGGTCATCGACTCCGTCTTCCTTCAACCGCACCGGATTCCTGCTGCGACGCCTCGTCCTCGCTTGCCTCATCCGCTAACCTGCGCCGAGACTGACAGGGTGCAAAGTCCGGGGGGAGACGGCAATGAGTGACAACACCTGCTATATCGTTTTGGGCATGCACCGAAGTGGCACCAGCGCGCTTGCCGGAACGCTGATGGAAGCCGGTGTGTATCTGGGTCGCGTTCTGGACAAGAGTATCACCCGCAATCCGAAAGGCCTGCAGGAACCCCCCGCCGTGCTTTACATGCAAGAGGACCTGCTCAAGGCCAATGGCGGGAGCTGGAACGAGCCGCCGGAGCAGGTGGAGTGGTTTCCGATGCATGCGGCGGTACGGGATCTGTTCATCGAGTCACGTGAGGGTGAGGCCTGCTGGGGCTTCAAGGACCCGCGCACCCTCTTGACACTCGAGGGGTGGCTCAAAGTCCTCCCCAACGCCCGGCCGCTCGGGATATTCCGCCACCCCATGGCGGTCGCTCGCTCGCTGGAAAGCCGCAACGGATTTCCGATCGAGAAGGGGTTGGCGATCTGGCATGCGTATAATTCACGCTTGCTGGACTGGCAGACGCGGCTGGATTTCCCGATTGTCCAGTGCCTGCCGGAGACGGTCGCCATGCAAGCCAAGCTGCAAAGCCTGCTTCAGGCACTGGGACTGGCCACGGAGCAACCGCTGGAATTCTTCGACGCCTCCCTGCAAACCGTCCGTGAAACCGAAGATGACAGCCTGCCCGACCCGGTCCAGAGCGTTTGGAGAGGCTTGCTTGATCGCGCGCTCTGAAACCCGGTTCTGCCCGCTATCCACCCGGCTTTTCCCCAAATTCAAGGGCGCTGAGGCCTATGCGCTGACCGGGATTGCCGCGCGTTGCGACTGGGTTGTTCTGAGTGATCGGGACGAACCCCGGGTCGCGGACCGACTCCGCACCGATATCGCCAACGTCCGAACGGTATTCGTCTCGCTCCGGTCACATGAGGTCGCGCTCGAGCATTTTCTCGACCATGTTCTGCCAAGGCTGACAGCCCCCTTCGTGCTGGTGAGCGGGTCGGAGGATGTGACCCTGCCGAACCAAACTGACAAGCGCTGGCCGGCGATGCCCGAGGCCCTGCGCGACCGCATGTTGGAGGCGCTCGATCATCCGCTTCTGCTTCAGTGGTTCTGTGAAAACCTCGATGAAGCGGCCCATCCGAAACTCCGCCCCTTGCCGCTCGGCATGGTCTTTCCCGAGGCTATGGCCGATCCGGTCCTCACCGTGCCGGAGTGGGGTGGTGCGGGCCAACGTCATCGTCGCATCCTGTGTGCTCATCGCGTCCGGGATGGTGCCCAGTGGGACATCCGCAAACAGGTGACCGCGCTGGCGAAGACCCACTGGCGCAGCTTTGTGACGGTCCTCGAGGACCCGGTCGGTGAAGACGAGTTCGAGGCGCTGATCCGGGCCCACGCCTTTGTTCTCTGTGTGGAAGGGGGTGGCCTCGATCCGTCGCCCAAGGCCTGGCAGACATTGCTGAATGGCGCTGTTCCGATCATACGAAAGACACCGCTCGCCGCCGCATATGCTGACTTTCCGCTAGTTCAGGTCGACGCCTGGCAAGCGGATGCGCTCAGCGCCGGAAAGCTCGATGAATGGTTCGAAGTCCATTTCCGAAGCGGCCGCGTCAATGCGCGACGTCAGGAGATCATCAACCGGCTCGGACTTGATTACTGGTGGGCACAGATCGAGGCCGGCTTGCCGGATACCGATCAATAAACACCGGCCCGGTACTCAGCGTGAGGGAATGTTCTCTTCGTTGGCAAGGAACCAGTCATAAGCGTCAGCCAGGCCATCACGCAGGCTGATCGAGGGTTGCCAGCCGAGGCCCCGAATCTTGTCGGCGCTCATCAGCTTGCGCGGCGTACCGTCAGGCTTGCTTGTATCCTTCGTCAGCTCGCCCTTGAAGCCGACAACATCCATGACGAGGTATGCCAATTCCCCGATCGGAAGGTCTTCACCCGAACCGACATTGATATGTCCAGCGTCCGAGTAGACCTTCATCAGGTGCACAAGCGCATCCGCGCAATCATCGACATGAAGAAATTCCCGACGCGGCGTCCCGCTGCCCCAGATTTCCATCGATTCCGCCTTGTCGACCTTCGCTTCATGGGCCTTGCGAATAAGCGCCGGGATGACGTGGGAGTTCATCGGGTGGTAGTTGTCGCCCGGGCCGTAGAGATTGGTGGGCATGGCGGAGATGAAATCCACGCCGTACTGCTTGCGATAGGACTGGCAGAGCTTGATGCCGGCGATCTTGGCGATTGCATACCACTCATTGGTGGGCTCAAGCGCGCCGGTGAGCAGGGCCTCTTCCTGTATCGGTTGCTCAGCGAATTTCGGGTAGATGCAAGATGATCCCAGGAAAAGCAGCTTCTCAGTACCCGCCTGGTAACAGGCGTGGATGATGTTCGAAGCGATCATCAAATTCTGATAGAGAAACTCTGCCGGATAGCTGTCATTCGCATAAATCCCGCCCACTTTGGCTGCGGGAATGAAGACCGCGTCCGGGCGTGTGTTCTTGACCCAGGCTGCGGTCGTCGCCTGATCGGTGAGATCGAGCTGGGAGCGAGTCGCCGTCAGGATTTCAGCCGGCTCCTCCTGTTTCAGGCGTCTGACAAGCGCGGCCCCCACCATGCCGCGATGGCCAGCAACCCAAACGCGTTTGCCTGCGAGCGAATACATCGGATCAGACATCGCCGTGATTGGAGCGGTAGGCTGCCTCAGTGGCGATCACCTTCAGATCGCTCCGGACCATTTCGCTGACCAGCTCGGGGAAGGGGGTTGTATGCTGCCAGCCCAGTTTTTCTTTCGCTTTGGTCGGGTCACCGATCAAGAGATCAACTTCGGTCGGACGGTAGTACCGCGGATCGACGGCTACCAGCTCACGACCGGTCGCTGCGCAGCGACCGGTTTCGGACTCGCCGGACCCCACCCATTCCAAGGTGATATCGATCTCCTTGAATGCCAGCTCCACAAACTCGCGAACCGTGTGCGTCTCTCCGGTTGCCAGCACAAAATCGTCGGCTGTGGCGTGCTGCACGATCCGCCACATTCCCTCGACATAGTCTCTTGCATGTCCCCAATCACGTTGGGCATCAAGATTACCGAGATAAAGCTTGCTCTGGCGGTTCTGATGCATGGCTGCAACCGCACGCGTGATCTTGCGCGTCACGAAGGTTTCACCGCGGGTCGGGCCTTCATGGTTGAAGAGAATGCCGTTTGACGCGTGCATGCCATAGGCCTCGCGATAATTCACTGCGATCCAATAGGCATAGAGCTTCGCCGCGGCATAGGGGCTGCGGGGATAGAAGGGGGTGGTTTCGGATTGCGGAACCTCTTGCACCAGCCCGTACAGCTCTGAGGTTGAGGCCTGATAGAAGCGTGTCTTGTCCTGCAGATCGAGGATGCGGATCGCTTCCAGAAGGCGCAGCGCGCCGATGGCATCGGCGTTGGCTGTATACTCAGGCGCTTCGAAGCTCACCTTCACGTGGCTCTGCGCCGCCAGATTGTAGATTTCGTCCGGCTGAATCTGCTGCACCAAGCGGATCAGGTTGGTCGAGTCGGTCATGTCACCGTAGTGCATGAAGAAACGAGTCTCAGCCTCATGCGGATCAACATAGAGGTGATCGACGCGCTGGGAGTTGAATGAGGAGGCCCTGCGCTTCAGTCCGTGAACTTCATAGCCTTTGCTGAGCAGGAGCTCGGCCAGATAGGCGCCGTCCTGCCCAGTCACGCCGGTAATAAGTGCACGCTTTGTCATGAGATTCCCGGAACTTGTACAAGGTGGTTGGATCGTGGCCACCCCTGTTAAACTGTCACCCATCTGAAAACAAGCGCCGCGCCTTCCAGTACAGGCGTTTGGCACACATGCGAGCGGTGGAGGACTGGGGTGCGCGGCCTTGTTGCCCGCATCCGATTGGAGTATCGGATTGTTTCAACACGTTGAGAAAGGGCGTCAACTTGTATTATTCGGTCGCGCATTCGGAACTTGTTCACGGGGATGGCGCGCAACTTGCCCATCTCGGCGAAGCGGTGACCTTCGATCACAACGCGCTGTACAAGTGCATTCGAGAGGATGCCGGTTCGCGCTTCGTTGTTTTGGCCGCACCGGCCGCTCGACTTTACGCAGCGTGCCTGGCGGACGGCTTGGAGGCCGAAGGGGCGCATGAGTGGGTTGCTACCCGAGCGAAGGAAATACTGGATCTGTTCCGGCACGCGCGTCGACAGGTCCTCGTCCTGCCCAGCGAGATCAGCTGGCTGTCCGGGGACATCGTATCGAGCGCTGTCCAGGCCTATTTCGATGAACGCGCGCAACCCGTTTTTCGTGTTCGCCTGGACGACATGCCCGAGCTTTTACCGGTTTCGCTTCTCCATCAACTGGTTGGCAAGGCGGCCGTAGAGGCCAGCCCGCTTCTGACCCGTCTCGACCAGGAATTGCGAGCAAGCATGGGATGCGTCGAGCGTGACGCCGAAGTGCTGGAGCAGGAGGTTGCGATCTCATTGAGCGGCCTCACCGAGCTGATCGACCGTGCCGCCTCCGCCAACCAGACGCCCGCGGGTGTTGGCGAAGGGCCCGTGACGGCACTGGATGCCCAGCGAGCACTGGTCGCCGATCTACAGAATGCGCTTCTCGAATGCCAGTCCGAGCTCGAATGGTATCACCGGTTGGCGTCGCGTCGGGGTGGGGGTCTTGAACAGAGGCGGATCGAGCAGGAACGCGATGCGGCCGTCAAGGAGCGGGACCGACTGCGTGCGGAAAACGCCGATCAGGCCTTCACGCTGGAATGGTCCAGACGGGACGCGGAACAATTGCGCGACGCGTTGAAACAGACACGAAACTCGACCTCCTGGAAGGTAACGGCGCCCTTGCGCATGTTTCGCGGCGGTTCCGTGGCGGACGAGGTCGTTGAGTAATGCAAGGATTGTTCGGCGTCGAAACGGCAAACTTCGGTCTGGTCGTTCATATTGGGTGCGGCGATGATGCGGGCCGCTTCTGGCAGGGTCGTGTTGACGACCTTGTCCTGGTGGAGCCTGACCCGGAGCGCGCCAATGCTGTACGGAAATGGCTCGATGGGGGCGGGTCTGGCAAGCTTGTCGAGGCAGCGGTAGCGGAGCGAAACGGCGACGGTTCCTTTCGTCGAACGAGCTTTGGCGATCTGAATAGTCTGCGCGTGCCGACCGGGGCCATGACTTTGTTTCCGGGGCTCCGAAGTCTCGAAAGCGTGCCGGTAAAGCTGATTCAACCCAGAAACCTTTTGGCAGCCCGCGGGGCGGGGGTGTCGAGCGGCCGATCAGCCCTGGTCGTGGATGCACCGTCAGAAGTTCTGCTTGTATTATCGGACCTCGATGAGGCGGGCTTGCTTGATGACTTTGATGCGGTCGTCATTCGTGTCGCCGAGGTACAGCTTCACGAAGGTGGCGCTGATCTGGAGCAGGTTGAAGCCTGGCTCACAGGGAGCCAGCGCCGAATTGTGTGGGAATCCGATCCCGCTGATCCGGATGTTCGTTTCGCGCTCGTCGAGAAAGACTGGAAAGCGTGCAACCTGCGGAATGAAAAGCGTGCGCTTGAGCTCGAAACGATCGTGTCGGAATTGCGACATTCCTATTCCCGGATGTCCGAAGAAAACCGTGCCAGTCTCGACCAATTGAATGAGGAAGCGGGCGCCCTGACCGCGGCGCGGGATCAAGCACGTGCCGAGGCGCAAGCCGCCCAGTCGTCGCTGGATTCGATGACGCATGAGCGCGATGCGCTGAATGAGGAATTGGATCGACTGCGGACGGAGCATGATGAGGCCACGCAGGCAGCCCAGTCGTCGCTGGAATCGATGACGCATGAGCGCGATGCGCTCAAGGAAGAAATGGTGGCTCAGCAGGAGGCGAATTCCAAGGCTGCTGAGTCGGCCAAAAACGACCTTGAGACGCTGAAGCAGCAAGTGAATGAGTTGAAGGCTGCCCGTGACCAAACCGCGAAAGACGCCCAGGCGAACCTCGCAGCGTTTGAAACCATGCGGAGCGAGCGTGATCGGCTGAAGGCAGAGCTGGAAGCCGCTCGGCATCGCTATGATGATCAAGATCAGGCTACAAAGCGGTTGAGTGCGGAAATCGATGCGCTACGCGACGACAACCGACTGTCACTGCGGATTCAGCGGATTGCTCAGGCCGATCTGGCTGACCTGCAAGACCGATACGCGATGCTGGCTGACGAGAAGCGTCAGTTGGAGCAATTCCTGGATGGTCTGGCGCAGAAGGTAATCGAGTCGGAGGAGAAAGAATCGCTGCCGGCGCCCAAGCGCACAGCCGGCCGGACCAGGGCCGCTTCGAAGTCCACGACGAAGCGTGCCGGAACAAAAAACCGGGCGAAGCCTTCATGAGTGCATTATTGCCTCATTCCGGCGCTTCGTCTGCCTTGGATTTTGGCGACCTTGCACACTCGCCAATGGCTGCGTTTGATCGAATGAGCCAGGCCGATCTTCGGAGCCTGTCTGAACTCCTGAAAACGCGTCCCAAAAGTGATCTGACGCCGATTCGGACTGTTCATCATTTTGCCTGTACAGGCGGCACACTGATTGCCAGAGGGCTGCAATCGCAACCAAACGCCCTATTATTGAGTGAAGTTGACCCGCTCAGCACCATCCAACTGAATACGCAGCGCTCGCGATTTGCCCCGACAGACCCGATCTTGCTGGCGCGGGGTGCGCTCAGCCCGATCGATGAGGACACGGCGGTGGAGATGTTTTGTGCATCGATGAAGGCATTGCACGCCCGGATGGATCGAATTGGGCGGCGCTTGATATTGCGTGATCATGCCCATTCACAATTCTGTACCGACACGGATTGGGAAAGGCGGCCGACATTGGCGGCCATGCTGGCTGATTGGTTTCCGCTGCGATCGATCGTGACCGTTCGGCATCCCATTGATTCCTATCTTGCGCTGGATCGCAATGATTGGCGGCATTTCTCACCGTTTTCGCTCGAAGAATACGCTCGCCGCTACCTGGCATTTCTCTCCGCGTATCAGAATGTTGCAATCATCCGCTATGAGCGGTTCGTGTCAGATCCGGATGAGACGATGCGCGAGATCTGCCGGCATCTCGAACTTGCCTACAATCCGGACTGGAAAGCGCTGATTTCGGTTATGCGACTGTCCGGCGATAGTGGCCGGCGCGGCGACAAGATCGCACCGCGTTCGCGGCGGGATTACTCCGACGAGCTTGTCGTGGAAGCCGAGGCGAGCGGCGCGTATCAGGATCTCTGTCTGCAATTGGGCTATGACGCTGAGCTGGACAGGGCGGAACATGCCTGTTGACGACGCGGCCAGATTCGCTTTCGTCGCGGTGATGATGGCCAGTAAACATGCCCGAAGGGGGAAATAGTGCCGATTTCTTTGTTCATGCCGTATTTCAAGCCATCCGATCCGGCGCGCGAGAAGGAACTGGTCCTCTGTCTGGAAAAGAACCGGGCGAATGACCTGATTTCTCATATTTATCTGATGATTGATGATGATGCCGCTGTCGATCAGTCAGATGGGCGGGTCACCGTGTTGCGGATGGACCGCAGGCCGACCTATGAGGATTGGACGCGACTCTCCGAGGCGTATTGTCCCCAGGATATATCGGTGCTTGCCAATGCCGATATCTATTTTGACGAAACGCTGAGCCTTCTCGAGCGCGTGTTTGATGCCGACCCGACAGGGTTTGTCGCATTGAGCCGGCATGAATTGTCGGGCAGTGAAACCAGCCTGCACCCCAATCCGCATTGGTCGCAGGATACCTGGGCCTACTGGCCGGCGCACGCGTCCAACCCGGACCGTGATCGGTGCCTGAACTTCCCGCTGGGCGTACCGCGGTGCGACAACAAGGTGGCTTACACCTTCGCCGTCTATGGCCACGCCATCTACAATCCCTGCCGCGAGATCCGGAGCATTCACGTCCATGAAACCGGCTTGAGGACCTACGACAAGAAGGGGGATCTTCGCATTGTCGGCGGCACGGCCATGGTGCATGCCAGTGAGGGCCTGACAGACCCGGCTGTGTTGGACATTGACGTCTGGCCCGTACGATCAACTCATTTTCGTGAAGCCAAGATCAACAAGTCTCTCGAACGCTGGGCGAATGAGCGAGGCACTTCGCTCCCCCCTGTCCGGCCGATCGAACCGGGTGCGGTCGATGACCCGCTTCGCACCAAGGCGCCGCCCGCTATACGGGCCGAGACAGCACCAATCTCTTTGCCGTCGCGTGACGGCGATCTGTATGTCGACCGGAATATTGTCGCATATGATGCGCACTGGCAGCATCCAGCCATCACCGAACAGCACGCATTCAACCAGGTCAGGCTGCTGGCGATGCGTGGCGGAAATGCCGCTTACCTCGGGTTCCCGTGGGCAACCCTGATCGATGTCAGTAATCACAACAAGGGTGATACCGATCGTCTGTCGGCCCTCCAATCCGGTCTTGAGCGCGCCGCGCGGGCCGTTTCGGGATACAAGCAGGTCATCACGGTATGTCAGCATATCCACATGCTGAACTTCCCGGAATTATTCGAGGCGGCGGGTGTGACAGATGTATTCTGGTCACATGCCACCCACGGCCGGATCCGGTTCGGTGACGACCGGGGTTTGGCCATCCATCCATTCCCGCTCTATCCGGTTCAGATCCCGGAAGGCCCGGAGATACCGATTGAGGAGCGGCCCTATCTGTTCTCCTTCGTCGGCGCCAAGGCGACCCCGATCTATCTTACCCAGTCGCGGACCTTCCTGATCGAGGAGCTGGCCGAACACCCGCGGGGTCTCGTTCGGGATCGTGAGACCTGGCATTACAACAAGGTCGTCTATGACCATCAGGTCCTGGCGCGCGCACAGAGCAGTGCGGGGCTGATTGATACGAACGCGTCTGAAGAGTTCAAACAGGTCATGGCTCAGACGCAGTTCGCCCTTTGCCCGTCGGGTACCGGCCCGAACTCGATCCGTCTCTGGGAAACCATTTGTAGCGGTGCCATCCCGGTTGTGCTCGCCGACACCTACAAGGCTCCCGGCTCCCAATCAATCTGGGAACAGGCGGTGATCCAATGCGGTGAAGATCGTCAGAGCATCAGCGAACTGCCAGCGCGCCTCGAGGCAATCGCAGCCGATACTGAAGCGCTGCGTCGGCGCAGGGCGGCGCTGAAAATACTTGCTGCACGCTATGGCCGAACCAATTTCGTGCCGGACGTGCTCAAGGCGCTGCTATCAGCCTAGATTGGCGCCTACGCGCAGAGGAGACCCGGACGACCCGAATTGCGATCATGATTGGATTTGAGAATGGTGACTCACGACCCGATTTTTTCAGAATTTGATGTCGTCGAAGTCGAAACCGATGGTGCGAGCAACTATGATTTCCTCGGGGTCGGGACCCAGGTTCGCTTCAAGAAGGGCTGGTCCCGGTTCGCGCCGGAAGCGGGGACGCGGTTCAGTGCCGAGCTGCCAGTATTGAATGAGCACTATCTCGACTGGGTTGCGGTGCTTGAGAGCGTAACGCGCGCGAGAGGCGTATATCGGTTCGTCGAGCTGGGTGCGGGCTGGGGGACCTGGTCGTCCACCGCCCTCGCAGCTGTGCGACAACGGCGTGAGATTCACGATGTTGAAGCGGTAGCAGTCGAAGCCGATCTCACTCATTGGCAATGGATGGAAGACCATTTCCGCAAAAATGGCCTGCTTACTGCGGGGGTCCATCTCATTCATGGCGCGGTCAGCGCAGAGCCGGGCGAGATTTCATTTCCTGTGATCGAGAATCCGGACGAGGACTATGGCGCGTCACTCCGTGGGACGGCGACGGCGCCAAAACATGTCACGGTACGCGCCTACACGATTGAAGAATTGTTGAACCGGATGTCCGGCCCTGCTGATTTCATGCATATCGACATTCAGGGTGCCGAAAATAATATGGTCCCGCAGGTAATCGGCGTTCTGAATGATCGCGTGAAGACGGTGCTCGTTGGCACGCATTTGTCATCAGATGGACATCGCTCAATGGTCACGCTGTTTCGCAATGCAGGATGGCGGATCCGAATGCACTATGAGCGTGCCGAGCTTTGCGAGATGCCCTACGGTTTGGTCCAGTCGAGCGATGGTGTGGTAGTAGCGGAAAATCCGAGGTTCGATTAGGTATCTCGGCGGAGCGTCGTATTGGCTGCCCTGTTTGCCGGGTAGATGAGCTGTGCGTCGATGGTTTATTGGGCGTCGTCTCGAGGAGGGTAAGAATGGACCAGGCTGAGTTCGATCAATACGCGGATGCATATGACCAGCAGCATGCCGCTAATATCGCTATAACAGGCGAGTCGCCGGACTATTTCGCTGAGTACAAGGCTCGAGAGACCGCGCGCATAGCACGGTTGCACGACATATCACCATCCAAAATCGTCGATTTTGGCGCGGGAATCGGGAACACCTTGCCCCATCTGAAATCGGAGTTCCCAGACTCACGGATATATGCCGCCGATGTGTCCGAAAAAAGCTTGGCCATCTCGGCGGCACGTTTTCCTGAGATTGCCACCAACATACTGATTAATCGGTCAATCCCACTGGAGGATGCGAGCGCGGATCTCGTGTTCACCGCATGTGTTTTTCACCATATCGATCCTGGTGAACACGGATTTTGGCTATCGGAAATCCGGCGCGTGCTCCGGCCGGGTGGATTGTTCGTCCTATTTGAGCACAATCCATTGAATCCGTTGACGCTACACGCGGTCAATACATGCCCGTTTGATGAAAATGCGATCCTCATTCGGAATAGTGAGATGCGAAAGCGCTTCCGAGTGGCTAACTGGAATGCGCCATCGTCGCGATTTCATGTGTTCTTTCCTAGTATTTTAAAAGTAATGCGGCCCACGGAACGGCTTCTGGAGTGGTTGCCCCTAGGTGGGCAGTATTCGATCTCAGCTGTTCGTTGATATAATGCAAATAATTGACCAAATTTTCAAGTTTTTATCGGTTGGTGCAATAAATACAATTTTGGGATTGGTGATTATATTTGCGCTGCAATTATCAGGCGTTGATTATTTGTTAGCAAATTTGTCTGGTTACGCGGCGGGGCTGTTGTTCAGTTTTTTGATGAACAGGTTTTGGTCGTTTCGGGTAAGGGGAAGTGTCACTTTACTTGAGTTGGCTAGATTTTTAATCACTTTTTTGGCGGCTTACACTTCAAACTTGATTGTTGTGGCCGCTTTCGTGGAGATATTGGACGTTAGTGTGTACATATCCCAAGTAATTGGCGTTGTGGTGTATGCCGTGGTGAACTTCGTTGGCCTAAAATGTGTTGTTTTTAACGTTCGCTAGCAGAAATGGGGGTGGGGATGCTTCCTCAGCTTACAATCGTTGTTCCGTGCTACAATGAGCAGGACGTATTGCCTATCAGCACCCCCGTTTTCGTGGGCGTAATCCGGGATCTCGTCGAGAAGAAGCTGGTGTCAGAAAACAGTCGCGTTATGTTCGTGGATGATGGTTCGCGTGATGAAACTTGGCGATTGATATCAGAGTTCGCGAACAAGCACGACGAGGTTAAAGGGGTCCGGCTGTCGCGCAATAGGGGACACCAAGTGGCTGTGCTCGCGGGCATGACCGAGGCGCAAGGCGACCTGATCGCAACAATCGACGCAGACCTACAGGATGATCCCGCAGTGATAGAGCAAATGGTGCTCAAATCTACCCAAGATGGGTGTGACATCGTATATGGAGTGCGCGCTGATCGGAGCACGGATACTGTATTTAAGCGAAATACTGCGGAGCAATACTACAAATTACTCAAGTTTCTTGGTGTTGATATTGTATTCAATCATGCGGATTTTCGCCTACTGAGCCGGCGAGCCCTCGATAGCTTGCTCGAGTATCGGGAGACCAACCTGTTCCTGCGCGGGATCGTTCCCATGATTGGTTATCGTTCGGGAGTTGTAGAATACTCCCGATCAGAGCGGCAAGCTGGTGAATCGAAATACCCGCTCGCGAAAATGGTGTCGCTTGCTTGGGAGGGCGTGACCTCCTTATCCATTCGCCCATTGCGGCTCATTACGGCGTTAGGTGTCGTGATTTCAATGTTGGCTTTTGCGACCACAATCTTCGCCTTCGCGGCAGCGCTGGCGGGCGCGAGCGTCGAGGGTTGGGCATCAGTGATTATTGCGATCTCATTTTTTGGTGGCGTGCAGCTCCTGGCATTGGGCTTGATCGGTGAGTATGTGGGGAAAATATACTTGGAGGTTAAGCGGAGGCCTAAATACTTCGTGGATTCAAGGGTGTAGGTGTTGGGGTGAATTGTGATAAAAATATTTAACAGCACTATTTCGACTATTATTTCGTTCAGGTCCGAATTGATTCAGGAATTGAAAGATAGGCGAGCCACAATGCTTTTGTTGTTGGCGTTGGGTGTCTTTTCATACTTTATATTTTATACTCAATTTCTATTAGATAACCATGCGTTCCGTATGCCGTGGCTCGCGGAGAATGAGCAAGTACAAAATGGCCGCTGGATGGGACCGGTCATAGGTTGGTTGCATTATGGTGCAAACGTCCCTGTTGTTATGCCAGGGCTTTCACTGGCTGCGGCGTTGGCGTCCGTTTTTATAATCATCAGGTCTTATGGAAGTGATTTTCAGAGGGATTCACTATTTATATTCGGTGCAATAATTATCGTATGCCCTATTAATCTTGCATTCTATTATTATGGGTTTATGTCGCCAATATTCTTTATCGCAAACCTACTTGCATGTGTCGCAGCGGCATTATTGACCCAGTTTTCGATAAGGCGATTGGTTTCGGCGAGTATCGTCGTCGTCTTTATGCTTGCAACCTATCAGGCAGCAATCGGCGCGCTTGCTGTCCTCGTTGTAACAGGCGTTATCTGGCGAGCTTGCGAAAGCCCAGGGAGCAAATCCGACGATGCTGGATCGGTCTTGTCTCAAATAGTCAGGGTCTGGTCACCGGCGCTTGGTGCGTTTGTCGCGACAACGATCGGATTGATGATCTATCTATGGACGATCCAGTATCTTCCCGACAATGGCAAAGCGATCGACCTTGCGGACTTCGGCGCCTTGGTCGAGCGTATACGAGAAGTATCGTTCGCTGCGTTCAGGCACCTCATTATCACCCAACCGGATATCCTCAACGCGTTGAATGTCGGGTTTGGAATCTTGGTCGCCCTCGCAGCTTTCACGTCGTTGGTTGCGGCGCGAGAGAATGCGGTAGGAGTGATAAGTCTTGTGTTGGCATGGCCGTTCGCGATCCTAGCCAGCAAAGCTATTTTTTACATTTCGGACCCGGGAAATATCTATCAGTACCGATATAATTCCGGCTTGATTTACCTCTATGGATTCGCCGGATTGCTCGTCTCCCATCATTTCCGGGCCGGGCTCGCTCGAATAGCGGCGGTCGGTTTGAGTGCGTTTGTGATTGTTGTTTCGGTGCAGGCGGACTTGGTGCGCCAGCACGTATTGATGCGGGGCCAGGAACGCGATCTCTCGACCTTCAACCGAATACTCTATCGGATTGAAACGTTGGAGAATTTCGACCCATCAGTTCGATACGACTTGATACGAGTTGGCGCCCTCCCGCGGTATCGGCTTCAACTTCTTCGTTCTCGTGGTCGAAATTGGGACGAGCTGGGTGATGGCCATATGGATTATGGCGAAATTTCCGACATCTGGGTTGATGACCATGTTTTCGGTTTGTTGGGCTCTTCTGTTCGATTGACATATGGCCGCAAGCAGTCAGCGGCCGAAATAGTCGAGGAAGGCTTGTTGGATGAACGCGAGCCCTGGCCTTCGCCTTCATCTGTCTTTATCGACGGTGAGCGCATTATTGTCTACGTCGACTAGACGTATGAGGCAAGGAAGAGGCTTGTAATGGAACGCATTCTTGTTGTCGGCGGCGCGGGATATATCGGGTCGCACGCCTGTAAGGCGATTGCCGCGCGCGGTATTGAGCCTATCGTTTTTGACAATTTGTCCACAGGGCACAAGCACGCCGTAAAATGGGGTGAGCTGGCGATCGGCGACATTCGAGTCCCGCAGGAGATCGAAGGCGCTCTTGAGCGCTACAAGCCAGACGCCATCATGCATTTTGCAGCGTGTATTGAGGTCGGTGAAGGGGAGCGGTATCCACTCAAATTCTGGACGAACAATACCGGCGGCGTCATTAATCTCCTCAATGGAATGTCAAAGACCGGCATTAAGAATGTCGTGTTCTCCTCGACCTGCGCGGTCTATGGACAGCCGGACGCGATCCCGATCACAGAACGCCAAGCATGCAATCCCGTCAGTGTTTACGGTCGCACCAAGCGGGCGGTCGAGGAGATGATGATCGACCTCTCAAACGCCGGTGGGATCAGATGCGCGATTCTCCGCTATTTCAATGCCGCAGGTGCCAGTTCTGACGGAGATATTGGAGAAGAACACGACCCTGAAACGCACCTTATCCCGAATGCTTTGAAGTCAGCTTCCGGTTTAGGCGCTAGAATGAAGCTGTTTGGAACCGATTACCCGACGCGCGATGGGACAAATATCCGAGACTACATCCATGTAATGGATTTGGCGGACGCCCACTTGGCAGCGGTGGACAAGTTGGCCAGCGGTGATCCGTTAATAGTGACTAACCTCGGCACTGGCACAGGTGTGACCGTTCTCGAAATATTGCGATCTATCGAACGGGTAACGGGGCTGAAGCCATTGTATGATGTGTGTGACCGGCGACCGGGCGATGCGGCTGCGCTATCTGCTAGCACCGCCCATGCGGCCGAGTTGCTTGGATTTAGGCCAAAGCGCTCAGATATCGATACAATCATCGCGGATGCATGGCGGTTTCACCGTCGGAAATGGGGAATTTGACCCTAAGCAGCTGATGTGGCCGACATAACCGCGCTACTCCGTCAAGCGCGCGCTGAGCTCGTCTAGCTCCTGATCTATGATATGTTGAGCATACGTGGAATCTGCGTTGTAGACATGAATTTCAGCGACAGCTGTAAGAAGGGTCCGAATAATGCGCCGGGTCTTCAAGGCAATCGCGATAATCAGGCTGAAGGCCGTCCCCAGTCCGCAAATTAGTGCCACCCAAATTGATAATGATGGGGCAAGAAATGCGACGATTCCTGCAACCGACAGGACGCTTGCGCCGGAGGCAAGAAACCGCCAATTCCGCTTAACAAGCCCTTTCCATCCTGAAGAGGTCGGTGAAACTAGTCTATTCACCTGATCGCGGACTTCTCGAGCTGAGTGTGAATGCAGGGGAGCCCGCCACCGCAGTCCGCGTCGGGTGATCACCGGCGGGTCGGCTTGGCTCAACTCGGTCCTGAGCTCGGCCAATGCCTCGGCTTCCAAGTGCCTGGGAGATCTCGGTACAAGGTTGCAGAATGTTTCGCGGAAATCCGGCGCAAGCTGGTCGAGTTCCCTCTTCAGCACAGTATCAACCTCTCGCATATAGCGAGCTCGATCGACGTCCGAGCGCTGACCTTCGCGGACGCGAAAACAGCCAAGCATGGACTCCACGGTATGCAGGTCAGCATGACGGAAGAAGCGTGACCATAATTCAAAGTCGTTGGCGACCTTGAAGCGCGTGTCCAATTGGCCGCCCGCCTTCTCCCACAGGCTGCGTCGCCAGAAGGTTGATTCCTGCTGGATCCAGAGGTGGTCGCCCGCAAGAAAGCGAAGTCTTGACCAGTTCTTGGTGGGGCCAACATAGGTCAGCTTGCTGGTTAGATCGCAAGTTGTCGGCAGTCCTGTGACCCATGAGACTTCCGGGTAGGTGGCAAAAATCCGACCGACAATTGACAGGCAACCCGGCAAAAGAATGTCGTCGGAATTGATCCAGCCCATAATGTCGCCATGCGGCGTCGCAAAGCTCTTGTTCAGCGCGTCCGCGTGACCGTCATCCGGCTCTATGATGACTTCCGACACCGCGCCACGATACCGTTCGAGAATATCCCGGGAGCCGTCCTGGCTGGCGCCGTCAACAAGTGTGTAGTGGAGGTTTTCGTAACCCTGTTGCAGCACAGACAGGATGGTTTCCTCCAGATAGTCAGCCCCGTTGTAGTTGGGGGTAACCAGATGAATTTTCGGAAGTGCCGGTTTCGTCATGCCTGTTGGCGCCTGGATTGCAGGGTGTGCGCTGCCAGCGCGACGGTCGATTTCAACGCTGGCCAATAGCCGGCATGCCGACGAACCAGGTTGAAGACTTCTGTCAGTCTGTCAGGCGACACGGCCCCCGTCTTCGTATCGTTGCCAATATAGACCTCTGAATAGGTCTGATCGGTATGGAGAAAGCGGGCCCCGTTTCGATAGAGGCGAATCCACAAGTCCCAATCCATCACATAGTGGAGGGATTTATTGACACCCTCAATGGAGTCGAGCGCGGTCCGGCGGACAAAGCAGGATGGTTGGGAGATGATGTTGGACCTTAGCAACAGGTCCGAAATCTCTTCGGTCTGGTCGTGTTGGCCAATACGGCGGCCTTGCCCATCGATGAAATCGGACTGCCCGTAAACGACATCAATGTCCGGATTGCAGTCGAAAAGGTCCCTGACCCGCTTGAGTGCGCCGGGTGTCAGCCGGTCGTCGCCATTGAGCCAGAAGACAACCGATCCGTGCGTCTTTCGCCAACCCTCATCGATGGCATCGGATTGGCCCTGATCCGGGCCGTGGCGACGATAGGCGAAATCGAGGGGGCACTTTTCAGCCGCTTCGACAACTCTCGGATCGCCGGATGCATCCAGTAAGGCGACGTCGAGTTCCACGCCCTGATTGGCGAGGCTTTCGAAGGCGTGCGGGATAAAGGCGTGCCATGCGCCAATTGGAACCGCAGCCGCAAAGGTTATCGTCGAGGTCATCGCCACAGCTTCTCTTGTGCGCAGGCACGAAACAAAGAAGGGCAGACAAGGCCTTCTTGAACTATACGCCTACATCTACCGCGAAACCGCGCGGGAACAAAAGCGCGTGAACAGCACTTCGCGTGTGGGGCCCGCTGCGCCGCTTTGCGCACAGCGCAGAGCTGGGTCTGTCCTGTGCAGAAGCGAAATGTTTCGTGATTTCAAGGCGCGGCGGGGTGCCGCTATGCAGCGTTGCGAGTCGCATTGCGACCTGATTTGCCGCACGGGAAGGCTGCAAGATGTCCGACATGATCCCTTTCATCGACCTTGGTGCACAACGAGCCCGCATCAAGGACCGGATCGACGCCGCCGTGATGAAGGTTCTCGACGAAGGCCGCTATATTCTCGGTCCGGAAGTCAATGAGCTTGAGGACAGGCTGGCCGAGTTCAGCGGCTTGGGCCGCGCGCTCAGTTGCGCCAATGGCACTGACGCCATTCTCATCCCGTTGATGGCATTCGGAATCGGGCCCGGCGATGCGGTCTTCGTGCCCAGCTTCACCTTTGCTGCGACAGCGGAAGTCGTGGTGTTGGCCGGCGCAACGCCTGTCTTCGTCGACATCGATCCGGATACCTACAACATGTCGGCCGCGAGCCTTGCAGCAGCGGTCGAGGCGGTGAATCAGGCTGGAGAACTGACGCCACGCGCCGTAATCGCGGTAGACCTGTTTGGGCAACCAGCGGACTATCCGGCCCTGAAGCCGATTGCGCGCGAGAACGGGCTGAAGCTTATTTCGGATTGTGCACAGGGATACGGGTGCACGCTCGACGGCAAGGCGACCCTGCATTGGGCTGATGTTCTCACGGTGTCATTCTATCCGGCCAAGCCATTGGGTGCTTATGGAGATGGGGGCGCAATCCTGTGCAAGGATGACGCACTCTATGCGGCCATGAAGTCGGTACGCGTGCACGGCGAGGGCGCGTCGCGCTACGAGTATGCCCGTATTGGTCTGAATTCGCGCCTCGATACGATCCAGGCGGCCATTCTACTGGCCAAGCTCGATGTATTCGGCGAGGAGATCGCGATGCGGCAGGCCGTCGCAGATGCCTACGCCACCGGATTTGGCAATGCCGTGAAAACGCCGCGTATCATCGACGGCGCCCGGTCCACCTGGGCGCAGTACACCATTGAAGTTGCTGACCGGGACGGGTTCCGGGCCTTTCTCGCCGAGCGCGGTGTCCCGACGGCCGTCTATTATCCGATCCCGCTGCACAAGCATGAACCCTATTCAGGATTTCCCTGTGCTCCTGGAGGTCTGCCGGCGACCGAGGCCGCGGCCGACCGGGTCGTCTCATTGCCAATGCACCCGGATATGCCGCAGGCGGATATTGATCGCGTCGTGGATGCCGTAACCGGGTATGCTTCGCGCAACTGACAGGGGCGAGTGCTGTCGGCGCTTGGAATGACGGCGCGTCCGTACCATATAAAGCCAATGTCTCTTGGTTGTCGGCGACCAAAGAGCGTGTTTGTCTAGACGTCCACGAGGTTCAGGGCCCCTTGTGAGCGATCGAACAGGAAGCCGAATAGTGACAATCGACATATCCGAACGGATCCGCGCCTATGCTGCGCGGTTTGGCGCTGGTCCGTACAAGCGCCCACAACCCTTGTCGGGGCACTTGCATGCGTTAGAGGCCGAAAGCATCCACATCATGCGGGAAGTCGCGGCTGAGTTTTCCAATCCGGTCATGCTCTATTCGATTGGTAAGGACAGCGCGGTGATGCTTCATCTGGCCCTCAAGGCCTTCTATCCATCGCGCTTGCCATTCCCTTTGCAACATGTCGATTCGACCTTCAAATTCAAGGAAATGATTGAATTTCGGGACGCGATCGCGGCGGCGCTTGGGCTCGAGCTTCGGGTTGAAATCAATGAAGACGGCCGAACTCGAGGCATCAATCCGTTCGACCACGGATCTCAGGTCCATACCCAGGTGATGAAGACCGAGGCGCTTCGCAATGCCATGACTCGGCACGGCTATGATGCGGCATTTGGTGGTGCGCGGCGTGATGAAGAGAAATCGCGCGCCAAAGAGCGGATTTTCTCGTTCCGCGATGTCAATCAGGGTTGGGACCCGAAGAATCAGCGCCCCGAATTGTGGAATAATTACAACACCAAGATCAAGCTGGGCGAGTCAATCCGGGTCTTCCCCTTGTCCAATTGGACCGAGCTGGATATCTGGCAATACATCCTGGAAGAGGCCATCCCGATTGTGCCGCTTTATTTTGCGGCCGAACGTCCTGTTGTCGAGCGCGACGGCCAGCTGATCATGGTGGATGACGACCGTTTGCCGCTGCATCCCGGCGAGACGCCGGAGCTCAGACGGGTGCGGTTCCGCACACTCGGCTGCTACCCGCTCACCGGTGCGGTCGAGTCCGACGCCGACAGTCTTGAGCGCATTGTGCTGGAGATGCTCACCGCTCGCACGTCGGAACGCTCCGGGAGATTGATAGATCACGATGAAGCCGGGTCGATGGAGAAAAAGAAGCGCGAGGGCTATTTCTGATGAGTATCGAAAGCTCACGCGCGGACGTCATCGATCGCCTGACCCAATCCGGCGGGCAGGGTGTCCTGCGCTTCTTGACCTGCGGCTCAGTCGATGACGGCAAGTCGACCCTGATTGGCCGTCTGCTCTACGACAGCAAACTATTGTTCGAGGACCAGATCAGCGTCCTGGAACGTGACAGCCGCAAACACGGCACTGTCGGTGATGAGGTCGATTTCGCTCTCTTGCTGGATGGTTTGGAAGCGGAACGCGAACAGGGCATCACGATCGATGTCGCCTATCGTTTCTTCGCGACCGGAAAGCGCAAGTTCGTGGTCGCGGATACGCCCGGTCACGAGCAGTATACCCGCAATATGGCGACTGGCGCGTCGACGGCTGATGTCGCGGTGATGATGATTGATGCCCGCAAGGGCGTGCTCGTCCAGACCCTGCGCCACACTTACATTGCGCGGATGATGGGCATTCGCCACATCGTTCTGGCGGTTAACAAGATGGACCTGGTAGAGCATTCGCGCGGCCGTTTCCACGAGATCGTCGCGGACTATCTGCGGAGCGCCGAGGCCTTGGGTTTCGAGACGATCACGCCCATCCCCATGTCGGCGCGCTATGGTGACAATGTCACGCGGCGCAGCGAGGACATGGCCTGGCATACCGGGCCAACCTTGATCGAGCACCTCGAAGAACTGGACGTCAGCAGTGACATCCAGAATCAGCCGTTCCGCATGCCGGTCCAGTGGGTCAATCGCCCGGATCTCAATTTCCGTGGCTATGCGGGGACGGTGGTCGCCGGAATCGTCAGGCCCGGTGATACCATCGTCGTAGCCCAGTCCGGGCAGACCGCGATGGTCGAGCGGATCGTGACGGCGGATGGTGACCTGGTGGAGGCGGTCGCCGGCGATGCGATCACCTTGGTCCTCGACCACGAAATCGACGTTTCGCG
The DNA here is from genome assembly GCF_947259345.1 of uncultured Maricaulis sp. GTDB lineage: Bacteria > Pseudomonadota > Alphaproteobacteria > Caulobacterales > Maricaulaceae > Maricaulis. Next base: position 265,130 of record NZ_CAMYLS010000005.1, on the reverse strand, counting down.
CGGTGATGTGATCGCCGAGGCCGCGGCGCGTCCGGAGGTCACGGATCAGTTTGCCGCCGAGATTTTGTGGATGTCCGAAGAGAGCCTGCTGCCAGGGCGCTCTTACTTGCTCAAGATCGGTACGGCGACGACCCCCGCTACCGTGTCAGCGCTGAAACACAGCGTGGATGTCAATACCTATGAAAAGAAGCCGAGCCGAAAACTTGATATGAACGGCATCGGTTATTGCAATCTGTCGACTGCCCGGCCGGTCGCCTTCGATCCGTACCAGCAGATTCGTGGAATGGGTGCCTTCATCCTGGTTGACCGTTTCACCAACCAGACGGTTGGCGCCGGCATGATTGAGTTCGGTCTGCGGCGTGCGTCCAACATCCATCATCATGCCATGGATGTGAGCAAGGATGATCGGGCGCGGATCAAGGGGCAGAAGCCTGCAATTCTATGGTTCACCGGCCTGTCCGGTGCCGGCAAGTCGACGGTCGCGAACCTGGTTGAAAGCAAGCTCTCAAAGGCGGGGCATCACACCTATTCGCTCGATGGCGACAATATTCGCCACGGGTTGAACAGGGATCTGGGCTTCACCGACGAAGACCGCGTCGAGAATGTCCGACGCATAGGTGAAGTCGGAAAACTGTTTGTTGATGCGGGCCTGATCGTTACCTGCTCTTTCATTTCGCCTTTCCGTTCCGAGCGGCAGATGGTGCGTGAACTCGTTGATGAGTCCGAGTTCATTGAAGTCTTCATCGATGCGCCGATCGAGTTGTGCATGGAGCGCGACCCGAAGGGGCTCTACAAGAAAGCGAAGGCCGGAGAGATCAAGAATTTCACGGGTTTCGACAGTCCTTATGAGGTGCCTGACTCGCCGGAGCTGCATATCAAGACGGCCGATCTCAGTGCCGAAGACGCGGCGGACCAGTTGATCGCCGAACTCAGGCGTCTGGGCCGCCTGGGCTGAGTAACAATCCCGGAGGCATGTTGCGTGTCTCCGGGGTTTTACCTCTGATCCGGCTTGCGCGCCCAGGCGACGAAAGCGCCGTTGAGATACTCTGTTTCAGCCTTGGCGTAGACGAAGGGGTCCCCGTCTGGGGTCAATACCACCCCGCCGGCGGCGTTCAGAACGGCGTGGCCGGCGCCGGTGTCCCATTCCTTGGTCGGTCCGAAGCGCGGATATACGTCCGCAACACCTTCAGCCACCAGGCAAAATTTCAATGAAGATCCGGCGGAAACGATTTCCGTGACGCCCCGTGACTCCGCAAATGCGACGGTCTTGTCATCGGCATGAGACCGGCTCATGACCGCAATCATCCCGCTTTTTGACGGGGCCCGGGTTTCGATCGGCTGCAGCGAGGCGGGACTCACGCATTCTCCTGGTTTCAGGGTGCCGGCCCATGCATTGGTTCCGCCGACAAAGATGCGTTCGCGCGCTGGTGCGAAAACACAGCCTGCGGTCGGTGCGCGATTCTCGATGAGCGCTATGTTGACGGTAAACTCGCCGTTCCGGCTCAGGAATTCCTTGGTGCCGTCGACCGGGTCCACGAGGATGAATGAGCCGTCGGTATTCGGACGAAACCCGCTTGCGAAGCTTTCTTCGGCGAGCACCGGAATGCCAGGCAGGCTTGAGGCCAGCTCGGCGAGGATGATTTCCTCGGCCAGTTCGTCCGCATCGGTGACCGGCGACTTGTCGGCCTTGCCGCGCGCTTCAAAATCTCCCGCATAGATCTCCATGACCTTGACGGCGGCGAGTGAGCAGATGCGGGCAAATTCGAACGCGATCGCGTTCTTGTCGTCGATGTTCGGCATGAGAGGGTTTCCAGTCACAGATAGCTGAAGCTGAGTACGCTGAGTGCGGTCGAGGCGTATGTCACAAACACGATTCCGCCAAGCGCGAGAAAGTCGGTGAGCTGGTAGCGGCCAGGTGTCATCACCATCAAATGTGTCTGATAGCCGAAGGGCATGAGGAAGCTGGCGCTGGCCCCAAAGGCAGTCGCCAGGGCAAAGGCTTCTGCGGGCAGGTCGAGTTGTGCCGCGGTGGCCAACGCCACTGGTAGTGCGGTGAGCGCGGCGCTGGCATTGGAGAATAATTCGGTCATTGCCCAGGCAAATAGGAAGATAAGGCAGAGCGCCGCGGCGGGTGGCATGTGCGCTGTTGCCGTCGCGATCATGTCGGCCATGGCGGACGCGGCCCCCGATTGGGTGATGACCAGGCTCAACAGAATGGCGCCCCACAGGATGATAACGAGATCGAACGGGAAATTCCGGCGTACCTCTCGTGCCGAACTCCAGTCGAGGGCCACGACCAAAGCCGCCAGCGCGAGGGCTGCGTGGTGGAATGGGATGACTTGGGTGAGCGCGGCGGCGAGGAATGTGATGAAGCTCAATCCGAGCGCCCATGCGGTACTCGCGCGCATCGGAGCCTGGCCGGGCATGCGGACGTCTAGAATGTGAAGATTGGGCCGGACATTATCCCGGCTGCCGAAGTCGGGTCCAGCAGACAGGATCAGGACATCGCCTGTGCGAAGGCGGATGTCCCCAAGCTTGCCCGAAAGGCGCTCATTGCCGCGGCGAACGGCCATCACGGATGCATTGAAACGGGCACGAAAATCAGCCTCGCGCAGTGTTTGGCCGTCCAGCAAGCTCTGCCCGCTGATCACCGCGTGAAAGAATTCATCACCAGCACGCCTCTTCGGCGCGCTGTCCAGTGTCAGGCCGTCAATATTGTGGAGCTCATCGAAGTGTGTGATATCGCCGACGAAAATCAACCGATCACCGGAGTTCAACACGAAACCGGGATGGGCGGGGCGAACGACCCGGTTTCCCCGCACCACCTCGGCGAGGTAGAAGCTGTGCAATCGGCGCAGGCCTGCTGAGGTGACGCTGCGGCCATCCAGGCTGGATGCGTCGTCAATACGGGCTTCGATGTGAAAGATGCCTGATGTGTCGGTTTGCCGTGGCTGGCGCTCGCGCAGGATGACCGGTGCCAGGACCGTCAGCACGATGAAGACGGCGCCCGCGACCGCTGCTCCCGGTATCACGAAGTCCAGTACAGACAATTCGATGCCGTGGCGCGCGGCTTCGCCAGTCACCATAAGGCTAGCTGACGTCCCGAAAGGGGTCATCATCCCCCCGGCCAGGGCCATGTAGGAGAGCGGCAGCAGAAGGAGATGCGGGGCGAGGTCGGGGCGTCGCGCCGCCGGCCCCAGGAGGGCCGCAACTACTGCCGTGTTGGGTGTCACCGATGATGTCAGCGCCGCCGCGCCAAGGAAGCGGGCGAGCGTCAGGCGCGTCGGGAGGCCGGCTTGTCCGAACACAATCCGACTGAGACCGGGCAATCGCGTCAAGGCCGAGGCGATAATCACCAGGCTTGTAACGGCGAGAATGGCGGGCGAGGTCAGCCGTTCGAACGCATCATCAAGCGAGATCCGACCCGTGAGGATTACGGCCGCAATAAAGAGTGCGAAGGCGCGCGCCGTTGAGAGGCGCCCCGACAGCAGTACGGCACCGAGCGCAAGAACGAGGCCGGTATCAATCAGGATATTGCTCAACCGTGTCGTCCTTCGCCGGTTCGCGGAATGCTTGACAATTGCGCGCATGCTCCGCGCTACGAGCTGAATTCCCCCGCACTACAGGTACGCATTAATAGGTGGCGCACATGCGGGAGGAGTTCGCGACAACCGGAAAGCATGCTACCCGCTACCCGGGAAAAGGGAAGGCGCTGCGCCGCAGCAATCCGCAAGCAAATACAGGATTCCGCGTGACTGAGACTGCCAATATCACAGTGCTGATCGTTGCCTACAAGAGTGTTGGTACCCTCGCGGGCTGTCTGGATGCACTGCGGTCGCAGACGCGCGCGCCGCGCGAGATACTGGTCCTGGAGAATGGGTCGCCGGACGGGCAGCGTGTCGCCGCGGCCGATATTCCGCCCGGCATTCGGCTGATTGAGAGTGGTGAGAATCTCGGTTTTGCTGGCGGCAATAATCTGCTTGCCCGGTCGGCGCAGTCGGAATGGCTGGCATTGCTGAACCCGGATGCCTACCCGCATCGGGATTGGATCGAGCAATTGGAGGCGGCCAGCCGCGCCTATCCGGATGTCCCGCTATTCGGGTCGACACAATTTGCTGCCGGCAATGAAGACGTCCTGGATGGAACCGGAGATTGCTACCATGCGCTGGGGCTGGCCTACCGATCGGGATATGGTCGCAAGCTGAACGCTATCCCCGAAGGCGAGGTATTCGCGGCCTGTGGCGCGGCGATGTTCGTTCGGCGCGATGTGTTCGAGGCGCTTGGCGGCTTTGACGACCGCTTCTTTTGCTACAATGAGGATGTTGATCTGGGTTACCGGGCGCGCCTGCGCGGGTGGGCGGTGATTCAACTGGCCGGCGCGCGCGTTGACCATGTCGGCTACGGATCATCCGGTCGCAGGTCCGAGTTTGCGACCTATTACGGGGTCCGCAACCGTTTGTGGGTGTTTCTCAAAAATACGCCCGGCTGGCTGTTCTGGGCCCTGCTGCCAGGCCATGTTGCCGTTACCCTGGCGTTGTGGATTTCCGCTTTCCGCTTTGGGCAGGGCCGCCTGTTCGCGCGAGCCATCGCCGATGGCATGTCCGCGCGGGAGAAGATTCTGGCCTCTCGCGTGGAAATTCAGGCCAGTCGACGCGTGTCTGCCATGCGTTTGGCGCGGATGATGAACTGGAATCCGTTCGATCTTATTACGCGTCGGGCCAAGGTCTGGCGCGTCGGCAAGACGCGAGTTTAACCGTCGCAGGTCACCGGCTCCAATGCGTTGACTTCCACGCGTTCGAGGTCGATCTGGTTGCGATCTGTTGCCCAGTCCGGCCACACAGCGACATAGGCGAACCCCCAATCGCATTGAGCAGGAGTTAGATCGAGAGTCACGCGCGTAAACTCCGAAGTCACCGGGCTGCTTTGCCAGTCACCCTGACTGCGTCCTGGAATGAACAGGTTCAGGCGCACTTGTTCAGCGCCGTTGATTTCGGCGGCCCGAACAACAAATGTCAGGCGGACGCGATGCCCTTCGAGCGCCTCGATTTCGTCTTCCGACAACGTGAAGAATGCCCCGGCTGACTGAATGCCGTCAAACGGGCCGCGTGCCGCCGATATCCGGGCGAACTGCGATTCTTCGTCCGTGAGAAATTCAGCAGCCAATCCGTTTCCCAGGGTCAGCGCCGCGAGGCTGTCATCTGCGAAGGCAATGCCTTCGGCGCGAATTTCTTCCGGACTTCGGTGGCCGGACTCGCCGAAACTCATCGCGGTTATGACCATACCGGCCGCCAGCGCGGTCGCGATCGGGTAGAAGGCCCAGTCGGGTAGGGAATACATCGGTAGCGGATGCCTTTGCTTGGCGATTTTCGGCTTCGGGATGTTTGGACCGTTCCGCGAAGGGCGTCAAACATTCGCGCGTGTGGCGCAAGCCGTCACCATCACCTCTATTCCGTCGTTTTTGGGCTGTATGAAAGGTCTGCGAGTCAAAGCGGCAGGGGATAATCTTGATGAAGAACTTGAACTTTGTGCCGACACAGACGATTCTCGGCGTATGAACGTGCGCCCTGATATGCCTGAAGATGCCATTGAGGCCATGGTCGCTCGTCTGGACGCCGCGATGAGCCGCGTTGAAGGTGCGGGGCGGGCCATGCGAACGCGTGTGGAGCGGGCCGAGCGCGCTGCCATGGAAGCGCGCGATTCTGACGCCGACCGGGCCAATCTTGCCGAGGCGCTGGATCAGGCGCGTGGCCGCGAGGCATTGTTGCAGGAGGCCGCGCAGACGGCTTCTGACGCGCTGGACGGTGCGATCGAGGATTTGCGCAAGTTGATGGCGGAGGAGGGCTGAGGCGATGTCGCGAGTCACCGTCACGCTCAATGGTCGCGACTTTACGATTGGCTGCGAGGCCGGTCAGGAATCCTATTTGCGCGAGCTTGCGACCAGTCTCGACAACCGCGTGAGCGATATATCCGGGCAGGTCGGGCAGATTGGAGATCTGCGGCTCTTGCTGATGGCCTCCTTGATCCTCGTTGATGATCTCAAGGAATCGGACCGGCGGGTCGCCGAGCTTGAAGAGCAGGTACAGAGGCTTCGCCACGAAAACCATGGAGCGGCCAGCCTGCAATCCGCTGCGCGCGATCGTCTGGCGGGACAATTGGCACGCCTCGCCGAGCGGATGGAAAGCTTTGCAGACAGCTTGGAGAGTGATGGCATAAGCGTGGACCAAGACGTGCTGGACGCTGCGCTTGGAAGCGCAATAGTGGAAGCCGGTGCTTGAGCTGAAGCGCAATCGCCTCCACATAGGGGGTGGCGGTCATCTGCTGCGTGCGACCGGGGCGTCTATCCTGCGGACCGTACACCTCCACGAGGGAACTGCCTCTGTCTGGGACCGTGGTCCCGTTTAAGTGGTGCCCACCTGAACTGTCGGGTTTGTGGGGATAAACACGCTCTGACGGCGCAAGTGGAGCCGCCACATGAATTCCCCTGCCGACAAAGCGGCCTTGCGAGCGCACTTGCTTGGCCTGCGCCGCCAAGCGTCTGAAGCGCAGCCGCAGGCCGGGGCCGCGCTTGCTGAAGCGTTTCCGGACGCGTGGGTGCCTGAAACTGCTGACTGTATCGCGGGCTATTGGCCGCTCGCGGGCGAAATGGATCCGCGACCGCTGATGGCGCGGCTAGCCGCTTGCGGACATTCCATCTGCCTGCCAGTGGTCATCGGTGACGGTGAGCCGCTTGTCTTTCGGGCCTGGCAGACCGGTGATCAACTCGAGCGCAAGGGGTTTGGCGTGATGGAGCCGCACGCCCGACAATCCGACTGTCAGCCAAGCCTGCTTCTGGTCCCATTGCTGGGCTGTGACCGGCGTGGCAATCGGCTCGGTTTTGGCAAGGGTTACTATGACTACACCCTAGCGGCGCTGCGGGCGACGCAACCCGTCCGGGCCGTCGGGCTGGCTTTCGACTGTCAGGTGGTTGCCGACCTTCCAGTACAAGGCCATGATCAGCCACTGGATGCCCTGGTCACCGAGAGCCGCTTCGTCGTGTTCGACCGGTCATCCGGTGATGCGAAAGCCAGATCGGGGCGCGATGACGTTCATCGTTACACATGATCCAGCCAATTTGGCGGCCTGCCTGATCCACACCGGGCCGGTTGACGCGAGCGAAATCGAGGCGTCCCGACTCGTACTCAAGGATGTCGCGAATGCGCAGAATGTTCGCGGCGCGCTCATCAATATCACCGATGCGACCATCACAGCAGAGCCGGTGGAGATTATCGAGAATGTCCAGGGATTGGTCGATGATTTGCGACCGGGCACGAAGCTCGGTTTCGTCGGTCGTCCCGAAGACCAGGAGATCGTCTCCATGATCGTCGCCACAGTCGCCCACTCGACTGGGCGCCAGGTTGGCCAGTTCCATGCACTTGAAAAAGCCCTTTGCTGGATCCGGCTGGACTGGGAGGCGGCCGCAGCCTGCGATTGTCTGCCGATAACGGAGTAGCTCTAACAAAAACGCCCCGGTCCAAGGGACCGGGGCGTGTCTCAGCTAAACTGCAGCTGCCTAGTAGCGATAATGCTCGGCCTTGAACGGGCCGGCCTGCGGCACGCCGATATAGTCGGCCTGGTCTTCCGACAGGACAGTGAGCTTGGCGCCCAGCTTGTCGAGGTGTAGGGCTGCCACCTTCTCGTCGAGATGCTTGGGCAGGATATAGACTTCGTTGGTGTAGTCATCGCCCTTGGTCCACAACTCGATCTGGGCCAGCGTCTGGTTGGTAAAGCTGGACGACATCACAAAGCTCGGATGGCCGGTCGCGTTGCCGAGATTCACCAGGCGTCCTTCGGACAGAAGGATGATGCGGTGGCCTTCGGGGAAGTTCACCAGGTCAACCTGGGGCTTCACATTGGTCCACTGGAAGTTCTTCAGGCTCTCGACCTGAATCTCATTGTCGAAATGGCCGATATTGCAGACGATCGCCATGTCTTTCATGCCGCGCATGTGGTCGACGGTGAGGATGTCCTTATTGCCGGTCGCTGTGACGAAGATGTCCATTTCGCCAATGACGTCTTCCAGGCGCACGACCTCGAAACCGTCCATGCAGGCCTGCAGGGCGCAGATCGGGTCGATTTCGGTGACATAGACCCGGGCGCCGGCACCGGCGAGCGACTCGGCCGAGCCCTTGCCGACGTCACCATAGCCGCAGACGACGGCCTTCTTGCCGGCCATCATCACATCGGTGCCGCGACGGATTGCGTCGACAAGGCTTTCACGGCAGCCATAACGGTTGTCGAATTTCGACTTGGTGACGCTGTCATTCACATTGATTGCCGGGAAAGGCAGTTCGCCGCGCTTTTGCATCTGGTAGAGGCGCATCACGCCGGTCGTCGTTTCTTCTGACACGCCCTGGATGGCGGCCTTGGCCTTGGCGAACCAGCCTGGAGTTGCTTCAAAGCGCTTGCGGATCTGCGCGAAGAGGGCTGTTTCTTCTTCCGATTTCGGGTGGTCGAGCAGGGAGGGGTCTTTCTCCGCCTTCTCACCGAGGATCAGATACATGGTCGCATCACCACCATCATCGAGGATCATGTTGGCGGTTTCGCCGTTCGGCCAATGGAAGATGGCGTCGGCATAATCCCAGTATTCTTCCAGCGTTTCGCCTTTGGTGGCGAAGACCGGCACACCCGTTTCGGCGATGGCGGCAGCGGCGTGGTCCTGGGTCGAGAAGATGTTGCACGAAGCCCAGCGGACTTCGGCGCCGAGCGCGGTCAGCGTTTCGATCAGGATGGCGGTCTGCACGGTCATGTGCAGCGAGCCGGCAATGCGCGCGCCCTTGAGCGGCTGGGCGTCCTTGTATTCCTCGCGCAGGGCCATCAGGCCCGGCATTTCAATCTCGGCCATGTCAAATTCGATCCGGCCCCATTTGGCCAGCGACATGTCTTTGACGACGTAGGGTTTATCCGCAGCAAATTGCGTCATAACCATCAGGTCCTTCTTTATCGGTGTTCTCGGAGCGGCAGGGCCAGTGTGTTGGCCCTGCTCATATCAGGATCAGAGGAGCGAGCGAAGCTCGTCGGCCAGATCGGTGCGTTCCCAGGAGAAGGCACCATCCTCGCCCGGCGTTCGGCCGAAATGGCCGTAGGCAGCGGTGCGGGCGTAGATTGGCTTGTTCAGCTGGAGGCGTTCGCGAATGCCACGCGGTGACAGGTTGGCCAGCTGCCGGAGCGCATCTTCCAGTTTTACCTCGTCCACGCGACCCGTTCCGTGCAGGTCGACATAGAGTGAGAGTGGTTTGGAGACGCCGATCGCATAAGAAACCTGGATAGTGCAGCGTTTTGCCAGTTCCGCGGCAACCACATTCTTGGCCAGCCACCGGCAAGCATAGGCGGCGGACCGATCAACCTTGGTCGGATCCTTTCCTGAGAAGGCACCGCCCCCGTGCGGCGCGGCGCCGCCATAGGTGTCAACAATGATCTTGCGACCGGTCAGGCCGGCATCGCCATCAGGACCGCCAATCACGAAGGTCCCTGTCGGATTGACATAGAATTCTTCTTCCGGCGGCATCCAGCCATCGGGCAAGACTTCGGCAACGACCGGGCGCACCAGCTCTCGGATGTCAGCTTGGCTCAGCCCGTCCTTGTGCTGGGTCGAGACGACGACTGACGTCACGCCTGCCGGTACGCCATTCTCATAGCGCATCGTAACCTGCGATTTGGCGTCCGGCTCGAACTCCGGACGCTCACCGGATTTGCGGAGTTCGGCCATGCGCTTGAGGATCTGGTGCGAGTAAGTGATCGGTGCCGGCATGAGCTGCGGCGTCTCATCCGAGGCATAGCCGAACATGATGCCCTGATCGCCCGCGCCTTCATCCTTGTCGCCGCTGGCATCCACGCCTTGAGCGATATGGGCGGACTGTTCATGCAGGAAATTCTGGAAGTTGGCGGTCTTCCAGTGGAAGCCGTCCTGTTCGTAGCCGATGTCGCGAACGGCGTCGCGAGCCGCGGCCTCAATCTCGTCATCATTGATTTCGGCCGCGCAGCGGACTTCGCCTGCCAGCACGATCTGGTTGGTAGTAGTCAGTGTCTCACATGCCACGCGGGCTTCCGGGTCTTTGCCCAGAAATAAATCGACAATCGTATCGGAAATCCGGTCGCAGACCTTGTCTGGATGGCCTTCCGAAACGCTTTCGGATGTGAAGATGTAGGAAGAACGGCTCACAGTCGAAACCTCATATAAGGAAATCTTTATATGGCTGGGTAGACCAGATGTGGCGATCGGATGCAAGTCTCGTTCGCTTTGCAGGCGATATTGCCGCACGGCGGCGCACTGCTGCCGAATGTCCGAAATCGCCTCTAGCCAATCAATTCATATAAAGATATCTTTATGTGATGATGTATGGGGCGTTCATTGCGGAAGCGTGGTCTCGATTGGCCGCGGCGCAGGGCCAAATGTCGGAAGGTGAGCCATGAGTGCGGATGGACAGATAGAGGGACGTGCAGACGACTTGGCGGTTTCGTTCGAATTTTTCCCGCCGAAGACAGACGCCATGGAAGCAACCCTTTGGGAGTCGATATCCCGCCTCGCGCCCTTACAGCCGGACTTCGTCTCCGTGACCTACGGCGCCGGCGGTTCGACGCGTGACCGGACGCACCGCACTGTCCAGCGAATTGTCGAGGAAACCTCCATCCGGCCGGCTGCGCATCTGACCTGCGTTGATGCGGCGCGTGAGGAAGTCGATAGCGTGATCCGGCAGTATTGGTCGTCCGGTATTCGCCATATCGTTGCCCTGCGGGGTGATCCGCCCGACGCGATCGGGGGCGCATACGTGCCGCCTGCCGGAGGCTACGCCAATGCGGCCGAGCTCACGCGGGGTATCCGCGAGATTGGCGATTTCGAGATTTCTGTCGGTTGCTACCCGGAAACTCATCCGGAAAGCCCCAATCCGGATTTCGACATCGACCTGCTCAAGGCCAAGATTGATGCCGGTGCGACGCGCGCGATTACGCAATTCTTTTTCGATTCCGATATCTATTTCCGCTTCCGTGACCGGGCGGCGCGTGCCGGGATCAGCATCCCGATTATTCCTGGCATCATGCTGCAGCCGAACTTCAAGGGGCTCAAGCGGATTGCCGGCCTGTGCGGCGCAAGCCTGCCGAACTGGCTGCACGAGGCTTATGAAGGTCTCGACGATGATGCGGGAACCCGTCAGCTGGTCACTGCCCACGTGGCGGCGAAATTGTGCGGCAAGCTGCGCAATGGCGGGGTCGACGGCTTCCACTTCTACACGCTTAACCGGGCCGAGCTGGCCCTTTCGACCTGTCAGCTGCTTGGTGTGAAGGCGGGCGAGCGTGAACGTGAGGCGGTGGCTTCATGAACCGCGTGGATCGCATCAAGGCGTTTGAAGAACGTGCTGCGGATCGCATCCTCATTCTCGATGGAGCAATGGGAACGCAGATCCAGGACCTCAAGCTTGATGAGGACGGTTATCGCGGGACGCGATTTGCCGATTGGGGTGTGTCCATAAAGGGCAATAATGACATCCTCAATCTCACCGCGTCAGACAGTGTGAAGGGCATCCACCGCGCCTATTTCGAGGCTGGTGCAGATATCGTCGAAACCAATACCTTCTCGGCGACGTCGATCGCGCAAGCGGATTACGAGATGCAAGCGCTGGCACCGGAGATCGCGCGCGAGGGTGCGCGGCTGGCGCGGGCTGCGGCCGACGATGTGGCGGCGGAGACCGGTATCGAACGCGGTGTCGCCGGCGCGATCGGACCGACCAACAAGACGCTTTCCATTTCCCCGGATGTAAATGACCCAGGGCACCGCGATGTCGACTTCGAGACGGTACGAAAAGCCTATTATGAACAGGCAGAGGCGATGGCGCCCTTTGTCGACTTCTTCCTGATCGAGACCATCTTCGACACGCTCAATGCCAAGGCCGCGATCAAGTCGCTTCTGGACCTGCGCGCCGCGTCCGGTAATGCCATTCCGATCATGATCTCCGGGACGATCACCGACCGTTCCGGGCGGACCTTGTCGGGCCAGACCGCCGAGGCCTTCTGGTATTCTGTCCGCCATGCCCGGCCGTGGGCCGTCGGTCTCAATTGCGCACTGGGAGCGGACGAGATGCGACCCTATATCGCCGCGATCTCACGCGTCGCGGACACACGCATAATTGCCTATCCCAATGCCGGCTTGCCCAATGACATGGGCGAGTATGACGAAACACCGGATCAGACCGCTGGTCATGTCGGTGAATGGGCATCATCCGGGTTGGTGAATATTCTTGGCGGGTGCTGCGGCACGACGCCTGATCATATCCGTGCCATCGCGGCGGCGGCGAAATCCGCAAATCCGCGTCGTCCCGCCGAACGCAAGCGCGCCATGCGCCTGGCCGGCCTGGAACCGTTCGAACTGGCATCCTGAGGCTCAATTCATGTCTGTATCCGTACCCAGCTTCGTCAATGTGGGCGAGCGTACCAATGTGACCGGCTCGGCCCGCTTCCGGAAGCTGATCACCGAAGGTGACTACGCTGAAGCGGTTTCGGTCGCTCGCCAACAGGTCGAGAATGGTGCGCAGATCATTGATGTGAACATGGATGAAGGTCTGCTCGACAGTGTCGAGGCGATGACTCGCTTCCTGCGTATGATCGCCGGCGAGCCGGATGTTGCGCGCGTTCCGGTCATGGTCGACAGCTCCAAATGGGAGGTGATTGAAGCGGGCCTGCAGAACACGCAGGGCAAGGCAATCGTCAATTCGATCAGCCTCAAGGAAGGAGAGGCCCAGTTCCGTGAACAGGCTGGCACCTGTCTGGCCTATGGGGCTGCGGTCGTTGTCATGGCCTTTGACGAAAGCGGCCAAGCCGACACCTCAGACCGCAAAGTCGAAATCTGCGAGCGAGCCTACAAAATCCTGGTCGAAGAAATTGGTTTCCCGCCGGAAGACATCATTTTTGATCCCAACATATTTGCCGTCGCGACCGGGATCGAGGAGCACAATAACTACGCTGTCGATTTCATCGAGGCGACACGGCGCATCCGCGAGACCCTGCCGGGCTGCCACGTCTCGGGCGGGCTCTCGAACATCTCCTTCTCGTTTCGCGGCAATGAGACTGTTCGCCGGGCCATGCATTCGGTCTTCCTCTATCACGCTATCAAGGCCGGCATGGACATGGGCATAGTCAATGCCGGGCAGCTAGACATCTATGACGAGATCGAGCCGGAGCTGCGCGAGCTGGTCGAGGATGTCATCCTCAACCGTCGTGACGATGCCACCGATCGCCTGCTTGAGGCCGCTGAACGCTATCGCGGGCAGGGCGGTGGGCAGGCCAAGGTCCGTGATCTGAAATGGCGGGAGGCGCCTGTCGCGGAACGCATCCGCCACGCACTGGTGCACGGCATCAATGAGTTCATTGTCGATGATACCGAAGAGGCCCGCCAGACCTTTGATCGCCCGCTGCATGTCATTGAAGGGCCTTTGATGGACGGCATGAATGTGGTCGGCGACCTGTTCGGCGATGGGAAGATGTTCCTGCCGCAAGTGGTCAAGTCGGCCCGCGTGATGAAGCAGGCCGTGGCGCATCTCATTCCCTACATGGAAGCGGAGAAGGAAAAGAGCGGCAATAAGGGCAAGTCGAACGGCAAGATCATCATGGCAACGGTGAAGGGCGATGTTCACGATATCGGCAAGAATATCGTCGGCGTGGTCCTGCAATGTAATGGCTATGACGTCATCGATCTCGGCGTGATGGTGCCCTGCGAGACCATTCTTGAAACCGCGCGCCGTGAAGGCGCCGATATTATCGGCCTGTCGGGCCTGATCACCCCGTCACTGGATGAGATGGTCTTTGTCGCCTCCGAAATGGAGCGCCAGAAAGTCGATATCCCGCTCCTTATCGGAGGCGCGACGACCAGTCCGGCCCACACCGCAGTCAAGATCGATCCTTCGATCCAGGTCGCGCCTGTTGTGCACGTCCTCGATGCCAGCCGTGCGGTCGGCGTCGTGTCCAAACTCCTGTCCGACCAACGCGATGATTATGCCCGCGGCGTCAAGGGTGACCTGGCGAAAATCCGTGAGCGGCGGCTTGCGGCGCGTTCGGCCAAGGCGCGGCTGCCGCTTGAGCGTGCGCGGGACAAGGCCTGGTCCTGTGACTGGAGCAATTATACGCCGCCTGTCCCGGTGCGCCCGGGCGTGACCGAGCTGAAGCCCGACCTGGCCGAACTCGTCGATCATATCGACTGGACGCCCTTTTTCTTCACCTGGGAACTCAAGGGCAGCTATCCGGCAATATTCGAAGATCCGAAGCGCGGCGAGGCGGCCAAGGCGCTCTTTGCCGATGCTCAGGCGATGCTGGACCGTATCGTGTCGGAGGCGCTCCTTGAGCCGCGAGCCGTAGTCGGTTTCTGGCCAGCCCACCGCGACGGCGACGATGCGGTGGTGTTTACCGATGACAAGCGCAACAAGGAACTCGCCCGCTTCTACGGATTGCGTCAGCAAGCCGGCAAGGACAATGACCGGCCACATGTCTGCCAGTATGACTTTCTGGCACCGGCCGGCCACGGCGATTGGCTGGGTGGTTTTGCGGTGACCGCCGGTGATAATGTCGAGCTGCTCGCCAGCTTTGAAGCCGACAAGGACGACTATAATTCAATTCTGTTCAAGGCACTTTCTGACCGCCTGGCAGAGGCGGCCGCAGAATGGCTGCATGTGAAAGTCCGGCGTGAATACTGGGGATATGCCCCGGACGAGGCTTTCACCAATCGCGAGCTGATCGCCGAGGCCTATGACGGAATCCGCCCGGCCCCCGGCTATCCGTCCCAGCCTGATCACACCGAGAAGCGGACCCTGTTCCAATTGCTCGACGCCGAGGCCAAGACCGGAATCGGCCTGACCAATTCTTTCGCCATGACACCCGCTTCCTCCGTGTCAGGCCTGTACCTTTCGCATCCGGACAGCCACTATTTTGCGGTTGGTCGTATTCTGCGAGACCAGGTCGAGGACTATGCCCGTCGCAAAGGCTGGACACTCGCCGACGCCGAGCGCTGCCTGGCGCCGATCCTCGACTATGTGCCAGGCGTCGAATCCGCAGCCTGATCCGGCTGCATCAGTGATGACTTGGACTTTCCATCCGTGATGCGCCATATCCGACAGCCTGATCGCTGACGGAGTTGTGGATCACATGCGCCTGGCCTTTTTCGGAGATATTGTCGGCAAGACCGGGCGACGGGCGGTCGAGGACCACCTGCCGCGTGTTCGTGAGGCCTTGCAGCTCGATTTCGTCGTCATCAATGCCGAGAATGCGGCCGCCGGCTTTGGGGTGACGGAGAAGATTTGCAACCAGCTATTCGATCTGGGCGCGGATGTGTTGACGCTGGGTAATCATGCCTGGGATCAGCGCGAGACCCTGTCTTTCATCGACCGTGAACCGCGTCTCCTGCGCCCGGCCAATTATCCGGTCGGATCGACGCCAGGCGCCGGTGCCAATCTCTACGACTTGCCTGATGGTCGCCGCGTCTTCGTCATGAATGTCATGGGCAATCTCTTCATGGAGACGCTCGACGACCCCTTCTCGGCCGTTGAGCGTGAACTGGCGGCGGCGCCGCTCGGCGTGGTCGCCGATGCCGCTATTGTTGATTTCCACGGCGAGGCGACCAGCGAGAAAATGGCGATGGGTGCGTTCTGCGACGGCCGCGCCAGCCTGGTTGTCGGAACCCATACGCATGTGCCGACAGCCGATGCCCGCGTCCTTCCCGGCGGTACCGGTTATCAGACGGATGCCGGCATGTGCGGTGACTATGACAGTGTGATCGGTATGGACAAGGAAGAGCCCTTGCGCCGCTTCACCACGCGTATGCGGTCCGGCCGTTTCGAGCCCGCGACCGGTGAGGCGACTTTGTGCGGCGTCTATGTTGAGACCGATGACGCGACGGGTCTGGCTATCCGATGTGAGCCAATTCGGCTCGGCGGACAGCTCGCCGAGTGGCTGCCCGCCTAATGTGACAAATTTGCTGCGACGCAGCGGAAACAGTCCGGTTCGCCGCTGCAACTGGTTGATCCCCGTTCGGGTAAAGCTAGCGTGAGCTCCAACGTTGGTGTGATTATGTGCCAGGAACGGTGCGACGAATTCGCGGCATGATAGCTGCATGGATGCGTCTTCCAACTGCGCCGATCGTCGCGACGGGGGGCGTCACGCGCCGCCCGCCTCGCGCAACAGCAGCGGGGAGGACATGGGGGAAATAGTGTTCAAGCAGACAATCAGGTTCGAGGACGCCAAGGCCGCGCATGAATTCGACCAGCATGTCGGTGCTTTCCTGCGGTCCATAGACGGTGAGACCGCAACCGCCGCAGCGTGTCTTTTTACGGCCAGCAGACTTGATGGCGATGCGTATGTGCGGATCGTCCAGACTGATTGCGCCGACCTCCTCGGGCAGCTGCTGAGTTACCTATCGGCCCGTGATTTCCCGCCGGCAACCCGGATTGAGCGGCGGGTCGGCGCGTCGACGCACTGACCAAGCGCAGTTTTTCCGACCTTTCCAACGCTTGAGGGCATTGCCACTCCCACGTCATTCGGGCCATGTCTCGGTCTGCGTGTCGAGCAAGAGAAGGGGCAGGCGATGAGCGTTGTCGTTCCAGTCATCATGTCAGGTGGGTCAGGGACTCGTTTGTGGCCGCTCTCCCGCTCGGCTCACCCGAAACAGCTGCATGCACTGGTAACCGAGTTGTCGATGGTTCAGGAAACCGCGCTTCGGGTTTCGAGCACCAGCAGGGATTTCCAGTTCGAGCGGCCGATCATTGTACTGAATGAGGTTCAGCACGAGCTGGCGCGGCTTCAACTTGAGGCCATGTCCGTCCCGACTTCGCATTTCGTGATCGAGCCTGTCGCTCGCAATACCGCAGCTGTCGCGGCTGTGGCCGCTCATCTGGTGGCGCGCGAATATGGCCCCGACGCGTTGGTATTACTGCTGCCCGCTGACCACCATATTCGCGATGTTCCGGCTTTTCATGAGGCGGTCGAGACTGCGGCATCCGCCGCGTCATCAGGCGCGATCACGACATTCGGGATCAAACCGACCGGCCCGGAGACGGGCTATGGATATATCGAGCGCGGCGAGGCAATGAGCGGCGCTTTTCGCGTGAAACGATTCACCGAGAAGCCGAACCGAGAGGTCGCACAATCCTTCCTCGATACCGGCCGCTTTTTCTGGAATGCGGGAATTTTCCTTTTCGGTTCCGGCGCAGTCATCGGCGAAATGGAGCAACTCTGCGCGCCGATCGCCGAGGCGGCCAAAAAGGCTCTCACTCATGCGGATGCGATCGGGGATGAGGTCAATTTGTGTGCCGAGAGCTTTGCTGAATGTCCATCGAGCTCATTTGACTATGCCGTCATGGAGAAGACGGACAAGGCCGTCGTCATTCCCGCCGATATCGGATGGTCCGATATTGGAGCCTGGCAGGCGCTTTTCGATGTGGCCGAGGACAAGACGGCTGATGGCAATGTCGAACGTGGCGATGTGCATCTCGTGGACACGCGCAATTCCTACGTCATGTCGTCGGGGCCGCGTGTCGGTGTCGTGGGGCTGCACAATGTTGTCGTTGTGGTCACAGGCGACGCGGTTTTGGTGAGCGATGTTTCCCGCACGCAGGATGTGAAGGAGCTCGTGAATGCCCTTAAGGAAGAGGGCCGCTCCGAGCTGCTGTGAGATAAGCCTGCGAATATGGCGCAGAGAGTGGCGTTTGTGCGTCAATCTCGGTAAGGAAGTCGCCTCGAATCCGCAGGAAGAGGGATCCCGAACATGGCCGGACACTCCAAATGGGCCAATATTCAGCATCGCAAGGGGCGCCAGGACAAGCTGCGTTCCAAATTGTTTTCGCGCCTGTCGAAAGAAATCTCGATAGCCGCGAAGCTGGGTGGGCCGGATCCGGATGCCAATCCGCGCTTGCGTCTGGCCGTTGCCAACGCCAAGGGCCAGTCGATGCCCAAGGACAATATTCAGCGCGCTATCGACAAGGCGTCCGGTGGTGATGGCGAAGCCTACGAAGATATCCGCTACGAAGGTTTCGGCCCGGCCGGAATCGGCGTGATCGTCGAGGTGTCGACCGACAACAAGAATCGCGCCGCGGCGGAAGTTCGTACCGCCTTTGCCAAGAATGGCGGCAATCTCGGGGAAACCGGGTCCGTGGCCTTCATGTTCGATAATGTCGGCGAGATTCGCTATCCGCTGTCGACCGCCGACGAAGACGCGATGATGGAAGCGGCGATCGAGGCCGGGGCCGAGGATGTCGGTTCAGAAGAGGGTGACGAGGATAATGAGGGCGAGCACGTCATTTACACGGCGCGCGAAGACCTGATGGAAGTCGTCGGCAATCTGACGGCCACATTCGACGATCCGTCCTCGGCGAAACTGATCTGGCGGCCGCAGAATCTGATTGAAGTGACCGGTGACAAGGTCGCCACGCTCATGAAGATGATGGAAACGTTGGAAGACTGCGACGATGTCCAGAATGTTTACGCCAATTTTGACATTTCCGACGAGGATATGGCCCAACTCGGCGATTAGACGCAGGTAGCGCTCAAGGGGACGGTGATGAGCTGTGTGGCGCGCTTCGTTGATTGGGGACTGACGCGCGCGCTCCCGTTCTGGGAGGAGCGGGCGTGGGATCGGCGATCAGGCGGATTTCTCGAATCTCTGAGCTTCGATGGCCTTCCCATCTCAGGCGACATTCGGCGCGTGCGGACGCAGGCACGTCAGATCTTCGTGTTTGCCCGGGCCCACCTGGAGGGGTGGTGCGATGGTCGGGATTTGGCCCTGGAGGGCTACGGTCTCCTTGAGCGGCGCGCTCACGCGCCGGATGGTAAACCCGGTTGGGTACACCGACTGACGGATTCCGGCGAGGTCGCTGATCCGCTGCGGGACCTGTATGATCACGCCTTTATCCTGCTCGCGCAGGCGTGGATGTACCGGCTCACCGGTGATCAGTATTTCCGGACTGCCGCAACAGACGTGCTGGGGTTTCTGGACGAGCGCTTTGCGGAGTCGTCTGGCGGATATCGCGAGAATATTGGCGGCGTGGCATTGCCGCGACGCCAGAACCCCCACATGCACCTTTTCGAGAGCCTGCTTGCCTGGCATCAAGTGACGGGCGATCCGGCTTATCTCAAACGTGCCGATAACATCGCCGAGCTTCTGTTGCGGGCTTTTCTCAATCAATCGGAGGGCTGGCTCGGCGAATTCTTCGACGACGAGCTCGCACCGCTTGACGGTAGGGTCGGGAAGCTCGTCGAACCCGGCCATGAGTTTGAATGGGTGTGGTTGCTCGCGGACTATTGCAAGGCTGGCGGAGACATTCCGGCAGGCGTGTCCGAAGTCCTCTATGATCATGCGATGCGGCATGGGCGCAACAGCGACCGAGGCTTTGCCCAGAAAGTGATTTCCGCCTCGGGCAAGCCCGTGGAGGCCGGATCGCGGACCTGGGTGCAAACGGAATGGCTCCGGGCAACCTTGGCTCGGCAGCGCGCTGGCTATGCGGGCGCGATCGAAGAGTCCGAAGAGGCCGCCCGACAATTGCTGAAATGGCATCTTGATCCGGCTATTCCCGGTGGCTGGATCGACCATTTTGATGCCGATGGATTGCGCGTTGCCGATCGGATGCCGGCCAGCACGCTCTATCATCTCCTGGGGGCTGTCGAGGACGCCCACCGCATCATCGGAGATGTCGGGAAAACCACCGGCAATGCCTTGTGAAGCGCGGTACCTGCCAATAGGCTGTTCCTTCCCATATCGACTGCAGGAATCCCCGTGTCCGACACAGCTTTGAATGCCCACGCCGACCGCCTGGCCGGCTCTTCACTTCGCGACCTGGCCGAGGCCGGTGAGATTCGGTCTCAGGCGTTGACCCTGAGCGCGGCCGGCCTGGAATTTGACGCGACCAAGCAGAGGCTTGATCCGGACGCTTTGGCGGCGCTGTTCGAGTGCGCCCGCGCGAGGGGGCTTGAAGGCAAGCGTGACATGCTTCTTTCGGGCGGGATTGTGAACGCTACCGAAGGGCGCCCAGCCCTGCACATGGCCTATCGTCAGTGTGGTCACCTCGAGGGCAGCGACGCCGCGGCTCTTGTAACGCGGACGCAAGCGGAGACCCGGGCGTTCGCAGAGCGCGTCCGCTCCGGTGATTTCGCGCCGTCCGGGGTCACGATCGAGCGCGTCGTCAATATCGGGATTGGCGGTTCGGATCTCGGTCCGCGTCTGGTCGCCGATGCGCTGTCAGACCATGCCGAGGATGGCCCCGAGCTTCGCTTTGTGGCCAGCCTGGATCCCAGTGACTTGAAACACGCCGTTGCCGGCGCAAATCCAGCCGCCATCCTGTTCATCGTCGCGTCGAAATCCTTCTCCACCCAGGAGACGCTGATGTCGGGCGAGGCCGCGCGGGACTGGCTCGCTGGCCATGTCGGACCGGACCGTGCCGGCGCCCATTTCGCGGCCGCTTCCGCGGCACCGGACAAGGCCAAGGCCTTCGGAATTGATCCCGCCCTCGTCTTTGACTTCCCCGACTGGGTCGGCGGGCGCTATTCAGTGTGGAGCGCGGTTGGATTGGCGTTGGAAATCGGGCTGGGTCCTGACGTCTTCGAAGCCTTTCGGGACGGCGCTCGGGCCATGGACGAGCATTTCGCGACAGCCCCGCTGGAGCGAAACATGCCGATGCTCAAGGGGCTGGTCGATGTCTGGAACCGGATCGGCTTGGAGTATCCGGCTCGCTGCGTTGCGGCTTATTCGGCGCGCCTGGGCAAGCTCGCTGACTATTTCCAGCAATTGGAGATGGAATCGCTTGGCAAGTCCGTGACCGTGGACGGCAAGCCAGGCCCGACGCCGGGCGGGGCACTCGTCTGGGGCGGCAACGGGACTGAAATCCAGCATTCCTTTTTCCAGTGGTTGCATCAGGGCGGCGATATCGTGCCGGTCGATTTCATCGGTATCAGGCGGCATTTCGCCAGTACGGATGCGCGTGAGCGGGCGTTGGCAGCCAATATGGCGGCGCAGGGAGCCGCTTTGCTCGACGGTCGCAAGGTCGACCGGGCGCTCGAACCCGAACTGGCCGCGCACAAGTCGATGCCGGGCGGCCGCCCTTCATCGACCCTGTTGCTGGACGACCTGACACCAAAGACACTGGGCGCCCTTATCGCCTTGCACGAGCACAAGGTTTTCGTTGAAAGCGTGATTTACGACATAAATCCGTTTGATCAATGGGGAGTGGAGCTGGGAAAAGTGCTGACCAAAGGGATTTTGGACGGAGATATTTCAAGCTATGACGCCTCGACCAAAGCCCTACTCGCCCGGACCGGCCTGATTGCCGACTGATCAGCGCCACGGTGCATGGAGACCCTCACATGACCACGCCTTCCACCTCCGTCTCGATGTCTGACATGGCCAATGCCATCCGGGCACTGTCCATGGACGCGGTCCAGAAGGCCAATTCGGGCCATCCTGGCATGCCGATGGGCATGGCCGACGTGGCCACGGTCCTCTGGTCCAAGCACATGAAATTCGATCCGGCCGCGCCGGCCTGGGCGGACCGCGATCGCTTCGTCCTTTCGGCCGGACACGGTTCGATGCTCCTTTACTCGCTCCTGCATCTGACCGGGTTCGAGGACATCACAATGGACCAGCTAAAGGATTTCCGGCAGCTCGACAGCCTGACCGCCGGCCATCCGGAATATGGTCACACCCCGGGCGTTGAAGCGACCACCGGGCCGCTGGGACAGGGTATCTCAATGTCTGTCGGCATGGCGCTGGCCGAGCGGATGATGAACGCCCGTTTCGGCGATGATCTGGTTGACCATCGGACATGGGTGATTGCCTCGGATGGGGATCTGCAGGAAGGGATTTCTCACGAGGCGATCTCGCTGGCCGGCCATCTCGGCCTCAACCGCCTGTGCGTGTTGTGGGATGACAATGAGATTTCCATCGATGGCCCGACCGATTTGTCCGAGAGCACCGATGTGCTCAAGCGCTTCGACGCGGCTGGATGGTCCGTCTCGCGCATTGACGGTCATGACCACGCCGCCATTGATGCCGCGCTTCAGGCTGCCCGCTCGTCTGACAAGCCCGTCCTGATCGCCTGCCGTACGACCATCGGTTTTGGTGCTCCGACCAAGGCCGGGACTGCTGGCAGTCACGGTGCTCCGCTCGGTGATGAGGAGATCGCTGGTACGCGGTCGGCGCTTGGCTGGGATGCTGCACCCTTCGAGCTCCCGCAGGAGATCCTCAATGCCTGGCGCGCCACCGGCTCGGCTGATGCGCATCAGGCTTGGCAGGACCGCCTCGCCGGATCTGACAAGGCGGATGATTTTGTCGCGCAGATTTCCGGCGAACCGGGCGAAACCGAACTGGCCGCGCTCGAAGCCTGGCGACGCAAGGTGGCTGCGGACAAGCCGGTTCTGGCCAGCCGTGCGGCCTCTGGTCAGACCCTGGCTGCGATTATTGGCGACTGGCCCAGCCTGGCGGGGGGGTCGGCCGACCTCGCAGGCTCCAATCTTACCAAGACCCCTGATGTCGGCATTGTGAAAGCAGGCGATTATGCGGGCCAGTACATTCATTTCGGCGTGCGTGAGCATGGCATGGCAGCCTGTGCCAACGGCATGGCGCTGCATGGCGGATTTCGCCCGCATGTCGCGACTTTTCTGGTGTTTGCTGATTACTGCCGACCGTCGATGCGCCTGTCCTCACTCATGAACCAGCCGGTCGTCTACGTGATGACCCACGATTCGATCGGTCTGGGCGAAGACGGTCCGACCCACCAGCCCGTCGAGACACTGGCGTCGCTGCGCGCCATTCCGAACATGCACGTGTTCCGCCCCGCGGACGCGCTGGAAACGGCGGAGGCCTGGGATTTGGCGCTGCGCCGCGTAGACGGCCCGTCCGTGCTCGCCCTGTCGCGTCAGAAATTGCCCTTCTTGCGTGAAGATGACGGCAGTGAGAACCGGTCGTCGCGGGGGGGCTACATTCTCTCTGATTGTGCCGGCACACCGGATGTCGTGCTGGTTGCCACGGGCTCGGAACTGAGCCTCGCGGTTGAGGCCGCGACGATGCTTCGTGCCAAGGGCCGCTCTGTCCGCGTGGTATCAGCGCCTTGCCTGGACCTGCTGCTCGAGCAGGATGCAGATTATTTCGACGGCCTCTTCCCCGCAGGCGTGCCGATCGTGGCCTGCGAAGCGGCGCTGCGCTTTGGCTGGGACCAGGTGATCGGGCGAAAGGGTGGCTTCGTGGGCATGACCGGTTTCGGGGCCAGTGCACCGGCCGAGGCGCTTTACGAATATTTCGGTATCACGGCCGCCGGGATTGTCGACTGTGCGGAAGCCCTGCTGGGCTGAACAGTCGGCTAGACCGGACTCAATCGTTTCCGGACGCGGCAGTCGTTGATGGATGGTGAAGGCTGGCCTGAACTGCGGCTTGCGGCAATTGTGCCATATATCCGCAATCAGCCGAGCCAAACCACAGGTCCTGGCTGTTTGAAATGTTCAGGTTCGACACTTGGCATGTCCGCTGGCCTGTCTCGTCCAGCGTGGCGATGACGTCGCCACTGGCTTCGTCCAGTACGGCAATAAAGGTGTCGGACCGGCTGGTCGGCGGCTGCAACCACCCCGGCAAGCGGGCGACGATTCGGGCCAGCCAGGGATTGCGTCGGATCGTGCGGAGTGACTGGCTGCGACGCGCGGGCATGGCGATAAAAAGACGCCCCTGCCCGTCGGCTGCGAGCCCGTCGGGAAATCCGGGAAGATTGCTCGCGAAGACTTCGGTGTCGCCGGCCTGCGGACCTTCGATCCAGTGGCGCAGGATGCGGAATCGAAATCTCTCGGAGATATAGACAGACTGATAGTCTGACGCGACCGCGATGCCGCTGGGGAAGTAGAGTCTATCGGCCGCCAGGCGTGTGCGGAAGGTGCGTGGATCCCAGACATAGAGCGCGCCGTGAGGCCGATTCTCCAGCATGTCGAGGTGATGATTCTGGCCACGTTCGCTGGTGTGGTTCTGTGTTGATGAATCGGTGAAGTAAATCCGACCATCCGGCGCGACTGCCAGATCATGGGCGAAGCCGAAGGGATGGCCGGGTACCCCGGCACTGATCCGTTGAGATTCGCCGTTAACGGTACTTACCGCATAGAGGCCATTG
The DNA here is from genome assembly GCF_947259345.1 of uncultured Maricaulis sp. Classification (GTDB taxonomy): domain Bacteria; phylum Pseudomonadota; class Alphaproteobacteria; order Caulobacterales; family Maricaulaceae; genus Maricaulis. The sequence goes on along the minus strand of NZ_CAMYLS010000005.1, from coordinate 240,984 downwards.
GGCGTCGTGACGCCGAGCCGGGTTTCGTTGATCCAGTCGATATCGGCAACAGGCGCATTGCCGAAGTTCGCGAGCACGGCGTCAGCGCCGGAGCTATAATGTCGACGGCGCACCTCGCCCGTGGACGTGCCGTAAAAAACGGTGCCGTCCTCTGTAACAACAAAGGATCGAGCTGTGCCAGCCGTGCCCAGCTGGGTAATGCGAGCGTCGTCGAGTGCCGGGCGCGGGGCCAGCGCGCCGGTCAGGGTCGGCGGTTCGGGCTCGTCCCAATACACAGCGTTGATCGGGGACGGCCACATCAGCCAGAGCGTCGCGAAGACGATCAGCGTGCCCACGAACATGGCGGCGAAACGGTATTGCATACCTACCTGCAAACAAGCATGCGGCCCGGATGTTCCGGGCCGCTTCAGGGAGGCGCATGTAGAATTTTAACCTTACCGTGTGCAAGGTGTCGTCTGGTTTTGAATTATAACCTGAAGCCCGGAGCCGGGCGTCATTCAGACTGGAAGTGTCAGGCCGTAAGCGTGCAGCTTGCCCAGCGTTTCAATTGCCGCAGCCTCTTCCTGACCTTCGAAACTTGCCGCTGTGACTTCGGCCCCATCAAGCAGCTTGTGAAGTCCAGCTTCGGCTTCGGCCGGGAAGCGAACTTCGCCGCCAGCGGTGATGATGACATTCTCGTCGCCATCGCCGGCGAAGCGCCACGGAACGAACGGGCGGAGGCGGAAGGCCTGCCCGGGCCGTGCCGGGGCGGTGTAGCCGCTAATCGTACCCCGGGTATTAGGTACCCGAGAGCGGATAAAGCTGTCGACAAAGAAGTCCATCGCCCCGTCCAGGCTCATCTCCTGGGCCAGCGTATCAGTCAGCGCTCTGAATTGTTCCGCCGCCTGGCCGCGATCATATTCTGGATGCGCAAAGCCGGGCGGAAGCGAGCGCCGCATGGCTGGCGTGCGCAGTGCCACTTCCGACACGGCTTCCAGCATCAAGTCGGCCCATGTCTTCACGATCAGACCCAGCGTGATGTGCAGTGAGGCCGTATCACCGTGGGTCTGCGCGTCATGCATCAGGCCGCGCGGGACATAGATGCACTCGCCTGCCTTGAGCACGAATTCCGCGACCGGGTCGCCGGCTTGATGGGCGTCTGGACGGAAGCCTTCGCCGCGATAGGGGTTTTCGACCGGGGTTTCATAAAAGCGCCAGAGCTTCTCGCCCTCGATCTGAAGCACGAAGACGTCATGGTCATCATAATGGGTGTTGAAGCCCTGATTGTCGGGAGGCGTGAGATAAATATTGGTCTGGACGTGACAGCTCAGAATGGATTCCACGGCCCGGCAGAATTCGCCCAGAACGGCATCTGTCATGTGTAATTGCGGCAGGATGACTGTTGCGCCCTTCCGGTACTGGTTGGCGACGCCGCCCCGGTCGACATAACCGGTGTCAAACATGTAATCCTCACGACTGACCGGCGGTTCCGACCGGGCCATGTCCAGGGACCCTTCACGCAGGTCAATGCTGGATATGATGTCATCGATGCGGGCGATGGAGAGCAGACCGGCATAACGCCCTGGATCCTCACGGTGGACGATCAGCGGCTTTTTCTCGTGATAGTCACGGAAAAAGGCGTCGCGATCGATCGGGTCGATCATGGCGCGAAACGGATCGGTCAGCCATAGCGGTGCGGTCATGTGGTGTGTCTCCCCCTTTGAGTGCTTGAAAAGGTTAGCGAGTTGCTTTCGCGATGTCGCCTGCGCGGATGGTCGCGCTTTGGCCACACATGAAAAACCCCCGCGCTGCAGCACGGGGGTTGATCGGGACTGACTTCAGGTCAGCAGCGCCGGCCTCCGCCGACCGGGTCAGCATAAGTGCCGGTATCGCTGTCGGTGCAGGAGCGACCGCCACGGCCGCCGCCCACCGGGTCGGCATAGCGTCCGCTGTCACTGTCAGTCACACCGCGCCCACCGCCGCCGCGACCGCGACCGACGGGATCGGCATAGCTGCCAGTATCGCTGTCAGTGATGCCGGAACTGCCTCGGCCGCGCCCTGCCGGGTCGGCATAGTTGCCGGTATCGGAATCCGTGACGCCGCCACCTCGACCGCCGCCAACCGGGTCAGCATAGCGACCGGAATCGGCATCGGTGATGCCGCCGCCGCGACCGTTGCCAACCGGATCGGCATAACGACCGGTATCACTGTCGGTGACCCCGGTCGTGCCGTAACCACCGCGACCAGCGCCAGCGGGGTCGGCATAGCGCCCTGTGTCAGTGTCGGTGTAGCCAGTTGTTGCGCAGCCCGCCACGGTTCCCGCGGCGCCGGTTACGACAGCGGCCCCGGCAACGCGAGTCAGGAAAGAGCGGCGGGAGAGTTGTCCTCGTTTGGCCATTCAAGCCTCCATAGGCGGGGTCGGTACCGACGGTGTCGGCCGACCGGGCCAAAACTCAGCGGCAGCGATCGCCGCGGCCGACGGGATCTGCATAGGCGCCTGTGTCGCTGTCGGTGCAGGATCGACGTCCGCGTCCATTTCCAGCCGGATCAGCATAGGCACCGGAGTCGCTGTCGGTAATTCCGGAGCGACCGCGACCGTTGCCAACCGGGTCAGCATAGGCGCCCGTATCACTGTCAGTGATACCAGAGCTTCGACGCCCGCGCCCATTTCCGGCCGGGTCCGCATAGGATCCCGAGTCGCTGTCTGTGATCCCCGAACGACCGCGGCCATTTCCGACCGGGTCAGCATAAGTACCGGTGTCGCTGTCCGTCACGCCGGAGCTGCCGCGTCCGTAACCGGCACGGTCGGCATTGCGACCGGAGTCCGCGTCGGTGGCGCCTGTGCGTCCGTAACCGGCGCGGTCGGCGTAACTACCGCTGTCGGAATCGGTGCGACCGGTATGGTTCTGGGCAATGGAGGCGCCCGTAATCGTTCCGGCTGCGCCCGTGGCAATGGCGGTTCCAGCGACGCGGGTCAAAAATGAGCGGCGGCTGAGTTTGCCCTTCTTGGCCATTTAACTACCTCGTTGTCGTGTCGGGCAATCCCCCAAGAATTACCCCCTGTCCCTCACGATTGAGATAAAACGACGGCGCCCGTGGGCGCCGTCGTGAAGTGTCTTAAAGGCTCGGTCCGCGACCGCGACCACCCGGATCCGTACAGCCGGAGCTGTCACTGTCGGTGTAGCCGGTATTGCCGCGGCCATAGCCGGCCTGGTCGGCGCAGGCGCCGCTGTCGCTGTCTGTGCGACCGGTGCGGCTGGAGCCGTGGTTGGCATAGTCATTCGGGTCGACATCAGTGATGCCGGTACGGGCGACGCCGTCAACCGGATCCGCGTCCGCATAGCGTTGTACGACGGCAGCGCCGGCAACGGTTGCAATGGCGCCTGTTGCGACGGTTCCGCCCGCAACGCGGGTCAGGAAGGAGCGGCGACTGATCTTGCCTTTTTTGGCCATGACTTAAATTCCCCAGTGTCAAAATTCGGACCGCAGAACGCGTTCCACTTGATTTCGTTGAAAGTCTAAGCAGAGCTCGGGGCCTGGGCAATTGAAAGTTCAAGAAAATAAATCTCATTAATTCAGGTGTATAGAAGTATTCTCGATAATGAATTGCAAGAAAAGTGCGCATGAGAATTGTTTGCACTGCGCTCAGATCGCGGATGAGAGCTATTCGCAAGGCGAGAGTGTCATGAGCTGAAGTGGGTACGGGGCGTCGTTCTCGTCTTGTTCCGTCGCCTAGGCTGGTGTTAGGTAGACGCATCCGGGAGGGGCGAATGGCGTTATCCGTGCGAATACTGGGAATTGACCCCGGCCTCCGTCGAATGGGCTGGGGCGTAGTGACCGTCGAAGGCTCGAGCCTCCGCGCTATCGCCCATGGCGTCATCACGCCGGCCACGAGCGCACCCCTGAGTGAGCGGCTGTCGCATATTTTTACGGGGGTGAACGCGCTTGTGGAGTCGTACCAGCCGGACGAAGCGGCGATCGAGGAGGCCTTCATGGCCGCCAATGCTTCCTCTGCGCTCAAACTGGGTCATGCCCGGGCGGCGGCGTTGCTAGCTCCGGCGCAGGCGGGCTTGCCGGTTGCCGAGTACGCGGCGCGCCTGGTCAAGAAATCCGTAGTAGGAACCGGAGCGGCCGACAAGGTTCAGGTCGCTGCCATGGTCGGTATCCTCCTGCCAGGAACAAAGGCGACGGCCGACGCTGCCGATGCGCTTGCGGTCGCTATCTGTCATGCCCATCACAGACGGGCATCGCGTATCGGGAGTGCCGCATGATCGGAATGCTGAAGGGGCGGGTCGAAGCGCTCGGAGCGGATGAGTTGGTGCTTGAGGTCAACGGCGTCGGCTATCTGGTCGGCGCAGGCGCTCGAACGCTGGCGCGGCTCGAGCCGGGTCAGGACATCGTCTTGCAGATTGAAACGTATGTTCGCGAAGACGCTTTCAAGCTGTTCGGCTTCATCGATGATATTGAACGCGCCTGGTTTGTTCATTTGCAAAACATCCAGGGTGTCGGTGCGAAAGCGGCCTTCGCCATACTCGATACGGTTCCGGTCAGCGAAATCGCCAACGCAGCCGCCCTGGGAGACAAGGCCACCTTCGCCCGGGCAAAGGGGGTTGGTCCAAAGCTGGCGACCCGGATCGCGACCGAGCTCAAGGACAAGGCCCCGCCAAGCGGCCGTAGTTTCTTGATCGGCTTGCCTGTCCACGGCGCTACCGGCGAGGCAATGCCGGCGAGCCCGGTCGTGCGCGGCGGCGATAGCGCTGCGCGTGACGATGCCGTCTCCGCCCTGATTAATCTGGGCTATAACGAAAGCGCGGCCCGGCAGGCCGTTGCCACGACCCTGCGAGACCTGGGCGATGAAGCGGCGCTAGGCGATGTCATTCGCCTGTCCCTGAAGGAGCTAGCGCCATGATTTCTTATCCGTTCGAGCGTTCGTTTCGACGTGTCACCTGTGTCCGGATGGACGCGGGTGCGCGGATCACGATAAATCCCGCCGATCATGACTGACGCCCTCGACCCGCCCGGCGAAGACCGCCTTGTTGACCAAGACATGCAACCCAGTGACGGCCGCGATCGGGCCTTGCGCCCGCTCTCCTTCGCCGATTTTGTCGGACAGAAGGCTGCCATCGCCAATCTCAAAGTCTTTGTTGAGGCGGCGCGTCGCCGTGAGGAGGCACTCGATCATGTTCTGTTGTCCGGCCCGCCCGGGCTAGGCAAGACAACGCTGGCCCAGATCGTGGCGCGGGAAATGGGTGTCGGCTTTCGGGCGACGTCCGGCCCGGTGATTGCCAAGGCCGGCGACCTGGCGGCCATCCTGACCAATCTCGAACCGCGCGATGTGCTCTTCATCGACGAAATTCACCGACTTGCGCCGGCAGTTGAGGAGATCCTTTATCCAGCCATGGAGGATTACTGCCTCGACCTGGTGATTGGCGAGGGGCCGTCCGCCCGGACAGTCCGGATCGAATTGCCCCCCTTTACTCTTGTCGGCGCGACGACTCGCGCCGGCTTGCTGGCGACGCCGTTGCGAGATCGCTTCGGCGTCCCGGTGCGACTCGAATTTTATGATGAGGCCGAGCTGGGCTTCATCGTTACCCGCGCGGCGGCGAAGCTCGGGATTGAAGCCACACCGGACGGCGCGCGTGAAATCGCGCGACGGGCGCGCGGCACGCCGCGGGTCGCTGGTCGTCTCCTGCGTCGGGTTCGGGATTTCGCCGAGGCGGAAGATGCGCAGCAAATTACCGATGCCGTCGCGGATCGCGCGCTCAAGCGCCTTGAAGTGGATGAGATCGGACTGGACAGTCTCGACCGGCGTTACCTCAAGGCCTTGATCGAGAGTTTTGGTGGTGGTCCGGTCGGTGTCGAAACCCTGGCAGCCGCGCTCGCCGAAGCCCGTGACGCCCTGGAGGACGTGGTCGAGCCCTTTCTTATCCAGCAGGGTTTCATCCAGCGGACTCCGCGCGGTCGCCTCGCTGCTGCCCGTGCGTGGGATCATCTCGGACTGACGCCGCCCCAGGTCGGCAATGGCAACCCGGGAGGCTTGTTCGGCAAATGAGCAAGCTTCTTCAACCGGCCAGCGGTCAATTCGGTTCCGACAAGGCGCACCGGCTTCCGGTCCGTGTCTATTACGAAGACACCGACTTCTCCGGTGTTGTCTATCACGCGCGCTACCTCCACTTCTTCGAGAGGGGTCGCACTGAAAGCCTGCGTGCCTGCGGCATTCACCATTCCGAACTGGCGGCCATGGAGCCGTCTCTTGCCTTTGCTGTGCGTCGCATGGGGATCGAATTCATCCGCGCGGCGCGGGTCGATGATGTGCTGATTGTCGAAACCCGTTTCAAGCCACAGATGGGTGCCCGCCTCATGATGGAGCAGGCATTGACTCGCGAGGGTGAGGTGATCGCAACCGCATCGGTTCAGGCCGTGTGTATTGACGGTGCGGGGCGAGCGAAGCGGCCGCCTGAATGGATGCAAAAGCAGTGGCGCGATTTCGTCTTGCCTATTGCCTCGGAATAATTCGCATTTGCATACATTTTTGGCATCAAGGTCGAAGATAACTTGCGTGTAATGTGACGGGTCGGTACCCCTGAAAGAACAGGGGGAGTGTTTGGCAGATTATTTCAAAACGCCTGGACGGTCGGCAAGCGGACTATCAGGAGCCGGACCTTCGCAGCAGCCGGATCCGCCTCCCAATTTCGGATTCAGCGTCGCTCGCGTGCTTCAGGACGGAGCAGACGTTTTCATGCATTCCGTGCATGAAACGGCGGACGGCGGCGATGTCTGGGTGACGATGAGCCTGGTTCGCCGCGATGCAGCCGGTTTGATGTCCGTCAGGCGCCAGGTGTCGGCGCGGTTCTCGCCAAGCGGAACCTACAGTGCTGCTTCAGCAGCCGCCGAGCCGGACCCGCGCCTGGAGGACGAGGCGTCGCTTAACAAGGCGCAGGTGCGCGCATTTATCAAAATGGTCGTTCAGGGGGGCGGTACGCAGCATCGTGACGCCTTTATCGACCGTGGCCGTTTCGTGTCTCATTCGGCCGGTTCCAGCTGCCGTGCAGAAGGCTATGATGCACTCGTCGCACGTCGCAGCCCGCGACCGAATCTGACGTATCATGGCGTCGATGATGTCGTTGGGGAAGGCGCCTATGTCGCCGTCTTCTCCTGCTTCGACATGGACGGCGCGACTTATCGGGCTTGTGATCTCCTGCGCCTGGAAGCAGGGCGGATCGTCGAGCATTGGGATGTGGTCGAGGAAGTCGCGCCACACTCGGTCGCGCACAATGACGATGCGTGATCGCGCAGTATTTGCGGTTATCACCTCCTGAAATTTGCCGTATTCGGTAGGCAAGGATCCGTTACGGGCGGAGTGCGTCGTTGCAGGCATGGAGTCTGCATCGCGCTGGACGGATTGTGGAACACGGTATCGAGCCGGTGCGGACATCGGGTCGAAGCGCAAGGGTGAGCGTTATGGAGTCTTCTATCGTCGAGGTCGCGCAAGTGGTGGAGGGGTTCTCCTTCTATTCATTGTTCATGCGCGCCGACTGGGTGGTGAAGGGCGTGATGGGTATTCTGGCCTTCATGTCGGTCTGGTCTTGGGCGATCGCCATCGACAAGGCGCTGCAATTGCGGGGCCTGCATGCCAAGGCCAAGCTGTTCGAGCGCGAATTCTGGGCCGGTCGGTCGATCGACGCGCTGGCCGACCAATTTGCGAAGAACCCGCGTGAGCCCTTCTCCCGTGTCTTCGCAGCGGGTCTGCGTGAATGGAAGGGTGACAATGCCGGTGGCCGCGTCTCCAAGGCTGCGGGCGCCGAAGCCGGGCGGCAAATGACCAGCTCGGAAGGCGGGCTGGGCATTCTCGCCACCATCGCGTCTGCCGCACCCTTCGTTGGCCTGTTCGGGACAGTTTGGGGCATCATGAATGCCTTCCGCTCCATCGCGGCCTCGCAAGACACCAATCTGGCCGTCGTCGCTCCGGGTATTGCCGAGGCGCTGTTCGCCACCGCGCTGGGCCTGCTAGCCGCCATCCCCGCCGTGATCTTCTTCAACGCCTTGTCTGCCAATCTTGCCAAATATGGCTCGCGCCTCGACGGTTTCGTGGACGAGCTCTCGGCGCTGGCCGACCGGGACGGGCTGTAGTCCGATGGCTGTATCGCTCGATAGTGGCGGTTCCCGTCGCGGCCGCGCCCGCTGGAAGCCGAAGGCCGAGATCAATGTCACGCCTTTCGTGGATGTGATGCTGGTCCTGCTGATCGTGTTCATGATCACCGCGCCTCTGCTAACGGTGGGTGTGCCGGTCAATCTGCCCGAGACCGAGGCGCGCAACCTTCCCGCTGGCGAGGAGCCGCTCACGGTGACGGTGAATGCGGACGGTATGATCTATCTGCAGGAGACCGAGGTCGAGATCGCGGAACTCGTTCCGCGTCTGCGCGCCATTGCCGGCACCGGTTTCGACGCGCGGATCTATATCCGCGCTGATGACGGCGCCGCCTACGGCGATGTGGCGCGCGTCATGGCGAACATCAATGCGGCGGGCTTCTCCAATCTGGGCCTGGTGACGGACCCGGTCGAGCGGTAGTGGCGGCAAACTGGTGCGTGGTCTCGTTCTCTCCCTTTTCGTGCATGCCGGCATTATTGCGGGCGGGTTGATCTATCTGCCCCGCGTGTCTTCCATGCTGGAGAGCGCGCCGATTGTGCCGATCGAGCTGGTGACGCTCGCAGACACCACAAATGTCCGTGCCGCCCGGCCAGACCCCGAGCCGGTCGAGGAAGCGGCGCCGGAAGAGACGATCGACGACGTCATTGCCGAACCAGAAGGAGCGCCAGCTCCCGAGCCGGAACCGGTCGAAACCGAGCCAGAAATCATCGATGCCGAGCCCGAGACGCCGGCCGCGCCCGACCCGGAACCGGTTGCGGAGGCGCCCGAGCCTGAGCCGGAACCTGTGGCACCAGACCCCGCTCCGCGTCCCGAGCGCCGCCCCGACCCGCAGCCCGCCGAGCCGTCACTAAACGACATGCTGGGTGATCTGTCCCGCAGCGTTGCCGAGACGCGTGACTCGCAGGCGGCGGATGAGGGTGCGCGCCGCGCGGCGGTCGGCAATGGCGAAGAGATGACGGCCACCCTGCAGGTCATGTTGCGTTCGCACCTGTCACGCTGCTGGCGCGCCTCGCTGGATGCCCCCGAGCCCGATGAGCTGGCCGTTCAACTGGTACTGACCCTGGACCGCAGCGGTGAACTTACCGGCCCACCGCGCCTTTCCGACCAGGCTCGCATTCTCAACTCACCGAACCCGTACTTGCGCGTGGCTGGCGAGCGAGCTCTGCGCGCCGCCGTTCAGTGCCAGCCCTATCCGCTCCCGCCAGAAGCTTATTCTCAATGGCGTCAAATTGAGGTCAATTTCTCGCCGTCCTTATACGGTGGCTAGCCACATTCGTCCCGGAGACCCTGTCCCATGACCCGAATTCTTGTCCTGTTTGCTGCGCTCTTTGCCTTGATTGGCTGGTCCGCCGCCTCCGACGCCCAGGAACCCCTGCGGGTCGACGTGACCCAGGGCAATCTGGACCCCATGCCGATCGCCGTGCCGGACTTCGTGGGGGCCTCGGACGAGGCCTTGCGGCGCGGTGCCGACATCACCCGCGTGGTCGCCAATGACCTGGCCAGTTCCGGTCTTTTTGCGCCGGTCGATCAGGATGCTTTCATCGAGGACATCACCAATATTGACCTGCGCCCACGTTTTTCCGACTGGCGAGTGATCAATGCCGATGCGCTTCTGGTTGGCAGTGTCACCATCCAGGAGGATGGCCGCCTCGTTGTCGGCTTCCGCCTTTGGGATACGCGCCTGGAAGAGCAGCTTCTCGGGCTGCAATATCGTACTGCCCCGGAAAACTGGCGTCGCGTGGCGCATCGCCTCGCTGATGCCGTCTATGAGCGCCTCACCGGCGAGACCGGCTATTTCAACACGCGCATTGTTTATGTGTCTGAAGGCCGCGGAATTGACGGCGAGCCCATCCGCCAGTTGGCTTGGATGGACCAGGACGGCGCCAACCCGTCTTTCCTTACCGATCGCTCCTATATGGCGCTGTTGCCAAACTATTCGCCGAGTGCCCAGGAAATCACCTATGTATCTTTCCTCGACGGCCAGGCCACGACCTATCTCTACAATCTAGAAACTGGGCGCCAGGAAGCACTCTTCGCGTCCGGCGGTGCCGGTGCCGCAAGCCAGGTCGACCTGGACGGCCAGAGCCTGTCCGCGCGCTTTTCACCGGACGGGTCCGAGTTGGCGGTGTCGATCGAAACCCGGTCGGGGCACGACATCCACCTGTTCGATCTGCAGACTCGGAATCTGCAGCGCTTGACCCAGCATCCGGCCGATGATGTGGAGCCGTCCTTTTCGCCGGATGGTGGGCGTATTGTCTTCTCGTCGGCACGTGGCGGCGGCTCACAGCTCTATGTCATGAATCGCGATGGCAGCGATGTGCAGCGCATTACCTTTGGCTCCGGGCGCTATACGACGCCGGTCTGGTCGCCGCGTGGCGACCTGATTGCCTTTACCAAACAAGTGGGCGGCCAATTCCTGCTGGGCGTCGTCAGGGCGGACGGGTCCGGCATCGAACGTATCCTTTTCGAAGGCTATTTCGTTGACACGCCGGCCTGGTCGCCCAATGGCCGCGTCCTGCTTTTTACGCGTGGAGAACAGCGCAGCAATGGCACGCGCTATGAAATCTGGAGCATTGATCTGGCAGGCTTCAATCTGCGGCGGCTAGCGACGGGCGGTATGGCGTCCGACCCGGCATGGTCGCCCTTGATTGAGTAGACGATTTCTGCGTAACGTTTCGTCCGGTATGCGGCGCCATTGGGGGGGTCGCCATCGGTACAAGATCACGTGCTACGTGATTGGGAGTAAGCCACAGGCTTCGATGCTTGGGCTGGATGAGGGTGTAACATTATGAAAATAAAGATTTTTGCCATTGCGGCGCTGGGGGCATTCGCGACCGCTTGTGCTTCGACCCCTCCGGTCGACGACACGGCGCCGATGCGCGATCCGGACCCGATCGCAGCGCCGGACAATACCGGTCCGGTCGATACCGGCCCGGGTTACGAGCTCGGTTCGACCGCACATTTCGTGGAAGCCGCGGGTGATCGGGTCTTCTTCGGTCTGGATCGCAGCGACCTGTCCGACGAAGCCCGCGCGACGCTTCGCCGTCAGGCCGCCTGGCTGGCTTCCTATCCGAGCGCTCGCATCCTTGTTGCCGGCAATTGTGATGAACGCGGCACGCGTGAATACAATCTGGCTCTCGGCGCCCGTCGCGCGAATGCAGCCCGGACCTATCTGATCAGCCAAGGTGTGGATCCGTCCCGGATTTCGACGACCTCCTACGGCAAGGAACGTCCGACCTGCATGCAGTCGTCGGAAACCTGCTGGGCGGTCAACCGCAACTCGACCACGACCTTGGTCGGCGGTTACACCAACTAAGCTGTTGCTACTCGTGACAGAGAACGCCCGTGACACATGTGTCGCGGGCGTTTTCCATTCCGGCCCCGAACGCCGCAATTTCGCCGTCCTCCTTCGTTAGGTGCGTTCACATGATCAGATATATCTTTTGCTCCACCCTCTTTGTCGCATTGCTTGCGGCGACTCCTGCCGATGCTCAATCGCGCCGCGAACTGGCTGAGCGGATTGATGCGACGGAAGTCCGCATCGGTGAACTCGAAGCCGAATTCATGGCTGGAGACCCGGTGGCGGAAGCCCTGATCCGGCGCATGGACGAGCTGGAATACCAGGTTCAGGCCCTGACCGGTGAGAGTGAGCGTTTGAGCTTCGAGAACCGACAATTGCGTCAGCAGGTCGAAGTCCTGGAGCGAGAGCTGGAGGCAAACCGGCGTCCTTCGGTGCCGGCGGCTGACGATCCGGCCGTTGCCTGGATGAATGAGGGGCTTGGCCCGGATGGTGAAACCGTGCTGGAGGACGGTGCCGAGACCGCGAACGGTGCCGAACTCGCCATCATTGATCCCGACGATCCACACGGCGAAGCCCGGGCCGCGGCGACCGGTGTGCTGGGCGGTGCGCCCGTGATCGGTGAAGGTGGTGATGCCGCACGGGTCGATCCGGCTGCGACGTACGAGGCGGCCCGAGCCCGTCTTCTCGATGGGGATTTCGTTGGAGCCCAGGACGGCTTCGAGCGCTTTGTCGCTGACAACCCGGATCATGGGCTGACCTCCCAAGCCTATTATTGGCTGGGTGAAACCTTTTATGTCCGCAGCGATTTCACGCAAGCCGCTGATGCCTATATCGCTTCGCTGCGCCAGCAGCCGGAAGGCGAAAAGGCACCAGATGCACTGGTGCGCCTCGCGGCTTCCCTGCACGGGATGGGGCGAACCGAGGATGCCTGTGCGACCCTGGCCCGCTTCGGCCGACAATTCCCCAATGCCGCACCCGCCTCGCAGGCACGCGCGGCCCGGGAGTCGGTGCGCGCCAACTGCCGATAGGGGATTGGTCCAGCCCGCCGATATCGTCTTCGCCGAACTGGATCAGCGCGCCGGGTGCGGACGTGTGGGCATCGCCTGCTCTGGCGGCAGCGATAGTCTCGCCCTGCTTTTGCTGGCCTCCGACTGGGCCCGGCAGAATGGCCGCAGCCTGCATGTTCTGACCGTTGATCATGCATTGCGTGCGGAGAGTCGCGCAGAAGCGGAGTTTGTGTCCGGTGTGTCGGCTCGGCTCGGATGGCCCTGCGATGTGCTGAATTGGGATGCGGCCAGGCCCGGTTCCGGCCTGCAGTCTCGCGCCCGCGCCGCGCGGCACGCCTTGCTCGCCAGCGCTTGCAGACGACATGGCCTGCCTGTTCTGCTGATGGCGCATACGCGTGATGACCAGGCCGAGACAGTGGCCTTGCGACTGGCGGCAGGCGGCAACTGGCACAGCGCGACGGGGATGGCGTATCAGGCCCCATCACCAGCCTGGCCGGAGGGGCGTGATCTGACTCTGGTGCGGCCCTGTCTCGGTGTCAGCCGTTCGACATTGCGTGCAGTTCTTACCCAGCGGGGCGAGCGATGGATTGATGATCCGTCCAACACCGACCCTCACTATGCACGTATTCGGATGCGTGATCGGCTGGCCAGGCTTCGCACGGCCGGATTTTTGACGGAACGCCTCGCCGCCCTGGCGGAAGACTTGGCGCCGATCCAGCTGGTCGAGCGCCGATCAGCCTGGCTGGCAGCGCAGACCTGCCTCGTTCTGAGGGATTGGGGCGGTGCCGAGATTGAGCTCGCGGCCTGGGCCGGTATCACGCCAACAGTCCGTCTGACTTTGCTCGAAGCGCTCGTCTCGGCGATTTCCGGCCAGGCCCTGAGTCCGTCCCGAGCACGCCTGCAGCCGCTGGACGCGGCACTTCTGTCCGCCCAGCCGCGGTCGGGATGTGGCGTCGGGTTGCTACCCCCGGCTAAAGGACGAGCCATGATGATCCGGGACCGCGGCGCATTGTTTGGGCGTGTGGATCATGCAGCGTCACAGCCGTGGCTTGACGCGGCGGACGGCAGCCGGGTCTTCGATGGCCGCTTTGAGATCCGGGCGGGCGCCAACGATCTTGATTGGGCGGTTATGGGAGATACGTATGAAGGGCTGCAAAAGCGCGCTATACTTGATGCAGTGCCTGGAGCTGCGCGTCCCGGCCTGCTCGTCGCGCGTCGCAGAGGACGCATTGTCACGATCGCCGGACTGGATGCGGGCCGGGCCGATGAGAATAACGAAAGCGTGACCGCTGCACAGGCGGTTCGCCCGCTGATTGCGCACAGATTTTGCAGGCGTCTGCTTCCGGAAAGTGCGGGCAGATGGTTTGATGCTTCGAGGGCGGCGTAGTGACGCGATTGTCGCCCAGCTGTCAGTCCGACTCGCACTGTGGACATGGAATGCCCATATCAGGTCGGGAATGACCGTATGATTGAACGGAAAAACACATGCCGATGAGAAATATTGCGATCTGGGCCGTTGTTGGCCTTCTGGTCCTGGTCCTGGTTCAGATGGTCAGCCGTCCGGCCGATCAGGTCGGCGCACAGCCGGGGCCGTCCTATTCGGACTTCCTCGACCGGGTCGAGCGCAATGAAATCTCCAGCGCGACAATCACGGGTGATACGCTCGTGGCGCAGACAAATTCCGGTGAAACCTTCGAGGTGGTCCTGCCGCCGTCGGATACCGAAACTGTCGCGATCCTGCGCGAGGCCGATGTGAATATTCGCGTCGAAGAAGCGTCCGAGGGGGGTAATGTCTTCCTCTCCATGCTGTTCAACTGGTTCCCGCTTCTGCTTCTGATCGGTGTCTGGATCTTCTTCATGCGCCAGATGCAGGGCGGCGGACGTGGCGGCGCGATGGGCTTCGGCAAGTCCAAGGCGCGCCTGCTGACCGAGCATCACGGTCGCAAGACTTTCGATGATGTCGCCGGCGTCGATGAAGCCAAGGATGAACTCCAGGAAGTCGTCGAGTATCTGAAAGACCCGTCGAAATTCCAGCGTCTGGGCGGCAAGATCCCGAAAGGCGCGCTGCTGGTTGGTCCTCCCGGTACCGGTAAAACTCTGTTGGCCCGAGCCGTGGCCGGCGAAGCCAATGTGCCCTTCTTCACGATCTCCGGTTCGGATTTCGTCGAGATGTTCGTTGGTGTTGGCGCTTCGCGTGTTCGTGACATGTTCGAGCAGGCCAAGAAGAACGCGCCCTGCATCATCTTCATCGATGAGATCGACGCGGTCGGCCGCTCGCGCGGTGCCGGCCTCGGCGGCGGCAATGACGAACGCGAACAGACGCTCAACCAGCTCCTTGTCGAGATGGATGGTTTTGAGTCCAATGAGGGCATCATCCTGATTGCGGCGACCAACCGGCCGGACGTTCTCGATCCGGCGCTGCTGCGTCCGGGCCGCTTTGACCGCCAGGTCGTGGTGCCCAACCCGGACATCACCGGTCGCGAGAAGATCGTGAAAGTCCACATGCGCGATGTCCCGCTGGGCGAGGATGTAGATCCGAAAGTGATCGCACGCGGCACGCCGGGCTTCTCTGGTGCTGATCTGGCCAATCTGGTCAATGAAGCCGCCCTGCTGGCGGCCCGTCGCAACAAGCGCCGTGTCTCGATGCAGGAATTCGAGGATGCCAAGGACAAGGTCATGATGGGGCCGGAGCGCCGCTCCATGGTCATGTCCGAGAAAGAAAAGCAGCTCACGGCCTACCACGAATCCGGACACGCCATCGTCGCAATCAACGTGCCGTCCTCCGATCCGGTCCACAAGGCGACGATCATTCCGCGCGGCCGGGCTCTGGGCATGGTCATGCAGCTGCCGGAAGGTGACAAGATGTCGATGACGCATGAGGAAATGACCTCGCGCCTCGCCATCATGATGGGCGGCCGCGTTGCGGAAGAGCTGAAATTCGGCAAGGAAAAAGTGACGTCCGGCGCGGCGTCCGACATCCAGCAGGCGACGCGTCTGGCCAAGGCGATGGTCACCCAGTGGGGCTTCTCCGAAGAGCTTGGTCCGATCGATTATGCCGATAATCAGGGCGAGGTCTTCCTCGGCCAGCAATTGGTTCAGAGCAAGTCGGTCTCGGGCACCACCGCCCGCAAAATCGAGGAAGAGGTCCGCGGCCTGGTCCAGGCTGGCATGGATGAGGCGCGCCGCATCCTGACCGAAAAGCGCAAGGACTGGGAGACCCTGTCCGAGGGGCTGCTCGAGTATGAGACCCTCTCCGGCAGCGAGATCACCGATCTGCTCAATGGCAAACCACCAAGCCGCCCTGATGATACGCCCCGCCCGCCGAGCGACACGCCGACCAGCGCTGTCCCGACGACGGATGAGGGCCCGGATGCTGACCCGGAGCCGCAAGGCGCCTGATCGGCTTTCGCGAGTCGAAATTCAATAGCCCCGGGCCTGACAGGTTCGGAGCTTTTTCTTGCGGCGGCCTGGAGTTTGGTCGGATCAGCCTTGTCACGTCAGTCAAATCACGAACAAATGCCCGGGCAATCATGGGGCATTGGAAGATGATGCGAGTATTGATGGCTCTGTCCGCGAGCGTGCTGGTCGCAGCCTGTTCGCACAACTCACCCCCCGTGCAAGACGCCGAGATCGTGCGTCCTGCGTCGTCGACAAGCCTGATGACCCGGTATTCGGTGTCGGTCGAGGCCGCTCTGCCAGACCTCCGTGTCAGCAGGGAGGAGGCGTCAAGCTTTCGCAGCGACGGTCGCGGTGAGACTGTGATGTTCGTCTATCTCGAGAACTTGCCCGCCGGCGTTGCCGATCTGTCGGACGCGCATGGATCGGAAAGTCGGACCTTGATGGTCGGTATGCAGCCCATGCGTGGTGGCGACGGACGGATCACCTACGACATTCACTTGGCGTTCCAGGATGACGTGCACGCCCGACCGTTCGGCCTGGAAGAGTCGCCGCGGCTCGTCGTTGCAGAGGGCGAGACGGCAACGGTGCATCTTGGCCAGGAGGCGGGTGACATCTATTCCCGTCTGGCCATCGACCTGACCTCGCACACGGTCAGCGATTGATCAGCCCTGATCAGGCTTTCAATTGTCGCGCCGCCGCGTTGCAGCGTATATCAGGGGCAGGCAGTCACACTTCCCCGTCCCAGCAAGCGGATCGTCATGGCCAAATTCCGTTCCCGCCGCCAATCGGACCTGCCCTTTGTCATGGGCGTGCTCAATGTCACGCCTGACAGCTTTTCCGATGGTGGTGATTTTGTAGACCTCGAGGCTGCGGTCGCGCGCGGTCTGGAGATGCTCAAGAACGGTGCCGATGTGATTGATGTCGGCGGCGAGTCGACGCGCCCGGGGGCCGCGCCTGTGGCCGAGGATGAGGAGTTGCGGCGCGTCATTCCGGTCATCAAGGCGCTCCGCGAGCGCACGGCTGCCCGCATCTCGATCGATACATTCAAACCGGCTGTGGCCCGCGCCGCCGTCGAAGCCGGAGCCGATATCTGGAATGATGTCATGGCGCTGCGGGCGGACGGCGCGGTCGAAACCGCCGCCGAGCTTGGCGTGCCGGTCATTCTCATGCACATGTCGGGCACGCCCCAGACCATGCAGGCCGACCCGCAATACGAGGATGTCGTGTCGGACGTCTGCGACTTCCTGACCGAGCGCGCGGACATCGCCATGGCGCGCGGCGTAAGTGCCGACAGTATCTGGCTGGATCCGGGCATCGGTTTCGGCAAGTCGCTGGATCACAATCTCGCGCTCATGCGCGACCTCGATCAGGTGATCGGCCTGGGCTATCCAGTTCTCTTCGGGGCCTCCCGCAAGCGCTTCATAGCGGCTATTGACGAGGGCGCGGCCGAGATGGAGCGGTTGGGTGGATCGCTTGCGGCTGCCCTGCGTGCGGCGACGGCCGGAGCGGCCATGGTCCGCGTCCATGATGTGCGCATGACGGTGCAGGCGTTGAAAGTGCAAGCGGCCATCCGCAAGGGACGCGCCTGAATGGCCTACACGCTCTATGGCAGGGCCGGTTTCGGATCGGTCTGCGTCGAAGCGGCGCTGGAGCTGGTCGGAGCGGATTACGAGTTTGTGGAAGTCGACCCGCTCGGCGATGCCGCCGAGCAGCGCCGCGTGCGGGCGGTCAATCCGGTTGGCCAGGTTCCGACCCTGATCCTGCCCAATGATAGCGTGATGACCGAAAGCGCTGCCATCCTGATCTGGTTGGGTGACCGCCATTCAGATGCCGGTCTCGCGCCGGCGATCGACGCGCCGGAGCGGGCCGAATATCTGCGTTGGATGCTGTTCCTCGCCTCCAGCTTCTATTCCACCTTCACGATTTCCGATGGCCCCGAGCGTTTTCATCCTGACAGCGCGACCCATGCCGACCTGCTGGCGATGGCGGACCGCCGCCGTCTGGATATGTGGACGCTGATGAATGACGCCTTCGATGGTGCGCCCGGTCCCTTTCTGCTCGGCGAAAGCCTGAGCCTGCTGGATCTCTATGTCGCTATGATGAGCCGCTGGGATCCGGGCCGGGCCGCCTTCGAGGAGGCCTGTCCCGCGCTCCTGCACGCCGTCGAGCTGACCGAGGCCGATACGGTCGTGGCCGAGGTCTGGGCCCGCAATTTCCGGCTCGAGCGCTGATCGCGATGGGCTGGCTGACCAATTCGTGGACCCTGCTCGTGCTGGGCGGCATCTGCGAGATGGGCTGGGCGCTGGGCTTCAAATATGTCCGCAGTGATGCGCCCTGGTGGCAGCACGCCGCCGTGCTGGCCACGCTGGCCGCCTCCATGGCGCTCCTCTGGATGGCGATGAAATCCCTGCCGGCCGGGACGGCCTATGCGGTGTGGACCGGCATCGGCGCGCTTGGCGTGGCGACGCTCGGCATTCTCGTCTTCAACGAGCCGGCGACCCATTTGCGGATTTTCTTCCTCGCTTTGATCCTGATCGGGATCATCGGCCTGAAGGCGGTCAGCGGTGAGACCTAGCCGAACGGATCGTCTATGGCCCGCGAGGGCTCGGTAAACCAGCGTGGCCCGGTCGGGGTCATGTAGAAATGATCCTCAAGCCGAATCCCGAACTCGCCCGGCACACAGATCATCGGCTCGTTTGAAAAACACATGCCCACTTCGAGCCGGGTGTCGTCGCCGCCGACCAAGTATGGGCCTTCGTGGATATCGAGGCCGATGCCATGACCGGTCCTGTGCGGAATGCCGGGCAGGGCATAGCCGGGGCCGAACCCGCGTCGCTCCGCTTCTGCGCGCGCGGCCGCATCGACCGAACTGCAGCTTTCGCCGATCTGGGCGGCCTGGAAGGCGGCGAGCTGGCAGGCTTTCTCCGCGTCCCAGACTTCGCGCTGCCGATCCGTCGGTTCACCGAAGACATAGCTGCGGGTGATGTCGGATTGGTAGCCATGAATGGCGCAGCCCGTATCAATCAGGACCACATCGCCGTCTTCGAGCGTTTTCGGATTGGCAACGCCATGGGGAAAGGCGGTGTCCGGTCCGAACAGGACGATGCAGAAAGTGGAGCCGCCCGGCGCGCCGATAGCCTTGTGAGCGGCATGGATGAATTCGGTCACTTCGCGGGTCGAGATGCCCGGACGCAGGATACGCGCGGCCGCTGCGTGAACGTCCAGCGTGGCATCCTTGGTCGCCTGCATGAGGGCGATTTCCTCGGCATCCTTGCACACACGGCCGGACAGCACCGCTTCGGCGGCATCGCCGGTTTCACCTGGCCAGGCGTGGGAGAGGGCATTGGCGGTTACCAGCGGCGTGGTCGGATCGATCCCCAGACGGCCCTTGGCGTCGTCGAGACCGGCGAGGGTCGCGTACGGGTCTTCATGTTCTTCCCAGGTGGCGAGTGGCGCGGTCAGCCGCATGAAGCCTTCAAGCGTGCCGGTCTCGAAAGCCGGGCCGAAATAGGTCAGACCGCCATCCGCGGTCACAAGCGCGCCGACGAGGCGTTCCGTCGCCGGCCATCGCAGGCCGGTATAATAGTTGAGATTGGTGCCGGCATTGAGCCAGATCGCATCAAGCCCGGCCTTGCCCATCCGGTCCCGCAAGCCATCCAGCCGTTCGCGCAGGCTGGCTTCGGGGATGGGTTGGCAGTGGCTGAGCCGGTCTTCCAGGCGCGAAAGCTCGGTCGAGGCGTCAGATCCGCCGACACCCTTGGTCATCGCGTGCGCTGTCATACCGGTCTCCTCTTGCGAAGCCGACAGGCTAGGCGGCGGCGCTGCGTGAGACAACGCCGCCGGTGCAGGTGCGACCTCAGGCGCCGTCGCCGAACATGAAGAGCAGGAATTCCGCTGGCTCATCGAACGGGTTGAGGATTTCATGGGAGACATTGGCCGGTATCATGAGGACCTGCCCATTGCCGACTTCGTGGTCGACCCCGTCAATGCGCGCGATGGCGCGATTGCCGGTGAAAACAAGGAGGGTCGGGAAGGGATTGGTGCGGCTGCGCGGATCGGCATTTACATGCTGGCCGGGCATGACATGGCCGAACCCGCTGCGAAAGCCGGGCTGGTAGTAGATGATCCCGACATTACCGCCATGCACTTCCCGCGTGGCATGCTCGCGCCAGTTGATGATTTCCGGTGTGCCGCGGGTCCAGAAGTGAAAGGTGAGGGAGAGGATGGCGGGATCGAAATCCGCCCCGTCCATAAGCTCGATATCCATGGGCGCATAATCGCTTGAGAACGCCTTGCCCATGGCTGTGAGGGCCGCCATTTCGCCACGATCGACCTGGGCCAGCGCGTCCGCCTCGGCCGTGTAGTAGAAGGTCGGGCTTTCCGGTTCGCCGTGGGTGACGGCATAACTGCCAGCGTCTGCGTCCATGGTGATGGTCCACCAGTCGCCATCAACCACGACACCGAATTCGGTGCTCGCCTCGAAGGTCGGGTCTTCCAGATAATCGGCGGCGAAGCGGTCCAGGATGGCCCCGGTGCCGTCGTTCTGGGCCTGGGCGGTCATTGTTACGGCCAGTCCGGCGGTGAGGCCGGCGAGCCCGTATTTGATCCAGTTCTTCATCGTCACGTGTCCCTTTGTCTGTTTCAGTCAGCCCGTTACGCTTATAACTATCCGGGTAGATAATTATGCGGGCGAACGCCCCCTTAAATCCCCCGTCTAGTCCTGCGTTGACGTGATGCCCGAAAGCATGAGGTCGCGCAGGTGACGCGTAAATGGCGCAGCTTCGATTTCGAAGTCTGCCATCCCTTGATGCGTGGAGATTGCCGTTCGGATGCGTCGGGTGACCGAAAAAAAGATCGCCGAGCCAACGATGGACAGGTGCAGCATGTGCGGATCGACGGCGCGGAACCGTCCTTTCGCATGGCCGGCTTCATAAAAGCGGCGCGTCGTTTCCATGAAATTCCGCAGTTTTCGGGCCGGCCCTTCGCGGGTCATGATCTCGCCATCGAGATAATCGCGCAGGATCATGCGAGGAAAGCCGGGTCGACTGATGATGGCGCGGGCAAAGACCTCGATGAAGTCACCCATATCGGCCACCGGATCGACGGGCTGGGCCAGCTCGGCTTTCAGACGGGCCAGTACATCATCGATGATCGCTTCGATGATGGCGGTATAAAGCCCGTCCTTGTCACCGAAATAATAGCGGACCATCGCCTTGTTGGCTTCGGCTTTCTCGGCGATGGCATCCAGCGTCGTGCCGGTGAAACCGTGAGCGGCGAACAGGTCTTCACCCGCTGCCATCAGGCGCGCCTTCGTCGCTTCCGCATTGCGGCGCCGCGCCGGGCGGGCAGGGGAGGCAGACGAGGCCGTCATGGCTCAGAGCGTCTCGAGTATGGCTTCGACCCGTTTCATATCGTCCGGCAGATCGGTCTGGAAGCGCAACGCCTCGCCGGTCACCGGATGCTTGAATCCGAGAATGGCCGCGTGCAGGGCCTGGCGGCGGAATGTCTTGAGTGTGCCCGATTCATCATCATGTTCGAGCAGGCGTCCGCGTTTCTGGCCGTAGACCGGATCGCCCAGGAGCGGGCTGTTGATATGGGCCATATGAACGCGGATCTGGTGCGTCCGTCCGGTCTCCAGGCGACATTCCACCTTGGCCGCCATTCCGGTGCCGATCGCGGCTCCGACCGTCTGCCCATAGCGCTTCAGCGTCGTGTAATTGGTGATCGCATGTTTGCCCGCTTCCGAGTTCGGGTCGTGCGGGACCTCATATTTCATCCGGTCGCGCGAGGACCGCGCGATCTGGGTCTCGATCCGCCCCGCCTTCGGGCTCGGCGCATTGCGGGTGAAGGCAATATAGGCGCGCTCGACGGTGTGGCGGGCGAACTGGGCGCTGAGGCCCTGGTGGGCGGCATCGGATTTGGCGACCACCATGACGCCGGAGGTTTCCTTGTCGAGCCGATGAACAATGCCCGGTCGCTCGACGCCGCCAATGCCGGACAGCGAACCGGCGCAATGATGGAGCAGGCCGTGAACCAGTGTCCCGGTCCAATTGCCTGCGGCCGGATGAACCGACAGGCCCGCCGGCTTCACGAGCACGATCAGGTCACTGTCTTCATGCAGGACATCCAAGTCCATCGGCTCCGGCCTGGGAGTGTCCGCGCGCGGAACCGGGATTCCCAGCGTGTAGGTCGCGCCGGACAGGATCTTGGCCGAGGGATCCGTCAGCACGGCGCCACCTACGGCGAGATGCCCCTCTTCGATCAACGCCTTGATCCGGGAACGGGACAAAGTGTCGATCTGGTCAGCGAGCCAGCGGTCAAGGCGAGCGCCGGCATCGTCCGGCTCCACCTCGAATGATCGTGTCTCTGCGATTTCGGTCATGAACCGACACTCCCCCAGCTGATGCGCGAATGCAACGCGCGGCTTGTTTGTTGCAGTGCGTCATGTAGCTGTCACCCGTGTGTCGGCAAAGCGTCATCGCCAGCGCATAAGCACGGCCAAACTGGCGCAGTCGAGGGGGCTGCGCGCGTTTGAGGATTACACCATGACATTGAAGTCCCGCCTTCTGACCGCGGCCGCCCTGGCCGCGACCGCTTCTGCCATGCCTGGCGCCCTGGCCCAGGACGGGGCAGAGGACGCCGTTGAGGTCATTCGCGTGACGACCCAGTTCCGCGAACAATCCCTAGCGGACGTGCCGATCAATGTCTCGGCCTTTGACGCGGAACGCCTGGAAGCGCTTGATATTGCCGATTTCGAGGATCTGGCGGCCTTCACGCCCGGCCTGGTCGTGCAGGAGCAGAGCCCGAACAATACCGGCTACTCGATCCGGGGCATCACGACGGATAGTGGCGAGGCCACGTCGGAAACCCGCGTCGCCGTCTTCCAGGATGGTGTCTCCATCACGCGCTCGCGTGGCTCCTATGTCGAATTGTTCGACATCGAGCGTGTTGAAGTCGCCAAGGGCCCGCAGCCGACCCTGTTTGGTCGCGGCGCGCTCATTGGCGGCATCAATATCATCCAGAACAAGGCCGAAGATGAATTCTCCGCTTCGGTGGAGCTGGGCGTTGGCAATGAGGGGCAGCGCGAAGCCCGCGGCCATGTCAATTTCGCCCTGAACGAGAATTACGGCCTTCGACTCGCCGCCGTGAGCCGTGAGCGGGATGGCTATATTGACAATGCGCTGGGTGGCGAAGGCTTGCAGGGGCGTGATACCCAGGCTGTCCGCCTGGTCCTGTCCGGTGCACCCAGCGACCGCTTCTCCTTCGACGTGATCGCCAACTACCAGCAAGACACACCGCCGGGCACGTCCTTCAAGTCCGGCTCTATCCCGGCACCCGGTGGCGATACCGATCCGCATTCTCCGGCCGCCCTGAACACATTCGGCAATTTCGAAGGTGGTGCGCCGCTGGGCCTGGATCGCGAAGTGCGCGGCGTGACCGTGTTGGCCAACTACGCCGTTAATGACGCCTGGACGCTGAACTCGATCACGGGCTGGCGTGACTTCACCTCGGTCGAGGTCTTCGATCCGGACGGAACGGCGCTGCCTTTCCTCACCATAGGCGAAGATGCGGTAGGCGAGCAGTTCAGCCAGGAATTCCGCCTCTCCTATGACAATGGCGGCCGACTGACCGGCTCGGTCGGCGCGCTCTGGTTCACCGAGCAAGGTGAGCAACGCATCCCGATCGGTCTGGACGAGCGGGTCGCCCAGGCCTTTCTCGCACCGACCCTGGCTGCCGGTTTCGGCGCAACGGTGGCGCAGCTGGAAGGCCTTCTGGCACTCAATGGCTTCCCGGGCGTGGATCTGGACAACCCGTTCAATCCATTCCCCTATTCGGTCGCGGCCCTGCTGACCCAGAACCAGCTCGTGCCGCTGCGTGATTTCTATCTCGAAGAAGCCGCCAATGGAGCCGAGACGACCTCCTGGGACGTGTTCGCGGACGCGTCCTACGCGGTCACTGACCGGCTCACCCTGACTGCCGGCCTGCGCTACACCGAGGAAGACAAGACTTCGCGTGGCTATGGTCGCTCCCTGTCCGGGCCGAACTTCGTCACCTTCGGCGATACCCTGATCGTGCCGTTCACGCCCAATGGAGACTTCGTCAGCCAGGACGGCAATTTCGACGATTTCACCTGGCGCTTTGCCGCCTCTTATGCGGTGACTGACCGGATCAATACCTGGGCCAGTTTTGCCCGTGGACGACGTCCGGATGTGATCTCGGTCGACACCTCGGTGCCAAGCTTTTTCTCCGAAGCCCCGGCCGAGATCGTCGACTCGCTGGAAGTGGGGGCCTTCATCACCTTCGACCGCGGCACGGTGTCCGGCTCGGTCTTCCAATCGGAATACGAGAACTTCCAGACCACCCGCTTCGATCCCAATACAGTCAGCTTCATCACCGATAATGCGGGGAATGCCAGCCAGTATGGCCTCGAGCTGCAGGGCGACTTCGACCTATCGGAAACCGCCAACCTTTTCGTCAGCTACGCTTATAACCACGCCACCTTCGACGATACGGACAGCCAGGGCAATGCGCTGGAACTGGCCGGAAACCGCTTCCGCTATGCCCCGGAGCACGCCGTCTCCATGGGTTTGAACTGGGAAGTGGCGACGGGAGGCTGGGGTTCGGTGAGCCTAGTACCGACCTGGTCCTGGCAGTCGAAAATCTACTTCGACAATGACAATGACCGTTTCGGCGGTGTGCTGCAGCAACCGTCCTACGGGCTGCTCAATGCGCGTCTGCGTTACGAGAGTGCCGACGAGCGCTACCACGCCGAGCTTTATGGTTCGAACCTCACCAATGACGAGTATCTGATCGATGCCGGCAATACCGGTGGGTCCTTCGGCATCCCGACCTTCATCGCCGGCGCGCCGCTCCTTTGGGGTGTGCGGATCGGTGCCGACTTCTAGTCAGGCACGGACTGCGGCGCAGGCGGTTGCAAGACTGCCTGCGCTGCGTCCATTCTGGCGGCCGAATGACAGAGAAAGACGCCGGCCTGTTGGCGCGGTGCGGGGGACATCATGACCAAGACCAATCTGACACGCCGGAGCGCCCTGATCGGGGCTGCAGGCGCCGGCCTTGCCGTTTCATCCTGTTCGAAATCGCCGGATGTTTTTCAGCCAGTTGAGAATGGTCATTTCAATCATGGCGTGGCCTCAGGTGATCCGGACCCGACCAGCATCATGTTGTGGACGGCACTGACTGATGATGGCGGCGGCTATCGCGGTGTCGAAGTGGCTCGTGATGAAGGCTTTACCGACATTGTTTTCGAGCAGGGCGAAGAGATCACCTATGTGATGATGCAGCCGCTGGGGACGCTGAAAATCCTGGCCACGGGCCTCGAACCGGGCAGGACTTATTTCTACCGTTTTCGGCTCAATGACGATTATTCGCCGGTCGGCGTGACCCGCACCCTCCCGGAAGGCGCGCTTGATCAGTATCGGATCGGCGTCTTCTCCTGCTCGAACTTCCCGGCCGGGCATTTCAATGTCTATCGCGAAGCTGCCGAGAACGGCGATCTCGACCTCGTGCTTCATCTTGGTGACTATTTCTACGAGTACGGGCCGGGCGAGTACGCGACCGGGGAATCCGAGGCCATGAACCGGGTTCCGTCGCCGGCGCACGAGGTCCTCACCTATGCGGACTATGTCCAGCGTCATGCCCAGTACAAGTCGGATCCGGACCTGCAGGCGCTTCACGGAGCGGCTCCGTGGATTGTCAGCTGGGATGATCACGAGACCGCCAATGATGCTTGGACCGGCGGGGCGGAGAACCATGGTGACGGCGAGGGCATCTGGGCGGAGCGCCGCGATGCTGCACTCCGCGCCTGGTATGATTGGCAGCCGGTCCGCGAACCGGCCGACGACCTTCGCCAGCGCCGCGGCCATTACGAGATCGGCGACCTCGCGACATTGTGCTTGATTGAAAGCCGTCTCATTGCGCGCGATCAGCAGGTCGGGCTCGAGACCTTTCCGCTGGCTTCTGACGCCGATGATACCGATCCGGCCAACCTCGAGGCGGTTGCAGCCTGGAAGCGCGATGTCGTCGGGGCCGAGGACCGGACTTTGCTGGGAGAAGCACAGATTGCCGATATTCAGGCGGCCTGCGGCGCATCCAAGGCGGCGGGCAAGCCGTGGCGTATCCTCGCCAACCAGGTGATCATGAGCCGGGTCAATTTCCCCAATTTTGCCGAGGAGATGCCGGGCTGGCTGCGCTGGTGGGCGACCCGAAACAGTGAGTTTGCGCGTAATTTCATCATGAGCACCCGCTTCGGCATCCCCTTCAATCTCGATATGTGGGACGGTTATCCTGCGGAACGCGAACGTCTGTTCGCTGCCCTGCGTGCCGTCGATGCCGACATCATCACGCTGACCGGTGACGTCCACTCCTTCTGGACCAATGACCTGATTGATGGTGAGGGCAATCGGATCGGAACCGAGCTCGTCGGCTCATCCGTGACCAGCCCGTCGCCCTTTTCCGGCTTCAAGGCGCCCGGCGTCGACTATGGCAAGATGATGGTCGAGGCCAATGCCGACGTCGATCACTGCAATATGGAAGACCATGGATATATTCGCCTGACCCTGACGCCCAACGCGGCTGATGCCGAATACATCAAGGTCAGCGATATCCTCACGCGTGACTACCGGGCCAGCATTGAGAGTGAATGGCGGATCCGCCCGGCATCGGGCGGCGAGGTGCCCGCTGTGGAACGCGTCAGCTAGCCCCGGCAGGCGTTCGCGGACCGCTTCAGACGCGTACCGACATCAACAATCGCCTGAATGACCGGCAGGAGTTCGTGGCCCAGCGCGCTGAGCGTGTATTCGACGCTGGGCGGCGAGGTCGGCTGGACCGTGCGAATGATGACGCCTTTTGTCCGCAGGGCTTTGAGCCGCGTTGACAGCACCTTGGCCGAGATCGGTGGTATATCGTTTTCCAGCTCGGAAAAGCGTCTGGGCCCTGCGGACAGGTGCCAGATGATGTAGGGGGTCCAGCTGCCGCCGAGCAGCTGCATGCATTCACTGACCGGGCAGTGCGTCCCGTCGTCGAGCGGCGGGGCCTGATTGCGGCGTCGTTTGAGCATGACTGAGTATCCGGTAAGTGACTTACCAACTGGATAGTACAAATATCGTCTAACCAGAAGCAAGAAGGTTACATTATGTAAGCCTGCTCCCCAATTGTCCAATCATCAGTGACGGACAGGAGGGTCAGGTCTTGCCCCAGACGGAAATTCAGCGACGCCTCGGATTGCCCCATCCCATCATACAGGGGCCTTTCGGAGGTGGATTGTCCACCGTGGCACTGGCCGCCGCGGTCTCGAATGCCGGCGGTTTGGGTTCTTATGGTGCCCACATTCTCGAGCCGGACGAAATCGCGCCGCTCGTCGAGGCGCTGCGCGCGGCCACGGACGGTTCGATTGCGCTCAATCTCTGGGTCTCGGACCATGATCCGGGCGGTGATGATTTTGGCGCCGAAGCCTTCGACGCTGTCTGGCCGTTGTTTGCGCCCTTTTTTGCGGAATACGGGATTGATCGCCCCGAACCCCCAAATCGCTATCATCCGCGGTATGCGGACCAGGTGGAGGCGCTGCTCGAAGCGCGGCCGGATGTCTTTTCCTTCGTGTTCGGGATCCCGGACCCGGCGGTGCTGGCGGCCTGTCGCCAGCGCGGTATCCAGACCCTGGGCGCGGCCACAACGCTGGCGGAAGCCGAGGCCCTGGACGCGGCGGGTGTCGATCTGATTCTGGCCACCGGTTCTGAAGCCGGCGGGCATCGCCCGGCCTTTCTCGAACCGGCCGAAAACAATCTGATCGGCACACTGCCCCTGACCCGTCAGATCGCCAGTCGCCTCCGCCGGCCCGTGATTGCCGCGGGTGGAATTGCAGACCGAAGCGGCATTGAGGCTGCACTCACCCTGGGCGCCGGCGCAGCCCAGCTCGGCACGGCCTTTCTCGCTTGCAACGAATCCGGCACCCATGATGCACACCGCGATATCCTGTTCAG
The DNA here is from genome assembly GCF_947259345.1 of uncultured Maricaulis sp. Lineage (GTDB taxonomy): Bacteria > Pseudomonadota > Alphaproteobacteria > Caulobacterales > Maricaulaceae > Maricaulis. The sequence continues at coordinate 213,153 of NZ_CAMYLS010000005.1, read as the reverse complement.
CGACCGGGCGCGTCACACCGCGCTGACGCGGACCTATACCGGGCGCCTGGCGCGCGGCATCCCCAATCGTGTCATGGCCGAGATGGACAAGCGTGCGGGCCAGCTTCCGCCCTTTCCTGTCCAGGCCTGGTTCCTCGGTCATCTCAAGCGGGCAGCCCTGGCAGCGGGCGATGAGGACTTCGCCTCGCTCTATGCCGGTCAGGGTGCGCCACTGCTCAAGCACAGGACGGTTGCCGACCTGATGTCGGATCTGACCCTGCCAAGCCCGCAACCCGCGCTCGCATGAGTGCGCGCCTCTTCCTTTCCCCAATCAACCAAGGAGACTGATGTCATGAAACTCTATTTTGCCCCGGGAGCCTGCTCGCTTTCACCTCATATCGTTCTGCGCGAGGCCGGCATTGACGTCGCGCTCGAGCGGGTCGACCTCGCCAAGGGCGAGATCGTTGCCAGCGGCGTGCCGTTCAAACAGGTCAATCCCAAGGGCTATGTCCCCGCACTTGACCTGGGTAATGGCAATGTGCTGACCGAGGGCGCGGCCATGGTGCAGCATCTTGCCGACACGCATCCCGATGCCGGCCTCGCTGCGCCGGCGGGCACGGTCGAGCGGGCGCGCATCAATGAGTGGCTGACCTTCCTCTCGTCGGAGCTGCACAAGGCGTTCAGCCCGCTTTTCTCGTCGGCTTCCGGCGAGCCTGCAAAGTCGGACGCGATTGCGAAGGTCACCGGCCGACTCGCCTTTGTCGAAAGTGTGCTGGCGGACGGGCGCGACTATCTGACCGGGCCACGCTTCACGATCGCGGACGCCTATCTCTTCACGCTTGCCAACTGGACCGGGCCGACCGGTATCGGTTTGGAGGCCTATCCGTCACTGACGGCCTATCAGGCGCGCGTTGCGAGCCGGCCCGCGGTTCAGGCCGCTCTGGAGGCTGAAGGTTTGTTGCAAGCGGCCTGATCTCGGCTCAGACACAAAAAGGGCCGCGCCGTGATCCACGGTGCGGCCCTGCTTCGTCGCCGGTCGGAGGCTATTGTTGCGTGGCCATCTCTTCCGCGGTCGTGCGGATGCGGTTGGCAATGCTTTCATCCGTCTGCGCGGCGTTGGCGATCGCATTGTATTCGTCGACGCTGAGGCCGGCCTCGGTCACGATCTCGGTCATCTGACCCTGGGCCTGCATCTGGAGTTGCTGGCGCGCTTCATCCGTTTCCGCGGCTTCGATCTGCGGGCCCACTGTCTCGACGACGCCATTGATGCCCTGGGCGGCATGAATGAAGGCGGTGACATGCTGGTCGGTCAGTTCGAACTGCTGAGTGGCTTGAGCTTCGGTCATTTCGGTCTCCTGGCTGAATGAGGGAGATGCCATCGCCAAGGCTGTCAGAGCAGAAGCGAAAGCCGTTATTACAATATTGGGCATGTAACACATCCCTTGTTTCGGTCAAAAAGTGTGGGGGGTTCAAGTCAGCGTCTCTGAAACGCATGAATAAGAGGCGTAACATACATGATTTGAGAATCCAGTGATGGCGCTGAATTCGTCATAATGATTTCACATCACCGTCATTTCGGCGCGTCGTGCCGGATTTCATCATCGATAATGTTTATCCTCACACGAAAAAGCCCCGGAGCGAGGCTCCGGGGCTTGGCATTCGGTCCTGGGATCAGGCCTGAAAGTGTCAGGCGCGCTCGACCATGCGCATGAAACGGTCCTTCAGGTCGCGGTCATTGCGGAACTCGCCGGTGAAGGTGGTGGTGATGGTCGAAACATTCGGATGATGCACGCCGCGTGTGGTCATGCACTGGTGCTTGGCGTCGATCAGGACAGCCACGCCGCGCGGCTCCATTGCCTCGGTGAGGGCGTCGGCGATCTGGGCGGTCATCGTCTCCTGGGTCTGCATACGCTTGCAGAAGATCTCGACGACGCGGGCAATCTTGGAAATGCCAACCACGGCCTTGGACGGCAGATAGGCGACATGGGCGACGCCCATGATCGGGGCGAGGTGGTGCTCGCAATGGCTCTCGACATCGATATTGGTGAGCATGACCATGTCGTCATAGCCCTGCACGTCCTCGAAGGTCTTGCCGAGCGCCTTGAGCGGATCGGCGTCGTAACCGGAGAACCATTCCTCATAGGCCTTGACCACCCGCTTGGGCGTATCGATCAGGCCTTCACGGCTGGGATCATCCCCGGCCCAGGAGATCAGGGTGCGAACGGCGGCTTCCGCCTCTTCGCGGCTTGGCTTGGTCTTGGCTGCGGCCACAATACGGGCAGCGTCTGGGGTCACGGCGTCCATCCTCATGGATCCTTTCGTTCTCGGGTCGGCTCGGCGTATACGACCAAACCGTAGTGCCGGTTTCCGGATCGAGGATGCAGACGACAGTTTTTGACAGTCGCGACCTGTTATCCTCTGCTTTCGCGCTTGCGCACTTGCGGTTATTTAGGCGGTCTGCGCCCGGTTTCCAATAATTGAGCCACACCCGGTGCAGAATAATTCAGTATCACCCCAGACCGAAGACGGGTTTCCCAATGAATTCGCTCACCCTTTACGACACGATGGCGCGCCGCAAGCGCGACTTCGAACCGACCGATCCGGACCGGGTGACGATGTATGTCTGCGGTCCGACGGTCTATTCCTACGCCCATATTGGCAATGCGCGCCCGGCGGTCGTCTTCGACACGCTGTTTCGCGTCCTGCGTCGCCTTTATGGCGAGGAGGAGGTGATCTATGCCCGCAATATCACCGATGTGGACGACAAGATCATCGAGGCGGCCCGCGAGAGCGGCAAGCCGATCGACGCGATCACAACGCATTATGCCGATATCTACCGGGCTGACATGGGCGCGCTGGGCGTGACCCTGCCGACCATCGAACCGCATGCGACCGACCACATTCCCGAGATGATCGGCATGGTCCAGAATCTGGTCTATGGCGGTCACGCCTATGAGGCGGATGGTCATGTCCTGTTCGATGTCAGCTCCTACGAGCAATATGGACGCCTCTCCAATCGTGACCTCGATGACATGGTCGCCGGGGCACGGGTTGAGGTGGCGAGTTACAAGCGCAATCCGGCGGATTTCGTGCTCTGGAAGCCGGCCAAGGATGACGAGCCTGGCTGGGACAGCCCCTGGGGACGCGGGCGTCCGGGCTGGCATCTGGAATGCTCCGCGATGAGCGAGAAGCATCTCGGTCAGACCATCGACATTCATGGCGGCGGCACGGACCTTGTCTTTCCGCACCACGAAAACGAGATCGCGCAATCGGTCTGCGCCCACAAGGGGGCGCCGATGGCCAATTACTGGCTGCACAATGGCTTCCTCACCATGGGCACGGACAAGATGTCCAAATCGCTCGGCAATGTTCAGCTGGTCCATGAGCTGATCAAGGATCATCCCGGCGAGGTGCTGCGCTATGCCCTGCTGACCGCGCATTATCGAGCCCCTTTGACCTGGACCGCCGACCTGCTGGCCAAGACGCGGCGTTCGCTCGACCGCGTTTATGGCGTGCTGCGTCGTCTCGGCGATATCGAGGCCGCGCCCCAGGATGCGCCGGCGGCCTTCGTCGAAGCGCTGCATGATGATCTCAACACGCCCAAGGCGCTGTCCGAACTCTTCCAGCTCGCCGGCAATGCCAACAAGGCGGTCAGCGATGTCGAGAAGGCCCGGGCCAAGGGCGAGCTGCTGGCCGCGGCCGGTCTCCTCGGTCTCGGTCAGGCAGATCCGGATGCATGGTTCGGCCTGACCGATCTTGATCCCGCCGAACGCGCGAAGATTGATGAGCTCATCATTCGCCGCCAGACCGCCCGGGTGGAGAAGGACTGGCCGACTGCTGATGCGGTTCGTGATGAACTCAATGCGCTCAAGGTCCAGGTCGATGACGGGCCGGAAGGCTCGACCTGGCGCAAGCTGGACTAGGACGATGGCACTCAAGGGTTTCAACGTGCTCTTGCAGGTCGAGGATGCCGTGGGCGACTGTTTTGTCACCTACGGCGTCGTCGCTGCGGATGCCGATGCCGCCGGGCGACTGGCTGAAGGTGCCGCCCAGGCGGAAGGCTTCTGGTCGGTCGAGATTGATGATGTCTGGGAACCGGAGCCGGAAGAGGGCGATGATCCCTTCGGCGATATCCCCGAAGTGCTCGGTCGCACCGAGCCGACCTATCTCGACGAGGATGATTACGAGGCGGATTGACGCTGACGGTTGCGATAATCCGTGGCCACTGGCGTCAGTCCGCATTTCTCCCTAAATTGCCTGATATGAGCGACGATCTTTATTCCAATGCCGTCTTGCGACTGGCCGCGGATATTCCGCGCATCGGGCGACTGGCCCGACCGCAGGCGTCTGCGCGCAAGGTCTCGCGCCTGTGCGGCTCGGAGATCGAGGTCGATATCGCGATGGCTGGCGATCGCGTTGGTGACTTGGCCCTGCGGGTGAAGGCCTGTGCGCTGGGGCAGGCGTCTGCCGCCATTCTCGGCCGCCATGTGATTGGCGCCTCGCAGAAAGACCTGGTCATGGCGCGGGATCAGCTCAAGGCGATGCTGAAAGAGGGCAAGCCGGCGCCGCGCGGACGCTTCGCTGAGCTCGCGCTTCTGGAGAGCGCCCGGGCTTATCCGGCGCGTCATCAATCAGTGATGCTGGCCTTTGAAGCCGTTGTCGATGCGGCCGCCACGGCCACACGCGGCCGGGTATCAACGCCCCTGACCACCCCGCTGACTGGCTAGGGCCGTCCGCCCCTGCCACGCCGGCAGGAGGCGGTGGACGGTCCGCCAAATCGACGATCCTCACCCTCAATCTTTACTGCGGCCCGCGAAGCGCGCTTCATGTCCATGGTGGACAGCGCGCACCGCGGCGTTAAAAGGCTTGATTCCATATGCGTTCACGCGAACGGAAACAGGGGCTGAAAAGCCCGGTCTCCGGCCTCATGCTGATCTTGCTTCGTGCCTATCAGCTGAGCCTGTCACCGGTCTTCTATGCGCTTGGAATCCGATGCCGGCATGAACCGACCTGCTCGCACTATGCCATGGACGCGATCCGCGCCCAGGGACCCTGGCGCGGCGGCTGGCTCACGCTGGGGCGTCTCGGTCGATGCCGACCGGGGGGCACATTCGGCGTCGATCCCGCGCCGCGCGAACGCAATCAAGCGCCCTGGTGGGCGGTCTGGCGTTTCAGATCGAAGCCCGGACGTGCCATGGACCCAATTCCGCCGGCGGGCCGCGCCGACGACAAGGACATGTAACAATGATCAATGTGACGCTTCCCGACGGATCCGTACGCGAACTTCCCGATGGGGCCTCTCCGATGGATTTGGCCGAAGGGATTTCCAAATCCCTGGCCAAGGCCGCCATCATCGCCCAGGTCGATGGCCAGGACTGGGACCTCAAACGCCCGCTCGATGGTGACGCTCAGGTGGCCATCATCACGCGCAAGGATGACAAGGCCCTCGAGGTGATCCGCCACGACACGGCCCATATCCTCGCCCAGGCGGTGCAGGACCTCTTCCCCGGCACGCAGGTCACAATCGGTCCGGCCATTGAGGACGGATTCTACTATGACTTTGCCCGCAGCGAACCGTTCACACCGGAAGACTTCGAGGCGATCGAAAAACGCATGGGCGAGATCGTCGATGCCGATCTCCCGTTCGAGCGCGAAGTCTGGGATCGCAATGACGCGATCGCCAAGTTCGAGGAGATGGGCGAAGCCTACAAGGCCGAGCTGATCCGCGATCTGCCCGAGGACGAGACGATCACGATCTATCGCCAGGGCGACTGGTTTGACCTCTGCCTTGGCCCGCACCTGCCCTCGACGGGCAAGATCGGCAAGGCGTTCAAGCTGATGAAGGTGGCCGGGGCCTATTGGCGCGGCGATCATCGCAACGCCATGCTGCAGCGGATCTACGGCACGGCCTGGGCGGACGAGAAGCAGCTCAAGGCCCACCTCCATCGTATCGAGGAAGCCGAAAAACGCGATCATCGCCGTCTCGGCAAGCAGATGGAGCTTTTCCACTTCCAGGAAGAAGCCCAGGGACAGGTCTTCTGGCATCCCAATGGCTGGCGCCTCTACCGCACGGTGACGAGCTATATGCGCCGCCGTCTGGAAGCGGCCGGTTATGTCGAGATCAAGACGCCGCAATTGATGGATCGCAAGTTCTGGGAAGCCTCGGGCCATTGGGACAAGTATCGCGAGAACATGTTCATCTCCTCGATCGACCAGGAAGAAAAAGTCCTGGCCGTGAAGCCGATGAATTGCCCCTGCCATGTGCAGGTCTTCAACCAGGGCCAGAAATCCTATCGCGACCTGCCGCTGCGCATGGCCGAATTCGGCTCCTGCCACCGCTATGAGCCGTCCGGCTCGCTGCACGGTTTGATGCGGGTGCGTGGCTTTGTGCAGGACGATGCGCACATCTTCTGCACGGTCGAGCAGATCACCCAGGAAGTCATTGATTTCTGTGAACTGCTGAAGTCGGTCTATGCCGATTTCGGCTTCGAGGAACCGCGTATCAAATTCTCCGACCGCCCGGAACAGCGCGTCGGGTCGGATGAGGTCTGGGACAAGGCGGAAGCCTCGCTCAAGGCGGCGGCCGAAGCCTCGGGCCTCGATTATGAATACAATCCGGGTGATGGCGCCTTCTACGGTCCCAAGCTCGACTTCGTGGTCAAGGACGCGATCGGGCGGGAATGGCAGACAGGCACGATCCAGTGCGACTTCAACCTGCCGGAGCGGCTCGATGCCAGCTTCATCGGAGATGACAGCGAAAAGCATCGTCCGGTCATGCTGCACCGGGCCATCCTCGGATCGCTGGAGCGCTTCCTCGGCGTGTTGATCGAAAGCTATGCCGGCAAGCTGCCCTTCTGGCTGGCGCCGCGCCAGGTCGTGATCGCCACCATCACCTCGGACGCGGATGCTTATGCCGAAGAGGTCAAGGCAGCCATGCTCAAGGCCGGTCTCCATGCCGAGACGGATTTGCGCAATGAGAAGATCAACTACAAGGTCCGCGAGCATTCGGTTGGCAAGGTGCCGGTGATCGCGGTTGTCGGTCGCAAGGAAGCCGAAGAGGGCACGCTGGCCCTGCGCTTCCTGGGCGAAGGCGGCAAGACGCAGGAAATCCTGCCGCTCGCTGACGCGATTGCCCGTTTGAGCGAGGACGCCAAGGCGCCCGACCTCAAGCGCGCCTGATCAGGGCGGGCAATATCATGCAGCACGGCGACACCCGGGCGGGATGGGCAGGCCTACTGGCTTTTGCCTTTGCCTTCCCGTTCGGGGTCGCCGGCAGTTTGCTGATCGCCCCGTGGATATCACTGCTCGCGATCGCGGCTTTTCCCGTCCATCGCCAGTTCTGGACGATCAAGCAGACCCCTTGGGGGTTGATCAGTGTCGGTGCTTTTCTTGCCTGGACATTGCTCAGCTTTACCTGGTCACCTCATGACGATGCCGGCCAGCTCTGGCGAACGGGGCTGGGCGTACCGCTCTACATCCTGTTCGCCATGCGGGTCGGGCAATTGGATGGTGTCTGGCGGCGGCGGGTGGAAGCGGCGCTGTTCTTTTGTGTGCTCGCTCTCGGGCTTTTCCTGTTGTCTGAAACCTTGTCCGGCGGCGCGGCGACACGCGGTTTCAAGCTCGCCGAGGAGGGCTTTTCCGATGCCGAAGGCTCGGGGTTCGACATCCATCTCAATCGCAATCTGGGCCATGCGGCCGTGCCGCTGATACTGCTGAGCCTGCCCGTGGCCCTGATCGCCCGGCGTGAGGGCGGGACCGTGGTGGGGGTTGTTATTTTCGCTCTGGCCGCAGTGGCGGCCTTCAGCTTCAAGACGGAAGTGAATGCTGCCGCCTTTGTGTTGGGACTGATCGCCGCCGTGATGACCGCATTCTGGCCACGCTCGATGCTGGCCTGCCTCTTCGGAATCCTGGCCGGGGCGGTGCTGGTGCTTCCACTGGTGATGCCGACATTGATCGATGTGATGCCGGTCAGCGTGCGTGAGGCCCTACCCGCATCCTTCGAATGGCGATTGCAGATATGGAGCTACACCGGCGATCTCATCCGTGAGCAACCCTGGTTTGGCTATGGCATGGACGCGTCCCGGCCACTGAACGGTCAGGCTGAAGTCTTTGCGCATGGTCGCTTTCACGATGTGGAATCCTTGCCGTTGCATCCACATAATGCCACTCTGCAAATCTGGCTCGAGACTGGGGCGGTCGGAGCTACACTTTTGGCGGGGGGACTTGTCGCACTGGGTGGACGAGTCGCCGCTGCGCCGCGGCTTTCGCGGCTGCAGGCGATTGCTGTAGCTTGGATTACCGTAGTCTATGGGTCGTTGATCGTATTCTCCTATGGGGTCTGGCAAGAATGGCACCAAGGGACATTGGCGTTGGCAGCGACGAGCGTGTTCTTTCTCGCGGCAAGGAAACGGCCGTGAGCGGGAATCTGCGCCTGACCGTCGTTACGGTTTCCTGGCATACCGGACCGCACCTGCTGGAGGCCGTCTCCTCCATTCTGGCTGCGCCGGGTGTGGATGAGTTTGTTCTCGTCAATCACGGCAATCCGCCCGAGATGATTCAGGCCCTGCGCGCCATCGCGGAGGCCCGGAAGAATTTCGTTCTCATTGAAACCGGCAGCAATCTCGGCTTCGCGCGCGGCTGCAATATCGGTGCGGAGCGAGCGAGCGGGGATCTTGTCCTTTTCCTCAATCCTGACGCGGTTCTGGCCAAGGGGGTCGCGAGTCGGTTGAAACGATCCGCACAGGAATTGAGCGACAATATCTGGGTCATCGGCGCGCGCATCGTCAATCCGGATGGAAGCGAGCAACGCGGCGGGCGGCGCGGTGAGCTGACGCCTCGCTCAGCGATGGTATCATTCCTCGGACTGGACCGACTTCTGCCCTCCGTGAGAAGCCTGCACTTCGAGCGGGAGGCGTTACCCGACACGATCTCTCCCATGCCCGTGGTGTCCGGTGCTGCGATGATGATGCCACGCCGTGGCTTCTTGCAAATGGGCGGATTTGACCAACGCTATTTTCTGCATGTCGAGGATATCGACATTTGCCGCAAGGTGCGCGAATGCGGCGGTCAGGTCTGGTTCGAGCCCCGCGCCTCGATCATTCATTACGGCGGAACCAGCCAGTCCAGCCCGTTTTTTGTCGAGACGCACAAGGCACTCGGCTTCATCAAGTATTTCTGGAAATACTATCCCGGCGCCCTCGAGCGGCTCACCACAATGGCGATGATCATTCCGATCTTTGGCGCCATTTGGGGGCGTGCGACCTTGATCCAGCTGGCCGGCAGACTTCGGATGATTGCGGCGCGTCGCAAAGCCTTCGCGCGGCTGCGCCGATTGCAGGCGCGTCAGGCAGCCCGTAACGCGCAGGAGCGCGCCGCCGACACTACGCCGGCAAGCCCTGCGCCGGTTTCGGAAACCCGCCCGCTCTAGACAGGGCGCTGTCGACCGGGTGTTTCAGCCCGTCCGTCTCCAGCCATTTCGCCGTTTCGATCAGCTTGGCCAGGTCCAGCCCGGTCTCGAAACCGCCGCGCTCGAGCATGTAGACCACGTCTTCGGTGGCCACATTGCCGGTCGCGGCAGGGGCAAAGGGGCAGCCACCAATACCGCCCACCGAGGCGTCAATGACATCGACGCCGGCTTCAATGGCGGCGTGGATATTGGCCATCGCCGTGTTGCGCGTATTGTGGAAGTGCATGCGGATTTTCATGTCACCGCTCTCGGCGCGCACGAGATCGAGTGTCTTGCGGACGCGCCACGGGTCGGCGACGCCGATCGTGTCTCCCATGGCGAACTCCACAGCCCCTGCAGCGCGGGCGCGGGCTGCGAGATGGGCCACGACCTTGGGGTCGACCTCGCCGTCAAACGGATCACCAAAGGCCACAGAGACCGTCACCGACACCGGCACGCCCTCATCATGGGCCAGAACCGCGATGCGGTCGAAAAGATCGGCCGTCTGTTCCGGTGTGGCGTTCTGGTTCTTCAATCCGAAGCCGGGCGAGGCGACCATTACGTAATTGACCTCGTCACAGCCATGCTCCAGCGCCCGGCGCATGCCGCGCTCATTGAGCGCGAGGCCGATATACTTCACCCCGTCCTGGCGCGGTACGCGCTGCATCACCGCATCGCTGTCCGCCATGGCCGGGACCAGCTTGGGATGGACAAAACTCGCCGCCTCCATGCGCCGCACTCCGGCGGCGATCAGGCGCTCGACAAACTCGATCTTGGTGTCCGTCGACATCATTGCCGGGTCATTCTGCAACCCGTCCCGAGGTCCGACTTCAACGATCTCAATCTTGCGGGTCATTGGGGGTGTCCTGGTCAGTGGGAGCGGATGAGTCCAAGTCGGTATTCGGGCGTGTCATCAGGCGGAGATCATTACTTGCCGGGCAACCCGTGAAGAAAATCGCCAACTCCGTGTCGGTGCCGCGCGCATAATTGGTCCCTGCGGCCAGAAGCCGCGTTTCGCAGATGCCCAGCGCCCGGACTATGTCCTGCCACCCAGCACGCAAGGCTGTCGTGCTGGTGATTTCGCTGGGACTCAGTGGTGCGAGGAAGGGGGAATTGCGGCCTCGCTCAACGAGCCATCCCAAGTCGGACGGAGCCTGATCCAATCTATCGTGTAGTTGTATCACCGCCGCGAGGCCGGGCAACCGCGACAAATCCAGCACCAGCATCGTCGGCTCGTCCCGGCTCTCGGCAAAGGCCAGCACTTCCTCCGCTGTCCCCAACATCGTGTCCGTGCCGAGCGAGAAAGCGAGGCTGGGTTCGGTGAAGCTGGAGGCGGTCACGATCTCGTCCGGTGACAGGCCGGTGATAGTTTCCGAATAGGCTCGGGCGCTGCGGACCTGGTCGGCAAGGCGGACGGCATAGGACTCGGCGAATACACCGCTGCGTGCCGCGACATGCCAGCCAAAGCCGGACAACACGGCGAAGCTAAGGGCCAGAACGCCGGGTCGCATCCGGTCGGATGCCAGGGCTGCCACAGCAAGCTGCAAGAAAAGGGTGAGCCCGGCAAAGACACGGAAGATGGCGCCCATGTCGAACTCCAGCTGGAAACCGCTCTCAAAACCGGCACCGGCCAGCCGGATCGCGTCCCAGCTGGCATTATTGCCATAGGTGACGAAGACATAGGGCAGGAAGACGGCGAACGCCGCCACGCCGATCGCATACAGCACCCAGCTCGCCCAGCGCTGCCAGCGTGCAGCCTTGGCCAGCTCAACCAGCCCCCAGCCCGCCGCGAGCGCCAGCGCTGGATAAACCGGCAGCACATAGTGGGGCAACTTGGTCGGCAGGATTTCAAACACAAGCCAGGTCGGCACCACCCAGGCGATCAGGAAGCGGGCCGAAGCCGCCAGGCGGTCATCCTCGCCGCGCAGCGCCGCAACCACCCGGCCGGCGCCCGGGATGAGGAAGAGGGTCGCCGGGAAGAAGACCAGGGGAAGAAGCAGAAGGTGATAGCCGGGCAGACCACCATGCCTTTCGTCGGCGGAAATCAGCTTTGGTGCCAGGTCGTCGCCCAGGGCCTCGCGCAGGAAGCCGCCCTCGGTCGCGATCTGGATCGAGATCAGCCAGGGCGCGACAATGAGGGCTGCGAGCAGCGGGCCCCACCAGACCATAACCGGTTTCAGCCAGGTAATCTTCCGCTCCCAGACCATCAGTACCAGCGCTGTCAGTCCGACGACCATCGGTGTCACCGGCCCCTTGATCAGTGCTCCGGCTCCGAGGGCAACCCAAAACAGGAGTGCGGTTCGCCAACCGGGACTTGTTCCGCCACGGGCATTGGCCAAGGCTGCCATGGCCAGTGTGGTACAGCCGACCAGCATGGCATCGGTCTTGGCGATGCCGCCTTCAATGCCCAGAAGGACGGTGGTTGCGAACAGGGCCGCACCGGCGAAGGCGGCTTCGCGTCCCACGAGACGTTGGCCGCCCCAGAAACAGGCCAGGGCCGCCATCAGGGCGCCCAGGACGGACGGCAGGCGATAGGCCCAGATCTGGCGGTCTTCCGCGTCCGAAACGAGAGAGACGGCAGCCGCTTGCAGCCAGTGTATGCCAACGGGTTTTTTGTTGCGTTCCTCGTCGAGATAGTTGATTTCGACGAAATTGCCGGTTTCCAGCATCTGCGCAGTGGCCTGGGCATAGCGGCTTTCATCGCGATCGATCGGCGGTAATGTGAAGATGCCGACTATGGCAGATGCGGCGGCGAGAAGGCCGATGATCCACCAGGCGCGAATACCGCGAGCCAGATCGGTCAAATGAATCCCTCCGCTTATCCTGCCGGCTTACCGGTCGGTCACACGCGGCATGAGAAATACCTCGCGTCTTTAGTGAAACCCGGTATGTAACGGGCCTACGGTATTCGCAAGCTCAAGCAGACATCTATGAGCCAGTCTTCCCCAGAAACTCCCCAAATCTCCGTTGTTGTTCCCGCCTATAATGAAGCGGGCAATGTTGTGCCGCTGGCGCGCGAAATCGTGGACGCCCTGGCAGGGCGGACCTTCGAGATTCTGTTTGTCGACGATTGTTCCAGCGACGCGACACGCCAGGAATTGATTGATGCGAAAGCCGAGCTGCCAATGCTTCGGGTTATCTCGCACCGCGTGAATTCCGGTCAGTCCCGGTCGGTCCGCACGGGTGTGATGAATGCGCGTGGGGCGATCATCTGTACGCTGGATGGTGACGGCCAGAACCCGCCGCAGGATCTGCCGATTGTGCTCGACGGGCTCACCCGCGCGGACGCGCCCGAGGATCTGGCCCTGGTCGGGGGGGACCGGACCGCCAATCGCCAGGATTCGGCCTGGAAAAAGTTTGCCTCGCGCGCCGGCAATGGTCTGCGCAAGGCGATGCTCAATGATAATTGCGCCGATACCGGTTGTGGTCTGAAAGCCTTCAAACGCTCGGCCTACCTTGAACTCCCCTATTTCGACCACCAGCATCGCTTCCTGCCGGCGCTCATGATCCGCGAGGGATATAAATGCGAATTCCGGCCGGTCACGCACCGCCACCGCACCATCGGGACATCGAAATATACGAATTTCGGTCGTCTTTTCGCCTCACTCACAGACATTATGGGCGTGATGTGGTTAAATTCGCGGGCCCGTAATCCACGGGGCAGTGACGAATTCTGATTGAAGCGAGTCGTCAGGCCGCTTCACAACCGGGGAGAGTGAAGTATGGCCGGAGGCGGGGACAACGGCGTATTGTTAGGTATGACCGCGGCTAATCAGGCCCAGAGACGGGGCGGACGCGGCAATGGGGGAGGTTCCATGTTCAACGTATTTCCACTTCTGATCATTCCGGTGATCATCTATGCCATCGTCGCCTATACGACAGGCGCCGACATGAGCACGCATGTTTTCGAAGTGCCGATGGTTTCGGGCAGCCTGCCTTTGTCCAAGGGTGATCTCCTGGTCATTCTCGGCATGATCATGCTCTTCATGGAGCTGATAAAGGCCGCCGGATCCGGCACGGCGACGATCATCAATCACGGCTTGTCCATGGTGATCTTCGTGATCGCGATGGCGCTCTTCCTGCTGGTCGGTCACTTCTCGACCTCGACCTTCTTCCTGCTCATGCTGATGACGCTGATGGATACCGTCGCCGGTTTCGTCGTCACCATCGTGGCAGCCCGTCGCGACCTTGCGGTCGGCGACGGCGGCTAGAGCAGAACGAAAAGAAGGCCGGCGCCCAGGCTCACATCGAGCCAGAAGCCATAGCGCCGGGCCTTGGCAACAGCGATTGTCATGCGCGCCGCTCCCACACCGGGGGCGGCGTCGTCTTTTGTGCGGCCTGGGCATAGGTGCGGCGGAAGCGTTCGACTTCGCTCGCTTCGGCCTTGAGGCCGCGACGCGGCGTGTCGCCGATGATCTGAACCATGACTTCCGCCGTGGCAGGGCGCGCCCGCACAAAGGAGCGGTCGCTATCGCGCTCGCTCGATTGCGGGGTCGGGACGGTGACGAGGGCACGCTCCTGCCGCGGCGGACGATCCTGCGAACCGCGCGCACGACTGGCCGGCTCAATACGCCGGCTGGTCGGGGTCGGGACAGAATATGCGCTGCGGATCGTGGTCATGCCCTCTCTTTCGCAAGCCGGATGCCAACTCTTAATGAGCGATTAACCACGATTCTGGCCGAAAATGCGGTGTTTGCAGCCCATGACAAAGCAAAACCGGCCCGCGAGGCGGACCGGTTGGCTCATTTCGGTACGATTTTGTTAACCCTGTGAGGGGGTTGTGCCAGCGCTGTGTATCGCCGACCGGGCCATCACTTTTTATCGAGCAGCTGGTCCATCTTGGCGCGCAGGCTGTCGAGCTCCTCACGCAGGGCGGACAGGTCTTCCGGTTTGCTCTCAGGTGCGGCCTCGGATCCTGTGGCGTCGGCTTCTCCCTCTGCGGATCCTGCCGGGAAGGGGGTGAACATTCGCATGGTTTGTCCGAAGAGCTCCATGTTGCGGCGCGTCTGTTCCTCGATCATGGCCATGGTTGCTTGCGGCGAACTCATGGCCTCGGTCATCTTGTCCCGAAACTCTTCCTGCTGTTGCGAGAAGGAGTTCATCGACATCTGAAGATAACCGGGCACAACGCTCTGCAGGCTGTCACCATAGAAGCCGATCAGCTGGCGCAGGAAATCGACCGGCAGGAGATTGGCCCCGCGTGACTCTTCCTCGAAAATGATCTGGGCCAGGACGCCGCGGGTCAGGTCTTCCCCGCTCTTGGCATCAACGACCTGGAAGTTCGTGCCTTTTTTGACCAGGTCCCGGAGGTAGTCCAACGTGACATACTGGCTGGTCGAGGTGTCGTAGAGGCGCCGGTTCGCATACTTCTTGATGACGATGCCGTCGGCCTTGGCGTTCGATTTGCTCACCATTTACTCCCCTGTTCGCGCCTAAAAGGATGTCGAGATTGTTTTTCGCTCGACTTGGGCGCGTTGCAATTCCATGTAAGGGTTTACGCGCTCAAGGCGGTGTGCTGCAAGCGCGAACGCGACCGGCCATGATGCCGGTGCGAAACAGACAGGTCCGGGGGGATGCTCATGACACGTACGGCATTGGTCACAGGTGGCACGCGCGGTATCGGCGCGGCGATAAGTATCGCCCTCAAATCCGCAGGACATACAGTCATTGCCAACTTTGCAGGCAATGAGGAAAAGGCGCGCGCATTCGCTGCGGACACGGGCATCCAGGTGGTGAAATTCGATGTCGGCAATTTTGACAGTTGCCAGGCCGGAGTCGCCGAAGCGGAGGCGCTCGCCGGGGCGCCGATCGATATTCTGGTCAATAATGCGGGGATTACGCGCGACACCATGTTCCACAAAATGGACGCGTCGCAGTGGAATGAGGTGATCAATGTCGATCTCAATTCCATGTTCAATGTCACCCGTCCGCTGATCGATGGTCTGCGCGAACGTGGCTGGGGTCGGGTCATCAATATTTCCTCCATCAATGGCCAGAAGGGTCAGATGGGCCAGGTCAACTACTCGGCGGCCAAGGCAGGCGTGATCGGTTTCACCAAGGCTCTGGCCCAGGAGACCGCCCGCAAGGGAATTACCGTCAACTGCATCACGCCCGGCTATATCAATACGGAAATGGTCGCGGCAGTTCCGGAAAAGGTCCTGGAGAGCATCATTGCCGGCATTCCGGTCGGACGTCTTGGCGAGGCGGGTGAAATCGGGGCGCTCTGCGTCTATCTGGCCAGCGAGGAGGCCGGGTTTGTCACCGGGTCGACCCTCACCATAAATGGCGGCCAGTACCTCGCCTGACATGAAATCACAGTCTGCCCCAAATTCGCCGTCTTGGCGGTCATGATGCGAGCCGGGATGACGCGTTGGTTGATCGCCATACTGATCGCCGCACTCGCTGCAGGCGCCGCAACAGGGATGCAAAACCCCCTGCGCGATCGCTTGTTGCGTAATGAGCGCGTGCAGCAGGTTTCCGGGTGGTTCCAGCGAGCGGACACCGGTGAGTTTTTCATTTTTGACCGGTCCGGCGATGCGGCCCTGCTGCGTGAACGCGACGCACAGGACAGTGAAGTGCTTGTGCTTTATCCGGATCGGGCACCCGGCGGCGGAACCGCGTTCATCACCGATACCGGTCGTGAAGTCATTCGCCTGACGGCTCTGGGTGGCGCGACCTATTTCCCGCACTCCGCTCCCGATGGCGTCATTGCCGATTTTGCCAGCCCGGCCGGCGCGCTCGCGCCACCGCCGCGTTCGCCCGAAGAAGTGCGCGACCGGGCCGAGGCACTGGCGACCGAAATGGCCGCTGCCCTGGACCGCTCCATATCGGTGGAGTATGCGCCTGCGCCCCGTGCCGGTCTTGGCGTCCAGTATGACACGCTGCACATGGTGGCCTCTGCCTTTGACGCCGTGCGGGCCGAGCGTCGCCGCCTGCGCGGTGTCGAGCACGTGCGTATTGAGTTGGGCGAATCTCCGGCAGCCTATCGGCAGGAATCAGCCCTGGTCGTGGTGATTGCGCCGGCACTCGGCTATGCCGGACGGCCGTCCTCGGCTTTCATTGGCCAGGTTCTGCTTAGCGGTCCCAGCGCCAGCTGATCACTCCGCTTTACCCGGGGCCCAGTCAGGTGGCGCCAGCTCGAACCCGTCAAAGTGAAAGCCCGGAGCCACCGTGCATCCGACCAGCGTCCAGGCACCGGTCGAGCGCGCCGATTGCCAGACGCCTTGTGGAACGACGCCCTGCGGTCGTTCTCCGCCGACTATAGTCGGACCAAGCCGCATGACCTCAATCGTCTCGTCGTCATGGCTTAAAGACAATTCCAGCGGCGCACCGGCATGCCAATGCCATATCTCGATGGCGTCAACGCGGTGCCAGTGCGAGCGCTCGCCCTTGGCCAGCAGATAATAAATGGCCGTCGACCGGTCGCGGCCGCCTTGCGGGTCCGGGTCGCGCAATGTCTCCACATACCAGCCGCCTTCGGGATGGGGCTGAAGACCGAGCGTCTCGATGATGCGGCGGGCGTCGGCAGGCAAGGTCAAAACTGGTCCTTTCGGCGGCGGATCTCGGCAAAGACGTCCTCGGTGGCGGCAGATGCCATGTCCAGTCGAGCCCGGATGGCGGCATCATTCGGCCGCAGGAAGGGATTGGTTGATTTTTCGGCTCCAATCGACGTGGGTACGGTTGCTTCGCCCCGCGCCCGCTCGGCATCGACCATGGTCGCATAGGCCTGTAGCTCGGTATTATCGGGATCGACGCTCAGCGCGAAACGGGCATTGGCGGCGGTGTATTCGTGGGCGCAATAGACCCGCGTCTCGTCGGGCATCTCGGCCAGACGCGACAGGGACTGCCACATCTGAGTCGGCGTGCCTTCGAACAGGCGACCGCAGCCGAGTGCAAACAGGGTGTCGCCCACAAAGGCCACCTTGTCGGCGGCGAAGTGGTAGCAGACATGCCCCATCGTGTGTCCGGGCGTGTAGAGGACTTTGGCCGTGTGGGTCCCCAGTTGCACGACATCGCCATCCCCGACCGGGTCGGTAATCGATGGAATGCGGTGGGTGTCATATCGCGGTCCCACGACCCTGGCGCCGGTCGCGGCCCGGATGGCGTCATTCCCACCGGCATGATCCGGATGGTGATGCGTGTTCCATATTTGGGTGATGTGCCAGCCGGCGGCCTCGGCTTCGGTAAGAATAACCGCCGGATCAGGCGTATCGATCGTCGCGGTTTCGCCGCTGTCCGGGTCATGGACAAGAAAGCCGTAATTGTCGGAGAGGCAAGGAAACTGCCGGATAAGGAGTTCACTCATTGTCCAAATGTCCGCTTGCGTTAGGCTGTGATGGGCGGGTTCGTCCCGAAGCCCGAGGCAGAAATCTCGCCTGACCTTAGGCACCGAGCAGGAGTGTGGCCAGTGCGCCGTGACGTTCTTGAACTGGATCGCTTCTACCGCACCCGACAGGGCCGTACGGCGCAACGCATGATCACCCGTCGGCTGGAGCCGATCTGGCCGGAAGTGCGCGGCATGGACGTGTTGGGGATCGGTTTCGCCAATCCCTATCTCGAGACCTGGCAGGCCACGGCCAGGCGTTGCGTGTCGCTCATGCCAGCGGCACAAGGTGCCATTGTGCCTGGGCCGGATGGCGTGCCGACCGCGTTGGGGGACGAGACCCATCTACCCTTCCAGGAAGCACTTTTCGACCGTGTCCTGCTCGTCCACGCCCTCGAGGAGACCGAATCCCTCCCCGCCCTGTTGCGTGAAGTCTGGCGGGTCATGGCCCCGGAAGGGCGGTTGATGATCGTCTCGCCTTCACGGGCCGGTATCTGGGCCTGGCTTGATTCGACGCCGTTCGGGCATGGCCGCCCCTTCTCGCGTGGCCAGCTCTCGCGTCTGCTGGATGATGCCTTGCTCACGCCGACAGCCTGGTCGCGCGCCCTTTATGCCCCGCCCTGGGGATGGAGTACGCATCGGAGGATATCCAATCTCTGGGAAGAGGTCGGAGAATATGCCTGGCCGGGCCTGGGCGGTCTGATCATGGTCGAGGCGGTCAAGCACACAGCCGGGGTGATGCCGGGGCTTCGGACTGCGCGCGCCCGCACGCGGGCACTTGAAGGTCGGCGCCAGCCCGCGCTATCTCCCCGGCGAGTGTCCAGCCGGACACCGAGGGACTGAGGAGTTTCCATGGCTATCGATCCACGCGCTGGCATTCTTGATATTCGCCCCTACAAACCGGGTTCGTCCGAAGCGCCGGGCATTGCCGAGCCGATCAAGCTGTCGTCGAACGAGAACGCGCTAGGGTGTTCCGACAAGGCGGCCGAGGCGATGAAGGCGACGGCGCCCAGGCTTCACCTCTATCCGGATGGCGGCGCGACCAAGCTGCGCGAAGCCATCGCGAAGGCCGAGGGTCTCGAAGCCGAAAACATCGTGTGTGGAACCGGGTCGGACGAGCTGCTTCAGCTGCTGGGCCGGGCCTATCTCAATCCGGGCGACAAGGTCGTCCAGTCGCAATACGGCTTTCTGGTCTATCGCCTGGTGGCCATGCAATGCGGGGCTGAATTCGTGTCGGCGCCCGAGCGCGATTATCGCAGTGATGTCGATGCCATTCTCGAGGCTGCCGGTGATGACACCAAGATTGTCTTCCTGGCCAATCCGAACAATCCGACCGGCACATACATCCCGGCGGATGAGGTCCGCCGATTGCGTGACGGCTTGCCGACCTCGACTCTTCTCGTACTGGATGCGGCCTATGCCGAATTTGTCCATAATCCCGATTACGAGGCCGGTATCGAGCTGGCGCGCGAACGCGATGATGTCGTGGTGACGCGAACCTTTTCGAAAATCCACGGTCTCGCGGCCCTGCGGCTGGGCTGGGCCTATGCCCAAAAGCCGATCATCGACGTACTGCACCGGGTCCGCGGACCGTTCAACGTCAATATGGCGGCAATCGAGGCCGGCACCGCCGCGATCCAGGACCGTGACTTCATGCAGCGATCGGTCGCCCACAATGATGAATGGGTCGCCTATCTGCGTCAGCAGATCGGCGGGCTGGGTCTGGAAGTCACGCCGAGCGTTTGCAATTTCGTGCTGATCCATTTCCCTGACACGCCCGGCAAGACAGCTGCCGATGCTGACGCCTACCTGACCTCAAAGGGCCTGATCATCCGCGGAGTCGAGCCCTATGGCCTGCCCAATGCCTTACGGGCGACTGTCGGGACGGAAAGCCAGAACCGGCAGTTGGTCGAGGCGCTTGCGGACTTCATGAGGGCTTGATCAGCCTAGTCTGGCGTGCCGCCGAGCCGCGCCGGCCCCAGATATACGCCGCCATCTCGGATCCGGAAGGGGAGTGAAACGCCCTCCGGTCCGCGCGGGGCCAGCATCGCGGCGACACGCAAGGCCTCGCGATTTTGTTCCGGGATCAGCCCTGCTTCGACCAAAGCCTCGGCCAGCGTATCCGGATCGGTGACCCTCAGGGACATGCGCCCATCCGGTCGGGCGAACTCATCCATCGTGAATTCCCCCACGGCCGTCAGGTCGGCTGGCCCCCAATGCAGGGCCGCATCCGTGATGTCGAGCAGGCCACCGGCCCGGCTCCAGGCCCGGGCATCGGCATTGTGTGCAAGTGCGGCCCACTGGGTCACGGAAAACTCCATGCGTGCTTCGTCCAGCCGGTAGCCGAAAGCGCGCTGCACATCCTCACTGAAAACACCCGGCGCGGCCACGATATCCTCGGCCATGATCCGGACATGAAGCGTGTTGTTCGCCTCCACGATACCATTGAGATAAAGCGCGCTGATGGACTGGATGCCCGGGGCAGCGCCGGCGCGTGTGAGGACGGTGAAATCCATCAGTTCCGCACCCACGCGTTCAGTCTCGCCGGCTTCGTTGTAGACAAGACTGACCCGGGCATCGCTGGCACCAAGCTCGAGCTGGCTGCCGGGACCATTGAGATCATGGACGAAGGCCGGGCCATCGAAGCGGATGATCCAGTGTGACAGGTCATAAGGCACCGCATGCGCTTGCAGCGCAGCCAGTTCCGCATGCCATCCGCCATCGCTCTGTGGCGCGGTGATGCGGGGTTCACGGAAGGTGATCTGGAACCGATAGGGATAGCCGGACACGGTCAGCGCTTCGCGTTCGATCACGTATCCAGCGGCCTCCTGGTCGGAGACCCAATCGTCCACTGCCGCACGGATCTGGGTGCTGGCGACGAACCAGTAGATCGAATAGAGCGCGAAAACGAGCAGAATGCCGCCGAAGGGCAGGATGAAACGAAGTCGGTCTGTCATGCCTGCTCCTCGGGGTCTGAAGTTATACCATCGACTGCGAGCAACCCGTCCGTCGCCAGATTGATGCGCGCATGCAGTTCGCGCATGAAGCTCGCCTTGTCGAGGCCCGGGGCGATAGGATCGAGAAACTCGACCACGATCCGGCCCGGCTTGCGCAGGCCGCAATAGGTCTGCAGATGGACACCCGAATTGAGCGCGACCGGAATGCAGGGCTTGTTCATTGACTTGTAAAGGCCGGCAATGCCCGGCTTGAACTCCGGAGACTCGCCCGGCTCAACCCGCGTACCTTCCGGGAAGATCAGGACCTGGCGGCCTTCCGATCCGCGCGTCGCCGCGTCGCGAAGCATGCCCTTGAGGGCCTTGCCGCCCCCCTTCCGGTCGATCGAGATATTGCCCAGCTTGACCGCAAACCAGCCGAAAAACGGCATGTAGATCAGTGAGCGTTTGAGGATGATGGCGGGGTCGGGGAGGATTTCCCAGAAGGCCAAAGTCTCCCACATGCTCATATGTTTGGAGGCGACCAGCGCGCCGCCCGTGGTCAGATGCTCGCGGCCACGCACTTCAAACGTGACGCCCAGAATCCAGCGCATGCCGAACCAGACGACCTTGAGATAGACCCGCAGGATCTTGCGGGCCCAGGACCGGGGCCCGAGCAGGAGCGGTGTGCCGATCAGGCCGAAGACCACCATCAGCCCATACATCCAGATGTAGAAAATCAGGGATCGCAAAAGGCGCATCAGGCTTCTTCCGGGCGCGGCGCCAGTGCGTCACGCAGCTGGACCGTTGTGTATTTCGCATATTCCTGGAGCCACAGACGCAAGGCGCGGACATCCTGCCAGGGTGCCGATGTGCGCACCGGAAAGGGGATGATGTCGATGCCGGGCATTCTGCTGCGGAACTCCAGAAGACTCCGGGGCAGATGATAGTCTGAGGTCACGATGATCAAGCGCTCATATCCGTTGGTCTGCACATAGGCGGCCGCCTCGCGGGCATTGCCGACCGTGTCCGTGGCCTCGCGTCCGAGGGTGACGCAGCAATCGAAACGCGCATCGTCGAGCCCGGTATGGCGGCGGATATCCGCGGTCGTGGCTGACGGATGGACTCCGGAGATCATAAGCTGGCCAGCCCGGCCGTCTTCCAGCAGTTGACCACCTGCTGCCAGTCGTCCCGCATCGCCTGTCAGAACAATGATGGCGTCGACCGAAACATCGTCGGCGGGCATGTCATAGCCTGCGACCTTGCCGGCATAGGCGGCAAAACCTACGGCACTCGTCAGGACAATCACGAAGCACAGGCCTCGCAGCCAGGACACGCTCCGTTTCATGGCGTTCTCCGGTGTGGAGGGCCCTCCGGCCCACCGTGAATCAAGTCCCTCACAGGCATGAAGCCTCGCGTCTGAAACAGGCGGATTTATGGTCGCTCACCAACGCCCCCGCAAATCGGATGCGACCGCGAGCCGGGCCGAAATCGCCGATGTCAGGCCGGCCAGAATCGGGGCCAGCGCCAGCAGGACAAACTCAAAGGGGTCGGAAGCCCATTGCGGCAGGAAAAACGCCATGTCGGCGGGCGCATCCCCCAGGCTGACCAGAAGAGAGACCAGCCCGGCAAAGATAGCCCCGGCCACGCCGGCCTTGAGCCCCAGCATGAAGAAGCGGCGCTGGAAGAGGCCGGCAATAAACCGGTCCTCGGCACCGCACAGGTGGAGCGCGTCGATCACGTCGAGGCGCGCCGCCAGACTGGCACGCGCGGCAAAGGCGATCACCGCCGCAGCGGCACCGGCGAGCAAAGCCAGCAAACCCAGGCCCAGCGCCTGGGCCGTCCCTGCGGCGCGCCGCACCGCCTGGGCCCAGCGTCCATGATCATCGATCCGGGCCGTCATGCCCTCCGCGTCGAGGCGGGCCTGAAGTCCCTCCGTATCGACAAGCGAGCCCGGGCGGGTGCGCACATCGACCAGGAGTGGCAGCGGCAGGTCATCGGGCAGATTGCCCTCGCCCAGCCAGGGTGTGAGCAGGGCGAGGGCGTGATCGCGGCCGCGCGAAGTGGCCTGCTCGACCCCGTCAAAACCGGCCGTGATTTCGGCGGCGAGCGTCGCGTCGGCCTCGGCGTCGCGGCTTTCGCCGGGGCGGATCTGGATGGTCAGAGAGGTTTCCAGATCGGTTGTCCAGCGCTGGGCCTGAAGCCAGGCACCGCGGGCGCCGAGGGCGGCGATGCACGCCAGAAAGACCAGAATGGCTGCGACGACGAAGAGGGGGCGGTCGCGGCCGGCATCGGGCGGCAGCAGGCGACCATTGCCGCCGCTGGGTGGTTTGGGCAGGCCGTCAGTCATCATGTCCGCCCGTCATGTCAGTGTCCGGATTGCTCGGATCATCCGGGTCCGGCGTGCGAGGGGCGGCCACCGCCGGAGCGGCACTGACCCGTTCGGCTTCGGCCTCAGCCTCGGCTTCCTCGCGCATGCGCAGGCGTTCGCTGCGCGGCGGCCGGATATGAAGATGGCCATTCGACAGCGTCATGACCGGGGCATCCAGCATGCGCACGAGCTGAAGGTCGTGGGTCGCGATGATGATGGTCGTGCCCAGCTTGTTGAGTTCGGCAAACAGGCGCAGCAGGCGCATGCCCATTTCCGGATCCACATTGCCGGTGGGTTCATCGGCGATCAGGACTTCCGGCTGCCCGACCACGGCCCGGGCGATGGCGACGCGCTGCTGCTCACCGCCGGACAGGGTGGCGGGAAGCGCATTCATCTTCTCACCCAGTCCGACCCAGGCGAGCAGTTCGGCGACATCCTCGGCATAGTCCTGACGCTTGCGACCGGCCACGCGCAGTGGCAGGGCGACATTGTCGAAGACATTCATGTGGCCCAGCAGGCGAAACTCCTGAAACACAACGCCGACCCGGCGTCGCAGATCGGGCAATTCATTGCGCGGCAGTGTGGCAGCATCGCGCCCGAAATAGCTGATCAGCCCGCGCGAGGGCTTTGCGGCCAGATAAATCAGTCGCAAAAGCGAGGTTTTGCCAGCTCCGGACGGTCCGGTGAGGAATTGGAAAGAACCGCGTGGTAAATCAAAAGACAAATCGCGCAGGATCTCCGGTCCCCGGCCATACCGCATGCCGACATTGTCGAAGCGGATGACCGGCTCCGGATCATGATGCGGTGACTGGGAAGAACGCGGACTGATGGAAATCCTCCATGGGTTCGGGTGAGCCGAAGAAGATGTGTAGACGACTCATATGAGCATAGTACTCAGCTGTCCGTCATGTACCACGCGTTACCGTGCCAATCCCAATGCGATTGGCACGAATGGACGTCGTGTGCGCTGTGCATCCTGTGGTCATGTCTGGACCGCCGAGGTCGAGGATCCCGGCGATCTGCCCAGCCTGCAACCCGCCCCGCCGGTCACGCCGGAGGCGCCCGTTGAGGAGGCTGCAGGCGAAAAGAAAGTTCATACAGCCTTCCGCGAGCGGCAGGAGAAAAAGCGCCGGACCCTGTCGGCCGCAGCCGCAGGCGGAGCTTGGGGCGGACTTGTCGCGGCCTGCGCCGTCCTGTTCGTGTGCGCCTGGATATTCCGCGTCGATGTCGTGACCATGTGGCCGCGCGCCTCCTCGGCCTATGCGGCTGTCGGCGCGTCTGTGAACCCCTGGGGTTATGATGTCGGCGAGCTCGACGTCACCCGTGAAATCGACCATGGCGTGCCGCTTCTGGTCGTCGAGGGCGATGTCCACAATTTCGACCGCCGTTCGCGCGCCATTCCGGGCTTGCGGGCCATCCTGCGGGACGTGCATGGCGAGGCCGTCCTGGAGTGGACGATTTCGATGCCGGCCGGAAGCCTCGGCGCCGGCCGTCGCCAGGAATTCCGGACCGTCGTCTCTGATCCGCCGCCGGAAGCGGTCGAGGTGGAGGTGGTCCTGATGGATACGCCAGCCCATGGCAATGTGATGGAGAGCGAGTATCCGTCGGAGTCGGGCGATGAGGCCGCGCAAGCTGCTGGCGATGACGTCACCGCAGAAGCTGATCACGCGCCGGCGGACCAGCATGCGGCTGCGGAACCCGTTGACGCCGGCCAGCACTGAGGCATTTTGAGTTAGCGATCAAGAAAAGGGCGGTCCGCATACCCGGGCCGCCCTTCTTCATTTGGCACCCGCAATATCGCGGAGGGATCAGAACCGGTCGAGCAGGCGGTCAATATAGTCGAGCTCTTCCTGGGGGCGCCCGGCCTCGGCGGCGCGGCGGCGCAATTCCTCGAGGATATCCCGGGCGCGGGCGCGGCTCATCTCATCGGGCACTTCGACGCCGGATCCGTCAGCAAAGGCGCCTTCGGCGGGACGGCCGAGCGGGTCGCGATTGTCTTCGCCCTCAGCTTGCTGGCCGCCATTTTCCTGCATGCGGTCAAGCAGTTCTCGGGCCAGCTCCTCGGCGCCGGAGCGCAAATCGGCCAAGGCCTGTTCCTGGGCCGCAAGCGCGCCTTCGGTATCGCCATTGCGAAGCGCTTCTTCGGCCTGGCGCATCGCTTCGCCGGCCCCGCCAAGCGCATCTTCGCCTTCACCGGGGAGGGCGTCCGCGGATTCCGAGAAGCGCTGGGCCAACTGACCCTGCGCATCGGCCAGGGCCTGGGCGCCTTGACCGCCACCGCTCTGGTTTTCAGCGAGGGATTGCGGACCTTCGCCCGATTGCTGGCCCTGCTGCTGCTGACCGGAGGAATTGCCGGATTGCGGCTGGCCGCCGCCTTCCTGTTCAGAAAGGCCGAATGTCTGGTCCTGCAGATTACGTTGTTCGCCGATCACTTCGCCCAGTTCTTCAAGGGCGCGGGCGATGGCTTCGGAGATCGGGTCGTCCTGCTGGCCTTCGCCCTGCCCCTGACCGAGTTGCATCTGCATGTTGCGGAGCATTTCTGACAGGGCGGCGAGCGCCTGGCGCGCGTCGGCGGTATTGCCCAGCTCCGCGGCGTCACGGAGCGCGTCGAGCATTTCCTGCAGGCCTTCACTATTCAGGCTCGGTCCCTGACCGCCTTCGGCGAAGTTGCCTTCCTCGGCGGCTTCTCGGGCCATGGCTGCCATATAGTTTTGCATGGCTTCTTCATAGGCCTCGAACAGGGCCGCCAGTTCGGTTTCGTCGGCGCCACGGGCCATGGCTTCCATCAGTGCGCGCTCGGCAGCACGCAGCGCGGCTTCTGCGTCAGCGAGCGAGCCGAGTTCCGCGCGCAGGGCAATCAGCCAGAGGTCACCTTCCAGATCACCAAGCGCGGCCTGGTCACGCTGCCGGCGCAGGCGGTGCAGGACCTCCCGCAGGCCGAGATAGACGATCGGGTCCTCGAAGAAATATTCCGGCGCATCGGAAATGGCCGCGAGGCTGCGGGCGACGCGTTGCAGCCCGTTCGGCGCCCGTTCGATGCGGCGGGCCGGGTTCTCGGTGAAATACGCCGGACCTTGCGGGATGTCCTCGGCATACATGACCGGTGGTTCTTCGAGCGCGGCATAGGGCTGGCTCGCGGCCATCACGTCGCGGCGTTGCTCGGCGACGGCGCGGGCCAGGGCGTCCAGGAAGACGCGGGCCGGCAGAGTGATGCCCAGCTCGGGCGAGCGACCGGTATTGCCAGCAGCATCAGTGGCGACCAGCCGGATATCGACCCGGCTGCCGGCCAGCGGATGCCGCGCTGTTTCCAGCAAAGTGGTCATGGCATCGTCTTCGCTGCCCGGCGTGACCGCGCTGGTCTCGATCGGCAGGACTTGCCACGCATCATCACTGTCTTCAGTGCGCAGCTCCAGCGCATAGCCAGTCGCGCCGTAATCATCGGTGACGGTGAAGTCGAGATCCAGTTCGCCCGCAGCGGTGGAATCCGGCACGGCGGTGAGGCGAACGCGTGGTGGTGTGTCGGGCGTGACGCTGAGCGTCCAGGTTTCGCGCGTGCCCGGGGCCGCGAGGCGCAGTGTGGCGTCGCGATCAACCGGCTGCCGGATTTCCCAGACGCTGTCGCCGATCTCATTGCCGTCCGTGCGCTGGCGTCCGTCGCCATCGCGCAGGGTCAGGCGCGGTTGACGACGCGACCCGGCGATGCGGGCCACGAAGGTCGAGCCTTCCGGCACGACGGCGTCACGGCTGTCGGCGGCCAGGAAAATCGGCGCACGCCCGGTATAGGCGGGCGGATCGATCCAGGCGTCGATGGAGAGCGTGTCGCCGCCGGCGATGATCGGCGTCAGCGAAAATGCTTCGCCGACCCTGTCGCGGGCTGTCGGGCCGGCGACCATCCAGCTGACCAGCAGGCCCAGCGCCAGCATGCCGCGGACGGCGAAACTGTCATGCCGGGCCCAGGCGGCCTGAGGGCGACGGGCCCGAGCCGCTTTCAGGCGCGCGGTCATGCGGATCTGGTGTTCGTCCCAGACTCGCCGGGCAACCGGGTCGCGATCACTCGGGCGGTCGGTCAGTGCTTCATGGGGCCGGGCAACAATGCCGGAATCGTCCTCGACGCGACGCGCGGTTTCGTCGGCATCCGGCCAGGCGAAATGGCGCAGGCCCGAACGGGTCAGCCAGATGGCAAGGGCGAGGGAGGTCAGCGCATAGATCGCACGCCAAGGGTCGCCGATACTGTCCCACAGGCCCAGAAGGGACAGGATAAGAAAACCGGATACCCAAGCCAGGCCCGGCCAGACAACCGGAACCGAGCGCTCCCAAACGAGCGCGAGCCAGGCAAGGATCAAGGACGTACGACGCATGGCGCCAAAACTATCACGCCGCACCGGAATAACGAGGCCCCGATGCATTACACTTTGGTGAGCCGGATCAGGGCGCTGGCGCGCTATTCGCTGGCGTCGTCTTCTGCCGCCTGCGGCTCACCCCAAAGCGGGTCGGGACGGTCGAGATTGCCGCGCAGGCCACAGGCCGTGACAGCGAGGGCGCTGAGGACAAGAAGGGTGAGACTGGTCAGGCGTTTCATCGTGATTTCCTCAACAACCCAGACGGTCCTTCCAGACCGCCACTTGTTCATGCACCCGTACCGGTGATGTGCCGCCAAAACTGGTGCGGCTCGACATGGATGCTCGCGCACTCAACACTGAAAACACGCGGTCGTCGATAGCCGGTTCGACCGATTGCATCTCTTCCAGGGCAAGAGCGGCCAGCGGTACGCCGCGAGCCTCGGCCAGTTTGACGATGGAGCCTGAGATGTGGTGAGCGTCGCGGAAAGGCTTGCCCAGCTCTCGGACGACATAATCAGCCAGGTCGGTGGCGTCGGAATAGGCTTCACCGGCGGCTTCTTCCAAGGCGTCGGGGAAGAAGGTCAGATCACCGGCCATGCCGGCCATGGACAAGAGGGCCAGCTCCAGATCATCGATGGCCTGGAAAACCGGCGCCTTGTCCTCCTGGAGGTCCTTGGAATAGGCCAGCGGCAGGCCCTTCACCACGGTCAGGAGGCCGGTCAGTGAGCCGATGATGCGGCCCGGCTTGGCGCGGACCAGTTCGGCGGCGTCGGGATTGCGCTTTTGCGGCATGATGGACGAGCCGGTCGACCAGGCGTCTGACAGGGTGGCAAAGCCGAAGCGGCGCGTGCACCACAGCACGATCTCTTCGGCGAAGCGGGACAGGTTCACGGCGCAGATGGCGGCGGCCGAAAGGACTTCCAGCGCGAAATCGCGCGCGGCGACTCCGTCCAGTGAGTTGGCCATGGGTCGATCGAAGCCGAGCGCCTTGGCGGTCATGTCGCGATCGATGGGGAAGGCGGTCCCGGCCAGGGCGGCACAGCCGAGCGGGCTCTCATTCAGGCGTTTGCGGGCATCGGCGAAACGGCCGCGATCGCGCTGGGCAACCTCGACATAACTCAGGAGGTGATGGCCGAGCGAGACCGGCTGGGCGGTCTGCAAATGGGTGAAACCGGGCATGACCTGATCGGCATGAATCTCGGCCTGTTTGACCAGCGCGGTCTGGTAAGCGGCCAGCATTGCATCAACCCGGTCGCAGGCATCGCGCAGCCAGAGGCGAAAATCGGTCGCGACCTGGTCATTGCGCGAGCGCGCCGTGTGTAGCCGACCGGCCGGCTCGCCGATGATCTCCTTGAGCCGGGCCTCGACATTCATGTGCACATCTTCAAGCGCGGCCGACCAGGGGAAGTCGCCGGCATGGATCTCCGAACGGACCTGTTCCAGTCCGCGCTGGATCGCCGCAGCATCCTCGCTTGAAATCACCCCCGTTGCGGCCAACATTTGGCTGTGGGCCAGGGAACCATCAATATCCTGATCCGCCATGCGCTGGTCGATATCGATCGACGCGTTGATCGCTTCCATGACTGCGGAGGGTCCGGCCGAGAAACGGCCGCCCCACATCGCACTGGAAGAAGGGGTCTTCGCGTTGTCGCTTGTGTCGTCTGCCATGTCGGAAATGCCCGTGAAGGAGATTGAGATGAAAATGTCGCCGCTCAAGGCCGGGCTGATCGTGATGCCCGCTATCGGTATTATTGGCCTTCTATACGTGGTGTTTTCGGCCATGGACAAGGGTGAAACCGGTCCGCTGGGCAGCTATGCCCATGGCGAAATGCGGGCTTTTGTCTCGCTTGATGATGCGCCGGCCCAGCCCAATCTCGCCTATGTCGATGGTGACGGGGATGAGGTGCGCCTGTCGGATTATCGCGGTCAGGTCATTCTCGTGAATTACTGGGCGACCTGGTGTGGCCCCTGTGTCGAGGAAATGCCGGCCCTGTCCGAACTCCAATCGGAACTGGGCGGTGATGATTTCCAGGTCGTCACGGTGACCCTGGACCGGTCAATCGAGGATGCCCGTGAATTCCTCACCCGGATGGAGCTGGGCAATCTGCCGCTCATCCATGACGGGACTTTCTCCAGTCCCAGTCTGGTGCGGGCAATCGGCCTGCCCATGTCCATTCTTTATGATGGGCAGGGCCGTGAGATCGGCCGCGTACCGGCTCCGGCGGAATGGAATAGCGAAGACGCCTACGCCCTGATCAGGGCGGCGATCCGCCGCAACGTCTGACCACTCGGACTTGCGCAAAGAAAACGGGCCGCTCCGATGTCTCGGGGCGGCCCAGTTGTTTGCATCTCGGAGGGATAATCGAGGAGCAAACCCGTTCGGGGAGGAGCGGGTTGGCGTCCTTCTATTGGCCGGTCGCGACGCTTCGATGACAGGATGGCGATGCTTGTGTGTCGCTCGCAGGCGGGCCTGATCCGGCGCAAGCAAAACGCCCCGGACCTTGCGATCCGGGGCGTGTTCTTTGTGATGTGTTTGTCAGTGTCTTAGTAGGTGACACGGACCCCGAAGACGGCGGACCAGCCGTATTCTTCGAACTGCTCGACCCGGTCGATACCGTCCGGGCGGGTCACCGCGCGGTAAGGCTCGTCGGTGACATTCTTCAGATCGCCGAAGATCTGCAGCACATCGTTGAACTCGTACTTGGCCGAGAGATCGAGCTGGGTGTGTTCAAGAACCCAGCGGTCCTCATCCACGCCGCCACGAATCTCGTCGAGATATTCCGAGCGGGTAGAAACGACGGCGCGCAAATCCCAGGGGCCATTGTCATAGCCCAGGACCGCATTCCACACCGTGTCGGACTGGCGCGGCAGCGGGATGATGCGGCCATCGGCCAGGGTGGCCTCACTGTCTGAAGCGGTGAAGTTGAAGCCCGCGATGAAGCCCTCGACCGGCAGGAAGTCGAGCGCCTGCTGGTAGTTGAACTCGATACCGGACACTTCCGCCTGGGGCAGGTTGATGAAGGAGGAGGCTTCGTCGAAGAAGCGGCCGTTCAGCGTGATGTCCTCATAACCGACACCGCCGATGACATTCTCCAGATCCTTGAAGAAATATCCGAGATACACGACCGCATCATTGTTCGGATACCATTCGATAGAAACATCGAAATTGTCCGCTTCCAGACGCTCGAGGTCCGGATTGCCGAATTCACCCTCGACTTCGTCATCGTCATTTTGTTCGACCAGGATACGCGGGGCGAACTGGCCCGGATTGGGGCGCTGGATCGAGGCGAAATAGGCGCCACGAACGATGACATTCTCGGTCACTTCAAAGCGGGCAAGGATGGAGGGCAGAACGTCGGTATAATCATCGCTGGCACTGGTCGGGGTCACGAACACCGTGTCCTCGGTTAGGACAACACCGTTCAGTGTGGCGTCTTCCTCGGCGAGGAAGGTTTCGTAGCCGCGAGCGGCCATGTCGGTCTGCTCGATGCGCACGCCGCCGACGAGGCGCAGCGGGCCATTGTCGATGGATCCCATCAAGTAGCCCGCCAGCACGTCTTCCTCGACGCGGTAGGAGGCGCCGAAGCTGTCGATATCGCTGTCATTGGCCTCATAGTCGAGGCTGCCCAGATTTGAAAAGAAGAAGTCACGGACATCGGCCGGGTTCGCGACCGGACCGATCGGGCCCTGGCCGTAATCGACTGTTCGGGCGACGTCCGAGAGCAGGAGGTCGGCATCATCAAAGACGTCGAAATCCAGGGCATATTTCTTGTCGCGGGTCCGGGCGCGTACCCCGTATTGAACATAGCTCGGCAGGCCGCCGAAATCGAAGTCGTGGCGGAGATTGAGTTGCGCCGCATACTCGCGGTCCTGGGACAGACCATTGGTCAGCTCGAAGCCGTTATTCTCGAAATTGCTGGCGCCGAAGACGCGATCCGTCGTGACGCCGCCGGCGAAGATCAGCTGCGGCCGTAGCGGATTGCTGGAATCGACCGCAAAGGTCTCGCCATCCTCGAAGGTATAGCGGAAGTCGACGTCGAGGCGGTTCGGCTCTTCTTCCTCGGCATAGACGTAGGAGAGCGACCAGTCGATCGTCGTATTGTCGTTCAGCCACTCGCCGCCGAAATCGGTCGCGAAGATCATCTGGGTTTCAAGGCGGTCCTTGATATCGCGGTCGATATCCATGTCCGACGTTGTGAAGACAGCAAGATTGCCGCTTGAATTGGCATCATCATAGTCTGCATCTTCGAACTTGATCTCGACCCGGCTGCGGTATTCCTGATCCGAGAAGTCTGACCAGGTGGTGCGTGAGTAGAGGCTGAGATTGTTGTCGACGCGGTAGTCGAAATTCAGCGCAGCCGTCGTGCGCTCACGCGTGACCTGGTAGTTGCGCATCTCGACTTCGTTCGGGAAGGCAACGCTTTCATCAACATCTCAGCCGCCATCGACTTCGAAACTGTCGGACCCGAACACGCGCTCCTGGTGGGACAGGGAGGCGGCGACGCCGAGGCGACCGTCCATGAAGTTGTTGGCCCAGTTGATCGAGCCGCGATGACCGAATTCCTGCTCGAGGTCGGAATAGAGCGCGGCGACGCGGGCGCGCAGATAGACACCGTCCACGTCGAGGCCGGACATGGTTTCGATCTCGACATTGCCGCCGACACTGTCGCCATCCATGTTCGGCAGGAGCGACTTGTTGATGACGACCGAGGACAGCACGTCAGCGTCGATCACGTCGAGGCCGACCTGGCGGTCTTCCGCTTCGGGCGAGACAAGGCGAACGCCATTGATCGAGGTCGAGACCAGATTCGGATCAAGGCCGCGGATCGAGACGAAGCGGCCTTCGCCCTGGTCATTGAGGACGTTCACGCCAACTGCGCGGCGAGCCGCCTCGGCGACATTCTCATCCGGGAATTGACCGATCGCGTCCGAGGAGAGGACCGCGATATTGCCGTCATTGGCACGCTGGCGGGACAGGGCAGAGTTCAGCGCGCCGCGCTGACCCATCACCAGGATATTGTCGACATAATCGACGTCATCACCCAGCGTGATGGTTGGTGAGACCGTGTCGGTGACGGTTGCCAGATTGACGCTGACTTCGCGCGCATCGGCGCCGACATAGCTGACCCGGAGCGTGTATTCGCCGGCCGCGAGGCCGGTCACACGGAAAGTCCCGTCGGAACCGACTGTGGCGGTCTGGCCGGTTTCAAGAATGCGAACCGTCGCGCCAGCCAGGCCGATGGTTTCGGAGGCGTCCGTGACGCGGCCGGCAATCGTGCCGGCCTGGGCGGCGCTGGCGACAGCAAGTGCTAGCACGGAAGCCGTGCCGAGCATGGCGATGGTGGTCTTCATGGGAGTCCCCCTCACATGGACTGACAATTGCCTTGCCCGGTCGGGCAAAGTTGCGGCCTCTATGCGCGGGGATCAGCAACACGGTGATGACGCTTCGGTCTCACCTCCGTGTCGTTTTTGCGATGGCCTCGTGACAACGCGAAATGCCGACACAATTGTCACGGAATTGTCGCCCGAAATGGGCTTGGCGCCCCATCTTCCACGGGCTATCGCGCCGGACAGGAACGGGAGAGACGCCATGAAACACCTGTTGGGACTTCTGGTCGGCGCGAGCGCTCTGGCCGCTTGCAGCCAGGGCCTGCCGCCGATCGAGATCGAAGCCGCGCGCGAAACCGCCAGCGTGGCCGGAGTGGGCGATGCGGCCGATGATCCCGCGGTCTGGATCGCCGCCAATCCGGCGGACAGCCTGATTTTCGGCACGGACAAGGATAACGGCATCTACGCCTACACAATGACCGGCGAGGAGCATGCCTATCTCCCTGAAGGCCGGCTCAACAATATCGATGTGCGCTACAATTTCGATCTGGGCGACCGGGTCGTCGATATCGCCGCCGCATCGGATCGCTCCAATGGTGGCATTGCTTTCTTCTTCATCGACCCTGCCACCCGCGAGGTCTCCTATGTCGGCGCGGTGCCGGTCGCGGATGTGACCGAGCCTTACGGTTTCTGCCTCTACCGTTCTCCGGTTGACCAGGCACTCTATGCCTTCCTTTCGGACAAGGAGCCGGGCACTTTCGTGCAGTACGCGCTCGGCTGGGATGGCGCCATGGTCACCACCGAGGAAGTGCGCCGTGTCACGCTGGGCACGATCTCCGAAGGCTGCGTCGCCGATGACCGGACCGGCCAGCTCTACATGAATGAGGAAAATGTCGGTGTCTGGACCATGGGCGCCGAGCCCACCGACCCGGCCGAGCCGCAGCCGATTGCCGCCACGGACGGCCGCGAGATCACCGCCGATGCCGAAGGCGCCGCCCTCCTGCCGCAAGGCGAGACCGGCGGCTGGCTGGTCATCTCCAGCCAGGGCGACAATACCTATGCCGTCTACGAGCTGGGAAGCCACGCCTTCGTGACCCGACTGCAGATCGTCGATGCGGCCATTGACGGCGTGACGCATACCGATGGTCTTGATATTTCGGCCGCCAATCTCGGCCCGGATTTTCCGGCCGGGGTGTTGGTCGTGCAGGACGATGAGAACGATACGGGCGGGCAGAATTTCAAGTTTGTCGATCTGCGCGCGGTGATGGCGGCGATTGAGGCCAGTGCCATCACGGACTAGACAGTCGGGATGGCCTTGATCGTCCCGATTATCCTGGTTGCCATCCTGATATTCTTGGCGCTGCGCTATCGGTCGCGCGATGGCGGGTTGAAGGCTTGTCTTCAGCGGGTCGAGCAATCCTTGTCCGTTGCGGCCGATACCGGCGTGGCCGCGCCCCTGTCCGAGACAGATGGCGAAGCCCTGCGCGAGGCGCCGGAGCATCTCTTTCGCCTTGTTGTGCATGCCATGGGGGAGGGTGACCGGACCGCCCGGCAACGCGCGCTCACAGCGATCCGCGAGTATCGCGAGTTTCGCGGCTGGAAAGCCTGATGGCCGGAGATTGTTTTCGGCTTCCTGGCCGCTAATCTCGGCTCATGACCCTGTTGGCCGTCAATCTCCTGCAATTTGCCCTGATCGCGGTGGCCGGTCTTGGTTTTGCGCTGACCGTGAGCCAGCCGCGCTTGCGGGCTGTGTCGGCGCTGCTGGCCATGTCGGCGAGCTGGATGGTCTTCAATTTCCTGGAAGAGACGTCGGGCTTTCGCGAGATATGGCTGGTCACGCCGGCTTTCCGTCTGGCCTATCCGCCTCTGGTCTATCTGGTGGTGCGCGGGGTGATGATGGCCGGACCGGCCC
Source organism: uncultured Maricaulis sp. (assembly GCF_947259345.1). Lineage (GTDB taxonomy): Bacteria > Pseudomonadota > Alphaproteobacteria > Caulobacterales > Maricaulaceae > Maricaulis. The sequence continues at coordinate 178,522 of NZ_CAMYLS010000005.1, read as the reverse complement.
TGCGATGGCGGGACTGGCCGCACGCGCTCCCCTTTCTCGCCGCGCTCGCGCTCACCCCGCAGATCGACCTGGTCGAACATGGCGCGCGGATCAGCCTTTTCCTTTATTCCGCGGCGGCGCTCCTGCTGGTGCACCGCTTTCACCGGGCGACCCGGGACACGCGCTCCGATGCCCGTACCATCCAGCTCAACTGGATGGTGGCGATGATCGCCTTCTATGTGGTCGATGGCGTCTTCGATATCCTGCGGATGGACGCGCATTGGCTGCATCCCTACTGGCCCTGGCTGGGTACCCAGTCGGCCTATGTGTTCCAGATCGGAATCTCGCTGGTCTTTGTCTGTGTGCTGGTTGTTCTCGCGGTTCAACATGCCCGCTTGTTCGCCGGGCTCGATGACCGGGAGTTGGGGGGCTGGGTTGCGGACCCGACCTCGCAGCCCGCCGCCGATGACAGGGTCGGCGACGGTGCGAGGGCTGATTTCCAACGCCTTGAGGGGGTTGTTCGGGGGGAGGCGCTCTACACCGAGCCGCGTCTGACACGGCGGGAGGTCGCGACCGCTTGCGGCCTGACCGAAAAGGCGGTCACCCTGGCCATCAAGTCCGCTACCGGGCGAAATTTCAATGACTATATCAACGCGTTGAGGATCGAGGATGTCTGCGCGATGATGCGGGAGAATGCCCGCGCCGGAACCCGCCAGCGGGTGATTGATCTCGCCTTCACCGCCGGCTTCAGCTCCAAGTCCGTCTTCAATGCCGTGTTCAAGCGCGAGACCGGGCGGACGCCTTCGGCCTATCTGGACGCCATGGATGCCGCGCCGAACGGTCCGGAATCCGGTTCGGCCGCCAGCTGACGCATTCCGCACGTCCGGAATCCGGATATCGGGCGATCCGTCCGGACGCTCGTGATCCTGTCCTCCCGTCAGCAATCGGGAGACAGACATGCTTCGACTTTTCATGGGCCTCGGCCTTCTGCTCAGTATCATCGCCGCGGTGCTCGTCGCCTGGGCACATCAATTGCCGGAGGCCATGCGCCCGGATCGCGAGGCGCCGCGGTCCTATCTGATCACCAATGCCAGCCTGCTCGACCCCGCGACCGACAATGTTCAGGCCAATGGTCATGTCCTGGTGATCGATGGGCGGATCGAACGCGTCGGGACGGGCGCGCTGCCGGCCCGGCCCGATGGCGTCGAGCTGATTGATGCGGGTGGACGCGTCCTGATGCCGGGCCTGGTCGATGTTCATGTCCATGTTTTCGACGAGACGGACCTCGCCGCGGGCCTGGCGCATGGCGTCACCACGGTGCGCAATATGGGCGGCTTTCCCTTCCACCTGCCGCTCGCCCGTCGCATCGAACGCGGCGAGATTCTCGGACCGCGGCTTCTGACAACCGGCCCGATCCTCAATGAGGTCGGCGGGCGAAATGGCAATGCCCTTCACGAAGCCGTCGACGGCGCCGACGAGGCGCGGGCCAGCGTTCGCCGTCAATACGCCGCCGGCTATCGTCATCTCAAACTCTATTCCAACCTGTCCCGCGAAAGCTTTGCCGCGATCCGCGAAGAAGCGGCGATCCTGGGCATGACGATGAGCGGTCATCCCGTTGAGGGCACCGAAGCTGATCCTGTCGATTTCGCCGCCTCGCTGGATGCCGGTTTCCGGACGCTGGAACACACCGAGTCGATTGTCTGGTACGCGCTGAATGACGAGATGGACCCGGAGGGCGTGCGCCGGCTTGCCGAACAGGTCGCCGCTTCCGGCACGATGATCGACCCGACTTTGGTTGTGCACGAGAATCTGGCCCGGATCGTCGAGACCGGGGGTGCCCACATCACCCGGCCTGCCATGGCCAGCTATAATCCGGTGATTGCCGGGTTTGAGCAGGAGACTTTCGAGTTCTGGGCGCAATACCCGCATGATGACCGGTCCAGCATGCAGGCCTTTTATGTCGAGGTGACAGGGGCGCTGCACGCGGCCGGGGTGCCGCTGACGGTCGGGACGGATTCCGGTGTCATGGTCACGCCGCACGGGGTTTCGACCGTGCGCGAGATGGAAATCCTGGTCGATGCCGGTCTGACCCCTATGGAGGCCATCCGTGCGGCCACCCTGAACGGAGCGGAAGCGCTGGGGATGACGGGACAGGTCGGATGCCTGGCAGTTGGCTGCGCTGCCGATCTTGTCCTGCTTGCGGCCGACCCGACACAAAACATCGCCAGCCTTTACGAGATTGAGGCGGTCATGCGCGATGGCCGATGGCTGGACCGCGATGCACTGGCTGCGCTCGAAGAGGCCAGCCATCATCCCTCGACACTTCGTAGCTGGTGGCGTCTGGGGCAGCACACTTGGGCGGTCCGCTGACCGCAAACCGCCAAGAAAAAGGCCCGGCTGAACCAGCCGGGCCTTGATCGTTTCGATGTTGCTTCGGTCTAGCCGAGGGCTTCGTCGAGTTCGGGCAGGGCGTTGAAGAGGTCGGCGACCAGGCCGTAATCGGCGACCTGGAAGATCGGCGCTTCCTCGTCCTTGTTGATGGCGACGATGACCTTGGAGTCCTTCATGCCGGCGAGGTGCTGGATGGCACCGGAAATGCCGACGGCAATGTAGAGCTCCGGGGCGACGACCTTGCCGGTCTGGCCGACCTGGTAATCATTCGGGACATAGCCGGCATCGACCGCAGCGCGCGAGGCGCCGACGGCGGCGCCCAGCTTGTCGGCGATCTTGTCGAGCAGGTGGAAATTCTCACCGGACTGCATCCCGCGACCGCCGGAGATGACGATCTTGGCGGCGGTCAGTTCCGGGCGGTCCGATTTGGACAACTCTTCGGAGACGAATTCCGACTTGAATGGACCGGAGGCGGCACCGAGATCCTCGATGCTGGCCGAGCCGCCATCGCCGACCTTCTCGAACGTCGTCGGACGGACGGTGATGACTTTCTTCGCGTCAGAAGATTTCACCGTCATCATGGCGTTGCCGGCATAGACCGGGCGGATGAAGGTGTCGGGCGCTTCGACGGCAGAGATTTCCGAGATCTGCATCACGTCGAGCTTGGCAGCGACGCGCGGCATGAAATTCTTGCCGGCAGTGGTCGCAGCAGCGAGCACGGCGTCATAATCGCTCATCAGCGGGGTGACGAGCGCGTCCATGGCTTCGGCGGTCGGCTTGGCCAGGCCATCGCTCTCCGCATGCAGCACCTTGGCGACACCGTCCAGCTTGGCAGCGGCATCGGCCACGGCCTGGGCATTGGAACCAGCCACGAGGACATGGATGTCGCCACCCAGGCCCTTGGCGGCCGTGACGACAGCGCGGGTCGCGTCGTTCAGCGTGGCATTGTCGTGTTCGGCAATAACGAGAACAGTCATGGTCAGATCACCCCCGCTTCATTCTTCAGCTTGTCGACCAGTTCGGCGACGCTCTCGACCTTGATGCCGGCTTCACGCTTGGGCGGCTCGGTCACTTTCACGACGGTCAGGCGCGGTGCAGTGTCGACGCCGTAATCGGACGGGGCCTTGGTGTCGATCGGCTTGCGCTTGGCCTTCATGATATTCGGCAGCGACGCGTAACGCGGCTCGTTGAGGCGCAGATCGGTGGTGACCACGGCCGGCAGGGTGAGCGACAGGGTCTGAAGACCGCCATCGATTTCACGCGTGACCTTGGCCTTGCCGTCGGCAATCTCGACGTCCGAGGCGAAGGTGCCTTGCGGCCAGTCCAGCAGGGCGGCGAGCATCTGGCCGGTCTGGTTGTTGTCGCCATCAATGGCCTGCTTGCCGAGGACAACCAGTTCCGGGCTCTCCTCATCGACCACAGCCTTGAGAAGCTTGGCGACGGCGAGCGGTTCGACCGCATCATCGGTCTGGATCAGGATGCCGCGATCGGCGCCCATGGCCAGGGCCGTGCGGATCGTCTCCTGGGCCTGGGCCGGTCCGATGGAGACCACGACGATCTCTTCGGCCACGCCCTTTTCCTTGAGACGGATCGCTTCTTCGACCGCAATCTCGCAGAAGGGGTTCATGGACATTTTGACATTCGCGAGGTCGACGCCCGTTTGGTCGGGCTTGACGCGGACCTTCACGTTGTAATCGACGACCCGTTTGACGGGGACGAGAATCTTCATGCTGGGGCTCCGGTTGGCCGCGCGCGGACAAGGTTCGCGCACCTGACAAGAATAGGCCGGGAACCTGCCTTCGCCAGTGCGGTAAGTCAATGCATCCAGCTGGCTTACGCCTGCGTCAATTCGCAGCTGCGGTATTGCCGGTATGGGCGGTCATGCAGGCCTTGCTGGAGCGTCCGGGCTTTTCAAAGTGGGGCATGATGCGATGCGAAGTGAATGTGCCCGCATGCCATTCGATGATTCGGTACGTTTGGGCTCCGGCCGGCAGCCGTCATGGCCGCATCCAGCGCGAAACCGGCCCTGTCGGTGAGAGCGCCAGTTTCCAGAGACCGTACAGGGCGGCACTGCCAAGCGCCGATACCACCAGCATGGCCGGAATGAACCAGGCGCCGAGAATTTCACGTGCGCCGGCCTGGTTCTCGTAGGACAGGGTCAGCACAGTGTCGCCAGGATAGATGTAGAGGCCGACCGCGGCCGGGTTTAGTGCTTCCATCAGGGTCATGTGCAACAGGATGAGAATGACCAGGCCACTGGCGCCCATCACCATGATGGCCAGATAATGCAGGACGATGGCGAGCGGCTTTTGCCAGGCAGGCGGCGGCGCGGGCGGTATTCCGAACCGGTCGAGCGCTTCACGCAGCCGCTCCACCTCATCCGGCAGATCCAGCGCCGCCATGTCTTCCGCGATATGAGCGATTACTTCTGATTTCGCCTCTTCGCGCTCGGGACCGGGCAAATCACGATTGGCCCAGTCAAGCCGTCGAAGGAAGTCGGTCCAGAGGCGGCGGGCTTCGGCGGTGGTCAGCTCGAGGGTCATGCGCATCAGGACGTTTCCTTTGCGGGTTGAGCCAGAAGGACTTCGTCCATACGGCGCCAGATGCCTTGCATGGCATCCAGCGTCCGCGCGCCCAATTCGGTCACTGTGTAATACTTGCGAGGCGGGCCCGTATCTTCTGCCACCCATTCGGCGGTGACGAGCCCGTCCTTCTTCATGCGGGTGAGCACCGGGTAGACCGTGCCTTCGGCGAGGTTTTCAAATCCGGGGGCCTGCTTCAGGGCGGCGACGATCTGGTAGCCGTAAGCGCGCCCGGCGTTCAGGCGGGCGAGAAGCAGCATCTCGAAATACCCCTTGCGAGCCTGGGAGCTCCAGCGGTCGAGAATGTCTTCCATCTCAGTCCCGGTCATCAATGTCCGCCTCGCTGATCATGCCTCCCTTCCTATGGCTTGTATATCGGTTTAGCAAGATATATAGCAATACATAGTAGTTGGTATCGCCAACGTTAAGGCGAAAGGATTGGACATGTCGCCCCTGATGAAATTGAGAGCCGTTTGCCTGGCTGTTCTTGTTGTGAGTGCGGGCTGGTCCGCGATCGGACTCCGGCAAATCCGCGGCCTGGATCCGGGGAGTTCAGATGCCGAAATTGCCACGCATATGGACGCGGTTCTGGATCACGCGATGCAGCGCTATTCGATTGCGGGCGTCGCAGCCGGCGTGATCCGGGACGGTGAGCTGGTCTGGCAGGCGCGTGAGGGCCGCTCGGATGGCGAGGGCGCGCCGGTGACGGATGCCACCGCGTTCAATCTCGGATCGGTCTCCAAGCCTTTGGCGGTCTGGACGGTTCTCAGCCTGGCACAGGACGGGCTCATCGACCTGGATGCGCCATTGTCGACCTATGATCTGCCTTTCGAGCCGGACTATGGCGAGCATGCGCCAGACGCGGTGACTGTTCGGCGGCTTCTCCAGCATACGGCCGGCACCAACCAGCCGGGTTATGGCGGCTGGGGCGCTCATGAAGAGCAGCCTGTGGACGCAGTCGATCTCAGCGAAAACTTCGCACCCCTCCGGGTCGCCTATCAGCCCGGTGAGAACCGGCGCTATTCAGGCGGCGGATTTGTCCTGCTGCAAATGTTGGTCGAAACCGTCACCGGTGCGGATTTCGACACGGCCGCTCGCCAACGTGTTTTCGATCCGCTCGGCATGACGAATTCCGGCTTTGATGCGTCGCGACTGCCAACCGTGTCCCAAGCTTTCAACTATTATCGCCAGCCTATCGAGGATTTGCGCGATGTCGCGCTGACGGCGGCGGGCGGCTATGCTTCAGGCGGCGATATTGAACGTTTCCTGCTGGCGCATCTGGATGGCGGGGGGGTCTTGATCGACGACAGCCTGGAACAGGCCTTCGCGCCGACCGACCCCAATCCACACTTCGCCATGAGCTATTCGCGCTGGGAAACCCCGGCCGGGATCCTGATCGGGCATGGTGGCAATAACTCTTCATGGAATGGGCAGATCTATATCCAGCCCGAGACCGGCGACGGATACTACTTCCTCACCAATGCGACATCAGGCGCGCAGCTGGACTTTGATCTGAGCTGTGCCTGGCTGGGTCTGATGGAAAGCGAAGACGGCGCCGCACGCTGTGATGAGGCGGTGTCCTTGACGCGGCAGCTCGCCTGGGTGAGCTGGGGCGTCGCTGCCGTGGGCCTGTTCTGGGCCTACTGGCTTGTGGCGGGCGGCGTCGCCGGCAAGCGCGTCGTCACATTGCGGCCAACGGGCCGGGGACCTCTGCGCCTGAGCGGGCGTCTCTTCCTGGCTTTCCTCACCTTCGCCGTCACACTCTTCCTTATCTGGATGTTCTGGACCAATTCCGTGATCTGGCGGACGGAAACCATCTTCATCGATGAAGTGCCAGTGGATGAGCTGGAAGGATTGTCGATCGCCGTGACGAGCCTGTTTGCCATCCTGACCCTGTGTCTCTGGTCCAGCCCGAAGCCTCGGCGCTGAGCCCGATACGCCAAGAAAAAGGGGCCTGTCCGGCGGACAGGCCCCTTTATTCGGGTTCGCTTGGCAGTTGAGCCTATTCAGCCGCAACCAGCTCGGTCGAGATGAAAAGCTCGATCTCGTCGGACACATAGGGAACAGCAAAGCCCATATCCCACTCCGAGCGCATCAGGGAGCCGGTGGCCGTGAAGCCGAGCTTGGTGTTGCCGTCGCGGGTTTCACCAACCTGGTTGAGCGTGACGTCGAGGCTGACCGGGCCGGTCATGCCATTCATGGTCAGGTCGCCGGTCATCGTGCCGGTTTCGCCGTCCTCGGTTTCAAAGCCGGTGGCCACGAAATGCGCGGTCGGATTGGCTTCGGTTTCGAAGAAATCGCCGGAATTGAGGTGCGTGATGAAGCGGTCCTGATTGGCGCCGACCCAGAAGCCGTCGATCAGGTTAAAGGTGATGTCGACGGTCGAATTGGACGGGGTTTCCAGATCCAGCGACAGGGTGCCGTCATAATCGGTGAATTGCAGGCGCTGGGTGGAATAGCCTTGATGGTCCCAGCTGGCCTCGATGAGGGTGTGGGATTTGTCGAAATCGAAATTCACCGGTTCGGCCAAAGCGGTGGTTGTGGCGGCGGTTGCGGTCAGCAGAGCCGCGGAAGCGGCGAGAAGAAGGCGGGTCATGCGGTAACTCCGTATGGACTGAACTTGTGGGTCTACACATAGGAGGCTGCGACACTTTGTCGACCGGGCTGGCGATAAGTTGATCTTTCCGCTCTGGAAAGAATGGGCTCAGTCCCGGTCTTTTCCCGGCACCCAGAGCACATCGGCGCGGCCTTCATCATTCGCTGTTCGGGCCATGACAAAGAGCAGATCGGACAGGCGGTTGAGATATTTCAGAACGGCCGGATTGATCCGTACATCATTGGCGATCAGGGCCGACACCTTGCGTTCGGCCCGGCGACAGATCGTGCGGCACAGGTGCAGACGGGCCGCGGCCTCGCTCCCGCCGGGCAAGATGAAGGAGTTGAGCCGCTCAAGCCGACTGTTGAGCCGGTCGATCTCGCCTTCCAGCCAGTCAATCTGGGCCTGGGTGACCCGCAGGGGCTCATAGTCAGGCGGCGTCTCGCTCTCCGGCACGCACAGGTCTGCGCCCAGATCGAAGAGGTCGTTCTGGATCCGGGCCAGTGGCGCGTCGAGCGGATCACTGGCGCCCAGGGCCGCGCGGGCCAGACCAATAGAGGAATTGGCCTCGTCGACATCCCCATAGGCATCGACGCGCGGGTCGTGTTTGACTGTCTGCGACATGTCACCAAGCCGCGTTGATCCGGCATCACCGGTGCGTGTGTAGATTTTTGTCAGGCGAACCATGGGCTTGTACCTAGCGCCTGACTCCGGTCCGGGGAAGGGCCGAAAAGGGGAAGATGATGTTCACCAGTCTCGCAATCGCCGCGCTCCTTGTCGTTCAGCCAGCGGCTCAGGCCCCCGCGCCGGATGTCGACGCCATCGCCGCCACGACGCTTGAGGCCTCCGGCGCACCGGGCGTCGCAGTCATGCGCATGACGGATGGCGAAATCGAGATCGGAACGGCCGGCGTGCGGGCCCAGGGTGACCCGGCGCTGATCGGGCGCGACGACCTCTGGCATATGGGATCGAACACAAAATCCATGACCGCCACCCTCATTGCCCGTCTGGTCGAGCAGGGTGTTGTCGGCTGGGATGACACGATCGCCCAGCATCTGGGCGAGGCCGTGCCTGACATCCACCCCGCCTATCGCGACCTGACCTTCCGCCATCTTTTGTCCCACCGCGCCGGGCTGACGCCCAATGTCGGCATGGTCGCCATGTTCCAGTTCGGCGAGCAGGGCGCGAGCGGTGATCCCTTGCCGCCGCAGCGGGTCGACTATGCCCGCCGTGTCCTCGCCGCCGCACCGACGGTCGCGCCGGAGGCGGAATACCAATACTCGAATGCCGGCTATGTCGTGGCTGGTGCCATGATCGAGGCCGTCACCGGCGAGAGCTGGGAGACGCTGATCGCACGCGAGGTATTTGAACCGCTGGGGATGACGAGCGCCGGATTCGGGCCGCCCGGATCGGCAGACACAGTCGACCAGCCGCGCGGGCACCGAGGTGGACTGTTTGGTGTTCAGGCGATTGCGCCGGGCCCGCGGGCGGATAATCCGCCGGTCCTGGGACCCGCCGGGACAGTCCATGTCTCGCTGAGCGACCTGGCGCTTTATCTCCAGGCCCATCTCGACGGGGCTCGCGGCGAGGGCGATGACTATCTGTCCGCGCAGAGTTGGGAGACGCTTCACACCCCGACATTCGACGGCAATTACGCCATGGGCTGGGGTTTCAACGGCACCCAGCTTCTGCATGCCGGGTCGAACACGATGTGGTTCGTGCAAATGGTGATCGAGCCGGCCACCGGGCGCGGCTATGTGGTTGCCTTCAATGATGGCCGGGTCAATAACCTGCAGGGGCCGACCGCCGATGCCATCCGGGCGCTGGCTGAGTAGGCCTCACCCGCCCAGATTTTCCTTCACCAGGAAGATGGCGATGATGATCAGCACGGCGGCAAACTGCAGCACGACACGCAAGCGCATCAGCTTGTTCGAGCGCGAGCGCGCCTTGTCGTCCGACTTGTACATGTTGAAAATGCCAAAGCCGAGCGTGATGACGACCGCCAGCATGGCGATGTAAAGCAGGCCTGTGAGGAAGGTATCCATCAGCTTCTCCAGCGCAGTTCCGCTGCGCGCACGGGGTTCTTGAAGGGGGCGCCGGTCTCGCGGTGCGTGTCCCAGGCGCGCTTGAGAGCGAAATACCATTTCGCCTGTACATCGCTGTCATGGATCAGCATCAGCTTGGGGTCATAGGCGAGGCCGACCTGCTGGGCGTTCACCGCATCGCGGTCCTGGCCGACAAAGGTCTCGATGCCCTTGCGGATCACCGGATTGGGCACGATCGAGGGCAACCAGTGATCCCAGTAGACCACGATGGTGATCGCGGTCGAGTTTTCATTGGTCGGCGTCACGGCGGTGAAACCGGTGAAATGCTTGCCGCCGGCTTTCACATATTCCGTGCGCAGGCCGGGCAGCTGGAAGCGGATCTCGGTCTGCGGCTCGCCCATCAGTGAATAGAGATAGGAATTCTTCGACGGCACGTGTGGCAGCATGGAGAAGCCGCGCTCGACCGGACCGAATTTCTTGGTTTTCTCATGCACGGACTTGGCCGAACGCCACCACCACTGACGGTGGATGTAAGGAATATGGGCCGGGTCCATCAGGCCGATCACGGCATGGTCGACATGGCAGTTGAAGACGTCGCGCACGACCAGTTTCGGCTTGTGCCCCTCGGGAATGTCCAGCTTGGGCGGATCGATCGAGGGCGGGGTATTGGCCTGGTCCTCATCGGCATACCAGATCCAGATCAGGCCCTGGTCCTCATGCACAGGGAAGCGGCGCACGCGGATCCTGGTCAGGTCCATCGCCTCGGCCTGGTCGGCGGTCAGAGAGGGAATGGCAGCGCAGGAGCCGTCCGTGCGGAAGCGCCAGCCGTGATAGGGGCATTCGACCTGGGTCTCGCCATCGCGGTTCTGGGCTTCGCCGCCGGACAAGAGGATGCCGCGATGCGGGCAGATGTCCTTGAGGGCATAGGCCTTGCCGTCATGGTCGCGTCCGAACAGGATCGGCTGGCCCAGCAGCTCGCGATGGAGATGCTGGCCCGGCTTGAGCTCGCTGGCGAGGGCGCCGAAATACCACAGGTCTTTGACAAACATGATCGCCACATAGCGCGTTGCGGCGCGCCTGCCTAGCATTCGGGCGGCATCACAAGTGCGGCATATGGCCTTGTCCAGCCAGCGCAGGGGCGGCTAGTCTGGCCTCACGCACAGGGGGCGCGTTGAAGGAAGACGCGCATGCGCACGAGACGACCGACACATCTGTTTCACCCGGTCACGGTCTGCAGCCTCGCCGCTGCGCTGGCGCTGTCCGCCTGTTCGCAAGAACCGGCCCCGCTGCCAGACGAGACACGGTTGCCCACGGCGGCGCTGGCCGCGTTCCAGGCCCATCTTCGAACCATGAGCGAAGGGGATCTGACCTGTCCGGATGCGGCCATCGAGGCGGCCCCGCGCGTGAGCGCCTATCTCAATGAAGATCGTGTGCCCGACTTTGCCATCGCCACCCAGGACCTCGATTGCGACAGCCAGATCAGCGCCTCGGTCGCCTATTTCTGCGGCGGCTCGATCTGTGCTTTCCCGGCCCTGGTGTCCGAGGGCGAGGATTACCGGGTGGTCTGGCTGATGTCCGGCAATGAGATCGAAGCCCAGTCGCATTACCGCGAGGAGCGCTTTGTGGTGCGCCAGCTCTCCTATGCCGGCTCGCGCGGCAGCACCGTTCTGGTGCGGGAATACAGCTGGATCGACGGCGCTTTGCGCCGGGTTGCAGAGCGCGAGGAAGTGGCCAGCCGCTAGGTGGCGAAGCGCGACCGGACCTCGTCGGGAGAGACACCGCTTTCGCGCAGGGACTTCAGCGTCACTGACTTGTTGCGCTTGGCAAAGCGCTCGCCATTTTCATCCAGCAGAAGCCGGTGATGGCGATAGACCGGTGTGGGCAGGTCCAGAAGGGTCTGCAACAGGACGTGGAGCGGCGTCATCGCGCGCAGATCCTCGCCACGGATGACATGGCTGATGCCCTGCAGCGCGTCATCATGCACGACCGCGATATGATAGCTGGTGCCGACATCCTTGCGCGCCAGAATGACATCGCCCAACGGGTCCGGATTGGCGGTCTGCTCGCCCGCCCCGTCTTCGATATATCGCATGGCCGAAAAGCGTGGTCCCAGCAGGTCGCGGCACCGTGCCAGCGACAGCCGCCAGGCGAAGGCCTCGCCCGCCGCCATCCGGCTCGCCTCTTCATCCACGCTCATCGGTTCAAGCGGCCCACGATAGACCTCGCCGACTTCGTGCGGTGCCCGCGCGATATCCTCCATGATTTCGCGCCGCGTCTTGAAGCAGCGATAGATAACGCCCAGCGCCTCGAGCCGTTCGAGCACGCGGGCATAATCATCAAAATGCTCCGACTGGCGCCGAACCGGCTCCTCCCAATCCAGCCCCAGCCAGATCAGATCGTCCAGGATAACCGGCTCGAATTCCCGCTTGCAGCGAACGGTGTCGATATCCTCCATCCGCAGGATGAAACGCCCCTCCGCCTCACACGCCGCGCGGAATGCCGTCCAGGCAGAAAAGGCATGGCCGATATGGAGATGCCCTGTCGGGGATGGGGCGAAGCGGGTGGTGAAGCTCATGGTGGGAGTGAGACAGAGTCAGGCCGATTTGTCATCTGGGTGGCTTTTCTTCCCCACCGCGTGGGGAAGTGGGCCCGGCGCAGCCGGGGTCGATGGGGCCGAGCGCAGCGAGGGGGCAGCTCGTCGCCTCCGGCGCCGCCCCTCCGACCCGCCGCTACGCGTCGGGGCACCTCCCCACGCTGTGGGGAGGAAAGAGGAAGCATCTTGCCCCGACGCCCCGCATCCCTCTATCCAGTCTGCAATCAATCCGGAGCCCTTTCATGACCCGACCCATTGACGGACCGCGCCTGGCGCCGCGGGACGGATCTGCGCCGAAAAAGCTGGTGATCTTCCTGCATGGCTATGGCTCGAACGGGAAGGACCTGATCGGGCTGGGGCAGCATTGGGCGCGGGATTTGCCGCATGTTCAGTGGGTGTCGCCGAATGCGCCGGACCCGGTGCCCGGCGCGCCGGACGGCTATCAATGGTTTCCCATCTCCAATCTCGACCCGGACCGGATCGAGGCCGGCGCGGCAACCGCTTGGCCGATCGTTGATGCCTTCATCGACCAGGAACTCACCCGCTATGGCCTGACCGAGCAGGACCTTGTCCTGTGCGGTTTCTCGCAAGGCACGATGCTCTCACTGGCGACCGGTCTGCGCCGCGAGCGGCCGGTGGCCGGGATTATGGGCTTCTCCGGAGCCCTGCCGGGCGGCGGGCGATTGAAGGAGGAGATGCGCTCGAAGCCACCGATCATGCTGGTGCATGGCGACCAGGACCAGGTCCTGCCGCTGGGCTTCATGTTCGATGCGCTGGAGAATCTCGCCGCCGCCGGTCATGGCGCGCAATGGCATATCTCCCAGGGCCTGCCGCACTCCATCGGCGAGGACGGGCTGGAGATCGGCCGGCAATTCATCGGCAATGCCCTGGCCGGGCGTTACCGCTGAGCCACACCGGACCGCTGTCGTCGAGGATTCTTGCACCCGTCATAGGACTGACACGCGAACAGGAGTAATCTTCCTTCAAGCGCGGGATGTGAAATGATTCGTCCAAGCGAATCCGCGTCTTGCGTGCGATGGGAGGTGTGCTTTCAGGACTGTGGTCCGGAATACTCACCCCCTCCCGACCAGCCTCCCCCCACGGGATTTTGCCGGTCGCAGTGAGGGAGGTCGCCATGCAGGTGCTTGAGCGGGCGCCGCAGGGATGGCCCTGTCTGGTCCTGAATGCGGACTATCAGCCGCTGAGCTATTGGCCCCTCTCGACCTGGCCCTGGCAGGAAGCGATCAAGAATGTCTTCCTCGAACGGGTGGCCGTGATCTCGCATTATGCGGAAGTCGTGCACTCGCCCAGTTTCGAGATGCACGTGCCCTCGGTGGTCGCGCTGCGCGATTATGTCCACCAGAACCGGACGCCGGCCTTTACCCGCTACAATGTCTGGCTCCGCGACGGCTTCAAATGCGTCTATTGCGGCAAGCATGGCGTCGACCAGCTGACCTTCGACCATGTCATCCCGCGCCGAGCGGGCGGCAAGACCAGCTGGGAGAATATCGTTGCCGCCTGCGGGCCGTGCAATCTGAAGAAGGGGGGCCGCACCCCGCGCGAAGCGCGCATGCCACTGCCGCGCCCGCCGCAGCGCCCCTCCATGCACGAATTGCAGGCCCAGGGCCGCAAATTCCCGCCCAAATTCCTGCATGAAAGCTGGCTTGATTATCTCTATTGGGACATTGAGCTGGAACGATAAGGCGGCGGGAGCCAGGATGACCACACACATCGCCTTCTTGCGGGCCGTCAATGTCGGTGGGACCGGCAAATTGCCCATGGCGGAATTGAAGGCGATGGCGGCGAGGGTCGGCTTCGACAACCCCCGTACCTATATCGCCTCCGGAAACCTGGTGTTCGAAAGCGATCTGACGTCTGCCGAGGCCGGTAAGAGACTGGAGGCGGCGCTTGAAGTTTTTGCCGGCAAGCCGGTCGGTGTGATCATGCGGACGCCGGAGGCGCTGCAGGCAATTCTGGACGCCAATCCTTTCGCGGACGCGCCAGGCAATCGCTGCGTCACCCTCTTTCTCGATACCCCGCCGCCGGACGATCTGGACGCCACGCTGAAACATCAGGCCGGCGAAGAGGTCGCTGCCGGACAGCGCGAAATCTACATCCACTACTGCGAGGGCATGGCGCAGTCGAAACTGGTCATTCCGGCCGCGAAATCCGGCACAATGCGAAACATGAATACCGTCGCCAAGCTGGTCGCGATGGCGCGTCAGGTGTGAGTGCCTAGATCCGTTCCGACACCTTGATCGCCACGCGGCAGCCCGCTTCGATGGCCTTGGAGAGCAGCGCATAGCCCGGCGCCTGTTTGGCGCCTTCCTCGATGGCGAGGTCGCGGTGTTCGAGTTCTTCCTCGCGGAATTTCGTGAACAGGGCGGCGAGCTCGTCTTCGCCCATCGCCTCGAGTTCCTCGATCTGGCCGGCATAATGCTGCTCGATCACGCTCTCGACGGCTTCGGTGCAGGCATGGGCGGCCTTCCCGCCCATCAGGGCCGTCGCAGCGCCCAGGGCGTGGCCGGCCACATCCCAGATCGGGGCGAGGGCGGTCGGGCGTGTGCCGCGTTCGAAGATCAGCCGGTCGAATGTGTCGAGATGGTGCTGCTCGTCCGCTTCCATCTCCTCCAGCTGACGGGCGATCCTGGCCTTGTGGGGCAGGGTTTTGAAAATCGCGCGCTGACCCTGATAGATCGCCACGGCCCCGTATTCGCCGGCATGATCGACGCGCACCATTTCCTCGACGCGGCGGGCATTCTGTCGTTTGCCGGGCAGGGGCGGGGTGAAGCGCGTGTCGGCCTCGCTCATGATTTCAGGCCTTTCAGTCCGACCAGCACGGCCATTGCCGCCATCCCGGCCGAGATCAGTGCATTATAGCCAGCCATGGAAATGCCCAGCAGGGTCCAGGCCGCTTCGTCGCACAGGACGACGGGCGGGCAGTCGCGCTCGGGATCGATCAGGCAGCTCATGTCTATATTGGGGGTGCCGCCGGTCGTGGTGCAGGTCTCCGGGCCCGGCCACCAGCCGTATTCGACGCCCGCATGCCAGCCGGCAAAGCCGGCCGAGTAGATGAGAACGGCAGCGATTACGAAGATCATCCAGGGCGCCGCCTTGGCGAGGGTAGGGCGCAGGATCAGGGCGAGGCCGAAGACGAGGCCCAGCCCGATCACCGTCATGTGAATATGGCGCTGGTCATAGCACAGGGCGCAGGGCGCATAGCCGCCGATATATTCAAACCCCCAGGCGCCCAGCATCAGCAGCAGGGAGCCGCCGGCCAGCAGGAGCGGCCAGCGTGTCAGCGGGAATTGGGACAGGACCGGATTCATGAAACGCATCATTACGGCATCACCTCACACGCGCACCGCGACCAATGCGCACACAGATTGCAGACCGGCGCGTCAGATCAACGACCGGATGAAGTCTTTCAATACATCAGCCGCGGCCGCGCCGAAGAATGAAAACAATGTTATCAGCAGGATGATCCAGGCGAGACCGAGCACAAGCCCGGCCAGGACTAGCAGCCCGTCACGGGTCAAAAGGCCCAGCGAGCCGATGACCAGGGCGATGCCCGGGGTGGAATTGGTCAGGGGCAGCGGGACCAGGATCGAAGCGCAGAACAGGACGAAAATGCCGCCGACCAGACGCTCCGCCGTCGGACCGGACAGCGCGGTCAGGCGCGGCCGCGCCAGCGCTTCCAGCCAGCCAAACCATTTGCGACCGCCGCGCGCCATGCGCGCCAGACCCGCTTTCTCGATCCGCCGTGCCTTGAAGCTGGCGGGCAGCCAGGGCTCGGGTCGACCCAGCATCATCTGCGCCGAAATCGCCATCATCGGCAGGGCCATGACTTGTGGAACGCCGTAGAGAAAGGGAATGCAGACCGGCAGCGCCATCGCAAACAGGATCACGCCAAAGGCCTGCTCACCCAGCGCGTCGACAAACTCGCCCAGGCTCAGCCCGTCTTCCGGCGCCGTCTCCGCGATCGATTCCAGCGTCCCGATGAGGCCGCGTTCTGCGTGTGTTTCGGTCATTGATTTTCCCGTCCCGGATTGTTCGCGAGACTAGCCGCAGCGGCAGGCCTGTCCAAGCGCAATGGGTTGTTGACAGAGCGGGGGGGGATGGGCAGCTTGCGCCTCCGAATTTCCTCGCTCGACCAGCCTGCCCATGCAGGCCCGGACGGCGATCACAGGGCCCCTGTGGCGGAATTGGTAGACGCGACGGATTCAAAATCCGTTTTCTTCGGAAGTGCCAGTTCGAGTCTGGCCAGGGGCACCATTCCTTCTTGGCTTCCGCTGCGCTCGAACCCGCGCCTGGCCTCACCTTGGGTGTCCGGGTTCGTGCTCACATGAAGCGCGCTCAAGGCTGCCGGGGCGGGGGCTGGCCGCCCGGCGCGCGGTCGCGCTTGCGGCCCGGTGGGGCCGGGGGTGTCCCTCGGCAATTCGCTTTGCTCCTGCCCTCTTGGCCAATCGGTCGCGCCGTATCTCCATACCTGACTGCATCGTCATCAAGTGCTTGAAATCGGCCCTCGTCAGTCCTCCTTGCGGGTGCTAGCCTTCTGTCTTGAGCCTGGACGGAGGCCGGTGTCTTGCTGTCGCCTGGAAACGCGTTGTTGGTGGCCCGCCTGTGTCTGGCGGTGATGTTCCTGTGGTTCGGGGCGATGAATTTCACCGCCGTCGGGACGCAGATCACCGGTAGCTGGATCGAGGGGCACGCCTTCCTGTCGGGCCTGGCCGGACAGGCGGGCTCCGCGGCGAAGACTCTGGGTGTGTATCAGATCATAGCCGGCATCCTCGTCGGTGCACCGTTTCCGTCGGGCAGTTTTCGACGGATCGGTTTCGCCATGACCGGGCTCTATGCGGCGCTGGCGCTGACGGTCCTGTTCACAAATCCGGTCTGGATCGAGGCGGCGGGAGGATTCCCGGCCATCGGCTCCGGCCAGGGCATTCTCAAATATGTCACCATCCTCGGTCTCTCCCTGTGGGGCGGGAGTTTCGAGAATTCGCGCATGTTCGCCCAGCGCCACACCGATATGCGCCTGTGGAGCCAGCCGGTCATGTGGCTGGGACTTGTGTTGGTCCTGGGCTGGATCGGCGGGATGAAGTTTACCGCTGTCGAGGCTGCCGGCATTGAACCGCTGGTCGAAACCTCGCCGGCCTTCGCCTGGCTGCTTGGTCTGATGCCGCTGCAAACCGTGTCCAATCTGATCGGCATGATCGAACTGATCACCGTGGTCGGACTGCTGGGCTACTGGTTCAACACGACGCTGTTCCGGATGGGACTCTATCTGGCGATCATCACCTTCTTCCTGACCCTGAGCTTCCTCATCACCTTCCCGGGCAGCTGGGCCGGTGAGCTGGGCGGGTTCCCGGCGCTGGGGCGGGCCGGTCATTTCCTGCTCAAGGATCTGCCCCTGCTCGCGGCCTGCCTGGCCCTGCTTTCGGAGACCGGTCGCCAGGGGACACTTCGCCGGCGCTAGCCCCGCGGCCAGCCCACTCGCTTGACGCGGCAATCCTCGGTAATCTTCTGAAACATGTGATCACACTTGCGGCGCCAGCGCCCGGCCTTGCTTGACCGGGCGGGGGCGCCCCATATCGTCTCGCAAAAGAGAGATAATGGGAGGTCGATAGAATGGGCATGCTGGGCGCGATCGCGCGTGAGTTCAATTATGTGACGAGCATGCTCGCAGTCTTGCGCAAAGTGTCCAAGGTCGGCGCCGGATCGGGCCTGCGCGTCCCCGATCATATCGAGAATACCGTTGATCGGTTCGCCGACCGTCCCATGGCGATCCTGGATGATGGAGAAATCAGCTATCGCGCCTTCGACGCCTATGCCAATCGCATCGCCCATTGGGCACTGGACCAGGGCCTGAAGCCCGGCGACAGCGTCGCCCTGTTCATGACCAATCGCTGGGAATACATCGCGGTCTGGTTCGGCCTGTCCAAGGTCGGCATCGTGACGTCCTTGATAAACAGCCAGCTGACCGGTGCGTCCCTGGCGCATTGCCTGACCATCGGCGACACCCAGCACGCCATCATCGAGGCCGAGCTGGCAGACGCCTATACGGCCGCCCGCGCCTGCGGGATTGGCGAGATCGCGGCCTGGTCCTTCGACGGTGCGATCGACGGCGCCCGCGAGCTGATGCCAGCCCTCGAGGCGGTCAGCGACGCCCGTCCCGACCGCTCGGTGCGTGCGGATGTGAAGCCGGAAGCGCCGGTGCTGAAAATGTTCACCAGTGGCACGACCGGCCTGCCCAAGGCGGCGCTGATGACCCATGTGCGCGCGCTCTATTATCTCAACATCTTCGCCATCATCGCCAAGGCCGCCCCGGAAGACCGGATGATGATGGTGCTGCCGCTCTATCATGCGACGGGTGGATTGTGCGGGGTGGGCTGTGCCCTGTCCTTCGGCGGGTCGCTGATCATCCGGCCGCGTTTTTCCGCCTCGGCCTTCTGGCCTGACGTGAAACGCTTCCAGGCGACGCTCTTCATGTATGTCGGTGAGCTGTGCCGCTTCCTGGTCAATTCGCCGGTCGCGCCGGAGGAGACCGATCACACGCTGCGCTGCGCCATCGGCAATGGCATGCGCCGCGATGTCTGGGAGGCCTTCCAGAAGCGGTTCGCGCTCAAGGATATCGTCGAGTTTTATGGGTCCACCGAGGGCAATGTCGGCCTGGTGAATGCGTATAACCAGCCCGGTGCCGTCGGTCGCGTGCCGAATTATCTCAAACACCGCTTCAATATCGACCTGGTGAAGTTTGACCTTGATGCGGAAATGCCGCTGCGCGACACCAATGGTCGCTGCATTCCCTGCGAGCCGGGCGAAGTCGGCGAGGCGATCGGCCGGATCGACCCCGATGACGCCCGTTTCCGCTTCGATGGCTATGGCTCGAAGGAAGACACCGAGAAGAAAGTCCTGCGTGACGTCTATGAGGAAGGCGATGCCTGGTTTCGGACCGGCGATCTCATGTCGCGCGACAAGCTGGGCTATTACTATTTCGTCGACCGGGTCGGCGACACTTTCCGCTGGAAGTCCGAGAATGTCGCCACCGGCGAAGTTGCCGAGGCTCTGGCCTTCGAGGGCGTGGAACAGGCCAATGTCTATGGCGTTGAGGTGACGGGGCATTCCGGCCGCGCCGGCATGGCGGCCCTGGTCACCGATGCGGCGCGCCCGCTCGATCTCGAGGCATTGCACGCGCATGTCCACGCCTCGCTGCCGGCCTATGCGCGTCCGCTCTTCCTGCGCCTGCAGCCGCAGACCGACACCACGGGCACGTTCAAATTCCGCAAGGTGGATCTGGTCAAGGAAGGCTTCGATCCGGCCAAGGTGACAGATCCGATCCTGCTTGATCATCCCGGTGAGGGGCGCTATGTGCCGCTGACGGGGGAGCTGTACGAGGCTGTCCAATCCGGTAGCCTGCGCGTATGAGTATTGCTGATCCGACCATCGACGAGGTCATCGACTTCTGGTTCGAAACCGCCGGCCCAAAGCGCTGGTATGCGGCCTCACCGGGCTTCGACGCGCGGGTGCGCCGTCTGTTTGCCAGGGCAGTTGAGGACAATGCGCGGCTCTGGTGGCAGAGCGGTCATCCTTGGGAGGACACGGCCTATGGTCAGTTCGCCCTGATCCTGATGTTCGACCAGTTCACCCGCAATATCTGGCGCGGCTCGGGCCATGCCTTCGCCCATGACGAGCTGGCGCGGCATCTGGCCTGGCAGATGATCGAGCACGGCTATGACTGGGTCATTCCGGAGGAGCGCCGCGCCTTCGTCTATATGCCCTTCATGCACTCCGAAGAGATCACCGACCAGGATCTCTGTGTCGAGCTGGCTGGCGAGCGCCTTTCCGGCACAGGCACGCGCGATCATGCCATCAAGCATCGCGAAGTGATCCGCCAGTTCGGACGTTTCCCCTATCGCAACGACGCCTTGGGCCGACGCTCGACGCCGGAGGAGATCGCCTATCTCGAAGGCGGCGGCTATGCCCCGGGCCGCAAGCGCGGCTGATCCGGATTGTGAGCGCGATATTGCGGTGTTTTAACTCCAAATCTGCCCCGGCTTGCGCCTAGTCTTCGCCCCTCAAACGGGATGAGGGGCAAGAAAATGATCAAACAGGGTCTTTCCATTCTGGCTTTCGCCATGGCCACCTGGCCGGTGGCAGAGGCGCAGGATGTTGACGCGCTGGAAACGGCAATGACCGAGGTGCTCGAGTCGCATCTCGGCCCGCGAGGCTTTGTCGGAGCAACCGTCGCACTGCGTTTGCCCGATGGGCGGGTGGTGACCAGCGTGTTGGGGCATGCAGACCGCGAAGCCGGCATCGAAATGCGCCCCGACCATCGTCTGCTTGGCGGGTCCATTGGCAAGACATTTGTCGCGGCCGCTCTGATGACCCTGGTCGAGGAAGGCCGTGTCTCTCTGGATGACCGGGCCGCCGAGTATCTCGGTGGAGAGGACTGGTTTGACCCGCTGCCCAATGCTGCGACCTTCACCATCGGTCAGCTTCTGAATCACGCATCGGGCATTCCGATCGATTATTTCGAAACAGAGCCGATCCGTGAGGTCATACGCCGGTCCGCCGAGGAGAACTTGGACCTCTCGGAGCAGGGCGTGACCCATGAGGATTTGTTGCGTCCGCTGGCCGGGTTGGAACCCTTGTTCGAGCCGGGTGATGGCTTCCACTATTCCGACGCAAATTACACGATCGTGGCGTTCATCGTCGAACGGATCTCGGGCCAGTCCCCGGAGTCCTTCGTCGAAGATCGCTTCATCACGCCGCTTGGCCTGGTCGATACTGAAGCCCAGCGTCGCGCCATGCCGCGCCTGACTGCGGCCTATATGTCACCGCGCTTTCAGCAAGTCTTCCCGGGCGTTCCGACCAAGGCGGGCGAATATGAGCGCCTCGCTTATGACCCGGCTCTTGAATGGGGTGGCGGTGGCTGGGTGTTTACCGCGACTGATCTGGCCCGCTGGGGGCATAGCTGGTTCGCCGGGGAGGCCTTGGAGGGGGATTACCGCGAGACCATGCGGGCCTCAATCAATTTCAACCCCGAGGTGGATCATGGCTGGGCCTATGGCATCGGCCTGCAATGGCAGGATCAGGACGGGGTCGGCGAGCGCTGGTTCCACCAGGGCTATGATCCGGGCTTTATCGCGAAGGTCGAATACCGTCCTGACAGTGAATTGACCCTGGCCGTCATGTTCAACGCTATCGACCCTCGTTACGAGCGCATCGCGGACGCGATCTGGGACGCCATCGGCCCGGCAATGTCGACCCCGCAGGACTAACCCGGACAGAACGACTCGGCAAATTCGACCGCAGGGCAGGGCGCGCCGATCTGTGGAAAATTCAAGTAATTGATTTTATTGGGTTAAGTTGGGCGTCTGTCTGGCCCACGGATTGCTCTTCCTGATGGAAACAGACCCATCCGGCAGGAGCCCTGAATGACCCCGCATGTGCAAATCACCGCCCAAGATATCCACCAGATAGCCTGGACCATGGTCGATCTGCATGGCGCTCAGGCGATCGGCTATGCCGATGAGGCGGTCAGCGATCTGGACGGGCAGGGTCTGCCGGAAAGCGCCGATGCCTGGCGCGCCCTGCGATCGGTGATGGAAGATGCGCTGGCCGGTCGTCTCGACCGCGAAGCCGGTGTCACGGTTCATTAGAGACTGACGGTCGCACTTGTCGCGTAGGCGGCGCGGCAGCGCCGTGCTAACCGGTACACATGGAAACGCCCGCCTGGCCTGAGGCCTTCTCGAAATTCGGACTGCAGGACCCGCTCGAGCCCGCCCGCGCGGCACCGCGCATGCGCGACGCCCTGCTGAAGGCCGCCCCGCACATGGATGTGCGCGCGCCGGATCTGGCCGAGGTGCGCGAGCTGATGATCCCGGGCGCCGAGGGTGAGCGGCCTGCCCGCCTCTATCGCCCCAATGGGGCCGACGATGCGGGTCCCTGTACCTTCTTCATGCATGGCGGCGGCTATGTGATCGGCGATCTGGAGACCCATGATCGCCTGTGCCGGCGTCTCGCGGCCAGGTCCGGACATCGCGTGCTGGCCATCGATTACCGATTGGCACCGGAACATGTCTGGCCGGCGGGTGTTGCGGATTGTCTCGCGGCCTTCGACTGGCTGTGTGGGCCCGGTGCGGAAAGGGTTGGGGCGCTGCCGGACCGGATCGCCGTGGCCGGGGATTCCGCCGGTGGCGGCCTTGCGGCCATCCTCGCCCAGTCGCGGCGCGACCGGATCTGTTTCCAGCTGCTCATCTATCCGCTCCTGCAACTGGTCGAACGTCGCAAATCCAAGCCGAAATTCCTCGAGGGGCATCTTCTTTCCAGCTTCACGCTCGACCAGATCGTGCGCGCCTATCTGGCCGACCCGGAGCAGGCCAGCGAGCTGACCGTGTCACCGCTCCTGAACAATGATCTCGCCGGCGTGCCACCGGCCCATATCATTGCCGCAGAACTGGATCCGCTTCTGGACGAGGGCCAGGCCTATCGGGACCGGCTCGCCGCGGCGGGTGTTCCGGTCAGCTATAATATCGGCAAGGGTTTGCCGCACGGCTATTTCAACCTCACCGCCGTCCTGCCCGGCGCCAAGGCCCTGGTCGACGAGACCGCGCTGATCCTGGGTGACGGGCTGCGCGGCTGAGATTTGCAATTGCGACCGGTCGGGCTTAGCTCCCGGTCATGAGTTTTTCCGACCGCTATCGCCCGAACCCCGCCTTTGCCCGTCTGGGCGATGACTTCTCCGATCCGGTCGAACCGGCGGATTTCCCGGCCGCCATCGAGCGCTTCCGGAATGATCGCTGGGCGCCGGCCATTGGCCTGGGCGGTCTTGATCCCACTGATCGCGAGGCGCATTTCCAGCGCTTCGAACCTTTGCCTGACAATCAGGTGACGCCGCGGGCGATGCGCTATCACGGCCATCAATTCCGCACCTATAATCCTGAACTCGGCGATGGACGTGGCTTTCTGTTCGCGCAACTGCATGATGACCGTGATCGCCTGCTCGATCTGGCGACCAAGGGCTCCGGCCAGACGCCCTGGTCGCGCGGCGGTGATGGTCGCCTGACCCTGAAGGGGGCGGTGCGTGAAGTGCTGGCAGCCGAGATGCTGGAAGCGCTCGGCGTCTACACCTCCAAGGCATTTTGCGTCTTTGAGACCGGCGAGCAGCTGGCCCGCAATGACGAACCCTCGCCGACCCGCTCGGCCGTGCTGACGCGTCTGGGGCATTCCCATGTGCGCTTCGGCACTTTTCAGCGTCATGCCTATGAGGGTTCGAGCGAGCGGATCGGTCGGCTGATCGACCACGCCATCGAACACTATTACCCGCATCTCGAGGGCGCGCCGGATCGGCCTGCGGCATTGTTGGAAGCGGTCGTTGCCGCCAGTGCCAGTCTGGCCGCCAGCTGGATGGCCGCCGGTTTCGTCCATGGCGTTCTCAATACCGATAATCTCAACCTCACCGGAGAGAGTTTCGACTACGGGCCCTGGCGCTTCCTGCCCCACTACGAGCCGGGCTTTACCGCGGCCTATTTCGACCAGCAGGGTCTGTATTGCTTTGCCCGTCAACCAGAGACGGTGTTCTGGGCGCTGCAGCAATTGGCCAATGCGTTGGCCCTGGTCGGGGAGCGCCCGGCGCTGGAGGCGGCGCTCAATACTTTCCCGACCCTCTATCGCGAGGCGTTGCTGGACGCCTTCCTGCGCCGCTTCGGCGTGGCGTCGGCCGGGGAAGAGGCGGATGAGGTGCTGGTGCGCAGCTTCCTGGCCTTCATGGAGACCTCGAAAATGGGTTGGCAGGCGCCTTTCCATGACTGGTTCTGCGGTGAGGCTTCGGCCAGGCGCGCCATGGCCGGTCCGCGTGCGGCGACCTATTCGGGGGAGGCGTTCGAGGCCTGGCACGCCGCCCTGGCGGCGCATGAGCCGGTCCGCATCGAGCGCTTGTCCCATCCCGCCTTCGAGCGGGCCGATCTGGTGGATCTGGTCATCGACACGGTCGAGGCTGGCTGGGCGTCGATCGCGGAGTCCGATGACTGGTCGACCTTCAATGCGTTGATCGCGGATATTCGCGAGGCCGGAAAAGGCTTTGATCTGGGCCGCGACCGGGTAGGATTTCGGCCATGACACTCGATCTTGTTCGCGCCGGGACGCTTGACCGTCCGGACCTCATTCATGCCTTCACGACGCGCCCGGGCGGAGAGAGCGAGGGGGTTTATGCTTCGCTCAATCTGACACGGTCGCGCGGTGACCAGGCGGCGCATGTCGCGGCCAATCGCGAACGCGTGCGCAAGGCGCTGGGCCTCGACGCCCTGGCCTTTGCCAATCAGGTCCATGGCCGGGCCGTGCTGCGTGTGGACGGGGCGCCGAAGGGCGACCAGGCCGTGGGCGAGGGGGATGCGCTCATCACGGACCGTCCGGGTATCGGCCTTGTTTGCCAGACCGCCGACTGCACGCCCATCCTGTTGTTTGACCCTGACCATCGGGCGGTGGCGGCGATCCATTCCGGATGGCGCGGCACGGTGCAGAATATCGCCGCGGCGACGGTGGAGGCGATGACCGAAGCTTACCGAACCGATCCTGCGCAACTCCTCGCCGCGATCGGTCCGTCCATCTCGGCGGTCAATTACCGGGTCGGCCCGGAAGTCGTGGCCGAGTTTGAAGCGGTCTTTGACGTGACCGGCGGCATCCTCTCGCCGCGCGACCCGGAAGGCGGGGCGCATCTGGATGTCGGCGAGGCCTGTCGGCGGCAACTTGTCATGGCCGGCCTGCCGGAAGCGGCGATCTGGCGCTCGAAGCTTTGCACCTACGGCGAGCCGGGCCGGCTTTTCTCGGCCCGCCGCTCGCATCATCGCGGCGAAAGCGGGCAATTTGGTGGGCAGGCGGGGATTATCGCCCTGGCCACGGTCGGCTAGACCGTCATCCGCCCTTGGTTTTTGGCGCGGCTGGCCTAGACTTCCATACCGAAGCATCGAAACGGAGCCGACCCATGCCGCAATCCCTTGGCTATGCCGCCCAGTCCGCCGACGCCGATCTGGGCCCGATTTCTTTCGAGCGGCGTGAGCCGGGTCAGGACGAGGTCCTGATCGAGATCACCCATTGCGGTGTCTGCCATTCCGATCTCCACCAGGCGCGCAATGACTGGAAAAACACGATGTACCCCTGTGTTCCCGGTCACGAGATTGTCGGCACGGTGGCAGCGGTGGGCGCCTCCGTCAGCAAGGTCAAGCCGGGCGATACGGTCGGGGTCGGCTGTCTGGTCGACAGTTGCGGCGAGTGTGGTCACTGTCATGAAGGGCTGGAACAGTATTGCGATACCGGAGCGACGGGGACCTATAATGGTCGCCTGCCGGACGGCAGCCATACCTATGGCGGCTATTCCCAGCGTGTGACCGTGAAGGAGAGCTTTGTTCTGCGCATTCCGGAGACACTGGATCGCGCCGGTGCCGCGCCGCTCCTGTGTGCCGGTATCACGACCTATTCGCCATTACGTCACTGGAAGGTGGGGCCGGGACAGAAGGTCGGCGTGGTCGGTCTGGGCGGGCTCGGCCATATGGCGGTCAAGCTGGCCAAGGCGATGGGGGCGGAAGTCGTTCTCTTCACGACATCACCGGGCAAGGTCGAGGATGCCAAGCGGCTCGGCGCGTCCAAAGTCGTGATCTCGAAGGATCGCGACCAGATGAAAGCCGAGCGTTTGACGCTCGACTTCATCCTCGACACGGTCGCCGCCTCGCACAATCTCAACCCCTATCTCGATTGCCTGAAGGTCAATGGATCGCTGGTCCTGGTCGGCGTGCCGGACGAAGCGCATCCGTCGCCCTCCGTCGGTCGGCTCCTGGCCAAGCGTCGCTCGATCGCCGGCTCCGCCATTGGCGGCATCGCCGAGACCCAGGAAATGCTCGATTTCTGCGCCGAGCACGGCATCCACTCGGATATCGAGATGATCGCCATGGCCGATATCAACGCCGCCTATGAACGCATGCTCAAGAGCGATGTGAAATACCGTTTCGTCATCGACATGGCGACGCTGGCCTGAGGCGTGAAACCGAGCCTGGTGCTAGTGTCGGGCCGGCAGCGTCGCCGCGCCGAACCAGAATTCCTCGATCGCCTCGACGACATCCCGCATCCGGCCAAACTCGTCCGGCTTGGTGATATAGCCATTGGCGTGGCGATCATAACTGTCCGTGATGTCCTGATCGGCTCGTGAGCTGGACAGGATGATGACCGGGATGCGGCGCAAATCCGGTGCATTCTTGAGCTGTGCGAGGACCTGCTTGCCGTCCAGCTTTGGCAGGTTGAGATCGAGCAGGATCAAGTCCGGTGTCGGTGCACCCTCATGACCGGATCGCTTGAACAGAAAATCCAGCGCGGCTTCGCCGTCGACAGCGACGTGAAGCTGGGCGCGGAAATCGCTGTCCTCGAACGCCATGCGGGTCAGGAAGACATCGCTTTCATTGTCTTCGGCGTGCAAGATTTCAATGCCTTTTCGGGGCGCGTTCATGCTTCTTCTCCCTTGGTCTCGGCGAGATCCGCAACATCGGATGCTTCGAGGTCAGGCCAGTATACGTAAAAGCGGCTACCCTTGTCGGGTTCGGATTCTGCCCAGATTCGACCACCGGCCGCGGTCACGATTTTCCGGCAGATGGCAAGGCCCATGCCGGTTCCCGAATATTCCGAGGGCGAGTGCAGGCGTTTGAAGGGTTCGAATATCTGCTCGCAATAGTCCGACTTCATGCCGATGCCATTGTCGGAGACGGTGAACAGCCAGCCTTGTTCGAAGGGCGAGGCCGAAATCTGGATGCGAGGTGTCGCGTCCACTTTCGCATACTTGATCGCGTTGGCGATCAGGTTCTGGAAAACCCGCAGGAAGCGCGTCGGATTGGCTCGCATGGCCGGCGGCATATGGATGATGGCGAAGCTGGCTTCGGTGCGTTCGATCTCTTCGGCGAGGTTTTGTCGGGCGAGCTCGATCATGTCGGCGGGCAGCAAGGTTTCGACCTGGCCCAGATCATCGCTTGCGCGTGAAAAGGAGATCAGATCGTCCAGCAGGGCCTGCATGCGGCTGGCGGATTGAGCGCAGATATTCAGCGCCCGGCGCCCGTCGGCGTCCAGCTGGTCGGCATAACGCTTGTTCAGCATCTGCGAAAAGCTGCCGATCATGCGCAGGGGTTCCCGCAGGTCATGCGAGGCTGCGAAGGAGAAGCGCTCCAACTCCGCATTGCTGGCTTCCAGGCGCGCGATGAAGGCTTCGCGTTCGGCTTCGGTCTGCTTGCGATCGGACAGGTCGCGGGCGGTGGCCACGAAGATATGTTCCTCGCCCTCCCTGTACTCGGTGACCGCGAGTTCGATGGGGATGGCATGACCGTCGGCATGGCGCCCCTCGACTTCGCGCACCTTCCCGACGATCTCACTGGCTCCCGTCTCGATATAATGCCGGATGTAGTAATCGTGCTTGTGACTGTGTTCGGCGGGGGTGAGGAGGCGAACATTCTCGCCAATCAGTCCGGTCGGGTCATGGCCGAAAATCGTCTGGCAGGCGGGGTTGGCTTCCAGGATGATTCCCGCCGCATCGGTGGCGACGACGGCATCAACGGCACTCTGGGTCACCGCGCGCAATCGCATCTCGCTCTGGCGTCGGGCGAGCTCGCCTTCGCGTTCAACCGTGATGTCCTCGATCGAGCCCGCCAGCCGGATGGCTTCCTGCGGTCCAGTCCACAAGGCCTGGCCGGTGAGATGGCACCAGACATAGTGGCCGTCCGCGTGTTTCAGACGCAGATCGCGCGAGAAGGGCACGCCCTGGTCGATATGGTCCTGGATCGCCGCGGTCAGGGTATCGGTCTCGTCCGGATGGACGCGATCGAAGAATGCGGCGGAGCTGCCGGGGCCATTCGTGTCGCTGACGCCCAGGATTTGCTGTGCGTTGGGCGAGAGGATCAGCGTGTCGGCGCGCACATCCCAGTCCCAGACGCCGATTGCCATTCCGCGTACGACCAGATCATAGCGCTGTTCCGAGAGTTGGCGCACTTCATTGGCATGCTTGAGCAACAGGGATTGGCGCCGTAAGGCCTGCAGGGCGAGGACGAGGCCGGACATCAACAGGCTCAGCAAGGCTGCAGCCGCAGTCTCGACGAGATTGGCCCCGCCGGGCGACAGCGTCAGAAGCAGCGTTTCACCCGCTGCAAAGACAACGGCCAGACTGATCAGCGCGGGCAGGTAGAGCCTGACCGGCGTGCGTGGATCCAGGATCGTCCTGGTCCTCATGAAGAGCCCCTTCTTGTCCAGTGACACAAAGTTGACACCTGCAATATGCGTGCGGTCAAGGGGGCTGTGCGTTAAGGTTGCCGGGCGCGCTGGGCAAGCGCGAATATGGTGACCCCGACTGGATTCGAACCAGTGGCCTACGGATTAGGAATCCGTTGCTCTATCCGACTGAGCTACGGGGCCGACCAGGACGTTTAACTGGAATAGTTGAAATCCGGACGCAAGCGTGAACTTCGGTCCTGCACGGGCTCGCAGTCCAGGGGAAGGTGCCGACCGCCAGGAAACCGCTTGTTAACCACCGCCTCAATTAACCGGTTGTTGACAACGTCTGTTAGAGGGGCCGAAACGTGGGGGAGTGATAGTGGTCGCATGAAATTGGGCTGGGAGGGTCCTCATGCGACAGTATTTGAAATCCGGAGCGGCAGCCATTGCACTCATGTCCCTGACCGGGGCCATGATGCCTGCATATGCACAAGATTCCGATGAAAATGACGGCAGCGGAAACACATTCCTTCATCCCTATCGGGGGGACATCAACCCCTTTTACGGTGACATCAATCCGTTCTGGGGGGACATCAATCCCTTCTGGGGTGATATCAATCCGTTCCGCGGTGACATTAATCCCTTCTACGGCGACATCTCGCCCTTCTGGGGGGATATCAATCCGTTCTGGGGCGACATCAATCCCTTCGACGGGGACATCAATCCCTTCTTCAGTGGCGATATCAATCCGTTCTGGGGCGACATCAATCCTTTCTTCAGCGACGACATCAATCCGTTCTGGAGCGACATCAATCCCTTCTGGCAGGAGGTCGGCCCGGTTTGGGGTGACCTCAATCTCGAATGGAATGAGGCGGCTGCCGAGGGTGGTGACTTCACGACGATCGCCAATGACATGGCCTCGGTCATCGATCGCGCCGAAGGCGTGTTCGGGGCGGCCATTGAAGCGCGCACCGGCCAGAGCATGGACGAGGCCTTCCTCGACGCCCTGCTGGAGCGCTTTGGTATTGATCTCGACGACCCGGACAGCCTGGCCTCGGTCAGCATCGGCCAGCGGTCGGAATTCTTCCTGACTTTCTATGACAGCCTGATGGGCTTCTCCGGCGTCGACCATGTCGATCACTGGATGCCGGCCATCAATTGGTCTCCGGCTCTGGCGGCCAGCTATGATTGGGGCCGTGCCCCCCTCATTGGCGTGCTCGACTTCAGTGTCAACACGGTCGATGGAGCCAATTTCCGCGGCCAGCGCGGCGAGCGCGACTATCTCAACGTCAATCACGGCAATGCCGTTGCCAGCCTGATCGGTGCGCCGGTCGATGGTGTCGGCGTCATGGGGGTCGCCCCGCACGCGGCGATGCGCTTCTACAATCCGTTTGACGAGTCCCATACGGCAGGCTGGCAGGAAGTTGCGGACGGGGTTGAATCCCTGGCCAATGGCGGCACCTCTATCATCAACATGTCTCTGGGCGTGCCGGGCTGGACCCTGCACCAGGAATGGGCCGAGGTCTTCCGCCAAGATCGCGTGGCGCGCCATGCCGATGACCTGACCTTCGTGATCGCGGCCGGCAATGACGGCATCACTCAGACGGTCGACCTGGACTGGACCGGTGTCTCTGTCCTTGACAATCTCATTCTGGTCGGCTCGGTTGATCCGACGGGCCATATCTCGTCCTTCTCCAATACGCCGGGCGAAGCCTGCTTGCTGACCAATGGCGTCTGCGAGACCGGCTCCCGTCTGATGGACCGTTTCCTGGTCGCTCCGGGTGAGCTCCTGCTCGTCGATGACGGCGAGGGCGGTGTGACCCGTGTCTCCGGGACGTCCTTTGCCGCGCCGCTGGTTTCCGGTGCTGCGGCGCTGGTCAAGGGCTGGTGGTATTGGCTCGATGGCAGCGAGGTGGCGGATGTCCTCTTGCTGTCGGCCCGCGATCTCGGCGAGCCGGGTGTCGACGCGGTCTATGGCCACGGCATGCTCGATGTCGCCGGCGCCATGTCACCGCTCAACCCAGCCAATCTCTACGGCCTGGACAAACACAATGACCCGGTCGAGGCCGAGAGCCTGATCATCACCGGTGGACGTCTCTCGCTACGCCATTCCAACAAGCATTACGTCACGGTGTTTGAGGATATCGGCGACAGCTATCGCGACTTCACGGTCTCGGTGGATGATCTGATCGTCGGCAGTTCGCTGGCCAGCTCGGTCGCCAATGCCTATGCCGAGCAATATATCTATGAGCGCACCAGCGCCTCGCTGAACGGGACCAACTTCTCGGATATCAGCAGCGCTTCGCAACGGCTTTCGCAGACCGGCAATCTGATGGTGACGGCCACGGCCTCCACCCTGGATCCGTCGAATGTCGGCTATGCCCGTGAACTGGGCTTCCATGCCGGCATCGAGCTGACCGACACGGAAAGCGGGCGTTC
The DNA here is from genome assembly GCF_947259345.1 of uncultured Maricaulis sp. Classification (GTDB taxonomy): domain Bacteria; phylum Pseudomonadota; class Alphaproteobacteria; order Caulobacterales; family Maricaulaceae; genus Maricaulis. The sequence continues at coordinate 147,661 of NZ_CAMYLS010000005.1, read as the reverse complement.
GATGAAATTCGGTGTCGGTGAGGGCGCGCTGGCGCTGTCCAGCCAGACCGGCTTCAACCTCTTCTCGGACCATCGTCCGGAAAGCGGTGGCGTGAACCCGGTTCTCGGCTTTGCCTCCGGCGGTGCCTATGCGGCGAGCTCGTTCGACATGGACAGCGATCTGCAGGTCTCCTTCGGTATCACCACCACGTATGAGCAAGCGCTCTATGTGATGCCGGGCACCGGCGAGGAGCAGGCCCTGTTTGACGGTGTTGCGCCTTACCAGGCCTTCGCGGCCAATCTCGATCTCAGCTATCCGCTGAATGACCTCGTCACGGTCAATGGCTCGCTGACGCAGCTGCACGAGGCGACCGGCCTGCTCGGTGCCCAGGGCGGCAGTCTTCTGGCCCTCGAGGGCGGTGCGGACACGACCGCGCTGACCTTCGGTGTCGACGCCCAGCCGTCCTCCCGGTTCGGTATGAGCGCTTCGGTGACCCTGGCGCAGACACGGACCACCGCCTTCGATGGTGGCCTGCTGGACATTGCCGAGCGTATCGACAGCACCGCGGCCCAGGTCTCGGTCCGGTATCAGGCCCTGTTCTCGGACAATGATGGTGTCCGTCTGAGCATGGTTCAGCCGCTGCATATCGAACGTGGCGCCCTGAGCTATACAGGCATGGCGGTCACCGACCGGGAAACCGGAGAGCTGGGTGTCGAAAGCGATGTGTGGGAGCTGGGTGGCCGTCGGCCAGTCTATGCCGAGGTCATCTATGCGACCGAGCTGGGATCATCCGATCGCCGTCTGAGCGTCTTCAGTCGCCAGCAATTGTCCGGTGACGAGCAGGTCTCGGAATTCTCGGCCGCGACCAGCGGAGTACGCTTCGAAATGCGCTTCTGATCCACTCGGCAGTGCGTTGAAAGGGGGCCGTCAGCGAAAGCCGGCGGCCCTTTTCCTTTGTGCCACAGGTCTCGCGGGCGGGCCCATTAGGCATTCCTTTAACCAAGACTGGTACGGTCAAGCTTCAAAATCGTCCCGTGGGGCGCTTTCGGAGATTAGCTGTGCGGTTGCTTGCATATCCACTGGCGATGATTGCATGCGTCCTGAGCCTGGTTTTGGCTCTGGCGGCATCCGCCGTGCAGGCGCAAGACCCTGAAACGATCCATGATTTCGCAGAAGCTGTCGACGCATCCCGGGTCGCGATGATGCGTGACCCCACGGCGGCCCTGTCGCTGTCCGAACGTGCCGAAGATCTGGCGCGGCGACTCATTATTGATGAGCGCGATGAAGCCATGGCAACGGCCTGGTGGCTTCAATCGGAGGCGCTGACCCGTATGGGCCGCGCCGAAGACGCCCATCCGATCGCGCTGGATGCGCTCGCGCGCCTGGGCGAGGTGCCGGCCGAGACGCAGCTTCTCGCCGACATCTTCACCTCCCTGGGGCGGATCGAGAAAGTGCTCGGTGAGCATGGCGATGCGCTGGAGAATTATCAGCGCGCTTATGAAATCTACCGCGATCTGGGCGAGAGCCGCAGCGAGTCGATTGCGCTTCAATCGATGGCATCGATCTATTCCGACGCCCAGCAGTACGAGCGGGCGGTGGAGTATTTCAGGAATGCGCTGGCCCGTTACCAGGATCCATCACTCGACCTGGCCGCCCATAACAATCTGGCAAATGCCCTGACCCAACTCGGTCGTTATGAGGAGGCTGCCGCCTCCTTCGAGCAGGCGCGGACCCTCGCCAATTCCATGGGCAGCACCATTCTCGAGGCGCGCGTGCTCAACAATCTGGCCAATATGCAGGTCGAGCAGGCGGATTACGATCGGGCGGAGGCCTCAATCGATGCCGCGTTCAGCCTGGTCGAGGATGATGGCACGTTTGAATGGGTGCGCTTCTTCTGGGGAATCCGGGCGCAGATCGCGCACGGTCGCGGCGAATCCGAGAGGGCGGTCCGCTTTCTGAGCGTGGCTTTCCGCGATGTCGATGTTGAGACGACCTCGCAGAATTATATGGAATTGCATGGCAGCGCCGCCGAAATCTACGCCGCACACGGTGACTGGGTGTCGGCCTTCTCCCATTTGCAGGCGTTCAAGCGGTTGACCGATGAGCGCGCGGCTTTCGCGACCTCGGCCAATAGCGCACTCGTCGGCGCCCAGTTCGACTTCACTGAACAGGAACTCGAAATCCAGCAATTGCGCTCGGAAGGCCTTGAGCAGGCGCTCGAATTGGCGCGGGCCCGGCAGGCCCGGAACCTGATGATTGCCCTGGGTGTCGGCGTGGCTTGTCTCTTCCTGGCCGGTCTCGTCTTTGCGAGGAGCCGGGTGGCGCGCGCGAAAGCGCTGGCCTTGTCCGAAGTCCTCTATACGGACACCAATACCGGGCTGCCCACACACGCCGCAATGCTGCGCGACCTGAACAAGGTCAAGGCCGAGACGGGCGAGGTGCCGGTCGTCATCGCGGTGCAGATCAAGCGGCGCAAACACTTGTCGGGCGCGCTCGGTTACCGCGTCTATTCCCGCTTTGAACAAGCCGTCGCCGCACGCCTGGCCGGGGGCAATTATCCGGTGACCGTCTACCGGCTCCTGCCGGGCTTGTTCGGCTTGTTACAGTCCTCCGCCGACGCGCGCGAGGCGAATGATGTCGCCCGGGACGTGACCGGTTTGTTCGAGGTCGCCGTCAAGGTCGACGATCTCAATATCGATGTCGGTATCATCTGTGGTCTGGCGCATGATGAGGATCCCGAAACAGCCATACGCCAGGCCCATGTGGCGATTGACCAGGCGCGTCGTCTCAATTTGCCCTACGCCGAATTTGACCGGGAGCTGTACGGAAATCCGGCGGCGAACCTGTCATTGATGAGTGAGATGATGCGGGCCACCGAGCGGGGCGAGATGTCGCTCCACTATCAGCCCAAGCTCAATGTGCGTACCGGCCGCTTTGAATCCGTTGAGGCGCTCAGCCGCTGGTTCCATCCCGAACGTGGCTTCATCTCGCCGGACCAGTTCATTCCGCAAGCCGAGGAAACCGGGCATATCCGCCCCTTCACCGAATGGGCGATCCAGCAGAGCATTGCGGATCAGAAGCGCTTGCTGGCAGCGGGCAAGCCGATCTCCATCGCCATCAATATCTCCGGTGCGCTCGTTGGCGATGCGGATTTTGCGCGCAAGGCTCGCGCCATGATTGTCGGCGCCGCCGGGCCCATCACGTTCGAGATCACCGAAACGGCTGTGATGACCAATCCGGAGAAGGCCATCGAGCATCTCAATTCCTGGCGTGAGTCGGGCGCCCGGATCTCGATTGATGATTATGGAACCGGCCAGTCTTCCCTGGCCTATCTGCAGATGATTCCGAGTGATGAGCTGAAGCTGGACCGGCAATTCGTGTCCAATCTGAATGCCAATACACGCGGTCGCATGCTGATCAAGTCGACCATTGACCTGGCTCACAATCTTGGCCTGGAAGTTGTCGCCGAAGGGGTTGAAACGGAGACCGATCTCGCCGCCTTGAAACTGCTCGGCAGCGACTGGATACAGGGTTATCTCCTGTCCAAGCCCCTTTCGATTGACGCGCTGTCGGATTTCCTCTCCGCGCCGGAAGAGGCAATCCTGAAATCACGCTCCATCTAGCGTGCTGACAGCCGGGTGCGGTTCGCTCCGGGCCGTCAGCCCGGACTGTTTCAATCGCCACACCAGCAAGTCGATCCGGTCCTGGCCGAAGAAGGCTTCGCCGTCATGGGCGAGGGTCGGAACACCCCAATGCCCCGCGGCCGTGAGCGCGGCTTCATTGTCTGCAAGAACGGCGTCCAGCCTGTCCGCCTCATTCTCTGCCGTCCTGATCAAGGCACTGGCATCGAGACCGCAGCTGGAAAGCGCGTCCTCCAACATACCCGGTTCGCTCCAGGGGTTTCCGGACCAGATCCGGGTCGACAGGGCATGAAGCGCTGCCAGGCCCTGGCCGGTCTCCGCCGCAGCCAGTCCAATCCGGGTCAGGCGATGAATGTGTGGCTGCACGGTCGCGGCGCGCTTGCGGTCCGTCTCCATGACCACCGGATCGGGCGAGGGCAGACCGATCGGCATGTCCAGATACTCGGCCAGCCTGAGGACGTCGGTTAGCAGATAGCCCATCCAGAGCGGATCTTCACGTTCGAAGAAGTCCGGCTGGCGCAAGGCCAGCGGGCGCACGGGGCGGACATTGATCCGCAGGTCCCAGTCCTGCTCCAGCGCGATCAGACGCGGCAGGGCGAGATAGGAATAGGGACTGCGAAAGGACCAGAAGAGGTCGACATGATGAGTCATGTTCCCAGTCTAGGCCCCGTCCCGCCGCAGGCAAGCGGGCAGCAGGGCCAGACACGCAAAAGGGCGGGGCCTTTCGGCGCCCGCCCTTGCTGTCTCACTTGGCTGGGGGTCGACTCAGCGAACCTGGTCGCGCAGCGTGTTGAGCTGGTGTGCGACTTGCTGGGTCGCCTCTGTCATCTGGTCTACGGCGACCTTGCCGCGGGCCACGGATTGACCGGAGCCACGCACGCCGTCGAGGATTTCCTTGACCTCATTGTCGAGGGCCGCAATCCGGGACGCGATGTCTTCAGTCGCCTTGGCAGTCTGGCCGGCAAGGGCTTTGACTTCGCCGGCAACGACGGCGAAGCCGCGACCGGCATCACCGGCTCGGGCGGCCTCGATGGTCGCGTTCAGGGCGAGCAGATTGGTCTGGCTGGCGATGGCTTCAATCGTCGAGAGGATCGCATTGATGCGCTGCGAGGCATCGGTCAGCGCTTCGACCCGCCGCTCGAGGACCTGGCTGGACTCCTCGACCTGGTTCATTGCATCGCGGGCCACCTGGGCTGCCTCTGCGCCCTGCGAGGCGCGGGCCGCCGATTCGCCAACGGCTTCAGCGATGGCGTGAGCGTCGGTGGTGGCGCCCTCATGGGCAGCGGCATCATCGGTATAGGCGTAGGCGTTCATCGTAGGGGTGTCCCTGGCTGAAAGTGTCGCGAGAAGGATTAGCGCGAGATAGTAAACGGAATGGTAAACGGCGGCGCACCGGGCCTGCATTCGGCATGCGCCGGCTTGAAGTGTGCAACTATAAAGTGTATATTTGTGTGAGGGTCAGCAAGGGGCGAAGAGAGGAGGTGCAGACATGCATCGATCTGTTTGTCTCGTCCTGGGTCTCGCAGCCTGTGAGCCCACCGCAGCAGCGCCGGAAGGCACGCCTGAATCCCGTCCCGGCCCCCATGCAGAAGCGCAGCGGTCCGGCAGCGTCCGGAACGCGCCGGAAAGTCCGGCTCCGCCTCTCATCCAGGCGATGGATGAGGACGGCATGGCGCCGCTTGTGGAAGCCACCATCGCGGATGTGGGGCCGCCGCAAGGTGAGGCTGGCGAGGACGGGCGTTTCATCGGCATGGCCGGCGCGCTCACCCTCCAGCTGGAAACCCCTGGCGGTGTGCTGGAAGTGCGTCTGGCAGAGATTGATACGCCGGTGCCGGCTGAGACCGAGGCCTGGCTGGCGGACCGGCTCGCCGGGCAGAGCCTGGCGCTCACCTATTCCGGCTTGCGGCGCGACCGCTATGCCCGGGCGCTGGCGCATGTGTCTGTCTCACCGACGGCGACCGGGTCGGGGGGTGCGGGCGCCGCACCGGTCTGGATTCAGGCCCGCTTGGTGGCCGCGGGTCTCGCTCGTGTGATGAGTCATGCCGACAATCAGGCCCATGCAGCGGTCTTGCTCAGGCTCGAGGCCGAGGCCCGGGAGGGCCGGCGCGGGCTATGGCAGGATCCCGCCCATGGCATCCGCGACACAAATCCCGATGCCCGAGCGCAGGACATTGGCTCGGCGCAGATCGTGGCGGGCCGGGTGACCGATGCCGTTCAGCTCGATTCCGGCCGCATATATCTCAATTTCGGATCGGATTATCGCAGCGATTTCACGGTCCGGATCGATGCCGGCGACAGCCAGGCTTTCCTCGACGCCGATCTGGGGCCGGAGGCGCTTCTGGGTCGGCGCGTGCGGGTTCGCGGTTGGCTGGTCGAGGAGAACGGACCCATGATCCGTCTCGATCACATCGCGCGCCTTGAAGTGCTGGAAGACAATCCCGCTGACGCCCGTCCCCGGTGAGCATCAATGGGACTGCCGCGCGCAGGCCTGCTGCGATTTGGTACCGCGGAGGGAGGGCTCCGCGGTACCATGGCCGCCTCGTTGACGCAGTGCTGTCAGGCGAGTGCTCTATTGGCTGGGGATGAGGCCGGCCTCGACCGGGTCGCCCACGACCTTGCACAAATGGGCCCGCAATTTGGTCAGGGCGGCGCTTTCGATCTGGCGCACGCGCTCTTTGGAAATGCCCAAGGTCTGCCCCAGTGTTTCCAGCGTTGAACCTTCCTCACTGAGGCGGCGTTCGCGGATGATGAATTGTTCGCGCGGATTGAGGCCCTCGATCGCCTGGCCAAGCCAGGCCGAACGCTTGGCGCTGTCCGTGCTTTCCATCACCTCGACTTCAGGGGCCGCATTCTCGTCGACCAGGAAGTCCTGCCACTGGGAGTTTTCCTCATCGCCCACCGGGGCGTTGAGCGAGCGGTCCGAAGCGCCGAGGCGCATGACCATGGTGTCGACATCGCTCTCGCGCACGCGGAGGTCCCGGGCGATCTGCTCACGGTTCTCCGGCGAGATCGAGCTGCCCTCCAGATCACCGATGCGGGCGCGCATGCGGCGCAGATTGAAAAAGAGGGATTTCTGGGCCGAGGTGGTGCCGGTCCGCACGATCGACCAGTTGCGCAGGACATAATCCTGGATGCAGGAGCGGATCCACCAGGTGACATAGGTCGAAAAACGCACATCGCGTTCCGGTTCGAAGCGCTCGGCGGCCTTCATCAGGCCGATATTGCCCTCCTGGATCAGGTCCGAGAAGGGCAGGCCATAGCGTTTGAACTTGGCGGCCACCGCGATGACCAGGCGCATATGGGCCTCGGTCAGTTCGTGCAGGGCGGCCTCATCGCGATCATCACGCCAGCGCCGGGCCAGCTCGCTCTCATCCTCGCGGGAGAGCAGGGGCCGCGCCATGGCGGATTTGACGAAACGCTGCTCGCCGGCATCGCGGGCGGCAGACGGGTGGGCAGAACGTGCAGTGGCGGCCTTGGCGGTCGTCATGGTGGTCCTCCTTCGCTTCAGGAGGTCTTACGCCCATACCGGAGTTTCGGATCACATGGCGGGTAAGGCGGGCTGATCACCCGTGCACCACTGGGCGAAGACCCGGGACCAACGAAACCGTCCGGCCAGCGATGAGCCTCCCGTCGGTCCCGGTCGCGCCAGGGCGCGACCGGGAAAAAGGGGCGGAGGCTTTGGAAGATTGGCGCCGCGGCGCCCACCATTCCATATATCCCTTGCCAAGACCTCGCCGCATCCGGTTTTCCAGGTCAAGGGCGCGAGAGCGCCGCTGCGCGGTTTCACCCTTGAGCTGGAGAACCGGATACGGCTGGCTGGCTGCCAAGTTATCTATGGATATCTCCGCGCGGCGCGCGATTGCTTCCACGGCGCACCCAGCCAATTCCGCCCCCACTACCCACCGTCATCCCACGGTCGCGGCATCGCCGCGATCCGGGGGACCTCGGCGCTTCAGACGCCGTGCGAAGCGGGGATGGTGAGGCGAGGGCGGCCTGCCGGGTGGTCGAGGTCCCCCGGGATGGCCGCTTTGCGGCCACCGGGGGATGACGGTTGGATTGCGGGAATTCTGGCAACCCCCACTCCAAGAACCAAAACGCCCGACCAAAAGGCCGGGCGTTTCGTATCAGTCTCGCGGCCTGATTGCGTGAATCAGGCGGCGACTTTCTTGGCGAGGGAGGTCGACAGCATTTCGCGGGCGGCCTCGTGCTCGATTTCCTCGACGGCGGCCAGTTCGCGAACCATGCGGTCCAGCGCTGACTCGTAGAGCTGGCGTTCGGAATAGGACTGTTCCGGCTGATCTTCGGCGCGGTGCAGGTCGCGAACGACTTCCGCGATCTGGATCAGGTCGCCGGAATTGATCTTGGCTTCATATTCCTGGGCCCGGCGGCTCCACATGGTGCGCTTGACCTTGGCCTTGCCCTTGAGGGTCTTCAGCGCGTCCTTGACGATCTTGTCGCTGGAGAGGGGCCGCATGCCAGACGCTTCGGTCTTGGCGGTCGGCACGCGCAGCGTCATCTTGTCCTGTTCGAAGGTGACGACGTAAACCTCGATTTCGAAGCCGGCTACGCTGTCTTTTTCAACACCCGTTACGCGGCCAACGCCGTGTGCGGGATACACAATAAAGTCGCCCTTTTTGAAAGACTTGTCGTTTTTCGTCATGGATGCTCTCTCTTTGGGCCTTGCTCGCACGGAAACGCAAAAGCTCGCAGATCGCTCTCAAAGGACTTCCGGCACCCACCCGGCTCTGAGATCGAAAAGTCTGCGCGCAAATCACCGTGTAGAAAGGCAGGCGGCGCGACAGGCGCTACCCATCAATGTGGAGAACATAGCACAAAATTCGGCTATTTCCAAACGGTAGGCGTTGCTTAACCCCTTGGGGCTAGTCGCCACTGCCCGGCTTTTCGGAGAAGTATTTCTCGTATTTCCCGCTTTCCTCGGCCATCGCATCCGCGTCGGCCGGGGCGTCCTTGCGTACGGTAATATTGGGCCAGACCTCGGCAAATTTCGAGTTTACGGCCAGCCACTTGCCGTCCGGATCATCCTCGGTGTCGGGCTTGATTGCCTCGACCGGGCATTCCGGTTCGCACACACCGCAATCGATGCACTCATCGGGATGGATGACGAGGAAATTCTCGCCCTCGTAAAAGCAGTCGACGGGGCAGACTTCCACGCAGTCCGTATATTTGCAGCGCACGCAGGCGTCGGTGACAATATAGGTCATGTTGGCCAGAACTTGATTTTGAACGGTGTCATGGGCAGGGATGCCGCGCGGGACATGGGCTGCGACGGCGTTTTTGTCAACGGGTCCGCAGTTGGGCTTCCGCACGTGTTCGCGCGAAGATGCGATCCCGGTCCTCAATCCCCAGGAGCGGCCCGATCCGGCGGATGAAGGCCTCTTCGAAGGGCGATTTCTCGCCATCGGCCAGCGCGACCAGCCAGAGCTGTTCGATCAGGCCAATCCGTTCCTGGCGTGACAGGCAGGCTTTCACCACTTTGGTGAAGCGGTGGTGATCGACCGCGCTCTCGGCCAACTCCTCGCCCTGTTCCAGGACAAAGGCGACCCGGGCCGCAGACAGGCCGAAGGCGCTGCCCAGGATAGTGCGGATCTGTGCCTGCTCGCAATCGGCATAAATGCCATCGGCCAGGGCGGCCTCGACCAGCAGGGTGCAGGCCGCGATATGGGGGTCGGTTTCCGGACGCAGGTCGGCTTCGGCCGGGGCGAAAAAGCTGCGAATGGCGTCAAACATGGCTGGCTTCCGTCTCTTCATCCTCGACGACCCGGTACAGCGCTTGCGCCTCCGAGGCGGGGCCGCGCCGCGTGCCCAGCGCAAGGATTTCCAGTCGCACGATCCCGTCATTGCGGGGCAGGGTCAATGTGTCGCCTGCGCGCACCAGGGCCGAAGGCTTGCCGATCCGGCGTGTGGTGCCGGCGCTGGTCAGGCGAATGCGGCCCTTCTGAACCACCGCCGTGGCCAGGCTGCGCGTTTTGAACTGGCGGGCATGCCAGAGCCAGACATCGATGCGGAGGGCGTCTGCAGTTTCGTTCATCGCGCGACCGTCAAATGCCCTCGTCCCGCTTGGTATCCTTGGCCGGCTCGGGTGTTGCCGGCGTCTCGGCCTTCGCCCCGGAGGCCTTGGCCGCGTCCGTCCCGGTATCAACACTTGCCGGGTCTGGCTTGACCTTGGGCTTGTCCTTGCGGCGCTTGCGGGGCGGGCGCGGCTTGCGTTTGGGCTGTTCCGGCAGGGCCAGCTCGGCGAGAGCGGCGAAGGGGCTGTCAGACGGCACAACCGGCTCGGCGGCGCGGGAGGCCGGCTTGCGCGGCGCACCACCGCGCGGGCCCGCATGCTTGCGGTGACGCCGGTCCCAGCGCTCGCCCTCGGCCTTCTCCGGATCGGGACCCTTCTGGATCCGGCGATAGCCCAGCTCGGTCAGCGTGCCGCGGATATCCTCGACCGAACAGCCCAGCAGGGCGGTCATGTCGGCGGTCAGCGGGAAGCCGGGACCGTCATCCTTGCCGGCTTCGCGCAGCGTATCGGCCAGGCGTTCGAGCATGTCGAAGCGTACGGCGCGCGGTCCGCAGGGCTGAAAGCCGATGGCGGCGTATTCGGCGCGGGTCCGCGAGCGGTCATTGGCGACCGAGGTCAGGCCCGGCGCCGGCAGCCAGGCCAGGTCGGTACGACCGGCGGCGATGGCATGGAGCAGGGCGTTGAGCCGCGCCGGGGCCGGTTTGACCAGTTCAGGGACATAGATCATGTGCTCGCCGATCCGCACGCCGGCCGCGCGCAGGGAGCGGCGCTCGACCTGGGAGAGATTGCGCACATCATCGCTGATTGTATGGCGCGGCAGCGCCCCGCCGGCCTCATAGAGACGCCAGGCGAGACCGCGGGCGAGACCGGGCATGTCGTCGGACTGGCCGGCATCGCGCAGTTTGAACAGCGGCGCGAGCTGGGTCTCGATATGAGCGGTCAGGCCAGCTTCGAGGCCGGCGCGGGCACGGGACTGGGCCTCGGCAGCACCGAGATCGCCACCAAGCAGCTTGATCGCGGGTTTGAGCGGGGTCGGGCCGGGAATGAGCTGGGCAACGACTTCGCCGCCCCAGCTGATCTTGCCGTCATCGGAAAAGGTCAGGTCTTCCATCTTGGTCTTCGCCAGGGCTCCCAGCCGTCGGTTGATCTCAGGTCGCAGCGCACGCAGCGCGGCGGATTTCAGGGTCCGGGCAGCCAGTTCGCGACCGTCCGCATCGGGTTTGAATACGAGGCCGGCCAGACGACCGACGAAATGGCCTTCTACCGTAACCTCCCCATTGCTGGCGACCCCGGCCAGCAAGTCTCTTTCATCACGCAGTCCCTTGACCAGGGCGCTGGTGCGCCGATCCACGAAACGCTGCATCAGCCGTTCGTGCAAGGCATCGGACAGCCGGTCCTCGATTTCACGGGTCACGCCGCGCCAGTGTTCCGGGTCTCGGGTCCAGTCCGAGCGGTGCGCGGCATAGGCCCAGGTGCGCACATGGGCGAGGCGGGCGGCGAGGGCGTCGACATCGCCGGAGGTCTTGCGGAAACGCTCGAGCTGGCCATTCATCCAGTCGTCCGGCAGGCGACTGCCCGGGCCGGTCAGGTGCATGTAGATGGACTTGATCAGGCGGGCATGGGCATCCAGCGTCGCCTTGCGGAAGTCGGGCAGACGGCAGGCATCCCACAGGCGGCGGACGGCTGCGGGTGAGGTCGCCCGGTCGCGGATCTCGCGATCGCTGGAGAGCACGCCCAGCGCCCGCTCGTCGGAGGCTTCGCCAACCCGTTCCAGGGCCGGGTCGCGCGAGGGCTTGCCGAGCGTGTATTGCAGGGCTTCCAGCGAGCTGTCGTCGAGATCGGGATTGCGCCATTGCAGGCGTTCGACCGGCGCGAAGCTGTGGCTCTCCACTGCTTCCACCAGATCAGGATCGAAGGGGCGGCAATCCGCCGTTTCGCCGAAGGTCCCGTCATTGCGGAAGCGGCCGGCCCGCCCGGCAATCTGGGCCAGTTCGGCGGCGGTCAGGCGACGACGGCGGCGACCATCGAATTTGCGGCTCTCGGCGAAGGCGACATGGTCGATATCCATGTTCAGACCCATGCCGATCGCGTCGGTGGCCACGAGGAAGTCAACCTCGCCGGACTGGTACAGTTCCACCTGGGCATTGCGGGTGCGCGGCGACAGGCCGCCCATCACCACAGCCGCGCCACCGCGCCGGCGCCGCAACAATTCGGCGATTGCATAGACAGCCTCCGCGGAGAAGGCGACGACGGCCGAGCGCCGGGGTAGGCGGGTCAGCTTGGCCGGACCGCCATAGGCGAGCTGGGAGAAGCGTTCACGAAAGGTGATCTCGGCTTCGGGCACCAGTTCACGGACCATGCGGTTCATCGTGCCGGCGCCCAGCAGCATGGTCTCTTCATAGCCGCGTGCGCGAAGGAGGCGGTCGGTGAAGACATGGCCGCGCTCCGGGTCGGCGCCCAGCTGGATCTCGTCGACGGCGACAAAGGCGACGCGCTTTTCCACCGGCATGGATTCGACCGTACAGATGAAATAGCGCGCCGATGGCGGCACGATCTTTTCCTCGCCGGTGATCAGGGCGGCGGCGCCGACGCCCTTTGCCTTGACCACCCGGTCATAAACTTCCCGCGCCAGCAGGCGCAGGGGCAGTCCGATCATGCCGGAGGCGCGTCCGAGCATGCGCTCGACCGCCAGATGGGTCTTGCCGGTATTGGTGGGACCAAGGGCAGCGGTGATCTGCCCGGGGTCGTTGCGGTGGGACGCCATCCCGCAACTCCTTCACACACAGGTGCACACAGGTGCAGTTGGCAGACCTAGGCAATCCGCGCGCGCTTGGCGAGGGGGCAAGCGGTCAATTTTCCTCGATGGACCGGGCGACGACCGTCACGCCGCCGAAACCGGCATTGGTGCGGATGCGCACCGGGATGTGGACATCGCCGCCATGCACCGGGGCGAGCCAAAAGGTGATGGGCCGGGAAATATCCTCCTCGGAGGGGAACTCATCCGCCTCATAGCCGGCGACCGGCTCGTAATAGGCGTGGCAGACCAGTGCCTCACCGGACCAGGCGCGGGTGCGGACCCGGTCCGTCCCGCCATCCTCGAAGCGCAGATTATAGCGGGCCCGACCGTCAAAGACCGGCAGGCGGCCGGAGCAATGACTGTCGCCGCGCGCCACGGCGCCCAGACCCATCGCCAGCAGCGTGGAAAGCGGATCGGCGGCGCCGGCGCGTTCTTCATCCGTGGCAGGCGGTTCGCCCATCGAGCCGAAGGGCGGATTGATGTCGGGCGTGGCCACACCGTCGGGGAAATCGATCGCGACAATGCGGTTTTTTGAGCTGGCATGATTGAGGTGGCTGTAATGCCAGGGGCGCAGCTGATTATTGTCACGATAGCCGCTCACACCGGCCTCGATATCGGCATCGGTGAAGAGCGCGGCGAGCCCGGCGGCGGTAAAGCGGGCGGAGGCCTGGTAGGTGTCTTCGGCGAATTGGCCGGACACCACGATATTGGCGACCTGAAAGACCATGACCGAGCCGGCATACTGAACGGTGACGCCCTGGACGGGTGCTGCGGAATCCGCGGCGGCGGCCATGTCGGCGGCATCATCGGCCGCGACGGTTGCGCTGCATGCCAACAGGCCTGCGGCCATAGCCCCGTAAATCCAAGTCTTTTTCACGATATACTCTCCACTTCGAGCCCCCGAGGCCCTAACGCATTTGTCCACCCAACTGCAATAACTGATCGAAACCGGCTGCAAGATGAACGCAGCAAGCTTGACGGCCCGCCTCCCCTCCTTTATTTCGCCCGCTCTCGCACTGGTCGCAATACCGGTGCGCACGGATTCTTATATTTGAAAGGTGCGACTATGGCGCGTCGTTGCGAACTGACGGGAACTGGCGTTTTGACGGGAAACAATGTTTCTCACGCTCAGAACAAGTCCCGCCGCCGTTTTCTGCCGAACCTTTGTGATGTGACCCTCGCTTCGGAAAAGCTGGGCCGTGGTTACAAGCTGCGCGTCGCCGCCAAGGCTCTGCGGTCTGTGGATCATGTTGGTGGTCTGGATGCTTTCCTCCTCAAGGCCCGTGACGAGAAGCTCTCGGACAAGGCTCTGAAGATCAAGCGCGACCTGAAAAAGGCCATGGTGGCCTAAGGCCGACCAAGCGCTGACGAATTAACAACGCCCGCAGCCTGCTGCGGGCGTTGTCGTGTGTGATGACGCAGGCTAGCCTCCCGGCAACAAGCGGGGAGGCTTTTTCATGCGCGCCAATCACTGGATGATCTCATTGTCGGTTCTGGCTCTGGCCGGTTGCGGCCAGACGGACAGCGTCGAACCCTTTGGTGAGAATGGCGACGGGGATCTGACCGAGAGTGCGGCCGACCTGGTGATATGGGGCGGCTCGATCTATACCGCCCGTGATGATGAACCGATGGTCGAGGCTGTCGCGGTGCGCGGCAATCGCATCGCCTTTGTCGGCGACGATGAGGCCGCCCAGGCCTGGATCGGCGACGAAACCCGCCTGGTCGACCTCAATGGCGGGGCGATGTATCCCGGCTTCACCGACAGTCATGTCCATGTCTATGGGGTGGGGGAGCGCGAACGCACGCTCAATCTCGACAGTGTGACCTCGCTCGCCGACATGGTCGCCAGCGTCGAGGCGGCGATCGCCGACACGCCTGACGGCGCGACGCTGGTCGGTCGTGGCTGGATCGAGACGCATTGGCCGGAGGCCCGTTTCCCGACCCGTCAGGACCTCGATCCGGTCTCGCCGGACAATCCGGTCATCCTGCGGCGGGCTGATGGTCATGCCCTGATCGCCAACAGCGCCGCCCTTGCGGCTGTCGGCATCACCCGTGACAGCGTTGCGCCATCGGGCGGGGAGATCCTGTTTGACGAGGATGGCGAACCGACCGGCCTCCTGGTCGATACGGCGATGTTCGCCTTATCGCCGCTGTTGGAGACGCCGTCGGAAGAAGTTGCCCGCGAGACCTATGCCGAGGGGGCCCGGCGTCTCGCCAGCCTGGGCTGGGCCGGGGCCCATGACATGTCGGTGCCCTGGACCATGGTGCCGATCATTGAAGACCTCGCGGAAGCCGGAGAGCTGCCCTTGCGGACCTATCTCTCTGTCGGACCGGAGGGCTATGCGCCGCTGGCCGAGGGCGGGATGCGCGATGTGGCCGACAGCCGGGTGATCACGCGCGCCGTGAAGCTCTACATGGATGGTGCGCTCGGCTCGCGCGGCGCGGCCTTGCTGGAACCGTATTCCGACCGGCCGGAAACCTCCGGTCTGGCCATTGCCGAAGCCGACGAGACGATCGGTATCTTCACCCAGGCCCTGCGCGACGGCATCCAGATGAATGTCCATGCCATCGGCGATCGCGGCAATCGCTACCTGCTTGACTGGGTTGAGGAAGCGCGCCAGCAGGTCTCACCGGAAGAGTGGGCATTGGCCGATCCGCGCTGGCGCGACGAGCACAGCCAGATCATTGATCCGGCCGATATTCCGCGCTTCGCCGAGCTGGGTGTGATCGCCTCCTTCCAGCCCTCTCACGCCATTGGTGACCTGCATTTTGCGCCGGACCGTCTGGGGGATGAGCGCCTCGAGGGTGCCTATGCCTGGCAGAGCCTGCTCGATGCCGGCGCCCATATCACGGGCGGCTCGGACGCGCCGGTCGAACAGGGTGATCCGCGGATCGAATTCTATGCCGCTGTGGCCCGGGCCGACCTGTCCGGTTTCCAGGGCGAAAACTGGCATGCGGAAGAAGCGCTCTCACGCGAGGACGCGCTCAAACTCTTCACCGCCTGGCCGGCCTATGCCTCTTTCCGTGAAGATGATCTCGGCACCATCGCGGTTGGCATGCGCGCCGACTTCACCGTCTTCTCGGGCGATATCATGACCATCCCGGAAGCGGAGATTCTCACGGTCGAGCCCTGGATGACCGTGGTCGATGGCGAGGTCGTCTATGAGAGCCCGAACAGCTTCCATCATGGCGGCGAATAGGGGCCGGCCCTACTCCCCTCGCGCGGCGGCCGCTTCCGTTGCGCGAGGATCGTCCGACTTGGGCACATAGATGCCGACGAAGACGGTGGTCCAATTGCCCTCGGCATCCCCCTGCTCGAATTGCTGAGTGACGGTGCCGTTCTCGTTCGGTGTCCAGGTGCCGCGCAGCGGAGCGCGTGTGTCGGTCTGGACGGTATAGGCTTCGCCGGTCAGGACCATGGCGCCGGCTTCGTCGAGGCCGCCGGCGTAATCGATATACCAGCCATTGCTCATCCAGACCTGGCGCCATTCACCGATCAGCGGGTCATGGATATTGATGCTGTTGCCGGCATTGCCGCTGGCGCCGACCCAATGCTCGGTGACCAGACAACCGCCATTGATGCGTTCGATCACGTTGTGACCGAGATAGGGGCCGGGCGTGTCGCCATTGGACGGGGCGTAGACATTCCACTCCCCGACCCAGAAATCGAAAGCGTCCCACGGCGCGCCGACGCAAGCGTCCGGCGGTGTCGTGGCGGCCTGGCCAAGGGCG
Organism: uncultured Maricaulis sp.; assembly: GCF_947259345.1. GTDB lineage: Bacteria > Pseudomonadota > Alphaproteobacteria > Caulobacterales > Maricaulaceae > Maricaulis. The sequence goes on along the minus strand of NZ_CAMYLS010000005.1, from coordinate 131,483 downwards.
GACGCGGAGGCGAGGAGACCGAGGCTCGCCGCGGCGAGAACGGTTTTTGCTGAAACCATGGTCTTTCCCCTTTGATCGTGCGTCCCGGCACTTGTCTGTGCACGAGGCTATTCAATCCACCGTATTCCTGCAAACGGGTCTGGCCCAAATAACGGCTTCGTGACAAATAATCGGCCCGCGGACAGGGCTTGCGCGTGCGAGTCCCGCAAGCGAGGAGGCTTTCATGGCCAATGTAACCGTGGTGGGTGCCCAGTGGGGCGATGAAGGCAAGGGCAAGCTGGTCGACTGGCTGTCGCACCGCGCCGATGTGGTGGCCCGTTTCCAGGGCGGTCACAATGCCGGTCACACCCTCGTTGTCGGCGAGAATGTCTACAAGCTCTCGCTTCTCCCCTCCGGTGTTGTGCGCGGCAAGCTGTCGGTGATCGGCAATGGCGTGGTCGTCGATCCCTGGGCCTTCGTGGCCGAGGTTGATCGCATCGCCGAGCAAGGCGTGAAGATCACCCCCGACGTGGTCAAGATTTCCGAGACCGCCACCCTGATCCTGCCGATCCACCGTGAACTCGACGCCCTGCGCGAGAACCGCGATGATGGCGAACCGATCGGCACCACGCGCCGCGGCATCGGTCCGGCCTATGAGGACAAGGTGGGCCGTCGTGCCGTGCGCGTCATCGACCTGGCCGACCCGGCCGCCCTCAAGGCCCGCGTGAAGGATATTCTCCACCACCACAACGCCCTGCGTCGTGGCCTCGGTCACGAAGAATACAGCGCCGAGACCCTGGTCGCCGAGCTGACCGAGATCGCGTCGAAAATCCTGCCCTATGCGGCCCCGGTCTGGCGTGTCCTGAAGGACGCCATCAAGTCGGATCAGAAAGTCCTGTTCGAAGGCGCCCAGGGCGCCCTGCTGGACGTTGATCACGGCACCTATCCCTTCGTCACGTCGTCCAACACCGTCTCCGGCCAGGCCTCGGCCGGTACCGGGGTCGGGCCGCGCGATGTCGGCTATGTGCTCGGTATCGCCAAGGCCTATATGACCCGCGTCGGCGAAGGTCCCTTCCCGACCGAGCTGTTTGATGCTGACGGCCAGATGCTCGGCGAGCGCGGCTATGAATTCGGTGTGGTCACCGGGCGCAAGCGTCGCTGTGGCTGGTTCGACGCGGTCATCACCCGTCAGACCCTGCAGGTCGGCGGCGTGCATGGGGTCGCACTGACCAAGCTGGACGTTCTGGACGGCTTCAAGACGATCAAGGTCTGCGTGGCCTATGAGGTCGATGGTCAGCGCCTCGATCATCTGCCCGCCGGCAAGGAAGCCCAGGCCAAGGCGACACCGGTCTATGAAGAGCTGCAGGGCTGGCAGGGATCAACCGCCGGCGCGCGCTCCTGGGCCGATCTGCCGGCCGAGGCGGTCAAATATGTGCGCCGTCTGGAAGAGCTGATCGAATGCCCGATCGCCCTGGTCTCGACCTCGCCGGAACGCGAGGACGTGATCCTGATGCAGGATCCGTTCAGGAGCTAGGCGGCCCTGCCTATTCGGCGGGAATCGCGGCGGGGTCGGCTGGTGTGCGTCGGCTCATCCGCGCCCGCAGGGCCAAGGCCGGCTTCTCCACCAGCACACGCAAAGCCCAGCCGGCGATGAGTGACAGCGGCAGCATGATCAGGGCCAGCGCGGTGGTGGTCAGGCCGGGCATCAATGCGAAGACCATCATGCCCAGCGGCCAGTGCAGGATATAGATGCCGTAGGAGACGTCCTCGACATTGCGGACGCGCTCGCCGGTCCGGCCCGGGATGCGGACATAGCCGAGCAGGAGATAGCTGGCGGCCAGGGCGATATCGAGCATCATCCAGCCGATCGGCAAGTCCCGGGTCACGATGGCCGCGAGGATGGCCAGACCGACAAAGGCCGGAGACAGGCGCAGATATTTGCGGCCGGCATGGAAGGCGGCGCCGACCATGAAGGCGGGCGCGAAGCGGGCCATTGTGCCGATCGTCTCCTCGCCGATACCGCGATAGCCGAAGGTCTCTACAGCCATGCCAAAGACAAGGGTGAGAGCCGTCCAGACGAGGATTTGCGCGTTCTTGCGATAAAGGCCGAGCAGCATCAGCACACCGACGCCGAGATAGGCCATCAACTCATAGCGGATGGTCCAGAGCGGTCCATTCATGTTTTCGCCCATGGGCGAGGCCTCGAAGACGCCGGGCAGGCCGGCCATCGGATCGAACTGGGCGATCAGTTTGAGCGGAAAGAGCCAGGTCTGGCTCGAGGCCCAGTACTCGGTCATGGGCAGGCTGGTGAAAAGCGGACCAATGACGAGCCAGAGCACGAGCACGGTGGCGATCAGGCCCGGGAAAATCCGGAAGAAGCGGGCATTGGCATAGCGACCGACATCGCGCGACCTCATGGCGCTGGCCGTGATCATGTAGCCGGACAGGATGAAAAACCCGTCCAGCGCACACTGCACGACGAAGTCCACCGTCAGGGCCCAGGCGCCCTCATAGGGCAGGCCCAACGGGATCATCAGCGCGTGGCCATAGAGCACGAAAAGCGCGAACAGGATCCGCATGGCGGTGAAATTGTTCGACTTCTCTTCGAGATGCCCATGTCCGTCCTGAACCAGGAATTTCATCATGCTCGCGCCTTTCAGTTATCACGAGCCCTGCAAGTTTCGCGCTAGAGGCGAATACCTCGGGGGCGCATTTACATTAAGATTAATATATTGAAATTGTTGAAATATTGGGGTCGACAATTGGCCCGGAGTTAAAACGCGTGCGCCACATTCCTGCCAGGCTTCAATCTGGGAGGGGCATATGGCCCGAAATCGGACAAATCTGGCGTGGATGGTGGCCTTGGGCTGGGCGATGGGTGCAGCGGTGATCGGGCTCAGCGAAGCCGAAGCCCAGTCGGCCGAGTGTCAGCGCTATGGCCAGCACCGGGACAGCTATCTCAGCGGTGTCAGTGCCGGCATGGAGCAACAACTCGATGCCATGGCGGCGCAGCGTCAGGTGCCAGTTCAGGCCGCGGCCTTCTATTGGGGCGGCGCCCTGATGCAGGCCGGCGATACGCGCACCCTGGCGCAGCTGACCCTGGCGACGGCGCGTTGGCCAGGTCAGGCCGAGCGCGCCGAAACGGCCATGACCCGCATCTCGGATGAGCGGGGCGGCGATCTCGCAGCCCTCCTGGCCGGGCTGATGCTGTCGGACGGGCAGGGGATTGATGACCCCTATCGCGCCCGCGCCTATCTCACCGATGCCAGCCGCCGCGGCAATACCGATGCGACGGCGTTTCTGGGTCTTTACGACGCCTGCCATTCACGCCGGGTAGCGCTGAACTAGGCAAATCCTCAGACTTCGCTGACATCTTACGACGTATTCATCATCCAATCATGCCGCAGCGGGCATCCCTGTCTTATCACTCGCGCAGGGGAAATGATGAGACCTCAGACCGTTTTGGCGAAGAGCGTAGGGATTGAGGCGCGCCTGACCTGGTATGAACCGGGAGAGGCGATGCCGGTTCATGCGCATGACGCGCACCAGCTTTCCTGGTTGCTGGCTGGCGAAATGTGCGAAACGAGCCGGGGGCACGCCCGCGAGCTCGTTCGCACCAGCCGCGGCATCAAGCCGTCCGGCTTGCCCCATGCCAATCTCTACGGGCCCGCCGGTGCGCTGGTGCTGGCCCTCAATATCGACCCGGAGGCACCACTCTGCGCCGACCTGCCGCGGCTTGATGATTGGGACTGGTCGGCCCCGAGTGCCAATGCCTCGCATGAAATCCACCGCATCATCACCGCTCTGCGTGACGGAATGATCGATGCGGACATTGCCGTGTCCGATCTCGCGGCGATGGGGCTGGAAGCTGATCCTGATCTGGCGGATCGCCTGGCGAGGTCCAGCGGGAGCTGGCTCAATGCGGTGCGTGAGCAATTGCGCGATGATCCGGACGATCCGGACATGCAGGAACTGGCCGAGCGGGCTGGCGTCCACCGCGTCCATCTCTCGCGCGCTTTCACCCGGCAATACGGATTGCCGCCAAGCCTTTACCGTCTGCGTTGCAAGCTGGGACGGGCGATCTCCGGCCTGATGCAGGGCGAGAGCGCGGCCGATGCAGCACAGGCCGGCGGTTTTGCCGACCAGGCCCATTTCACACGCGCTGCGCGGCGCCAAACCGGCCTGACGCCCCGTGATTTGCGCACCCTCATGGCGGCCTGACCGGCGCGCGCTTCCGGTTACATGCGTTCAAGACCGGCAGCCGGGAGGCGATTTAACATCACGCTGTGACTGGCCGGACAAAAGGCCCATGATGGAGAGACCTGAACATGCTGCGTACCCTGAGCCTGGCGAGTGCCGCCGCGTTGAGCCTGACCCCGATTTCCCTCGCGGAAACGCCGGAAGGTGCCGTCGAAAGTCTGGAAGCCTTTCTCGCCGAATTTCCCGATCTGGGGCCGGGCTATGCCGTGGTCGTGGTGACCGCGGATGAGGTGTTGATGCGTCATGTCCAGGGTGAGCGTCGCGCTTCGACCGGGGCGCCGATGACCACCGACACGCCGATCTATATCGCCTCGCAGACCAAGGCCTATATGGGCCTCTTGGCGGCCCGTCTTGATGCCGAGGGCATCCTGCCGCTCGACAGTGCGATCTCGGATTACTGGCCGGACCTGGAACTGCCCGGCGAGCTGGAGGCGTCGGACTGGACGTTGCGTGATCTCATCACCCACCAGGTTCCGATCGACAATGGCATCATCCCGATGGTCGAGGCCTATTCCACCACCATCGACCCGGCCGACTATCCGCGCCTGATCGCCGAGCACAGCGAGGCCCGAGAACCCGGTTTCGAGTACAGCAATCTCGGCTACAACATTTATGGCGCCATTCTGGAAACGGCGACCGGCCGGTCCTGGCAGGACTGGCTCGATCTTTATGTCATCGACCCGCTGGGCATGGATCATACCTCGTCGCGCACGTCCGACTTCGCGCTGGAGGAGTTGTCCTGGTCGCATTTCTGGATGGGCGAGGACGCGGGCTGGCACGATATCCGCCCCAAGACGGACGGGATGATGCAATCGGCCGGTGGTCTGGTGACCTCGGTTGACGACATGGCAGCCTGGCTGCAGCTGCAATTGCGCGGCGAGGGACCGGCGGGCTCCAGTATTACCGCCGACATGGTGAGCGCGGCCCAGACCGGCTATGTCGCCACCCATTCGGAAGACCGGCGCAATGCCGCCGAACTGCCCTGTTCGCAGTATGCGCTGGGCTGGAATATCTGCGATTTCGAGGGCAGCAATTTCTATGTCCATGGCGGCGGCTATACCGGCATGCGCACGCAAATGGCCTTCTCGACCGATCTCGGTGTCGGCGTCGCGGCCTTTTCGAATTCGGACAATATGACCGGCTGGCTGACCAGCCGCACGATCAACATGTATTTCCAGTTCCTGACCGAGCACGAGACGGCGGACCGCATGCGTCAGATCCGTATCGAGCAGTATCCGCAGCGTATCGAGCGCTATCTCGCCTATCGCAATGAGCAGCTCGCGGAAATGCGCGCCGACGAGCAATGGGGGGGCTGGACCTGGTCACCGGATGCCGACACGCTCGTCGCCTATACTGGCACCTGGTCGACCGGCGAGCCCTATCTCGACATCAACCTGGTAGTGGAAGCCGGTGAACTTGTCGCGCACTGGGGCGATATGCGGATCGATCTGACGCCGGCGCAACCGGACCTGTTTGCCGGCCAGTCCGACCCCTTCGCCGAAATCGACGGCTTGCAATTCGAGCGGGATGCGAGCGGTGAGCTTGTCCGTCTGACCTGGGGCGAGGACATCTATACCCGCCAATAGGCGTACTGGTGCGCGCGGCAGGCCGGTGACGATGGGTCACATGGCCGGCCGCGCGCGCCTCTGCGACGCTGGCGGCTCGATCCAGGGAGGGTCCAGCCATGTTTGATACCGCGTCCATGAGTGACTTCTGGCTTCGTGTCCTCGGCCTCTACTTCCTCATCGCCGGGATTGGTGTCTTCGCCCAGGCCGACCGCATGGCCGGCATGGTGGCCGAGATGCGCGAAAGCTTCCTGCTCCGCTTCATCGGCGGCATCCTGGCCTTTGCCTCCGGCGTTTTGATCCTGGCGACGCTGGGGCCGGCACCGGGCGGCGAGGCCATGCTGGTCCGGGTGATCGGCTGGGTGGCCCTGATCAAGGGCGTCTTCCTGATCATCGCCCCGCCAGCGCTGATGGGCGTCTATGAAGCCTTCATCGCCCGCCCCGGCATGATGCGCGTCTGGGCCGTCCTGATCGGCTTGCTGGGTGTGGGCGGACTCTGGCTGGGTCTGACCGGCTAAGGCCGGACGGGCGCACCGCTTCGCTTGCCAAATCAGCGCGCCAAGTCCACGCTGCGCGACAACAGTTCCAAGGGGTGCCCCGCTGATGTTGTGGCCGGGCTGAGACTTCACCCTTAGGACCGGATCCGGGTCATGCCGGCGTCGGGATGGAGCAGGCGGGAGCGGTGCAGACCAGCTGCGCCTCCGGCCTTATTTCCGTGACCGCTGTCGTCTGACCGCTTGCCAGCGAGACGATGCCGTCATGATGAAACGCCTTTGCTCCGCCCTTCTCCTCGCCACGTGTTTCAGCGCGGCGCCCGCCCTGGCGCACCCGTCCGAGGACGACCCGGCCACCGCGCATTTCCTCGCCAATGAAGCGATCCTGGTCACCGCCGGCGAGACGCGCATCCTGTTCGACCCGCTGTTCAGCGTCTCCTACGGCTATCCGCTGGTGTCGCCGGAAGTGCGCGCCGCGATCATGGCCGGGACACCGCCCTTTGACGGGGTCGATGCGGTCTTTGTCAGCCATGTCCATGGCGATCATTTCGACGCGGCGGCGGTCAATGCCTATCTCGCCGCCCACCCGGACGTGATCCTGGTCGGGCCGTGGCAGGCCCGGATCGACATGCAGGCCGCCGAGGGCTGGGACGCGGCCTTCGAGGCGCGCATTCACGCGCTGCCCTTCATCGCCAGCCCGCAGGAACTCGTCCTCGCCGCCGACGGTGTCGCCGATGCGATCCGCGTCGAGACCGTGCACATCCCCCATGCCGGCGGCGCAGGCCGGGCGGGCATCCAGAACATGGCCCACCGTGTGACGCTCAATGGTGAGGCCACCGTCATGCATATGGGCGATGCGACGACCGAGACCGCCATCTACGAGACTCATCACGACCACTTCCAGGCCCGCACCAGTCAGCACGCCTTCCCGCCTTACTGGCTGATCGGCGAATGGGGCGGCGACGCCACCCGCGCCCGCCTCAATGCCGAGGCGGTCACCGGTATCCATCTGGGCAATAACCACCCCGCCTGGATCGCGCAGAGCGAGGACGACTTCTTCACCGAAGCCGGTGAGACCCGCCCCATTCCAGCCCACAGTCACGACTGACCGGAGCCACACCATGAACAAGCCCACCCACCAGTCCGAATTTGAAACGCCGAAAGTCACCACCGGGCCGCTGCCGGGGTCGCGTCGGGTCTATACCTCGCCCAAGGCGGGGCCGGCGTTGAAAGTGCCGCATCGCGAGATCGATCTTCACCCGACCGCCAATGAGCCGCCGGTGCGCGTCTATGACACGTCGGGGCCTTACTCGGATCCGGACGCGAAAATTGATGTCGAGACCGGCCTGCCGCGTCATCGCCTGGCCTGGTACAAGGATCGCCAGCTGACCGAGTATGAGGGCCGCCCGCTCTCCCCGCTCGATAATGGCGGCGCCACAGGCAAATATCTCGCCCGTGAATTTCCCACGACGCACAAGCCCTTCAAGGGCACGGACGGCCAGCCGGTCACCCAGTATGAATTCGCCCGGGCCGGCATCATCACGCCGGAAATGGTTTACGTCGCCGAGCGCGAGAATCTCGGTCGCAAACAGGCGGTTGAGGGCGCTGCCGAACGCCTCGCCGATGGTGAGAGTTTTGGCGCGGAAATCCCGGAACATGTCACGCCGGAATTTGTCCGCGACGAGATCGCCCGCGGCCGCGCCATCATCCCGGCCAATATCAACCACCCGGAACTCGAGCCGATGATTATCGGCCGCAATTTCCTGACCAAGATCAATGCCAATATCGGCAATAGCGCGGTCGCCTCCTCGGTCGAGGAAGAGGTCGACAAGATGGTCTGGTCGATCCGCTGGGGCGGTGACACGGTGATGGACCTCTCGACCGGCAAGAATATCCACAACACCCGCGAATGGATCCTGCGCAACTCCCCCGTCCCGATCGGCACCGTGCCGATCTACCAGGCGCTGGAGAAGGTCAATGGCATTGCCGAGGACCTGACCTGGGAGGTCTTCCGCGACACGCTGATCGAGCAGGCCGAGCAGGGCGTCGACTATTTCACCATCCATGCCGGCGTGCGCCTGGCCTATGTGCCGCTCACCGCCGACCGGGTCACCGGCATCGTCTCGCGCGGCGGCTCGATCATGGCGAAATGGTGCCTGGCCCATCACGAAGAGAGCTTCCTCTACACCCATTTCGAGGAGATCTGCGACATCATGCGGGCCTATGATGTCAGCTTCTCGCTGGGCGACGGCCTGCGCCCCGGCTCCATCGCCGACGCCAATGACCGCGCCCAGTTTGCCGAGCTGGAGACGCTGGGCGAGCTGACCAAAATCGCTTGGGAAAAAGGCTGCCAGGTCATGATCGAGGGGCCGGGCCATGTCGCCATGCACAAGATCAAGGCCAATATGGACAAGCAATTGAAGGAGTGCCACGAGGCGCCCTTCTATACGCTCGGGCCCCTCACCACCGATATCGCGCCGGGATACGACCACATCACCAGCGGCATCGGCGCCGCCATGATCGGCTGGTTCGGCTGTGCCATGCTCTGCTATGTCACGCCCAAGGAACATCTGGGCCTGCCCGACCGCGATGACGTCAAGGTCGGCGTGATTACCTACAAGATCGCCGCCCATGCCGGCGACCTCGCCAAGGGCCACCCCGCCGCCAAGATCCGCGACGACGCTCTCTCACGCGCCCGGTTCGAATTCCGCTGGGAAGACCAGTTCAACCTCGCCCTCGACCCGGAAACCGCCCGCGATTTCCACGACAAGACCCTCCCCAAGGAAGCCCACAAGGTCGCCCATTTCTGCTCCATGTGCGGGCCGAAATTCTGCTCGATGGAGATTACACGGGAGATCCGGGACCGGTTTGGGAGTGCTCGGGCGCCGAACCAGCTTGGCTCGGACGCCCAGGCCGGGATGGCGGAGAAGGCGGCGGAGTTCCGCGAGAAGGGCTCGGAGATTTATCTGTCGGAAGACGGCAAGTTCCGCGAACCAATAGACTAGGCTGAAGAGGGACATGTACCTTTGGTACGTGTCCCATCCAGAAGCTGTTTTCTTGTCCCTTCCAGTATCGAGGTATCTTCCCGGGACACGTACCAGAGGTACATGTCCCTCTGCGTGGGCACCGAATGCTGTGGAGGCCGAAGCGGGCATGCAGGCCAAGGCCGAGGAGTTCAAGGCGCTGGGTGGGGAGATCTATTTGAGTGAGGATGGGAAGACGCGGGAGCCGATTGATTGAGGGGGGGGCTCAGGGAGCTTTCGGGGAATAAAATTCGCTCTGAGCGAATTTACTTGACAGCAGGCGATATTCTGCCTATACTACTATTGTCGTTGATGATGTGATTTCGCAGGACGATGGCTTCTCAAATGAGGAGTGTGGAGGCTTAGCCTCTGATGATTGTCAGCTCATCTCCCCGGGGATCGGTCTTAAGGCCTGCCCTGCGATGGGCAGGCCAACAGAAAGGGTGGAGAAAAACTGATAGCGCACATCTGTGAAGGACTGCGACGGCATAGGCACGGTGCTTATGCTGCCTTCACGGAGAATAGCGATGAAAATCGGTACAAACGACCGCGATCAGCGATCTCCAGAACGAAGGAGCCGGTGGAAGCAGGTATTGAAAACAGGATGGTTTATCCGACTCGTTTTCAGGATCTTGTGGATTTTTAGCCAGTTCGATTAGTGTTCTGAGATCTATCCCCCTTTTTATTTTCGGAGTGACCAATGCTTTCCCGCGCGCTTAAACAGCTTCGAGTGTTTCATGGCTTGAAGCAGGTGGAATTGGCTTCCCGGCTTGGCGTTTCAGCTTCGCATGTATCGGAGATTGAAAAGGGCACGAAAACACCTTCGCTCGACCTCATCGACCAATACGCTCGTGAGTTTCGAGTTCCCGCCTCTTCAATCTTGTATTTTTCAGAACAGCTCTCTCAGCCACACAACGGAAGAGGAGCGGTTGCCGAAAAGGTACTGAAAATATTGGAATTTATTTCGTTCGATGAAAAGTCGCAGAACGCCTAGCCAATCACCTCTTTTTGGAATTAAGGGGCGAGGTCAGCTTTCCTCGATGCTTGGCTTCGAGTGGAGCTATCTGCAGGATCTCGCCGACTTAGCGGACACCCTTTACCGCGAATGGGATGAGCCCAAGCCGAAAGGTGGAACGCGGCGTATCGAAGACCCGCACAAGTCTCTGAAACAAGTTCAAGCGCGCCTCGCCCGCATTTTATCCGTCATCTCGCCGCCTGCGTACCTGTTCTGTCCTGTGAAGGGTCGCGGACCGGTTAGAAACGCCTCGGAGCACGTTAATGCTGGAGATTGTTGGACCCTTGACGTTAAGTCGTACTTCACAAGCACGGTCCAAGCTGCGGTTTTTGATTTTTTTTCCAAGAAAATGCGTATCGCGAGGGACCTATCAGGGATTTTGGCGAAGCTAACATGCGTGCATGGGAGGTTGCCGACCGGAGCGCCAACTAGTCCGATTTTGGCTTTCTACGCTAACAAACCGATGTGGGATGAAGTTGATTCCCTTTGCGTTGAACACGGTTTGACGTTCACCCTGTACATGGACGACTTGACGGTGTCGGGTGAGACGATCGGACCGCGCGTTAAGGCAAATATCCTAAACCTTATCCACCAGAGAGGCTTCAAGACCCACAAGTTCCGACATTTCAGGCACAGACCCGCGCACGTGACTGGGGCGGTGGTGTATGATGGTCGGGTTTCTCCACCGTTCGCTCATTTCAAAACAACCAGGCAAGCGCGATTGTCTCTTGGGGTGGTTCGCGGAACGTCGGATGAAGATGTATTGACAAGGCGCCGGGACGGGCTCCTCAACTACCGCAAGGCCTTCAAACCTAAGCCGGTTTCGTGACTTGGGCAGTCGAAAAAAAGGGGGCGCACACTATTTCGCGTCTCCCTCATCCCCCACCAAAAACCCCATGCCAATCCTCCGCCTCAGGGGATGAGCGGGGTCAAGGGCGGCGGAACCGCCGCTTCGCGGTTTCACCCTAATGTGCGTATTAGTTGCAGCGGGTGCTATAGCGGGCGTTGCAGCGCACGGCTGCAGGTAAATATTGACTAACCCAGTATGAAATGGTAATATAGACAAATAATCAGTTAGGGCTCGTTGTGGCCCTGGGGTGGTGGAGTTCGATTCTCTGGTTGTTGCCGGTACTTGCTCTGATATTTTTCTGCTTACTGACCGTTCTGAAGCAATGTTTTCTGAAGGGCGAAATTAACAAAAAGGAGAACTATATGAAGAATAAGGCACGCAAAATGAAAAACCAAAGCCTACTGAGCACAGTGTTGATAGTTGTTTACGACTTTTTGATCTCGTTCGGAGCAGGTAGCCTCGGTGGCGCCACGCCTACCATTGGGCGGCTGCGATTTATATCGTAGCCGCTTCCTAATTCTGAGTGCATGCGCGCTGATGTCGCTGCGCATCCGCACTCCCCCCAAGAAACCATTCCAAGTCTCCGCCTCAGTAGATGAGCGGGGTCAAGGGCGGCTTCTGGGTCGCTCGGCTTTATCCGAAAATCGGTTCCCGTTATCCGGGCCTCGCTGACGCTGCCGCTTCGCGGTTTCACCCTGCCCCCGCTCATCCCCTGAGGCCCTTTGGCTGGCAAGGGGTTTATGGCCCGGTCTGCGCCGGGGCGCGTGGTCCTCGCCCTTGATGGGCGAGGTGGCTGGGCGCGTAGCGGCCAGACGGAGTGGGTGCGGGGAGGTTGGTGCCAGAACGCTGGCGCGTTTCACCCGATCCGACCCGGCGCTCATGCGCCGGCCCACCTTCCCCATCAAGGGGAAGGACCTGTCTATCCCCGCTGCGCGCGCATCTAACCTCCCGCAAACAAAACAAAACCCGAAAAAACCGCACCAACTTGTCCGCCCCCTCTCCAACACCCCCATAATCACCAGCGGTTCCCGGGACGGGAGGCGATGGCCACGTCACGATTGCCCGGGAGCGAGCGGAGCCTGTCCGGGCGATCGATGTGACGATCGTGAGCGCTGGCAGGGCGTCCTCTCTTCGCGTCCGAGGGCACTAAACGACCGACCCGAGTACGTGTGAGGATTGGAAACGGGGTGGAGACAGCCCGGGAAAACTCCGCCAGGCGGGATGTCACGATGTCACGCGCTTTACCCATACCGGTTACCGGCATCGCCGGCATCCCGCTTGCCTCCCATCACTTCGGCGAACACCGCGCGAAGCGCGCACCCCTGTGAGCTTGTTTGCGAGAGGGCGCGGGCGCGGCCCAGCAAAGGGGATTTCCCATGACTCGACAGAACACGCCACGCGCGGCAACGCGTTCTCACCGCACCACCCACGCTTGGGGCAGCCAGTCCGACACAGCCGAGCCGGAGGCGTTTGACGCCGTGCTCGCCACTTATGAACACGCGGCCCTGAAACTGATGGTTCAATGCTTCTACCGGCAATTTCACGCCGGCGAGACCGTGCAGGCCGTGCGCACCGCGACCGCGCTTCTCAAAGTCCTGCCGCCTGAGCGCCGCGGCAATGGCTGGATCGACAGGCTGGAGCAGATCAGCGATGCGGCCTCCGGCAATATGACGCGTGAGGAGGAAGAGGCCTTCCTGCTGGAACCCTTCGAGTCGTTCATGGCGACGCTGCCCGGGCTCGGGGAGGAGGCGTGACCGGGCAGGCCGGTCCGGTCGCCCGCGGCATTCCGGCGGGTCGATAAAATTGTCGCGACCCGCCACGCGTGATTTTAAGCCTTGCCCGTTACGGTCGCTGTCGGATCAATCGGATATTGGGGACAGGATCATGATGAAATCGATTTTGGGTGTGACTGCGGCGATCGTTGTGTCTGGCGGATTGTCGGGTGCGTCGGCCCTGGCCATGCAGGATGAGGTGACGACGCCGGCCGGGCGGATCTATACGACGATTGAGGGCTCGGAAATCCGCTTTTCGGCGGATGGCGAGCTGCGTCCGGATGGCGATGGCGGCCAGTTCGCGTCGGGCAGTGGCTATTACAGCCAGGACATGGGTTTTTGTACGGCCCATGTCGAGATGAGCTGGGACATCCAGGTCGACAGTGATGGCAATGGGACAACCCGGCTGGACACCTCGAAAAACACCTGCGCCGAGATGGACCCCTACCTGGAAGAGGTGAGCTTTGACGCGTCCGACTGTATCCATGGCTGGGACTCGCTCGAAATAGGCGAGCGCGCTCCGGTGTGCTGGGCCAGCATCGACCTGACGCGGCAAAACTGACCCTGCGCCTCAATCGGCCTCCGGCTTGTCGCCGCCCAGCGCCATGAAGGCGGTCGTGGCGACCAGGCCGGCGCCGGTCAGACCGATAAAGGGCAGGAGTTCGGGATCCCAGCCGGCGACGGCCTGCATGACGGCGAGCCAGCTCATCACCGCGATATAGACGCCGACCGCGATCAGGATGCGTTTGGTGGCGGGACCGATGACGGGGCCAGTGTCGGGGCCAGTCGTGCCGGCGCCAGAGTTTGGGCCAGTCGTGTCGGCTGGCGGGTTCGGGGCCGGGTTCGGGGGCGTGTCTGTGCTGGCCATGTCGGGGCGCTCCGTCTCTTGTGGCTGGATCAGGTCACGCAGACGGGCCGGGGTGAGTTCGAATGAGCTCGCCAGGGCGCGCAGGGTCTCGAGGCTGGGCGTCTCGCCCCGCTCGGCCCGCTGGATGGTCCGATGGCTGAGGCCGGAAATCGTGGCCAATTGCTCTTGCGACCAGCCCTTGTCGAGGCGCAGTGATTTCAGTCCCATGGCAATCAGTCTCTTGTCCCGTACCGGTCCGTTTGCGTCCCCTCTTCCTAGCCGTGAAGGCCGCTGTCGCCCACGACAGGGAGGCGACAGGAAGGTGACAAGTGCAGGCCGGATTGGCAATGCGGGCGACCGGTTCGCCGCCCATATCTAAAATTGTCCGTAAACCGGTTCCGCTCTCTTAAAGCGTTTCAGCTACACAGTTTTCCGACGCACTTGAACCCAGGGGGGCTGAGATGAAGATGTTTCAAACAATGGCCATGGCGGCAGGACTGGCCATGATGATGCCGGTAGCGGCGATGGCTCAGAATGCGGGCAGCGGCGCGGTTCCGGATATCGGCTCGCGGCTTCTCGCCGAGCTGACCGGTCAGCTCGATTTGCCGGCCGCCAATGATCTGCGCTCGGACTCGCGCCGCACTTACGGTCAGACGGGCGCCCAGGGCAGTGACAAGAATGCCCCGGCGCTGGCCGGGCCGCCGAACCCGGTCGAGCCGATCGCGCGCTTGCCCGAAACACGCCCGCAGCGCCCGCAGACCGAGCGTGTGCAACAGGTCAATCAGACCCTCCCGCCGCCTCCGCCGCCGGCCCGGATGACCGGGCCGATGCCGGTTGATGCCGCGATCGATGACAAGACCGGTCTGGACACCGGCGGCGAGATGGCGGGTGGCAAGCCCCAGACAGTTCAGGCTGGTTATTACGGCTATTAGCAAGGCGAGCGATCCGACCGGCAGAACCGGTCGGACCAGAGCGCTGACAGACTTATTTGCGACGACGGTCGAGCACGCCGGTGACGCTGCCCGGTGTCGCGTCTGGCACCGGGGTCTTCTTTTCGGCCTTGGGTTTCTTGGTTTCCTTGTTGGAACGTTTCTGGCCTTTGGCCATGGTGTGCTCCTTCGCACGGGGGCCGCATCCGGCGGATGCGCGCACCCGATCATACGCCGGACCGCCTTGGCGGGATATGGCCATGATCGCGCCGCCGCTCACGCCCTGCGCGGCGCGCAACCCACGATTTATTAAGCTCGATTGGCTAGAAGCTCACGGGTCACAGGCCGGTCTGCGGTCGCTGTCAGCAGAAGACTCTCGATGCGCAATCTGAACGCAGCCGCACTTGCCGGTATTCTCCTTGTCACGTCGGCAATGTCCGGTCCGGCTTTCGCCGACCTGCCGCAGGCCTATCAGGCCTTGCTGAACGAGGCGGCGGACCGCCAGGATGATGATGCCCGCTTCCTCGAGACCGCCGACATGGTCTCCGTGCTTGTCGAGGGCGGTCGGGCCGAAGTGCATGCCTATATCAATGCGCATCTGCCGCATCGTTCCGGCGCTGTGGCCGACTGGCCGCTGCCAGCGCCTGCACCGGTCAGCGAGCCGGATCCGGCAGCCACGCCGGCGGCGTCCGAAACCCATCCGGAACATCGCGATCTGGGCGGTGCGCCGATTGACCTGAGCGAAGCGCCGGACGGGTCCGGCGGCTGGCTGGCCGGCTCGATCCGTGCCCTGGCCGATGACAGCTGGGCCGGCCATGTCCGCGCCGGTGTCCAGCTGGAGCGCGGCAATTCCGAGCTGACTGACTTCACCTTTGCCGTCGAGCTTGATCGCGAGCTGGAGCATGGCTGGCGCATTGACAGCCAGTTCGAGTATTTCCTCTCCGAGAGCGCGACCCGGACCACGCGGGATAACTGGCTGGTTGAATTGCGCACCACGCGCGAGCTCGACAGCGGCATCGGCTATTATGCCGGCGGCTCCTATGAGCGTGACCTGATTGGGATTTACGAGCGCTCGGCCTTCCTGACCGCCGGCGGGATCTGGCATGCGGTGGAAAACGAGAAAGCCAATTGGGTGTTGCGCGCCGGTGTTGGCCAGCGCTACCGCGAGGATGGGCTGACCGGCGAGACCCTGACCGACTGGGTCGGCGAGGCTGGCTCGAGCGTCCACTACCAGATTTCCGAGACTGCCAGCTTCGGCTCGGAAACGACGGCCTTTGCCGGTGGCGGCTCTCGCATCGACCAGCGTTTCACCCTGACCAATCGTCTCTTCGGTGACTGGGCCGTGCAGACCGGCCTGCGCATCGAACACGAATTCGAGGAACGGCCCGGTTTCGACCCGACCGATGTCCGGCTCGACGTGTCGCTGCTTTATGCGTTCGACTGACGGCTGAAATTTTTTAGCCGCGACGGAACCGGTTTCACAATCGCGCGCTATCCCCGCAAAGCAGACCATTGGGGACGCGATCATGCGGTCACGCATCAAGCTTTACTTCTATCTCGCCGCCTTCATGAGCGGCGCCCTGGTTCTGATGTTCAGCCGGGTATCAGCCACGCCGTGACCGGATCGGGAGGCGTGTGTCCCGATGCCCCACGCGTCCACGCGCCGCTTGGTTGGCTTGCCTCCCGGTGCCTCGGCCCCGTCCCGTCCCTTGCCTTTCCCGGAGCGGTTGAACGCGGACGGTGTGAAACCGCCCGTTAAGGCATGATGTGAGAAGGTCGGGCCTTGATACCCGTTGAGGAGGTGTCGTCATGGGCAAGATATCAACGTCCAGCTATCGCCGGATCTCGGATCATTTCGAGCCGGACCTGGTCGAGGACCCGGCCGAGCAGAAAAAGCGCCGGGGTCATCTCGAGCAGATTGATTACACGGTCTTCGCGGCCAATCAGGCGGTGATTGCCAAGACCATCCATCATGTCGGGATCGAGGATTTCCAGAATCTCGCCCTGTCGGCGTCCAAGGCCCGTTCGGCCTGGGTCGATGCGGCCATGTCGGCGGCGCGCTCGCGTTCACCGCTGACGGCCGAGGAAGTCGCCCGCCTGCAATTGCTGCGGAGCGCCTATGAAGAATTGTCGGAAGCCTATGAAGCCATGCGCCGCATGGTCGAACGCGGCTATCTGCAATTCCACAAGACCCTGCCCAAGCCCGGATAGGGCGGATCAGTCCGGCGGATACCAGGCCCGGAGCTCGGCGCGGTCCGCGTCCGAGATCGCGTCGGCCTGCTTGACGGGCCTGTTGCGCCAGCTGTCGGGACGGGTCAGAAGCCCGGCCGGCAGGGCGTATTGCATGATCGAGGCGGGATCCCAGTCCGGGCCGGTGATCCGACCGTCATCAGATTGTTCGAGCACATTCTTCTCAATCACCTCACGCGACCAGTTCATCGGCGGGGCGCCAAAGTGGGCCTCTACCGCCGCGACATTCCATCCCAGCGCGGCGCGTCGACTTTGGTGTTCATGGACAAAACCCAGGATGTGGCCAATCTCGTGCAGTGCCATGCGCCGTCCTTCGGCACCGCGCAGGGACCGGTTGAAGGAGACCGTCGGCGCGGCTGGATCTGTCACCCGCAATGCGTCCGTTCCGACGCGTGAGCGCATCGGCGCGGTCAATTTGACCCGGATGCGGACCTGAGCGTCCGCGAGCGTGTCTGTCCGTTCGAAACGGAGGCCGCATGGCGGCGCCAGCCACTCTGCAAGCGCCGCCTCAAACGCGGCGATATCCTTGCGCTCGGTCCAGCTCGGCGGGTTTCGCATCAGGAAGCCGTAGCGCACGGTGCTGCCATTGGCCCATTTGCGGGAGTCCGGACGCGCAGGGTGGTGCAGGTCCACCATGCCGGTTCAGGGTGCAGCGATCGCGAGGCAATCGCCCAGACGTGCGATCCGGGCCGGATAGTCTGCCTCGATGTAGAGTTCCGCCGTGGCAATGGCGGCGGTCAGCCCCTCGGTGATGTCAGTGACGGTCATGCCGCTCTCATTGGTGCCGGCCAGCCCCTCCCGGTCTTCTGCCCCGGTGGTCACCGGCTCTCCGGTCTGGTTGCTGTCGGGGTCGAGCGCCCGCGTGGCGGCGATCAGTGCCGCGATGTCCGGAGCCTGGGCTGCGAGCCGGTCATGGATGTGGGCATCGGCCGCCTGCCAGCTGATGGCCAGCGCGCCGGGAAAGCGGCGGATCGCGCCATAGGAGTCGCGCAATTGTGGCCTCAGCGTGTCGGCCTGGGCGACCAGGCTTTCCAGACTGGCCGTGTCGGCCGGCGGCGTTGCGACATCATTGGCCGCACGCCGGGCCAGCGCTGACAGCGTCGTCAGATCGACATAGGCGGTCTCCATGCCGGTCCGATCGTTGGCGTTATAGCCGTCTAGCACGGTCAGGGCCTCCTGGGCATAGCAATTCATGGCCCGCGCGCCGGCATCATAAATCTCGGCTTGTTCGGTCTGGTTGAGGCCACTGCGCAGGGCGGTCGAGGCGCCCAGTCCGAACGTGGCGGCGCGAAGATTGTCCTCATGGGCCCCGAACAGGCCGAAGCCGGCGAGGCTGAGGGCGGAGGCCAGGGAGAAGCGGTCCAACATGGCGCGATCGCCGGTAATGGCCGAGTACCGCGCGATGTAGAGGCCGGAGCGGTCGGCAATGGATTCGAGCTCGCAACCCAGCCGGATGGCGCGCCAGCTGTCCGAGCCAACCCGTGTGCCGCTTGTGTCGCAATCTTCGCTCGTCTGCGCTGCCGGAGGCGGTGGTGGCCCGTTGAGGGTCGTGCAGCCTGCCAGAAGCAGGGTCGGTACGCAGACACAGGTCAACAAGCCACGCATGAAAGCCTCCCTCAATCTCCGCCACACTACAACGTATGGTCACGAATGACAATCAAAGGTGGTTGTTGTGTCGTGGATCCGCACAAGGAATTGAACCGAGTCCCGCGCCGTGCGCACCTTGTCCTGGAATGCCGCCCTCGGGCGCGGCAGCGGGAGATATCATGCAACGTGACCGCAAGCGCGTTCTGTCGGAATACCTGATCGTTTCGGCGCATGCCGGCGACCGGGTCGCGCTCGATCGCCTGTGTCGGCTGTGGCATGCGGATTTGTCGCGCCATGCCGGCCGGTTGATCGGTGAAGTCGATCCGGCGCGCGATATCATGCAGGACGCCTGGTGCGACATCCTTCGCGGCCTCAACTCCCTGCGTGAGCCTGCCGCTTTCCCGGCCTGGGCCTATCGCATTGTGGCTCGCAAATGCGCCGCCGAGATACGGGGACGTCAATCCACCCGACGCATTGCCGAGGCTTACACCGCCGAGATGGGCGGGGCATCGGTCGACGGTCGGCAGGCCGCGGAAAACGCTGCCGATGCGGGCGCTATCCGAAAGGCCATGGCCGACCTGCCGGACGATCAGCGTATTGCGCTGGCGCTTTACCACCAGGACGGGCTCTCGGTCGCCGAGATCGCCGTCATCACCGACACACCGGCGGGCACCGTCAAGACCCGTCTCATGCACGCCCGGCGCAAGCTCGCGTTGGCGCTCAATCCGGCTATGCCGGATGCCGATCATTCGTGAAAGGAGATCGCGATGACCACCAAGACTGAAGACCTTGACCGTCTCATCCTGGAAGCCCTCGATGAAGACGACCGCGCCGTTCTTGGCGACCTTGCCGAGGAACCCGGCTATTTCGCGCAGGCCTTTGGCCTGTTTCGCGGCAAGCTCGGCTGGGTGATGTGGATCGCCTATATCGGCAACATCATTGGTGCCGGCCTGGCCATCTGGGCGGCTTGGAAAATGTTCCAGACCACCGACCCGGTCATGACCGTCCGCTGGGGCGTCGGTGTGGTCGTGGCCGTCAATTTCGGCCTCTTCATGAAGAACGGGCTGGGCCTGCAAATGCAGAACAACCGCATCCTGCGCGAACTCAAACGCGTCGAGCTTCAGTTGGCCCGTGGCCAGGCGAAGGAAAGCGTGTAAGTTGATCGAAAGGCTGGTCAGGGTTGTGAGGTATCATGGTTTTCAGGATGGTTTTGAGAGGCTTGGCTGGCGCGGTCCTGCTGTCCGCGCCGGTCACAGCGCAGTCGGTGCGAGAGGCCGCAGGCACGTTGACAGACCGCTTCGGGTCGGTACGCGCCGAGATTGATGGCGAGCCGGCTGAAGATGTCCTCCGCGAAGCGCTGGTAGAGTTCGGGGAGCTCGAGAATCCGCCGGATCGAGCGAATCTGCTCCGCCAAGTGACCGGCGAGATCGCAGTGCAACTGGATGATGCCGAAGCCGAACAAGATGACGCGCTGGCCCTCTACATCCTGGAAACCTACCTGCCCTTCTGGCTGCCCCATTTGGGCGAGCGGGAGCGGCAGAACCGGATAGAGCGTTATCTCGCCCTGTCCCGATCAGTGTTGGAGCATGATCGCAACTGGATCCATCAAAGCGGGATACCGGTCTTCTACACCCAGCTGGTGGCGGCAGGCCTCCACGATGCGGCCAGCACTGTAGCGGACGCTCACTTTCGGCATCTCGACCAGGTTCTGGCAGGCCTCAGCGGCGCCGATCGGCTCGATTTTCTTACGCAATCACGGCGCCATGCCGGCGAAATGGCTCGGGATGAGGCCGAGCGCCAATACCGGGCAGACGCCGCCGATCTTCTCCTGGCCAACCCCGATTGGTACCTCGGCGGGCCCGTCCTCGATTGGCATGCGGCCTGGGGGCCGGAGGAGCGGGATCTGGCGGGTGCGCTGATGGCAGGACTGCCAGAGGAACGCCTGAATGATGCGATCTCCCTGCCGTTTCTCGATGGGCGTCGCATTCTCGCACTGCGACTTCGCGTGGCCGATGGTTCGGTGCTGCCGGGGGAGGCTATCGAACAGGTCTGGCGGCGACCTTATGCGGAGCGTCGCCGCGGCATTGATGATGCCGCCGATCTGGCTGATGCCCTTGTTCGCGACCTTCACAGGGCTGGCGACACGGACGCGGCCATCGACTTGCTCGTGACCTATCAGTCCCTGATGTTGGAAAGCTCCGGCGTGCGCCTGGTCGAGCTGTGGGGCGAGCTGGGCGACTGCGCCCGGGCTGGCGCCGCGACGCGTCTCGCCGTGCATGCGGACAGCCGGCCGGACCGGGCGATGCTGATGCTGATGCGGGGCGAGGATGACGCGGCGTGGGAGGAGTGGGCCAATGTCGACTCACACGCCTTTGGACAGACGAACATGTTGCGCCATTCGCAAGGCGGATGGCGGCCGCGCATGGGGGCGCAATTGCTGGCCTGCGACCGTCCCGGATTCGCCCGCACGGCACTGGATATCCAGACGTCAGGCGCTCCGAATCCCTGGCAGCAATTCTACGAGGTCGATACCAACTGGCTGGCGCTTTGGGCGACGGTCGAGACCGAAAGCGGTCGACGGGCTGTGGAGACGGCCTTGTGGCTCTATCGCCCCGGCCAGGAAGGTTGGTATGATGAAGACGTCTCGCCACTCCTGCCGCTGCTGCGTCTTGAACGCGGGGACCGCCTGCGCGACCGCCTCCTGGTCATTGGCCTCATGCTGCGCGGCATGCCCGAAACTGACCGGGCCGTCTGGGGGCCGATTTATCGTGCGGTGATCTGGAACAATGTGGATGATCTCGATACTGATTACCGGCTCGCCTCGCTCCTGCTGCTCGCCGCCACAATGCCCGACTGACCCTCTCAACCATTCACGAATGACACCCATGCGCATCACAGGCATGTGAGGGGGTTACATTCGGTAAGCGGGCTCCCCAAATAGGTCTCGGACGAGGCGCCGGGGGACGTGCAAATGTCGCATGTCTGAAGACGTCTCGATGGGATAGGATACGTGTCATGGCCAATGCAGTTTCAATGACGCTCTCGCCCGAACAAGGGCTGTCGAGCTACCTCTCTGAAATCCGTCGTTTTCCGATGCTGGAAAAGGACGAGGAATTCATGCTGGGCAAGCGCTGGCGTGAACATGAGGATAGCGGCGCGGCCGAAAAGCTGGTCACCTCGCATCTGCGCCTCGTGGCGAAAATCGCCATGGGCTATCGCGGTTATGGCCTGCCGATCGCGGAAGTGATTTCCGAAGGCAATGTCGGCCTGATGCAGGCGGTCAAGAAATTCGACCCGGACAAGGGTTTCCGCCTCGCGACCTATGCCATGTGGTGGATACGCGCCTCGATCCAGGAATATATCCTGCGCTCCTGGTCGCTGGTGAAAATGGGCACGACGGCGGCCCAGAAAAAGCTCTTTTTCAATCTCCGCCGCATGAAAAGCCAGATGCAGGCGCTTGATGAGGGTGATCTCAAGCCGGACCAGGTCGAGGCGATTGCCACCAAGCTCGGCGTGACCACGGATGAAGTGACCTCGATGAATGGTCGCCTGTCCGGCCCCGACGCCTCGCTTAACGCTCCGCTGCGCGGAACCGAGGGCGAAGGTCAGTGGCAGGACTGGTTGTCCGATGACGAGGCGGAAAGCCAGGAAGACGAGTTGGCCGAAAGCGACGAGTTCGACACCCGGATGCAATTGCTGCAATCGGCCATGGGCGAGCTCAATGAGCGTGAGCAGCACATCCTGCAGGAGCGCCGCCTGTCCGACGAGCCCAAGACGCTGGAAGAACTGGCCGAGCATTATGGCGTCAGCCGTGAGCGCATCCGCCAAATTGAAGTGCGGGCGTTTGAGAAGCTCCAGAAGGCCATGAAATCCATGGCCAGCGAGCAGGGTCTGCTCAACTAGCGTCAAGATTACAGAAACCCTGCATGGGGCATGACTGGACGCGTGTTTTCGTCAAATCCAGGACGAGGCGCGACGAGAGGACTTGCCCATGCGTGACCTGATTGCCCTGCTTCTGGCAGCGGCCGGCGGATTTTATTCGCCGGTTTTTGCCGATTTGTCCGATGATTACCGCGTCCTGATCCAGGCCGCGGACGAGACGCAGAGCGATCCGGACTTCCGCAAGACCGTCGAGCTGATCGCCGCCATTGCGGAGGGCGGCGAGGCCGACGTGCTGGCTGCCGTCTCCGAGCTCGCGCCCCGTCGGCAATCCCTTCTGGCCGATTGGACTATAACCGAAGCGCCCGCGTCTGATCGCGCCGCTCCGGCCGAACCTGGCCTTGCCGCCGCGCCGGTCCGCCTGGCACGCGCCGACCAGCCCGCGGATGACAGAAACGGTTCTGAAGGCTGGTCTCCGGTGGCAAAGCTGGCCGAGGCGATGGCCTGGGTCGAGCCGGAAGAATGGTCCGGCCGTTCACGCTTCGGGGTCACCATCGATACCGGCAATACCGAGCAGACCGACTATAATTTCGCGCTTGAGCTGGATCGGACGCTGGAAGGCGGCTGGGGACTGGACAGCAAGGTCGCGTATCATTTCACCGAAAGCGCCGGTGCTGTTACCCGCGACAACTGGCTGGTCGAGCTGCGCGGCGAGCGCAATGTCATCGATGCCTGGGGCTATTATATCGGCGGCACTTACGAGCAGGATCGCCTGTCCGGCTACCAACACGCGGCCTTTGCCACCGCCGGTGCCTTGCACCAGCCCTTCGACAGCGATCGTGTCGCCTGGGATTTGCGGGCAGGGCCGGGCATGCGGTATCGCCTGCCCGATACGGGCGATGCGGAGACCGACTGGATCTTCGAGATGGGATCCACCCTCAATCTCGCCCTGACCGAAACCACCGATTTCGCCGCCGAGACCACGATGCTCGCCGGCCCGGCCTCACGCGCCGACCAGCGCTTCGCGCTGACCACCGCGATCGCCGAGGATTGGGGCATGGAGCTGGCCTACCGGATCAAGCACGAATTCGAGCCGCAGCCGGGCACGCAGCCGACGGACAGCAATCTCAACGTCTCCATCGTTCGCGACTTCTAGCGGTCAGGTCGTGGGCTGATGGGCAAGTCCGAGCGTGATCGCCGCCTGGCCGAGATAGTAGCAGATCCAGACGACCGGGCCGGCCCAATCCAGCTCGCCGGCGAAGAGACGGATGGCGAGCACGCTGTCCGAGACCACGAAGAGCAGGGCGCCGATCATGGCGAGTAGGGGTGAGCGTCCGAGAATGGCCAGAACGGCCATGACCAGGATGATGCCGTTATAGACTGAGGCGGCGATCTGCAATTCGCCGAAATGGGGCTGCAGCCAGTTCATCATCGCCAGGCCAGCGAGTGCAACCGCCAGGGCCGCGATCCGGCTCAGGCCACCGCGCGGACCGGCTTCCATGCGCCAGCGGGCAAACAGCCAGATATAAACAAGATGCCCCAGTCCGAAGGCGGCAATGCCGAGTGGCAGGACGCTGGCGTCGAGGGCGAGGAAGACGTCACCCAAGGCGCCAAGCGCGAGACCGACGGCCAGCACCAGATGTCCGGCGCGAAACGCGTAGGCGGCGAGCAGGGCGACCCCGGCCGCCTTGATCACGACATTGGCGGGGAAGGGGGCGGAGAGCCCGAAATCATCGAACAGATAGACCAGGGCGAACAGGCCGGAGGCCGTCAGGATCAGGCGTGAGACACGGTCGTTTGGCCAAGTCTGTGTGATCAGTGTCATCTCTGCTCCCCCCCAATCGGTCCGCCACGCTAGACTGGCTTTGATGTGCGGGGAAAGAGGGCAGGGCAGAATGGGTGTGCAGATCCGTCGCTTGGCAATCGCGATGATCATGTTGTCGGGCCTGGCCGGGCCCTGCCTGGCGCAAGCCGTGCCCGTGACGTCATCCGCGGTCCGCGCGCTTGAGGACATGCTGCGCGAGCGCCCGCATGCCCGCGATGAAGCCTGGCGAAGCCTGTCGGATCCGCGTCTGCCGCGTATCGCACCGGACCCTGACAGGCCGGATCATGCCCGGGTCACCTTCGCCTGGCGCGGCGGCCCGGAGACGCAATCGGTGCGGCTCGACAGTGTCATCAATGTCGACCGGGCGCGTCAGCCCGTCACCGATTACCGCGAGGATTTCACCCTGCCCATGACGCGCATGGAGGGGGCGGATATCTGGACGCTGACCCTGTCCGTGCCCCGCGATGTGCAGGCGGTCTATTCCTTCCTGGTCGAGGAGGGCGGCGGCGAACAGCGTTGGTCCGATCCCGCCAATCCGGTCCGGCTGGGCGGGCGCGACGGCGAGTCCCTGCTGCGCCTGGATCGCGCACCCCGTGCGGATATTCATCGACCGCTCGCCTTCGATGCGGCCATCGCGCCGCAACAGCTGCGCGTACAGAGCGAAGCGCTGGGACGGACAGCGCGGCTGGATGTGTATCGCGCGCCCGACGCTGCGCCGGATGCACCGCTTCTCATCCTCTACGACGCCTTTCTGTGGGGCCAGCGGGCGCCGGCGAGTGACTTGCTGGTGCGCCTGGCCGAGGCCGGCGAGATCCCGGCCACGCATCTTGTCCTGATCGACCAGCTCGATGCGGCTAGCGCCGATCAGGCCTATGCCGACCAGGCGGCCTTCATCGCCGACGAACTCCTGCCCGTCCTGCGGGACCAGGCCGGACTGGCACCACAACGCGAGACCACGCTCCTGGCCGGTGCCTCCCGCCGCGGCCTGTCGGCCAGCCTGACGGCGCTGTCCCGTCCTGATGTGATCGGTGGCGTGATTTCGCTGTCGGGTTCTTTCTATTGGGCACCCGAGGGTGAAGCGCCGGAATGGGCGGCGCGTCAGCTCTCGCAAGCGCCCGTCCCGGCCCCTGTCTTCCATCTGGCCGCAGGCCGGCTTGAAACCGTCGTGACAGTGACCAATCGCGGCCATGTCATGCTGGACACCAATCGTGCCATGGCGGCAGCCTTGGACGCCAACGGCTATCAGGCCGAGCTGGCTGTCTATCCCGGCGGGCATGACATTGCGGGCTGGCGCAGCGCGCTGGCGGAGGGCCTGGTCGCGCTGCTGGGGCCTGATGGAGACTGACTTATTTGGGCGGCTTCACACCGGTAGTCGGGCGCGACGCGGCGATCGTGCCGTTTCGGCCCGAAGCGAAGTCGTCCAGATAGGGAATCCAGCGATCCGCCCGGGCGGCGATATAGATCATCGGGCCATTGGGATTGGAGCGGAAATTACTGTCCGTCGCGACCACGAAATACTCCTCCCCCTCGCGCACCATGAAGGGTGAGCCGCTATCGCCGCGCGTGGTGTCGCAATCATGGGCCATTGTGTTGTCGTTCTCGATATCGACCATATGACAGCCGATATTGCCGGACAGGTGCATGCCGGTATCCCAGCTGTATCCGCCCTGGTAGAGCTCGGCCTGCATGGCGCCGCGACGGCCTTCCGTTTCGACCAGGGCCCGTACACCGACATGGCCGAGCGTATCGCCCAGCGGCTGGTCGATACGCAGGAGGGCCCAATCGGTCCCGTCCAGATCATCGCCGGAGGAAAAGCGCCGGGAATCCCATTCCGGATCGATCATGTGATCGATGACCCGCGCCGAGAGCGTGCCGCCGGGGCGGCCGTAAGCGGTGGTGAAAGTGCCGCGTGAATCCGGGCGGCCGTCATCATCAATGCAATGCGAGGCGGTGATCAGGATGTCCGGTCCGATCAGCGTCGCCGTGCAGGCTCCGCCGCTATCGAAATCGACCTGGCCGACCACGCTCCAGGGGAAGGTGGTGGTATCGTGGAAGACGCGGTCATCGCGGCCGAAATAATGGTCATTGATGGTCAAGGGCCGCTCGCGACCAAAACAATCGGCGCGGTCCGTGCGCTCGGCACAGGCGCCATCACCGATGCCCGGTTCGTTACAGACGCCGTCGAACGCGGTCTCGCAACTGTCATTGCGAAAGCGCAGATGGATGATGTCGCCGCAATCGGCGAGATCAGTGGCTTGCGTACAGGCGCCGGTGCCGAAGCCCGGCTCGTCGCACTCGCCATCATTGGCCCAGCGGCAGGTATTGTCCTCGACTCCTTCGACCAGACGCCAGCAATCGGAATAATCCGTGCCGACCTGGCAGGCGCCGGTGCCGATGCCCGGATCATCGCACTCGCCATCATTGGCCCATTGGCAGGTATCATTGCCGGTATAGCGGGTGGAGGCGGGTGTCGTGCCGCTGCCGGGCTTGGGCGGCTTGACGTCAATCTGGCGCAACCAGTTGCGGATCTCGCGGCTGGACAGGCGCTCATTGGCCGGCGCACCCGCCAGTTCAATGACGGTCTCGGTGGCCGGGGCGTCCTCGGCGATGGCGGATGAACCCAGTGCGACGGCCAGGGCCGCGATCCAGAAATGATGGCGCATGATCAACTCCTCTGCCCGAACGCTCCGCCGCGAATTGACCCTTGGTGCGGCGACAACAGACGCTTCCCCCGAAGCGAATTATACCGTCCATACAACGTTCATCGCGATGACTGGAAGCTGAACATCGCCTTCAAGCCCCGGTCAGCCGCGATTTGCTTGACTGTCTCCATCACGAGTACGGCCCCCTGCCGTTCGATGAAGGAGACCGATATGACACCTTTCAAAGCACGCCTCGGCATTGTCTTTCTGGCTCTGGTCGGATCGGTCGCTGCCACCGGAGCGGCCAGCGCCGGCACCTGGCACCTCAATGCGGCTGCCTGCCCCGATCTGCGCGAAGATCGCCGCGATTCCCGGTACATGGACGGCCGTTTCGATCTTCGCGAAGACCGCCGCGATGCCAGCGTGATCGAATGTCCGCCGCGAGCCTGGTCCTACCAGCCCGACCGCTATGAACGCGACCGCCGATACACCCGTATCGCGGCCCTGCCCGCGACGCCCGGCTTGGTCTATGTCGCCCGCAATGGCCGCTATTATGTCCGCGGTTATCGAGGCCAGACCCAATGGATTGATGTCGCCATCCACTACCCGCGTGGCTATCGCGGACACCGCTTCGGTCCGAACCGGTTCGATCACCGCTTTGATCGACGCGATGACCGGCGCGGTCGGGGTCGAGGCCGGGGACATCGCCAATAGCGCGATCGTCGCCCATGTGGTCAGACCATGATCTGGCCATCCAGATAGCGCGGCGCGTGGCCCAGCAGGGTCACGCGTTCGCCTTTGGGGGCCACTTGCAGCGCACCCGGGCGCTGCCCGATCTGGCGGGCACTCAGCCGCATCTTGTCGAGCCGCTCCGACCAGTACGGCGCCAGCGTGCAATGCGCCGATCCCGTGACCGGGTCCTCGTCCACGCCCGAGGCCGGGGCGAAGAAGCGGGACACGAAATCGCTTTTCTCGCCCGGTGCGGTGAGGATGATATTCGTATCGAGGGCGCGCAGCTTGGCATGATCCGGCTCTGCCAGACGCACGGCGGCTTCATCAGCAACGACCCACATCTGATAGCGGGCGCCATGGATGCGCGTGACGTCGAACACGATCTCTGGCGAGGTGTCGAGCCCGAGGGCGGCTTCCAGTGCGTCCGATCGCCGGGCCGCTTCAAAGCCGATCGCTGGCAGGTCCATGGCATAGCCGTCGCCCTGATTGTCCCGGCTGACGGCGAGGCGTCCCGAGCGGGTGTCGAAATGCGCGGTCCGGCCCTTGGCCAGGCCTTCCTCGATCACGATGGCGCCCGCCGCGAAAGTGGCATGGCCGCACAGATCGACCTCCACCGCCGGCGTGAACCAGCGCAAATGCCAGACATCCTCGCCGCGCGGCACCAGAAAGGCGGTCTCGGAGAGATTGTTGGAGTTGGCGATGCCCAAGAGCTCGCTGTAAGACAGGAATTCATCCATCAGCACGACGCCGGCCGGATTGCCGGTATGGGCCTGGCCGGGAATGGCAAAGCTGTGGACTTCGTAATAGGGCAGACGCGTCGACATGGCGGTTCGCCTCCTACCAGCGTTCGCTCTGATGGGGTCGGAAGCGCAGGGCGAGATCGGGGTTCTCCGCATCCAGCGCCGCGACAGTCTCGATTGTGAAGGGCTCGCCGTCGGCTCGCTCATTCAGGGCGCCAATGACCATCGCGCGGGCCTCCTGGCGCAATTGTGCGACATCGCGGGGCAGGTTGCGGCGCCATTGTTCGACCTCTCGGTCGAGAGCGCGGTAATTCTCCGGGCGGTCTGCCTCATCGGCAATGCGCCATGCGCCGACATCGCGATAGGCGGCGGCGAGGCGGTCGCCTTCTTCCTCCTCGAAAATGTCGATCTCGATCATCATCGACTGGTAGACCAGCGAACTCTCGACGAGACCGCCGGTCGCCGGCTGCGCATCGGCCCAGCGGGCAAACCAGGCGCGGGCCTCCTCGATCGGCGTGGAATAGGCCGAGCCCCAGAAATTTCGCTCATCGCGATTGAGCAGGGTCTCGTCGGCCGGATCGATCACGAAGACGGTCGGCGTGGCATAGATAGCGGCGACCCCGAAACGGCGCATGATGTCCTGGTTCCGGTCGCGCCAGCCGACATCGATGAAGCGGGTGACAAAGTGGGCCTCCAGCGTGGCGGCGAGCTCGGCATCCTCGAAATGATGTGCCAGGCCGCGACTGTCATGGCACCAGTTTCCGCCCAGCACGAGCAGGAGGCGCTTGTCTGTCGCCAGGGCTTCGGCGAGGGCCGCATCGACCACATCCATGGCCGCGAAATTCTCGTCGAAGGGGCGTGGGTGTTCGTCGTCCGCCCGTGCAGGGCCGGCGACAATCAGGATCAGGACGGCGAACAGGGCGGCCAGACGCATGACAGGACTTCCTTCGTTTCAATGAGTGCCAGTCAAGCATGATCGCGCGCGATGGAACAGGCGGAGGCGCGGCATCCGCCTGTTCTTCGCGTCATCGTGATCCTAGCCCGCGGCCAGGGCGGCGAGGCGGGCATAGAGGCCGTCATCATTGGCCGCCAGCTCGTCATGCGTGCCCTGTTCGACGATCCGGCCCTGATCGAAGACCAGGATGCGGTCGGCATTGCGGATGGTCGACAGCCGGTGAGCGATCAGGATGGTCGTGCGACCTTCCATCACTGCCTCCATCGCGGCCTGGACATCGCGCTCGGTCTCATTGTCGAGGCTGGAGGTGGCCTCATCGAGAATGAGAATGGGCGCATCGGTGAGGATAGCCCGTGCGATTGCAACCCGCTGACGCTCGCCACCGGACAGTTTCACACCGCGCTCGCCGACCAGCGTGTCGAAGCCCTGCGGCAGACGATCGATGAAGGCGTCGGCATGGGCCGCCTTCGCGGCCGCCATGATCTCCGCTTGCGTCGCATCGGGCGCGCCATAGGCGATATTGTCGGCAATCGAGCGGTGGAAGAGCGCCGGATCCTGGGGCACCAGCGCCACATTGCGGCGCAGGCTTTCCTGGGTCACCGACCGCACATCCTGACCGTCAATCCGCACCGCGCCTTCGGTCACGTCATAAAGACGCTGAACCAGTTTGACGAAGGTCGACTTTCCCGAGCCGGTCGGACCGACCAGGGCCACCGTCTCGCCCGGCGCAATGTCGAGCGAGAAGTCGCGATACAGCGGACGCGTCTGGCCGGCATAGGTGAAGCCGACTTCGTCGAAACGAATCGCCCCGCGCTGGCGCTGGAAGTCCGGCGCGCCCTCGCGATCATCGACTTCGCTTTCCTGAAGGTCGAAGACGGCGAGGTCCTGGATCTCGTCCATGCCGCGCTGGACCTGCTGCACCTGTTCACCGAAGCGCCGCATATAGCCGGACACGATCATGTAGGCCGTCAGGGCGGCCACGACATCGCCGGCCGAGGCCGCACCTCGCGACCACTGCCAGACCAGCAGGCCGACCAGGGCCGCCTGCATGGTCAGATCGGTGACAATATTGACCAGCCAGGAATTGACGAAGCGGCCCCAGGTCTTCTTGGTCTCCGTCCGCCAGCGCCAGGCCAGTTCATGGAAGCGGGCATCCTCGCGGCCTTCGGCGCCAAAGCTCTTCACCGTGGCGACACCGCCAATGGCATCCGCCAAGGCGCCGCCGATCTCGCTGTCGAGCGCGTTCGAGCGGATATTCTGCGGCCGGATGTAATAGCGGCTGAGCAAAAGCGACGAGGCTACGAAACAGGCCATCACGACAAAGACCACACCGCCGACCAGCGGCCAGCGGAAGGCCATCATCGCGGCAATGCCCAGCATCACACCAACCGAGGGCGCAATGCCCATGAAGATGTTGATGGTGACATTGTCATAGGCCCACATGCCACGCGTGATTTTGCGCACCACCGAGCCGGCAAACGTATTGGCGTGCCAGTCCAGCGAGAAACGCTGGACCCGCGAGAAGGCATGCGTGGTCAGATCCGCCATATTGCCCGAGGAGAAGGGCACTTCGCAGCGCGAGGCCGACTGGCGCAGGGCGTAGAAGACCAGTGCCGCGCCCAGATAGGTCAGGAAGGCGGGCCAGGGCGCACCCGCTTCGGGACCGGCGGCCAGGGCATCAATCAGCCCGCCCGCGGCGAGCGGGATCATCAGCTCGGCAATCGTGGCCAGCACCATGAAGGTGATCATGCCGGTCAGAAGGACCGGACGGCGCCCCCATTGGCGGCCCAGATAGGCCAGCACCTGCAGATTGGACAAATTGCGGGCGCGGGGCGTTTCATCTTGGTTTTGAAAGTCGGACATCTCAGCAGCGGACCCGGGAGCAGCAGCGCTGCGGGGTCCGTCCTCATGGCAATCATCATCTGGAAGACAGGCAAGTGACGCAGCGGAGTCCCGAAGGCGGCGACCGGGTTGCGGTCGAAGCGGTTTCGGGGTCAGGCAGCGCGCCGGCTACCTGTTTTGCCTAGATGAAAGTTCGCATGGATCTGCTCTCTTGTGCCGATTGATCCGGGAGGCGGTGGGTAGCCCGGTCCGGCGGACTGGGCAAGTGTGCCACGGGTGGGTTTCGCGTTTGAGGCGAGATGTGTGGCGTTGGGGGCACAGGGCGGCTCGATGCGAGCCCCGCCCTGGTTGATGCCAAGCTCTAGGTCCTTCCCCTTGATGGGGAAGGTGGGCCGAGGGGCAGCCTCGGGTCGGATCGGGCGAAACGCGCCAGCGTTCCGGCACCGACGGCCCGTCACCCACTCCGTCTCGCCCTGACGGGCGATCCACCTCGCCCATCAAGGGCGAGGACCTGCCTGGGCCCTAAGCCTCAATCCCCGGCACCACCGCCGCTTCCACTTTCGCCTGGGTCGCCGCATCGATTTCCGCCAGCTTGCGCTGGTCGAGATCCATGGGGGCGGCGACGCCTTCCATGGTCCACCAGGGCTTGCCGGTGGCGGGTTCAAGCACCCAGTGGACGATATTGCGGACCTTGGTGTCGGCGGATTTTAGACCGGAGCGGATGGCATAGCCGTCGCCGGCACGCGGCCAGCGATGGACATGGATGCAGCACTCCAGCAGGGCGGAACCGATATTGCCCGACGGTTCGCCGGCATGCATGGCCCATTCTTCCGGAAAAGCGGCAGCGAAATTGGTCACGCTGTCGGAGACGCGTCCGAGCAGAAACTCGGTCCGCATCCAGCCAAAGGCGTCCATCTCGTGCGGGCCGAAGCGGCCGCGGCCGATCGGGGTCAGGGCGAGGGCGTCCGCGGCACTCAGCGAGACCGGGCGGCTGCCGGGTCTGGTGGTGAGGCCGCGCGGAGCGGCAAAGTCGGGCGTTTCGACCTGCAAGGCCCTGGCGGCCTTGGCGAAGCGGTCCGGCCAGGCGAAGGCTTGCGCCGTGTCGGGCGCGGCATGAGCCAGCTTGATGGCAAAGCTGGCGGCCGGTTTGCCGGTGCCGGAATGGCGCATCACCAGGACCACGTCGGCCGAGGCGCGGTCATGGCCGACAAAACCGCCCTCGATATAGAGCGGCGCGCCGGGGCGGGCTTCGGCCAGAAAGCGGATGTGCAGGGTTTGCGGGATCAGGGTCGCCAGGGCGTCGGCGCGCTGGATCGGGTTGAGCCCGGCGGCTTCGGCCAGATTGGCCAGGGCTTCACTGGCGCGGGCGAGATAGAAGCGGACATTGAAATGCCCCAGCTCGTCGCATTCCCAGGCATTCACGCAGCCGCGCCAAAGCTCGATCATTGTGGTCATTCCCTCAGGCCGGCCGGCAATTGGCGCATTGACCGAAATGCTCGACCACCGAACGCTGGATCATGAAGCCCTCCGGCGCATTCATCGGCAGCGGCGCGCCATGGCGTTCCTCGACGGCGCCACAGGTCGAGCAGATGAAAAGCTCGGCCCCGCCCTCATCATGGGCATGGCTGCAGCCGACAAAGGCGTTGAGCGCCTCGACCTTGTGCACCAGGCCGGCGGTCATCAGGAAATCCAGCGCGCGATAGACGGTCGGCGGCTTGGCGGAACCGGGGCCCGGCTTGAGCGCTTCCAGGAGGTCATAGGCCTTCACCGGCCCGTCGGCCTCCAGCACGAGTTCGAGCACGCGCTTGCGCACGGGGGTGAGTTTCTCACCCCGTTCCAGGCAATGGGCTTCGGCGGCGTCGAGCGCCTTGGTCAGGGAATCAGCGGTCATCTTGCCGATATTTAATCACGCTTTGCCGCATTTCCCAGCGCTTCGGCATTGCCGTGAAGTGAATGTTATAATATCACGCTCTCGAATTGTTCTGTTATTACATATCGGGGAAGCCATGTTCGCGCGTCTGTCCAACACCACTGCCATGATCGCCCTGCTGGCTGGAGCCAGCCTCGGCGGTACCGCCTTCGCCCAGGATGGCGAGCGCGATGAGGACGTCATTGTGGTGACCTCCTCTGTGCTGGGTGTTGCCGCCGACGAAGTCGCGGGCGCGGTCGAAGTCGTCGACCGCCGACATCTGGAAGACAATCTGTCCGGCTCCCTGGCCGACACGATCGCCCACGAGCCGGGCGTCTCCACCACCTATTTCGGTCCCGCCGCCAGCCGTCCGGTCATCCGAGGTCTCGGCGCCGACCGGGTTCGCGTCCTCGTCAATGGCGTCGGCCTGATTGATGCCTCGACCAACTCACCCGATCACGCGGTTGCCTCCGAAGCCCTGGAAGCCCAGAGCGTCGAGATCCTGCGCGGGCCGGCGGCGATTGCCTATGGCGGCGGCGCGATCGGCGGTGTGGTCAATGTCATTGACGGACGCATTCCCGAAACCCGCGCCGAGGACGGTCTGGACGGTCGCTTCTACGGCTCGCTGACCTCCGTCGACCAGGGCGAGACCGCAGCCGGTCGGGTGCGTTTCAATGCCGGCGAGTTCGTCATCAATCTGGAAGGCCTGCTGCGCACCGCCCAACCCTATGACATTCCGGGCTTTGCCGAGTCCGAAACCTTCCGTCTCTTTGAAGAGGCGGAAGAAGACCATGATGATGTTCATGATGACGACCAACATGCTGATGAGCACGGTGAAGACGAGCACCCTTATGGCACAGTCGAGAATTCCGGCCTGGATTTCAGTTCCGCCTCGGCCGGGATTTCCTGGGTCGGTGAGAACGGCTTCATCGGCGTTGCCATCAAACAGTCCAATGCCCTCTATGGCATTCCGGGCGGCCACGCCCATGGCGGGGAAGACGACGAAGATCACGACGATCACGATGACCACGAAGAAGAACACGGTCATGATGAGAGCGTCCGCATCGATCTCGAACAGACCCGTTTCGACCTGCGCGGCGAGTGGCGCGACCTCGGCGAGCATATCGAGCGCGTGAAATTCTCCTTCGGCACGGGCAGCTATGAGCATGTCGAGCTGGAAGGTGACGAAGTCGGCACCCGCTTCACCAATGAGGGCTGGGAAGGCCGTCTGGAAGCCCGCCATACCCCGATCGATCTGTGGGGTGGTGTCTGGGAAGGCGCTGCCGGCATGCAGGCCTTCAACCGCGACTTCGCAGCGATCGGCGATGAAGCCTATGTGCCCCCGTCGGAAACCGCCGATTGGGGTGTCTTTCTGGTCGAGCGCTGGGATGCCGAACGCTGGGGGCTGGAAGGCGGTCTTCGCTTTGAAAGCCGCGATCTGGATACCGCAACGGACAGCCGCAGTTTCGAAACAACCAGCTTCTCCGGATCGGTTTTCGTGCGTCCGGTACGCGATACCTTCCTCGCGCTGACCTTGTCGTCCAGCGAACGCGCCCCGACGGATGTCGAACTCTTCGCCGACGGCCCCCACGTCGCCAGCCGCACCTATGAACTCGGCAATACGGCCCTCGATGTAGAGCGCGCCGTGTCCGCTGAATTGACCGCCCGGACGCAGCTCGCCGACTGGTCGCTGGAGGCCTCGGTGTTCCGGGCCGATTATGACGGCTTCATCGCCGCCTTCGCGACTGGCGCTGAGGCGGACGGTTTCCCGGTCTATGCCTATCGTCAGGAAGATGCCGTCCTGTCGGGCTTTGAAGGCCGACTGGAAGGGCCACTGGGTGATTTTTCCGGCTGGGCCTTTGATGGCGAGCTGACCGGTGAATATGTCGAGGCGAGCCTCGATGCTGGCGGTGACCTGCCGCGCCTGCCGCCGCTCTCCTTTACCGCCGGTGTGACGGCGTCGCGGGATGGTCATCAACTCCACCTCGAGACCGAGTGGGCCGATGTCCAGGACAATACGGCGCCCTTCGAGCTGAAGACTCAATCCTATGTCCTGGTCAATGCGCGCTGGTCCTTCCACCCGGTCGCGGAACGCGATTTGCGGGTCATCCTGGAGGCGCGTAATCTGACCGATGCGGAGGCGCGTCTGCACACCTCCTTCCTCAAGGACCAGGTGCCGTTGCCGGGCAGCAATTTGCGGGCCGCGCTCGTCCTCGATTTCTGATGCATTGCCGGCCTGCGTCAGCCTGCCGCGCGGCGGGCTGACGCGCGGCGAAACGCGCACTCCCGAACGTCGGCGAGAGGGTCCAGAAAGTCCCTAGATTATTTAGGGACGAAAGGATCACCCCATGAAACGCCTGTTCTTCACCGCTGCCCTTGCCGCGCTGGTCGCGGCTCCGACCGCCTCCGCCGAGAGCGGTGACTGGCTGGTCCGCCTGCGTGGCATCAATGTGGCCCCCAATGAGTCGGCCGATATCGCGACCATCGGCGGCGATGTCGATATTGACACCTCGATCGTGCCGGAACTGGACATCACCTATTTCCTGCAGGACCAGTGGGCGGTCGAGCTCATCCTCGGCGTGACGCCGCATGATGTGATGGCGGTCGGGACCTCGCTCGGAGACGTCGACCTGGGTGATGTCACGCTACTGCCGCCGACGTTGACGCTCCAGTACCATTTCAATCCGGATGGCCAGGTGCGCCCGTATCTCGGCGCGGGCGTGAACTACACCCACTTCTTCAATGAAGACCTGCCGACAGGCACCACGCTGACATCGATCGATTATGATGCCAGCTTCGGCCTGGCCGCCCAGGCCGGCGTGGACTTCGCGATCGATGAAGACTGGTTCTTCAATGTTGATGTCAAATACATCGACATTGATACGGATGTGACCATCAATGGCGCCATTGCCGCCGATGTGCAGATCGATCCGGTGGTGTTCGGCCTCGGCTTTGGCCGTCGTTTCTGATCGTTTTCAGTCGATGTTTCAGGGCAATGCCGGGCCGTTTGGCGGCCCGGCATTTTTCTTGCGAAGGCACGGATGTACAAGCCTGCGCCGATCCGTTGCCGGGGCAGGGCTAATCCGCTATCCAGTGCCCAAAGAACTGAAGGGGTTTCTATCATGGTCGACGCTGCCGCCACCGAGCCGCGCCTTACCGGAACTGTTCCGCTCTACAAGAATGTAGAGCCGCTCAACCGACAAAAACACGCCACTTACGGGGTGAATACGGTCACGCAGCCGTTCAACTTCCTGAAAGAATGGCATTTCGTGCCGGCCATCAGCGCCGAGTTCGCCTTCGCCTGCGGCAGCTATCCGATCATCTTCCTCGGTGAGAAGAAGATGCCGGTTCTGGTCATGGGCCTGCGTCAGGGTTCAAACCTCTTCGTCACCGAAGACGGCCAGTTCGACAATGAGCACTACATTCCGGCCTATGTCCGCCGCTACCCGTTCGTGAGCGCGGCGAACCCGAACGACCAGCCGTCAACGGTCTGTGTCGATCTGGACGCCGACTTCGTCGTTTCGGAAAACCCGGAGCGTCCTTTCTTCGACGCCAATGGCGAGCCGACGGATTACACGCAGCAAGCGATCGATTTCGTGTCGGCCTTCGAGAATGACGCGAAGACTACGGAAGCTTTTGTCGAGCGTCTGATCGCGCTGGACCTGCTCGAGAAGAAAGACGTCAAGGTTTCCAATCCGCAGGACCCGGACAACCCGGTTACCGTGGCTGAATACTTCGGTGTCTCCTCGGAGAAATTTGACGCTCTTCCGGCAGACAAGCTCAAGGAAATGCAGACCAATGGCGATCTCGGTGCCATTGTCTCGCACATCATTTCCCTGCAGCGCTGGGAACGTATCCTGCGCCGCACGTCGAGTGTGGCCAACGCTGCGGCGTCGGCCCAAGCCTGAACGCCTGACGCATCCAAATGAAGAACGGCCGCGCCTGTCTGGCGCGGCCGTTTGCATTTGTGATCACGGTTGCGGGATCGCGGTTCGACCTTTGCGGAAAAGCGACTATATCCTCAACGCAAACGCTGGTTTCAGCAGATTTCCACGAGGTTTTTTGATGCGTGTCCTGAACGGGCTTTCCGGTTTTATCCTTTTGGTCGCGCTGGCTGCCCTCGGCAGCTTCACGCCCGCTTCTGCCCAATCGGGCTGGTCGCGGGGGGAAGCCATCATCGAGGCTGAACTGGTTGCCGAGCAATCGGTCGTCGCTCCGGGTGACAGCTTTTATATCGGACTGCATCAGATCATGCCGGATGGATGGCATACTTATTGGCGCAATCCGGGCGATAATGGCCTGCCGGTGGAAATCGACTGGACCCTGCCGGGCGGCGTCACAGTCGGTGAGGTCGTCTGGCCGATGCCGATCGAGCTACCCCTGACCGATGCGATCATGGACTACGGTTACAAGGGCGAGCTGGTCTTGCCGATGCCGGTTTCAGTCCCCGCCGATTATGCCGGTTCCACGCTCGCATTGCGAGCCGATGCCACTTGGCTGGTTTGTGAAGTTATCTGCGTCCCCGAAGAGCGCACGCTCTCACTGACCCTCGATGTCGGCCCTGAAGCGCAGCGCGATGAAGCGGGTTATTGGTATATCCGCGAGGCGCTGGACGCCGAACCTCAGCTGGACCCGGCTGTTTCCGCGAGCCTCTCGATCGAAGGCGGGCGCGTCATTCTCGAGCTGGCCGGCAGTGATTTTGCCAATCCGGACGCGATCGAGGATCTCCGATTCTTCCCCTATGAAACCGGCGTGATCCGCAATGCGGGCGCACAGATTGTACAGGCGGGTGAGGGAACAACCCTGGTCTTGATGGAGCCAGGCTATGCCGCGTCAAGCGCCGGCCGTGCCCGCCAGGACGGTGTCGTCAGTTGGCAGACCAGCGGATCAGAGGTTCGGCAAGCTATCGCGGTCGAGGCCGAGCCGGGCACCGGCGGTTTCGGTCTCGCCCCCGTGTCGGGCGGGATGCCCTCGGCTGACGGGATGAGCACGGGATTGCTCAGCCTTGTTCTGCTCGCTTTCGGTGGCGGACTGATCCTCAATCTGATGCCCTGCGTCTTCCCGGTCCTGTCGATCAAGGTTTTGAAATTTGTGCAGGCCGCCCATGCTGATTCCGGTGCTGTTCGGCGTCAGGGCGGATTTTTCCTGATCGGTGTGCTGTTGAGTTTTGTCGGTCTGGCCGGGGCATTGGTCCTGTTGCGTGAAGTGGGCCTCCCGGTGGGCTGGGGTTTCCAGCTTCAGGTGCCAGTCGTGGTCGCAATCCTGTCACTTCTGCTCTTCGCGATTGGCCTCAACCTGATGGGGGCGCTCGAGGTTGGCACGCGCATGATGGGCCTGGGTGCCGGTCTGGCGGACAAGCCGGGCTGGAAGGGCGCTTTCTTTACCGGCGTTCTGGCTGTCGTGGTCGCGGCGCCGTGCGTCGGGCCGCTGGCCGCCGGCGCGCTGGGGCTGGCCCTGACCCAGCCGGCACCGGTGGTGCTGCTGGTCGCGGCCGCCATGGGACTGGGCCTTGCTGCGCCCTTTGTCATCTTCTCCCTGTCACCAACCCTGTTGCGTTTTCTGCCCAAGCCGGGGGCCTGGATGGTGACTTTCCGCCAATTCCTCGCCTTCCCGATGTTCGCCTCGGT
The DNA here is from genome assembly GCF_947259345.1 of uncultured Maricaulis sp. Classification (GTDB taxonomy): domain Bacteria; phylum Pseudomonadota; class Alphaproteobacteria; order Caulobacterales; family Maricaulaceae; genus Maricaulis. Next base: position 92,761 of record NZ_CAMYLS010000005.1, on the reverse strand, counting down.
GATCTGGCTGAGCTGGGTGCTGACGCTGCAATCCGGTCCGATCGCCCTGGTTTTCCTGGGTGCGGCCATGCTGGCGCTCAGTTTCGCGATCTGGGCGCACGGCCAGGGACACACAATCTGGTCGATCATCGCCATTCTCGCGCTGCTGGGTGGTGTGATCAGCGTTGTGGCGATTGCACGCCTGCCCACCACGACCAGCACGCAGACCCTTTCCGGACGGGTCGAGCCCTGGTCGCATGAGCGGGTCGCCGAGCTTCAGGCCATGGGGCAGCCGGTTTTTGTCGATGTTACAGCGGCCTGGTGCGTGACCTGCCAGATCAACAAGCTGACTGTTCTGGACTCGGAGACGGTCGAAGATGCGTTTGATCGCTTTGGTGTTGCCAGCCTGCGCGCTGACTGGACCAATCGCAATGAGACCATTGCCAATCTGATCGCCGATCACGGGCAGGCGGGTGTGCCGCTCTATCTGCTCTTCCCGGCGTCCGGCGGTGAACCGCGTGTCCTGCCGACGGTCCTGTCCTCCGGTGGTATGGTCGAGGCGCTGGAGTGGGCGGCCAATAATTAGCCGTCCGAAATGGCCGGACAGCTGGCCGGAAGCGGGACGCTATCGAGATCGGCTTCCCCGTCGACGGCCGGCGCAATCTCGCTGGCATCCGACATCAGCGCTGCCAGGTCCGCATAGATGTGGGCCTGTTGGGCCGCCGTTTCGGCTGCGTTAAGCGCCTCGAGGCGTGATGAGGCATCCGCGGACATGCCTCGGAAGATGCAGCGCAGATCGAGGGGGCCGCCAGCCTCGTCAATGCGGCGGCTCATCAGCATGGCTTCCAGGGCGAATTGCTCCAGTTCGAAGGAAAACGGGTCCTCAATGTCGAGCGGCGTGGCAGGGGCTGCCGGACGGCTGGCGGCCTCGCGAGAGCGGACCCGGGCGGTTTGACCAATGGCCTCGGCGAAGGCGGCAAACTCGCTGCCGGGGCCGGCCGACGCGGCGCTGGAAGTCAGAACAAGCGCGATCGAGGCAGCTAGCAGGGCGGATTTCATCACTCTCTCCGGTCAGTTCAATCCTGATTATCGCAGTAACGCCTTGATTTCCGGTGAATGGACCGGCATCTCCCCTCTCAGCCTGCACAGGCGGGTTCACAGGGCCCGCTCGCTCGTGGAAAACACCGCCTGATCAAGACCGCAGCGCCGGGCGCTGCGGCGGACAAACCGGAGATCGTGATGAGCGCCAAGAAACCCTTCCGACCCAAGGCCCGCCGACCGCGTGGCTTTGAAGATCGCAGCGGGTCTGTTCTCCGGGTCGAGCGCCATCTCGTCGAAACGGCCAGCCGTGTCTACGACGATTGGGGTTTCGAGCCGCTGCAAACCTCGGCGTTCGAATATGCTGACGCGCTCGGCAAATTCCTGCCCGACGAGGAGCGCCCCAATGAGGGCGTCTTTGCGCTTGAGGATGATGACGGCCAATGGTTGTCGCTGCGCTATGACCACACCGCGCCGCTGGCCCGTTTCGTGGCCGAGAATTTTCAGGACCTGAACAAGCCCTATCGCCGCTATCAGGCCGGCGATGTCTGGCGCAATGAAAAGCCGGGACCGGGGCGTTTCCGCCAATTCGTGCAGTGCGATGCCGACACGGTCGGCGCCGGCAGCCCCTCGGCCGATGCCGAGATGATCGCGCTCGCCGCCGATGTGATGCGGGCGGTCGGTCTGGCCGATGGTGATTATGTCGTGCGGGTCAATGACCGGCGCATCCTCGACGGTGTGCTGGAAAGCATCGGTGCCGCGGATCCGGAGCGCCGCATGCGCGTGCTTCGCGCCGCTGACAAGCTTGACCGTTTGGGGCGTGACGGCGTTGCGCTTCTTCTCGGCGAGGGCCGCAAGGACGAGTCCGGCGACTATACCGAAGGCGCAAAGCTGGATGCAGGCGGGATTGATACCGTCCTCGGATTCCTGGATGCCGGTGGTGGCAGCCGCAGCGACGTCATCGCCCGCCTTGAACCGCTGATCGGCACGTCACAGACCGGCAAGGCCGGTCTGGCGGCGCTGGCGGAGATTGATGGGGTGCTGTCGGCCATCGGCGTTGATGGTGACCGCGCCCTGTTTGACCCGTCGGTCGTTCGCGGTCTTGGCTACTACACTGGCCCGGTCTTCGAGGCCGAGCTGCTGGCCCAGGCGCAATATGAGGACGGCTCACCTATCCAGTTCGGCTCGGTCGGCGGCGGTGGGCGCTATGATGACCTGGTTTCGCGCTTCACCGGGCAGGCTGTGCCGGCGACCGGTTTCTCTTTCGGGGTCAGCCGCTTCGCCGCTGCCCTGTCCGCCCTGGGTCTGACCGGTTCGGTCGAGGAAAAGCCGCTGGTCCTCGTTGTCGCCAGCGAGAAGGATCGCTCGGCCGATTATCTGGCCATGGCGGGCGAGCTGCGGGCGGCCGGTTTCCGGGCCGAGGCCTTTGTCGGGTCAGGCAATATGGGCAAGCAGATGAAGTATGCGGATCGCCGCGGTGCGGTGGCGGCCGTTATCGTCGGCTCGAACGAGCGCGAAGAGGGCCTCGTCACGATCAAGGATCTCAAGCTGGGCGCGCGCCTGGCCGCTGATATCAGCGACAACAAGGCCTGGCGGGAAGAGCAGCCGGCCCAGGAAACGGTGGCCCGCGAGGGCTGGATTGCGGCGGTATCCGCAGTCGCGCAACGCAACAAGTAGTGGCGAAAAGTCGAGCGGATGGCGAGGCTTATCCCCAAGCGTTAAGATAATGGGGGTTGACGTAACCAGAGTGCTACGTCAACGTCGAAAACGGACTGGGCCTGACCGCTCTGTCCTTTGGCGTTTCGGGGAGGAGACGCCCTTTATCGACCAACCGTTATCTCGGGGCTGGCTTTTGCCAGCCCCTTTTTTTGTGCGCTTTCACAATAGGCTGGGCCTGTTTGCCACGAGAAAGGGCGGGCCGCATGTGCGAGCCCGCCCTTTTGGAATCGGTGCCGGACCGGCCTAGCGCTCGTCGTCATCCTCATCGATTTCGACAATCACGACCCGCTCGCCGCCATCCAGTTCGATGACGCGTCGGCCTTCCCCGCGGCGCAGGCGCTCAACACGCATTTCGCGCTCGGCGCGACGCCCGTCATGACGGCCCTCCAGACGGTCGATCTCAAGCCGGTTCAGCCAGTCGACCAGATCGTCGCCGGTCTGTTCCTCACCATCGATCCAGACGCGGCGGCGGCCATCTTCGTCCTCGATCCGGATGTCGTCGGCGTCATTATTGCGGAGGACGTCTTGCAGGCGTTCGACATTTGCCCGGCCAGCCTGCCCATCACTGCGCAGGACTTCGACGCGGGCCCGCGCCCTGTCCCGTTCTGCACGTGCGATTTCGCGTTCGGCGCGCGCCATCTCACGGGCGGCGCGGCGGACCTCTATCCGGGCCATGCGGCGGGCACCTTCCATTTCGGCGTGGGCCTCGCGCATTTCCCGACGCGTCTCGTGCATGGCCTCCCGAATCTCTTCGCGGGCCTCACGGATTTCGGCGCGTACTTCCTCGCGTTCCTCCGGTGTGAGGTCGTCCCAATCATCCGTGTGGACGATGCGGCCTTCATCGAGGCCGGCCAAGGCCAACTCAAGAGACGCCATGACGCCGGCTTCGATGCCCTCGACATCCATGTCGATGACCATGCGCGCGATATGATCTTCCATCTCGGCGAGATGTTCCACGCGCTCGGCCATATGCAGTTCGAACGTCCGGCCCATGCGGGCATGGTCGCCTTCGATGACGCGGACATTCACGCCGTCGATCACGACCACACCGTCATGTTCGACATCGACCACTTGGCCATCAATGCGCACTTCGCCGTCGACAATCTCGATCTCCTGGCCATCGACATTGATCACCGAGCGTTCGCCGTCGCGATCGATATGGATGGTGCGATCGCCACCGGCGCCGCGCACTTCCACGATCTGACCATCATCGCCGATAAATGTTGCATGGCTGTCGCTCGCGACATGAATGCGGGTATGCCGGTCGCGATCATCGTCCAGCGCATAGGCGGTGGCACCGGTCACGGCCAGGGCAATACCCGCCATCAGAAATTTTCTCATTGCTGCAATCCCTCTTCGATATGACGCAAATGTGATCGCTGCCGCCTTACGGCGTTCCTGTGCCGGCCTAAAATATTTGTCACCTGATCAGCCGCGCGCGACGCGTTCGGAACAAGGCTGACGTGCCGCACAGGCTTGCCACCGGGCGGGTCGGTCCGCATGCTCATGGCCGGGGATTGGCAAGGAATAGCGGAACATGGATCGGCGACGCGTATTGCAATCAGGTCTCGCCGCCACACTGATGGCGACGGCCGGGACGACCGCGCAGGCACGATTGCGCACAAGCGTGCGCGACGCGCTGGATCGACCATTGGCCGAGCGCGTCGGTGACATGTTGCTGCTTGGTTTTATCGGTTCGCACAATGAGACCGAAGGGGCCGACATCATCGATGCCCATCTCGCTGCCAACCGCATCGGCGGCGTCCTCTTCCTGCGCCATAATGTGCGCTCGCGCGACGGGGCGGAGGGGTCGGCGGCGCGTTTCCTGGCCACGCGTCCGGGGGCCTGGATGGCGATCGACCAGGAAGGCGGTCTGGTCCAGCGCCTGTCCCGGGATCTCGGCTATACCCACATTCCACGCGCCATGCAGGTGGCGGAAGCGCGGTCCCCGGAAAGTGCCGGTGATCTCTACCGGCTGGGTGCGAGCGAGTTCCGCGCCGCCGGCTTCAACATGAATCTGGCGCCTGTTGCCGACCTCCACGATCCCGAAAACTCCGTGATCGGTCGTCACGGACGCGCCTATGGCACGGATGGCGGGACCATTGCCGACTATGCCTCGGCCTTTATCGATGCCTTCGAGGCGGAAGGCGCGGTCTGCGCGATCAAGCATTTCCCCGGGCATGGCCGATCGCGCGGCGACAGTCATGACGGTTTCGTCGACATTTCCGACAGCTGGAGCGAGGCCGAGCTGGCCCCTTTCCGCGAACTGATCGATCGAGGGCGCGCCCATTTGATGATGGGTGGCCATCTGACCAATCGTCAGCTCGATCCCAGCGGCGAGCCGGTGACCTTTTCCGCTCCGGTCCTGGATGATTTGCTGCGCCGGCAGCTCGGCTTCACGGGCGTGGTGATGACCGATGATCTCGACATGGGCGCGATCCGGGAGAATTACGATCAGCGCGAAGCGGTCATCCGCGCCATAGAGGCCGGCAATGACATGATCATGCTGTCCAACTCTGCCGCCCCGGACGCCGAATTGCCGCAACGCATTGTCGGCTGGGTCGAGGCGGCGATCCGCGAGGGCCGCCTGACCGAGCGCCGTATCAACCAGTCGGTGGCCCGACTGGCCGTGCTGAAGCAGCGGGTGGCGCTATAGTCGGAGGCGCCGGGACGCAGGGCCGATGCCCGAATCCCGGCTTTGATACCCGTCGGGCTACTCGGCCGAAGCGTCGTCTTGCTCACGCAGATATTCATCGAGGAAGCTCACATAGGCTTCGGACGCGGTGATACGGTTCTCCCGGCGGCGGAAGCCATGGCCCTCATCCGGGAAGAGCACATACTCCACCGGTACGCCATTGGCGCGGACGGCGGCGACCAGTTCATCACTCTCCACTTGCAGCACGCGCGGATCATTGGCGCCCTGGACGACCAGCATGGGGCGGACGACATTCTCGGCGTGGAAGAGGGGGGAGATGGCGCGGTGACGTTCGGCGTCGGTCGCCGGGTCGCCCATTTCGTCATAGAGGGCTTCGCGGAAGCTCTCCCACCAGGGCGGGATGGATGCGAGGGTGCGCTCCCAATTGGTGACGCCGAAAATATTGATCCCGACCTCAAAGGCTTCGGGATGGAAGGTGAGGGCGGCGGCGGTCATATAGCCGCCATAGGACCCGCCGATCACACCCACCTCGTCGGCCGAGACCCAGTCCTGCGCTCGCAGCCAGTCACCAGCGGCGACAATGTCGCGCAGGTCTTCTTCGCCATGGCGGCGATCATCCATGTGGAAGAAGGTTTTGCCGTAGCCTGACGAGCCGCGATTATTGGCGGCGTAGACGGCATAGCCGTGATTGACGAGGTGCTGGATGGTGGCCGAATAGCCGATCCGGCTCTGCCCGCCCGGACCGCCATGCACCCAGACGAGGGCCGGTACCGGATTGTTGGCGCTGGCCTCGTGCGGACGATAGAGAATGCCCGGGATTTCCAGCCCGTCGAAGCTTTCAAAGCGCACCACTTGCGCGTCCACCATCTCGGCTTCCGAGATCGCTGGGTTGAGCGCATTGGTCAGCTGGGCATGGGCCTGGCTGGCCAGATCCACGACATGGAGATTGGAGGGCGAGGTCGCGGAATTGATGAGGAAGGCGATGCGGCTTTCATCCCGCGAGAAACGGACCGAGCCGATATCGCCGGCCGGCAGGTCGGGCAGGGCCAGGGTCTCGCCGCTTGTCGTGTCGAGAATGGAGACCTCGGTGCGGGCATCGGCATTGATGCCGGAGACACGGTAGCGCCCACTGTCGGAATAGATCACGAACTGGACGTCCCATTCGGCCTCGATCAGCGGCGCGGTGTCGCCGGTTTCAAGGTCATAGGTCCAGGCCTGGTTGAACTCGCCATGCTCGTCCGTGGCATAGACGAGCTGTGTGCTGTCCGGCGTGAAGGTGTAGACGCCGTGGGCGATATTGCCTTCATGAGCCGTGATCACGCGGGGCTCGGTTTCGCCCGAAGCGAGATCGAGGAGCAGGATGTCGCTGTCAGCGGAGGTGCGGTTGCGCACCAGGGCCAGCCAGCGCCCGTCCGGGCTGACATCGCCGATCTGCAGCGCGTCATCGTTCTGGAACACAAAGCCGCTCTCATAGCTCAGCGTGTCATAGGCATAGATGTCCATCGCGCTCTGATCGCGCTCATTGGTCATCAGCCACATGTCATTGCCATCGGGAGACCAGCCGAGAAATTGCGCCCGGACCTCTTCGCCCGGCGTGATGTCGTTGAGACGGCCATCGAGCTCGCGCACGAAAATATGGGAGATCTCATTGCCGCCCGTGTCGGCCGTGACCACAGCGCGGTCATCGGTCGGGAACCATGACAGGGCGTAAGTGGCATTGGTCTCCGACGCGGTGAGGGCTTCGCGATCACCGGTCTCGGGATCAACGGCATAGGCATTGAACACCCCGGTCTCATCCGAGGAAATCAGGATGCGGCTGTCATCGCTCGACCAGGCAAAGCCGGCGGACGAGGCGAGCGAGAAGCTCGTTGTCTGATGGAAGGTGGCGGCGTCATGGCGGGCGACGGCTTCGGTCGCGGCCGCTGGCGCTTCAGCGGTATCCGTCACCGTCTCGGCCGGCTGGCAGGCCGCCAACAGGCCGGCCAGAACGAAGCCTTTGCTCATGGCTATGTGTTTCATATCTGACACCTCCCGAAATCACGGCTGCGACCATAACGCGGCGAGGAGGTGGTGTCGCGAGGCAAAAGAAAAGGGCCGCCCACCAGGGCGACCCTTTCCTTTGATCGGTCAGGTGACCGGCATGATTACATCATGCCGCCCATGCCACCCATTCCGCCCATGCCGCCCATGTCAGGCATGCCGCCACCGGCGCCTTCTTCCTTCGGGGCGTCAGCCACGGCAGCTTCCGTGGTGATCAGCAGGGAGGCGACGGAGGCCGCGTCCTGCAGGGCCGTGCGGACGACCTTGGCCGGGTCGATGACACCGAAGGCGAGCATGTCGCCATATTCTTCGGTCTGGGCGTTGAAGCCGAAGGTCGCGGAAGCGTTTTCCATGACCTTGCCAACCACGATCGAGCCTTCGACACCGGAATTGGTGGCGATCTGACGGATCGGGGACTGCAGGGCGCGGGCCACAATGGCGATACCCTGGGTCTGGTCCGGATTGTCACCTTCCAGGCCGGCCAGCTTGGCGGAGGCCTTCAGGAGAGCAACACCACCGCCCGGGACGATACCTTCTTCCACCGCAGCGCGGGTGGCGTTGAGGGCGTCGTCGACGCGGTCCTTCTTTTCTTTCACTTCGATCTCGGTGGCACCGCCGACCTTGATCACCGCAACACCGCCGGCCAGCTTGGCGAGGCGTTCCTGCAGCTTCTCACGGTCGTAATCAGAGGTGGTTTCCTCGGACTGGCGACGGATCTGCGAGACACGGGCTTCGATCTGGGCCTTGTCACCGACACCGTCGACGATCGTGGTGTCGTCCTTGGTGATGTTGACGCGCTTGGCCGAGCCGAGCATGTCGAGCGTGACGGTTTCCAGCTTGATGCCGAGGTCTTCGGAGATGACCTGGCCGCCGGTGAGGATGGCGAGGTCTTCCAGCATGGCCTTGCGGCGATCGCCGAAGCCCGGAGCCTTGACGGCCGCGATCTTCAGGCCGCCACGCAGCTTGTTGACCACGAGGGTGGCCAGGGCTTCGCCTTCAACGTCTTCCGCGATGATCAGCAGCGGACGCGAGGACTGAACCACAGCTTCCAGGATCGGCAGCATCGGCTGCAGCGAGGTCAGCTTCTTTTCGAAGAGCAGGATGTAGGGCTCTTCCAGCTCGGCCTGCATCTTGTCGGCGTCGGTGATGAAGTAAGGCGACAGGTAGCCGCGGTCGAACTGCATGCCTTCGACGACATCCAGCTCGGTTTCCAGGGACTTGGCTTCCTCGACGGTGATGACACCCTCTTTGCCGACCTTGTCCATGGCCTTGGCGATCATCTCGCCGATATCGGTCGCGCCATTGGCGGAGATGGTACCGACCTGGGCAACTTCAGCGGAATCCTTCACCGGGGTGGAGCCGGCCTTGATGTCTTCCATGACGATGGCGACGGCCTTGTCGATGCCGCGCTTCAGGTCCATCGGGTTCATGCCGGCGGCAACCGACTTCATGCCTTCGCGGACGATGGACTGGGCCAGGACCGTGGCGGTCGTGGTGCCGTCGCCGGCGACGTCATTCGTCTTGGAAGCCACTTCGCGCAGCATTTGTGCGCCCATGTTTTCGAACTTGTCCGTGAGTTCGATTTCCTTCGCGACGGAGACGCCGTCCTTGGTGGTGCGCGGAGCGCCGAAGGATTTCTCGATCACCACATTGCGGCCCTTCGGACCGAGGGTGACTTTCACGGCATTGGCGAGGATGTCGACGCCGCGCAGCATGCGTTCACGCGCGTCGGAGCCGAAAAGTACGTCTTTGGCAGCCATTGGATTATATCCGTTCTTCTAACTTGAGAGGATGGTGGTCAGATCGGGGCTGGCGACTAGGCCATCACGCCGAGAATGTCCGACTCTTTCATGATCAGCAGCTCGACACCGTCGACGGTGACTTCGGTGCCGGACCATTTGCCGAACAGGATGCGATCGCCGGCCTTGACGTCCAGCGGACGAACCGTGCCGTCTTCCTTGATCGTGCCGCCGCCGATGGCGACGACTTCGCCTTCCTGCGGCTTTTCCTTGGCCGTATCCGGGATGATGATCCCGCCCTTGGTCGTGGACTCTTCTTCGACGCGCTTCACCAGCACGCGATCGTGCAGAGGACGAAAAGTCATCTTGGTCTATCTCCAAACAGAGGACTGAAGGTTTCCAGCAATCACCGGGAGCGGGTTGGCACTCACCCTCGACGACTGCTAACAGCCGCGGAGATAGGAGCTTGCTTGCTGGCCGTCAAGAGAGACGCGATGCAAATGAGGGCAGATTTGTCGGTCAGCCTGCGTTCATGTCGGGAAAGATAAATCCGCCCATTGCCACGCCCGTCATATAACTCGATATGATAGGCATGAAGTTGCGTTACCGAGAGGGATCCACGATGAAACTCCGTATTGCAGTCCTGACCGTTGCGGCCTTGTCCGTCGCGGCGTGTACGACCACTGACCCCTATACCGGCGAGACCCGGGCCAACAATACTGGCCGTGGCGTCCTGCTCGGCGCGGCAGCTGGCGCGGCGCTGGGTTATCTGACCAATACCAATGACAGCGAAGAGGGCCGCACCAATGCCCTGATCGGTGCCGGTATCGGCGCGCTCGCCGGCGGCGCCATCGGCAATTACATGGACCGGCAGGAAGCCGCCATGCGCGAAGCGCTGTCCGATACGGGTGTGGGCGTGCGCCGCGAGGGCAATGATCTGCGCCTGATCATGCCGGGCGATGTCACCTTCGCCACCAATTCCGCCGATATCCAGGGCCAGTTCTACGGAATTCTCGGCGATGTCGGCACCGTGCTGAACCGCTACCCGGCGACCTATGTCGACATTGTCGGTCATGCCGACAGCATCGGTGCCGCCGAATACAATCAGCAGCTTTCCGAGCGTCGGGCGATGTCGGTCGGCAACTATCTGATTGCCCAGGGCGTGCTGCGCGACCGCTTCTATATCGCCGGCATGGGCGAGCGTTCGCCGATTGCCTCCAATGATACGCCGGCCGGGCGCCAGCAGAATCGCCGCGTGGAAATCCTGATCCGGCCGCACGCCGCGTCCTGATCGAGCTGATTCTCCACAGTAATTGCGAGCGGCCCGTCAGTTTGACGGGCCGCTTTAATTTATGCGTGCCATTATAAATCAATATGTTGGATAATGTTCGGACGCTTCGGGTTTACCTTCGTTAACCAAACGACAACCCGAGCCGACACAGCTTAACCTTCAAGCACACCTGACGATTCGCTGATTCGAAGGCCCGACATGCCCCGCGCATCCGACATTCTGATCCTCCTGACCTACATCACCATTGCGGCTGTGGCCGCGATCGGCTTCGAGTTTTTCGGCCTCATGCCGACGCTCAATGCCTGGATGATGGGGGCGATCGTCTTCATCGTTGCCGGCATGGCGCATTCGGCAGCGGCCCGCGGTCATGAGCGGCGCGCGCTGGAAGACGAGATACACGAGCTGAAGGCTGCCAATCTGGCCCTGGCCGAGGAATTCGAGGCCGCGCAGGCGCGGATCGATGAAATCGCCGACGAGTTGCGGGCAGAATCGGTCGAGCGGGACAATGCGCTCGTTCATGAAGTGAAAGTGTTGGAGGATCTGGTCCGTCGGGTCGGTCCGGCCGGTGCCGACAATCATGTCAGGTCAGGGACCGCGCCCGCGGCCAGCACGGGGCACACCGATATCGACACGGTCCGCGAGGCGCTGGCCGCCAATCGTGTCGACCTCTATCTCCAGCCGGTCGTGACCCTGCCGCAGCGCCGAACGGCCTTCTATGAGAGCTATACCCGCCTGCGCGATGCGACCGGTCGTGTCCTGGCTCCGGCTGCCTTCATGGCCGCTGCCGAAGAGGCCGGTCTGATGGCCGAGGTCGACAATCTCCTGCTCTTCCGTTGCGTGCAGATCGTACGCCGTCTGACCGGTCAGGACCGGAAGGTCGCCATTTTCTGCAATGTTTCGCTCAATTCCCTGTCTGACGAGACCTTCTTTCCGGAGTTCCTCGACTTCATCCGGCAGAACAAGGATTTGTCCGGGTCGCTTATTTTCGAGATATCGCAGCGCGCCTTCGAAGAACGCGATGCCATTGCCGCGCGCAACATGGCCCGCATGGCGGATTTCGGCTTCCGTTTCTCGATCGACCAGATCGCACATGTCGAGCTGGACCTGACCGAGATGGAGCGGGCCGGGGTGCGTTTCGCCAAGATTGGCGGGCGGCGCCTTCTCGACGCGATTGACAATTACGAGTCCATCGCTGGCTATGAAGCCGGGGCGATCGCCACTGAGGACCTGGCAGGCCTGTTCGGTCGCCACGGTATCGAACTCATCGTCGACAAGATCGAGGATGAGTCCACCGTGGTCGAGGTGCTCGAAATGGATGTTGCCTACGGGCAGGGCCATCTCTTCGGCGAGCCACGCCCGGTGCGTGATGATGTCCTCGAGAGCGCGCCCGACAGCGTCAGCAATGTCGTCCAGATGACGGCCTAGCCATTGTTCGCATCAGGCCGAACCGAGCCGTAGCGGTCTGTCTGAGGGCCAGGAATAGACCGCGTATCAGGTGTGTTCTCGATAGGCCTGTGGGCTCTGTCCGGTCCATCGCTTGAAGGCGCGTGAGAAGGCGGCTGCGTCGGAGAAGCCTACCAGGTATGCAATGTCGGCAATCGATGAGCGTCGCCCCTGCAGGTAGAGTTCGGCCGCGCGTCGGCGAGCATTGATCAGGGTTTCTGAATAGGTGGTGTTCTCGTCTCGCAGGCGACGAAACAGGGTCTGACGGCTGAAGCCCAGCTCACGCGCGGCGAGATCTGCACGAAGTTCGCCGGTGTGCATGCGTTCAATGAGCCAGCGTTCCAACCTTTGCGTGACATTGGCGTCATTCACGAGCTTGTCGAGCAGGCGGTCGGCCCGGTCGGCGAGGACGCCGAATAAGTTTCCCGGCTTGTTGTTCACCGGCCATTCTGCTGTTGCCGGATGAAGCTCGAGGGCATTGCGCGTCCCTGCGAATTGCACCGGGCATTGAAAAACAGTGTCATAAAGCGCGCCATGGCCCGGCCGTGGGAATGTGAATTCGACCCCGAGGACATGAGCCTGATCCAGGAAACGCCGGGGCCCGCAGGTCAGCCGAGCAAAGCCGATCTCGGTCAATTCGGGTACGACTTGCGCGGCGGGTGTGTTCTCGACCATGAACAGGCGGCCGCCACGGTGCTCCAGAATATAGCGCGGGACATTTGCCCCCTGTCTGTCGACGGCCATCGCGAGACGCTCGTATCGCTGCAGCTGCACGAAGGCCTCTCCCATGGTCCGGGAGGCTTCCATGATGAGGCCGAGGATGGAAATATCCGCCATCCCAGTCGATGAGGCCCAGCGCAGCGCGAACCCCGGATCATTCAGCAAAGTGCGCGCTTCCGAGAGCGCGCGGATGTAGAGGGCCAGCGGGGTTCGACCGTCCGGGTCCGACAGGTCGAGCGCGCCCATGCCGGCCGTTTCAAGAAGCTCAATGCGAGCCGCTCCGCGTGCTTCGGCGAAATTCACCAGGCTGGCGATTAGTCCGTTGGCCACCGTGCGCTGACCCATCCCATCGACATCCCGTATTTGCCGACAATGATCTTTGTTACCGCTGATCATGGGCCGCCACATTGCCGCAATCTAGTCTCGGCAACCGTGTAAAGACGAGTGGAGTTCCATGAAACCCTTATCCCCGCTTCGGAGTATCCTTCTTCGCGGATGCTTCTTGTTACTGCTTGCTGGCCTGGGCCTGACTATCGGGCCGGCCATCCTCACCCAATCCGCCTCCGCTCCGCTAATGGACGGGGTTGTGAACGCCCTTCTCGGCGCTCTGGCTCTTTTCTCCCTGCTGGGATTGTGGGTGCCGATGAAGATGCTGCCAATCCTGGTGTTCGAGGTGGTCTGGAAATCGATCTGGACCCTGTCAGTGGCGCTGCCGCGCTGGCTCGACGGGACGCTGGACGCGTCGACCATCGAAACCCTGTTTGCCTGCGCGCTGGCAATTCCCTTCCTGTTCATCATCCCTTGGCAGCGCTTCTGGCACGACCTGCGCGGCCCAACCCCTCCGAGGGCGCGATCATGCCGATATTTGGAAAACTGACCTGGCCCGGTCTGGTCTCAATGCTCGTGCTGGGTTGGCTCGTCTTGCCGCTCTTGCTGATTGAACCGGCCTACCCCGATCGTCTTCGGCTTGATGCCACTGCCCCGCTTGCCTTGCGACTTGGGGCCGACCTGCTGCTTTGGGCACATATTGGCGGCGGGGCGGTAGGGCTGGTCTCGGGCGCCATCGCCGTGCTCGCGCCAAAGGGCCGACGGGTTCACCGCACAGCCGGGAGCGTGTTCTTTGTGTCCATGTTCGTGTCCTTTCTGGTCGGTGCCGGGGTGGCGCCTTTCCTCGAGACCGGCCAGCGACCCAACACGATCGCCGGCATTTTGTCGCTCTACCTGCTGCTCACGTCCTGGCGGGCGTCGCGGCGTGATGGAAGATTGACCGGCGCGCCGGAAATTGCCGGACTGGTTGTCGCCATGCTGGCTTTCGCCGCTGGCCTGCTCTTCATGTACCAAGGACTGTCCAACCCCAGCGGCACGGTGGATGGCGCACCTCCTGAAGCCTTTGTCGTGTTCATCGTTGCGGGTCTTGCGGGCGTTTATGGCGATGCCCGCATGTTGATGCGTGGCTCGATTGTCGGTGCGCCGCGTATTGTGCGTCACCTCTGGCGGATGTGCACAGCCTTCTTTATCGCGGCAGGATCCTTCTTCCTGGGTCAGGAGCAGCTTCTGCCTGAGATCATGACAGGCGGGCTTCTGCAGTTTGGCCCTGTCCTGTTTCCCTTGATCGCGCTGATTGTGTGGTCCGTCCTGGTTCGGCGGCCGCCTCGGCAAGAGTAGGTCGAGCAGGGGGCATATCTTGCGCGGGTAGGAGCGAGATGGCGCGAATCCACCACCACCGTGTCTTTCGCAGCGTGGTGTTGCGCCACAGCGCGCGATTGACCGCCGCGCACGCGCCTGCTTCAAGCAGGCCATGCTGCCTGAACTCGCCACACTCGGCCCGCTCCGCGACCGCTATGACACGCTCTATTGCGATGTCTGGGGCGTCATCCGTGACGGTACCGACCTGTTACCCGATGCCGTCGACGCCCTGATCCGGTTTCGCGAGAGCGGGGGGCGTGTCTGTCTGGTGTCGAACTCGCCGCGCCGCAGTTCCAGCCTGGCGCATTTCCTCACCGATATGGGCCTGCCCGACGCGGCGACCGACGCCATGGTCACGTCGGGCGATGCCATTCATGCCCAGCTGGTCAGGCGCACGCCCGGACGCGCCTTCAATATCGGTCCGGAGCGCGATAGCAGCCTCTATTCCGGTCTCGATCTGGAATTCACCGATATCGAACAGGCCGATTTCATTTCCTGTACCGGGCCGGACGATTATTTCAACGGCAAGCCTGAGGATTATGACGCGGTCCTCCGGCGTGCGCTGGAACGGGGCCTGGATCTGGTCTGCGCCAATCCGGACATTGTCGTGCAATCGGGCAATCGACTGGTCTTCTGCGCCGGGGCCATCGCCCGCTATTACCGCGAGATGGGGGGGAACAGCATTGTGGCCGGCAAGCCGCACCGGCCGATCTACCGGCTCGCCCGGAGAGCGCTGGAAGCGCAAGGGGTGGAGGTTCATCTGGACCGGGTGCTGGCAATCGGTGACGGGCCTGAGACCGATGTCGACGGCGCGACGCGCGCCGGCGTCGATTGCCTCTTCATCGCCGATGGAATCCTGGGTGAAACGCTTGACGGCGGCCGCCTCGATATCGAGACAGCCGCCGCCGCGCTGAAGGATTACGGTGTCGCTGCGCGCTATGTGGCGGCGCAGCTTACCTGGTAGTCGCCCGGTCGATCAGTCAAACAGGGAGTCGATCGAGTCCTGGTCGAGATCGGACACCGGGGCCGCATCGGAAAACATCGCATCGATGTCGTCCTGGCTGGTTTCCGGACCGCCGATCGCGGGGCCGTTGAGCAATTGCTCGCGCGCCCGCTTTTCTTCCTCGGTCTCTTCGACGACCTGATCCGCGTCACGCACACCCATGACTTCGGCGAAGCGGGAGACGCGGTTTTCCACGTGGCGCAGCGAGGTCACGACCTTGGACACGCGTTGGCCGGCGAGATCCTGGAAGCTGCACGCCTCGATGATGGTCATCATCCGGGCTTCGACATTGGCGCGGTAGGCGTCATAGTCGGCTTCTTCGTCACAGAGCACGGCTTCCGCCTCGCTCATGATCGTTTCGGTCGCCCGTTCGGTATCCCCGACGACAGCCTCGAGTTCCTGGCCGGCGGTGGGAATGCGTTGGGTCTTGATATCGTTCGGCCGCAGGGCGGCAATCTCGTCGCGAGTGCGGGAGATATAGTCCGCGATATAGTTGAATTCCTGGCAGATCGACTGGTCGAGGGAGCTGAAGAACAGCTTCATCGTATCCGTCAGCTGGTGTGCCAGCTTCAGGACTTCCATGATCTGGGCATCCTGCAGATCACTGGCCTTCAGGGAGGCTAGCGAGGTGCGGACTTGCGCGGCAACATTGGCGGCGGGCATGGGGCCCTCCTTCCTTTGCAGACTCAAACGAGGGTGAAGCTGTTCATCACGCGACTAGAAGTCGCCGAGAACTGCTGACATCTTCGATTTGAGAGTTCCGGCGTTGAAGGGCTTCACGATGTAGTTGTTTACACCGGCCCGTTTCGCCGCGACCACGTTCTCGGTCTTGGATTCTGCGGTTACCATGATGAAGGGCGTCGCCTTCATGCTCTCATCCGCGCGAACTTTCTGCAGGAGCTCGTAGCCCGTCATGGGCTCCATGTTCCAGTCTGAGATCACCAGACCGTACTTGTTTTCCTGCATTTTCGCGTAGGCTTCCTGGCCATCGGCGGCCTCGTCCACATTCTCGAACCCGATCTGCTTGAGCAGGTTGCGAATAATGCGGATCATGGTTTTGTAGTCATCCACGACCAGGATCGGCATCGTCATATCGACAGCCATGCTTAGTCTCCATCCACTCGGCGCGTTTACACAAGGACAGCTTGTTCCGCTGTCTTCAGTGAGGACCCTAGACATTCGCGGATAAAAATCGGTTAAAGCGGGTACAAAGATGGAGTCAGCCATGTCTGAAGCGCGCGCTATCGCTCTCGAAGAAATGGAAATTGGGCAATCCGCAGAGGCAGTTAGGACTGTCACTGAGGAGGATTTGGAACTGTTTGCAAAAGTGTCTGGCGACTATAATCCGGTCCATATGGACGAGGATTTCGCCCGCAAGACGCCATTTCGTGGTCGAATTGCGCATGGTGCTCTGGTTGCATCCTATATTTCCGGGGTGCTCGGGAACCAGCTGCCCGGACCGGGCGCGATCTTCCTGGGCCTCAACATGCGTTTCTTTCATCCGACCCGGATCGGTGACGAGGTGAAGACCCGCGTCGAGGTCAAGTCGGTCGATCTCAAGTCTCGCAAGGCGGTGATGGACTGTACCTGTTATGTCGGCGAGAAGCTGACCATGCAGGCAGAAGCGGAAGTCATGGTCCGCAAGCGTCGCCGTTCGGCGGACGCTTGATCCGCGATGCGGATATTTCACGGCCATAACGGATTGCCGGATGACAGCCGGGGTGCCGTCATCGCGCTGGGCAATTTTGATGGTGTCCATATGGGGCATCGACATGTCATTGCCCTGGCTGCGGGCCTGGCCGAGACTCTGAAGGCCCCGCTGGGGGCGGCCCTGTTCGACCCGCACCCACGGCGTTTCTTCGCACCCGAAGCGCCGGCCTTCCGCCTGATGAGCGAGGCGCGCCGCAATCGCATCCTGGAAAGCTTGGGCGTGAGCCAGCTCCATGTCCTGCCTTTTTCATTGGAGATGGCGAAAATGACGCCGGCCGAATTTGTCGGGACGATCCTGGCGGACGGGCTGGGCATTGCCGGCATTGTCACGGGTGAGGATTTCCGCTTCGGGACGGGTCGCAGTGGCGATACCGACGAGCTTGCGCGCCTTTGCGCCGAGCGCGGCATCGCCACCGCCTTTGCCGAATTACATGGCAATGGCGCCGACAAGGTCTCCTCGACCCGCATCCGCAAGGCGATCCATGATGGCGACATGCAGGCAGCCGAGACGCTGCTGGGGACGCCCTGGGCGGTTGAGGGCATCGTCCAGCGTGGCGACCAGCGCGGCCGGACCATTGGCTTCCCGACGGCGAATCTCACCCTGGGTGATTATGTCCGTCCCGATTACGGCGTCTATGCCGTGCGCGTGGGCGTTGATGGCGATGCGCCGACGATTGCGGGCGTCGCCAATATCGGCAAGCGCCCGACGGTCGATGGTGCGACCGAGCTTTTGGAAGTTCACCTGCTCGACTGGTCGGGCGATCTCTATGGTCGCTCGATCGCCGTCGAGTTCTTCGATCATCTGCGCTCGGAGAAGCGGTTTGACGGGCTCGACGCGCTGAAGGCCCAGATCGCCGCCGACGCCGCCGCGGCGCGCAAGGCGCTGAGCCGCCTGTCTGGACCGGCCTGACGGGCTCTGTTAAACGCGAGGCATGGTCTCTATGTCCCTGTTCATACGCTCGGGCGCGTCCGTCGCGACCCCCGCCATCGGGCGAATTACCGGCCCGGGCCGTTCCGCGTGATGTGGGCGGTTCCGGGACATGTCCTGCCTTGAACCCATGACGACAAAAGACCGCAAGGATCCGATCCGATGACGGACACGCCTTCGAAGTCCGGCGACCAAGCCGCGACCCGCGATTATCGCGACACACTCTTCCTGCCGAGTACCGAATTCCCGATGCGGGCCGGCCTGCCCAAGCGCGAGCCGGAATGGCTCGAGCGCTGGAACAAGCTCGACCTGTACAAACGCCTGCGCGCCGAGAGCCAGGGCCGCGAGCGCTGGGTACTCCATGACGGCCCACCCTATGCCAATGGTCACATTCATATCGGCACGGGTCAGAACAAGATCCTCAAGGATATCGTCGTCCGCTCACACCAGATGCTGGGCTTTGACGCACCCTATCGTCCGGGCTGGGACTGCCACGGCCTGCCGATCGAGTGGAAAGTCGAACAGAATTTCCGCGCCAAGGGACGCAACAAAGACGATATTCCGGTCAAGGAATTCCGGGCCGAGTGTCGCGAGTATGCGCGCGAATGGGTCGGTATCCAGTCCGGCGAATTCCAGCGCCTGGGCGTGAGTGGCGAGTGGGATGATCCCTACACCACCATGGCTTTCGAGGCCGAAGCCGCCATCGTGCGCGAATTCCTCGCCTTCGTTGAACAGGGCCTGGTCTATTGCGGCTCGGCGCCGGTGATGTGGTCGCCGGTCGAGAAGACGGCCCTGGCCGAGGCCGAGGTCGAGTATCAGGACAAGATCTCCACGACGATCCATGTCCGCTTCCCGGTGCGCGGTGTCCGCAAGGACGGAACGGCGATCCCGAAATCCTGTATCGGCGCTCATATCGTGATCTGGACGACGACGCCCTGGACGATCCCGGGCAATCGCGCGATCTGCTATTCGCCGGAGATCAGCTATGGCCTCTACAAGGTCACCGGCGTCGATGGCGGCGATTTCAAGCCCTGGGCGATGCCGGGTGACCTCCTGATCGTGGCCGACGCGCTTTGGGAAGAGACCGCGGCCGCGGCCAAGATCGGCAATTGGGAACGGGTCGATACCATCGATCCGTCCGGCTTCGTCTGTTCGCATCCGCTGCTGGAGCTCGACCGCTTCTGGAATTACGGCGTGCCGCTCCTTCCGGGCGATCATGTCACGGATGAGGCCGGTACCGGTTTCGTGCACACCGCGCCCAGCCATGGTGCCGAGGACTATGCTGCCTGGATGGAATTCCCGGAGTGGCATGACAAGGACGCGCCAGTCCCGCACATGGTCGATGAGGATGGTGCCTATTATCCGCACGTCCCGATCTTCGCCGGTCTCAACATCATCCGTCTGGATGGCAAGAAGCAGGGACAGGAAGGTCCGGCCAACAAGACCGTGATCGAGCATCTGGTCGAACAGGGCAAATTGCTCGCCCGGGGCCGGCTGGAGCATTCCTACCCGCATTCCTGGCGCTCCAAGGCGCCGGTCATCTTTCGCAATACGCCGCAATGGTTCGTCGCTATCGACCGGCCGATGAAATCCGGCGGCACGCTGCGCGAGAAGGCGCTCAAGGGCATTGCCGAAACGACCTTCACGCCGAAAATCTCGGAAAACCGTATTCGTTCCATGGTCGAGCAACGTCCGGACTGGCTGATTTCGCGCCAGCGCGCCTGGGGTGTGCCGCTGACAATGTTCGTGGAAAAGGGCACGACGCGCGTGCTCAACGATCCGAAGGTCAATGAGCGCATCATCGATGCTGTCGCAGAAGATGGCGCCGATGCCTGGTTCGAGCGTCCCGCGCCTGACTTCCTCGGCAGCGAGTATGACGCGGACGCCTACGAAAAGATCACCGACATCCTCGATGTCTGGTTCGACAGTGGCTGTACCCATGCCTTTGCCCTGGAGCCGCGCGCGGACCAGAAATGGCCGGCCGATCTCTATCTGGAAGGCTCCGACCAGCATCGTGGCTGGTTCCAGTCCTCGCTTCTGGAGAGCGCCGGAACGCGCGGCCGTGCCCCCTATGACGCCGTTCTGACGCACGGCTTTGTCATGGCCGGCGATGGTCGCAAAATGTCGAAATCCCTCGGCAATACGCTGGCGCCGAACGAGATCGCCAAGAAATACGGCATCGAGATCATGCGCCTGTGGGTTTCGGCCCAGGACTTCACCGACGATCTGCGTATCTCCGAAGAGATCCTGCAGACCTCGGTCGATGCCTATCGCAAGATGCGCAACACGCTGCGCTATCTGCTCGGCGCGCTGCACGGCTATGACGAGACGATCGAGCATGTCAGCCATGACCGCATGCCCTCGCTCGAGCGCTTCATGCTGCACCGTCTGCATGAGCTCGATCAGGTCGTGCGTGACGGTTATGCCGCCTATGACTTCAAGAAGGTCTATTCAGCGCTGTTCAATTTCTGCGTCGTCGATCTGTCGGCCTTCTATCTCGATATCCGCAAGGACAGCCTCTATTGCGACCGGCCGGACGACGTCCGCCGCAAGGCCTGCCGCACGGTCATGCATGAGATCTTCATGCGCCTGACCGCCTGGCTGGCACCGATCATGCCCTTCACCATGGAAGAGGCCTGGCTGTCGCGCTTCCCGTCCGAGGATGACAGCGTCCATCTGCGCACGTTCCCGAAAACGCCGGCTGACTGGCATGACGGAAGTCTGGCCGAGAATTGGCGTACGATCCGGCGCCTGCGTCGTGTGGTGAATGGCGCGCTGGAAGTCGAGCGTCGAGAAAAGCGGATCGGCTCCAGCCTGGAAGCGGCGCCGCGTGTGCATGTCACCGATGGGGCTTATCGTGCTGCACTGGCGGCCGAGACGACCGGAGATGTCGATGACTTCCTGGCCGAGATCGGCATCACCAGCCAAGCCTATCTGGTCGACGGCGCTGCCGAGGGCGAGGCCTTCCGTCTCGATGATGTCGCCGACGTGGCCGTCATTCCGGGCCGGGCCGAAGGCGCCAAGTGCGCGCGGTCGTGGAAATACTCGACCGAGATCGGTGCCGACAAGCGCTATCCCGATCTGAGCCCGCGTGATGCGGCGGCCGTGGCCTGGTGGGATGCGAAGAATGCCTGATTGGGCGCGTGAGATCCGGCGGCGCTTCGCCGCGTCGCCGGTCCCGCGCCTCGGGCTTGGCATCGCTGCGCTTGTCCTCGTACTCGACCAACTCACCAAGTGGTGGGTGTTGGTCGGGCTGAATTTCTCGCCGCCAGGCTGTCTCGATTTTCAGCGCGCCGAGGGTGCAGAACGCCTGGCCCTGCCCAATACATGCGGCCATATCGAGGTCTCGCCCGTCTTTGATCTCACCATGGTCTGGAACAAGGGTGTCAGCTTCGGGCTTCTGGGAGCCGACGGGCCGGTCGGACGCTGGCTGCTGGTGGTGTTTTCCGTGCTCGTCGCGCTGGGTCTGATCGCCGGACTGCTGGACCGTGGCCCGATTCGAGCCGATCGCAGGCTTCAGGGTGTGGCGTTCGGCTTCATTATCGGTGGCGCCCTTGGCAATGCGATAGACCGGGCCGCCTTTGGAGCTGTCGTCGATTTCCTAAATTTTTCCGATGTTTACTTTCCCTACGTCTTCAATATCGCAGATGTGGGCATCAATCTCGGCGTCGCCGCCATCCTGCTGGACGTCTTCCTCAATGACCGAAAGCCCAAGCCGGGCGGCACTTAATGATAGCGGGGTGGAGTGATGACCCGGCTTTGGGTTAAACTCCCGCCAACACAAATTCGGAGTCTCACAGAGATGCGTTTGCGTACTGCTCTTTTCGCCGCGACCACCGCGGCCATCGCCCTGTCCGGCTGCAGCAATGTCTCGCGCGCGCTCGGCGCCGAACGCTCGACCCCGGACGAGTTCCGCACCGTGACCATCGCGCCGTTGACGGTGCCGCCGGAATATAATCTGCGTCCGCCGCGCCCCGGTGAGCCGCGTCCCGACGAAATCTATCCGGACCAGCAGGCCCGCGCGGCCCTGCTTGGCGCGCAGGGTGATTTTGAAGGCTCCGATGCGGAAGCCCTGCTGGTTGCCCGTGCCGGTGGCGGTTCGGCCGACCCGTTTATCCGCTCCATCATTGATGGAGAGATGGCGAGCGTGGTGCGCAAGAATCGCGGATTTGCCGACATGGTGCTGTTCTGGCGTGACGGCGAATACCGTCCGCAAGGCGATGCCACCCCGCTGGATGCCTCTGCCGAGGCCGCCGCGCAGGAAAACATCCACAATGTCACCGGTGGTGGCGATGTGGAGATCGAGCGCGACCGCCGTCTCCTGCCCAAGCTTCCTGGTCTCTGATCGGCTTATGCGGGTCCTGCGCGGGCTCGCTGACCTGATCGACCGCACTTGACCGACTCAGGGCCAGCCAAGAGGCTGGCCCTATGTCTTTGGCCATGACCCAACCCATTATCCGACGCCTTCCACCGGAGACGGTGAACCGTATTGCTGCCGGCGAAGTCGTCGAGCGGCCGGCCTCGGTCGTCAAGGAATTGGCGGAGAATGCCCTTGATGCGGGCGCGAAGCGGATCGACATCACCGCAGAGGGCGGCGGGCTGGTCCGCCTCCTGATCGAGGATGATGGCAAGGGGATGAGTCCGGAGGAGCTCGAGCTGTGCATCGAGCGCCACGCGACCTCGAAACTCCCGGTCGCCGAGGACGGGCAGGACGATTTGCTCAATATCTCCACCATGGGGTTTCGCGGCGAGGCCTTGCCCTCGATCGGCTCGATTGCGCGCCTTTCGATCACCACCCAGGCCAAGGGGGCGGGCGATGCCTGGGCCATCCTGGTCGAGGGTGGCAAGACCAACGGTATCGCCCCCGCGGCACCGCTGGGGCGCGGCGGCACCAGGATCGAGGTGCGCGATCTCTTCTATGCCACACCGGCCCGCCTGAAATTCCTCAAATCCGAGCGTTCGGAGAATCTCGGAATCACGGACGTGGTCAAGCGCATGGCCATGTCGCGCCCGGATGTTGGCTTCTTTCTCACCCTGGACGGACGCAAGCGCCTGTCGGTCGCGGCCGAGCGCGGTGAGGGCGCCGAGGCCCGCATTGCCCGCATGTCGGCCATCCTCGGCGCGGATTTCGGCGAGAACGCGCTCGAGGTCGACCAGGAGCGTGAGGGTGTGCGGATATTCGGCTTTGCCAGCCTGCCGACCTATTCGCGCGGCAATGCCATGCACCAATATCTCTTCGTCAATGGACGCCCGGTCCGCGACAAGCTGTTGGGCGGTGCCGTGCGCGGCGCCTATCAGGACTTCCTCGCCCGCGACCGCCATCCGGTCGTGGCGCTGAATGTCGAGCTGCCCACGGGTCAGGTCGACGTCAATGTCCATCCGGCCAAGGCCGAAGTCCGCTTTCGCGATGCAGGCCTCGTGCGCGGCCTGATTGTTGGCTCCCTGCGACACGCTCTGGCCGCCGCCGGACATCGGGCCTCGACCACGGTCGCCGGCTACGCGCTGGGCCGGGTGCGCCCGGAAGGCTATCAGCCCCCGCAACCGCCACCCGGCGGCTATCAGTCCCACACCGCCAGCCTCGCCGGCTGGGGCGCTCCGCGTCCGCCGTCCGAACCCGTCCAGGACCGCGTTTTCGATCCCGGCATGTCGGCGCGTGTCGAACCGGACGGCTCCGCTTACGACGCCGGGATGGGCGAGGCGCCTCAATCCGGCTTCGACGCGGCCCAACAATCTGCCACACCGCCACCCGACTGGCCGCTCGGCGTCGCCCGGGCGCAATTGCACGAGACCTATGTCGTCGCCCAGACCGGCGATGGCATCGTCATTGTCGATCAGCATGCCGCCCATGAACGCCTCGTCTATGAGCGCATGAAAAAGATGATTGCCGAGACCGGCGTCCAGCGGCAGCGCTTGCTGGTGCCGGAGATCGTCAATCTCGACGAGGCCGAAGCGCGCCGCTTGCTTGACCGCACCGAAGAGTTGGAGGAGCTGGGCCTCGTCATTGAGGCTTTCGGCCAGGGCGCCATCGCCGTGCGCGAGACACCCTCACTCCTCAAGAAGCTCGACGTGCAGGGCCTGATCCGGGACCTTGCCGATGATCTCGCCGAATACGATCAGGCGCTCTCCCTGAAGGAGAAGCTGGAAGACGTGGTCGGCACCATGGCCTGCCACGGCTCGGTCCGCTCCGGCCGCCGCCTCACTGGCGAGGAGATGAACGCCCTCCTGCGCGAAATGGAAGCGACCCCGCATTCCGGCCAGTGCAATCACGGCCGTCCGACCTATGTGGAGCTCAAATTGAGCGATATCGAGCGCTTGTTCGGGCGACGATAGTCGGCGCCAGTCGGACCGGCTGACACGCGGTCAGCCCAGAAATTCACGCGTCTTTGCGATGCCGAAATTGATCGCCTGCTCGGCAGAGATCTTGGGCGGCATGATCAGCGCGTCCGGATCCACCATGATCTCGACAAGGCTGGCCTTTGTCTGGTTGAAGGCGTCGCGCAGGGCCTTGGCGAGGTCGTCCGGGTCTTCCACCCGGACGCCATGTCCGCCACACGCCTTGGCGAAGGCGACGAAGTCGGGGTTCTCAAGACCGATGGCATGCTCGGGCAGGCCCTTGGCTTCCTGCTCGAGGGCAATGAAGCCGAGCTTGCTGTTATTGAGCACGATATTGACCACCGGCTTGTCATAGCGGACGGCGGTGATGAAATCGGCCATCAGCATGGCGAAACCGCCATCGCCCGAAATCGCGCAGACCGGCCGCTCGGGATAGGCAAACTTGGCGCCGATCGCCCCGGACGGGGCAAAGGCCATGCTGGCCAGGGCGCCTGACAGCGTGAAGCGCTGGTCTTCCGTGACGATGAGATGGCGTGCCGCCCAGGCGGTCGAGGTGCCGGTATCGACTGTATAGATGGTGTCGGTCGGGGCGATCCGGTTGAGCTCCTGCATCACGCGCTCGGGGGCGATCGGTGTCGCGTCTGATTGGCGCCGTTCAGCCTGTTCCTGATTCCACTCCGTCTTCTTCGCCTGCATGGAGTCGTAGAAGCTGCGGTCCGACTTGCGCTCGACGCGCGTCAGCAGGGCTTCCAGTGTCGGCTGGCAATGTCCGGCGAGCGGGGCATCCACCTTTGCGCGGCGCCCCAGTCGGGTGGGTGCGGAATCGATCTGGATGATCTTAGCGTCGTCCGGGAAGAAATCGATATAGGGGAAATCCGAACCCGCCAGCAGCAAGCAGTCACATTTCGCCATCGCGGCGCTCCCGGGCGAGGAGCCCAGCAGGCCCAACCCGCCGATACAGGCTTCGATATCCTCGTCGATGACATCCTTGGCCCGCAGCGAGCGAACGATCGGCGCACCGACTCGCTCGGACAGGGCCAGCAATTCCTCGCGGGCATCAGCGCAGCCAATGCCGGCAAGGATGGCAATACGGTCCGACTGATTGATCAGCTCGCTGGCCGTGTCGAGCGCCGCTGCGCATGGCATGGACAGGGCATTCGTCACGCCGAGGTCATAGGTGTTGCGCGAGGCGCTCACCGAGCGCCCCGAAATGTCTGACGGGATGGCGATATGGCCCACGCCGGGACCGGCGAGCGCTGCCTTGCAGGCCTCGATCATTACGTCGGGCAATTGATCCGGCGTCATCACGGTTCGGGTGTATTCGGCGACATCGGAGAAGAGGCGTTCAAGCGCGACTTCCTGATGGTATTCGGTGCCGACGAATTTGGTCGGCGCCTGACCGGTGATCGCGATCACCGGGGCATGATCCATCTTGGCGTCATAAAGCCCGTTGAGAAGATGAATCGCGCCCGGCCCGGATGTGCCCATACAGGCCGTCATCCGACCGGTCAGCTTGGCCTGGGCCGACGCCATGAAGGCCCCGGCTTCCTCATGGCGGACCATGACGAATTCCATGTCATCACGCTTTTCCAGCGCAAAGGTGAAATCATTGATGGCGTCTCCCGGCACGCCATAGACCTGCTGCACGCCGTGTGCAGCCAGGATATCGAGAAGCAGGTCGGCCACGCGCATGTCGGGCTCCCCTTTGGTTGCTTGTCGTCTTTCACATAGGGCCAAGCGCCGGATTCTCAAGGCGGGGCGGGCCTTCCGGCAAGCGAACAAGGGCGATTTGTCGGCTGTGTCGCCCCTTTCCTTCTCTCTTGGGAGAGGGAAGGCGGCCCGCACCAGGACCAAGCATTCCCGTGTCATCCCGCCGAATGACCTGCGAAGGCAGGCAGAGACCTAATGGCCTCCTTCGCGCAACTATCCTACATCATCGCAAAACACAGGGACCTATATGCCGAGTTCTCAGCGCGGCGATCGCCGCGCGCTTGCTGACAGAAGTAATTGGGACAAGCGAATCCTTGCATCTATGATTGCTTCTTCGAACAGAACGCGGGGAGGGTGAATTGATCGGACTCGTTTTGGCCATGCTGCTGAAAGGCAGCACCAGCTTGCCATTGGGCGTCGCGCTTGAAGATTCGACTGACTATGCGGCCTGTTTCTTCACCGAGATCGCTCTCTCAACCGATGCGCAGCGGGTGATTGCCAGCCTATCGCCTCAGGACAGTCGAAGGCATCAGGTCCAATACAGCCAACGCCGCCCCGTCAACCGCAGCACCGTGCCAGAGGTGGTGTCGATCGACCTCGATTGTCGCCGGACAGAAGACAAGATGGCTGCGTGCATCTCTCCTCTCGTGACTGAAATCGCATCCGAAATTGGAGATCGTCCGCTCCACAGCGCTCGGTCGATTGGCGAAACGGAGACGCCGGTCCTTCAGGCCGTGCAGGCCTTCCTGGATGCAAACCCTGTCTGGGACATCTACCAGCTCGTTGAAGCGCCGGATCGGCAGTCGGTCATAGCTGCGCTGATTTCCCCCCAGTCTTCCAGCACGTCAAGAATTGTCATGTTTGAAGCCGGGCGCGCGCAGCCTCTCGACCTTTTGCGTCCATGCGAGCCGTACTGGGATTTGAACACAGGTTTCAGGCGGGACCGCGTTGAGATCACCCTCGACGGGGTTGAACTGGCGTTCGAGCATGTCTGGCATGAAGCCCCGTCTACGAGGCGCTCAGACTCCGGCGCGCGCGTTGCGATCGTCTCTTTTGATTCGTCTTTGCGCTTGCCAAGCGCGCTGGGACACATGCCGTTGTCCTATGCGATCTGGGATGAGCGTGCTGATCTCTTCATACTCAATCCAGCCGATCAAGGGCTGGAGCCGGGCGAGTTTTGCAGGCTGGCCCTAGAAGGTATCCGACGCGCCTTCCCGGAGCGTTATGATCGGATTGGAGTGCAGTCCCAAGGTGACGGCGTTTCATGGGTGCTACCGGCCTTTCAGGAGGACAGCCGCTGCATACCTGATTTCGCGTTGCTCCAATTTGGATGGGCCAGCCCCTCCCCGGACGCCGATCTCAGCGCAATCGATTTCGCGCGCCCGACGCCGGTCCATATTCGTATGGATGAAGAGCAACATGTGGAGTTCTCGCTGGATTTGGTTTCGCGGTTAGCTACTGCTGACACCCCTCTGGTCGTCCAGGTCACCTCGCCGAACTCGCCGCTGACGGAGACTCTATATCCCACTCTCCCACCAGGAAGCACTGGCAGTGTCCGCCGCTTCTTGAGGCAGCAGATCGAAGGCGTCGACCCGACAGAGCGTTAAGTGTGTCTAAGGTCAGGAGACCTACCTCCGAGTCAAAAACAACACCTTCGCCGCGCCATAGGTTTTCTCCACCTGGCAGGTCCAGCCCGGTGTTTCCGGCTCTTCCTCGGCACCGACTTCCAGCACGGCGACCGCATCCTCGCTGACCCAATTGCCTTCGAGCAGCTTGGCCAATGTCTTGGGGCCCAGGCCGAAGCCGTAAGGCGGGTCGAGGAAGACGAGGTTGAAGGGGGCGCCGAGATTGGACGGTTTTTCGCCCAGGGCCGTAGCGTCACGGCGATGGATGCGGGTGATGCCGAAGAGCTGCAGCGTGTCGACATTGTCGCGAATGGCACCGCGCGCCTCGGCCGCGAACTCGATGAAGAGGCAGAAGGCCGCTCCGCGTGAGACCGCTTCCAGGCCCAGCGCCCCGGAGCCGGCATAAATGTCGGCGACGCGGGCGCCGTCGAGGGAGGGACACCAGTCAGCATGTTCGATCACGTTGAACATGTTCTCGCGCGCCCGATCCGAGGTCGGTCGGGTCGACTTTCCCTTGGGCGCAATGAGGGCGCGATTGCGGAATTTGCCTCCGACGATACGCATATCGCTCTAGCTCCGGCCGCCGGGATTGCGCGGGCCCTTGCCCTGAGGTCCTTTTCCACGCGGCCCGCCGGGACGCGGGGCGGGCTTGGCGGTCGGTTTGCCATCCTTGCCGCGTCGGGCGCGGGTGGATTTGGCGTCCAGCGGCCGACCTTTCAGGGTCGGCTCAAGCAAGCTGTCATCCACCTCGCGTTTGGGACGTCCGGGCTGACCCGGTCCGCCCATGGCGCGCGCGCCCGGTTTTTGCCCCGGCTTCTGACCCGGCTTGCGGCCGGCCCGGTTGGCCGGGCGCGGCTTGGCGATGGCCTGGCCGGTCGGCACGTCACCCATATCGATCAGATGGCCGCACTGGTCGTGCAACACGCGTGAGGGCACAGCCTTGATTTCGCCCTTCTCCAGCTGGCCCAGCTGGAAGGGACCATAGGCGATACGGATCAGCCGGTTCACGCGCAGGCCGACCGCGTCGAGGGCCTTGCGGACCTCGCGGTTCTTGCCTTCGCGAATGCCGACTTCGAGCCAGATATTCGAGCCGGTCTCGCGTTCGACCTCGACCTCCATCGGGCCATACTTGATCCCTTCGACGGTAACACCGGCACGCAGGACTTTCAGCGCCGACTCGGAGATGGAGCCAAAGGCGCGGGCGCGATAGCGGCGCGTCCAGCCGGTCGAGGGCAATTCCAGGGCGCGGGCGAGGGCGCCATCATTGGTCAGCAGTAGCAGGCCTTCGGAGGTCAGATCGAGGCGGCCGATCGAGATCACCCGGCCGAGATCCTTGGGGATGGCGTCGAATACGGTCTCGCGCCCTTCCGGGTCGGCATGGGTGGTCACCAGACCGTCCGGCTTGTGATAGCGCCAAAGCTTGGTCGCCGCCGGCGGCTCGACGCGCTTGCCGTCAACTTCGATCGTCTCACTGCCCGTGACCTTGAAGGCAGGCGTGTCCAGCGTCGTGCCATCGACCTTGATCCGCCCGCCCTCGATCATGCGTTCGACCTCGCGGCGCGAAGCCACACCGGCCCGGGCGAGGAATTTGGCAATACGTTCAGAAGTGTCGGCAGTCCCGGTCACGCTTGACCCTTTCGCAGAGGCGCTCTATCGCGCGCGGTATGACAGACCCGCGCGATACACGTTTTATGACGGCGGCGCTACGCTTGGCGCAAGCAGCAGCTGAGGCTGGCGAGGCGCCGATCGGTGCGCTGATCGTCGATCCGGCGACGGATGAGGTCATCGCCCAGGCCCATAATCGCCCGATTGCCGGCCATGATCCGACCGCCCATGCCGAAATCCTCGCCTTGCGCGAGGCGGCGACGAAGCTGGGCAATTACCGGCTCACCGGTCTGGAACTCTATGTCACGCTGGAGCCCTGCGCCATGTGCGCCGGCGCAATCAGCCATGCCCGCATCGGTCGTCTGGTCTTCGGCGCGAGCGATGCCAAGGGCGGGGCGGTCGTTTCGGGGACGCGCTTCTTTGACCAGCCAAGCTGTCACTGGCGCCCGGACGTTGTGCCCGGCATCATGGCTGACGAGGGTTCGGCGCTGCTGAAAGATTTCTTCCGGGCCCGGCGCAAGGCCAAGGGAGTGGCGCGCGATGGCGTTTGATCCGGATCTTGTCGACCGAATGGAAACCGCGCTCATCGCGCTCGGCCAACGCCCGGAGCGTCGGCGCATGTTCGGGGGTATTGCCCTGATGATCCGCGGAAACATGAGTTTCGGTACGTCCAATGATCAGCTCCATGTCCGGGTCGGCCCCGATCAGTACGCCGCCGCCCTGGCCATGCCGGGCGCGCGGGAAATGGACCTGACCGGTCGTGTGATGAAGGGCTGGGTGACCGTCGATGGGCCGGCTGACCTTGATGATGAAGCGCTGACGGCCTGGGCGAGAATGACGGCCGATTTTGTCACGACATTGCCTGCGAAGTGATGGCGATATTTCGATAATTCGCGTTCACGCCAAGCTGTCATAAAAGCTTGTCTTGAGTTCATTCCGTGGTCGGACGAAGAGGAGCCGTCCAAGCGGAGCGACTCATGCGTCGTGCACTGATCAAAATTTGTCTCGCGGCCTCTTTGGCCGTTTTCGCCGCCGGCGCCAGCCAGGCTGCCGAGATGGTTTGCGAGACTGCACCTCTCCTTCTTCGCGACGTCACCATCATCGATGCGTCGGGCGAGTGGGACCATCAGGACATTCTGATCGAACAGGGCCGGATTTCGGCGATCGGATCGGAAATCGAGCTGGAAACCGGTCAGGCTGTGATCGAGCTCGGCCGTTCCGGCGCCATTGTGCGCCCGGGTGTCGAACCGGCCGCCACGGAGGGTGCGCTCATTATCCGTGCCTCCACCGCCAATGCCGGCCGCACCCGCGCTATCCTGTCGGCCGGTTCGCCTGCCGATTTGCGCGTTTATGCGACGGATGGGGCGCTGGCCGGTCAGGTCGAGATCGAGATACGCAGCGGTCGCATAGTCGGCCTCAATGATACCTGCCTCAACGGCTAGGCCAGCCGCGCTTCCAGCCCGGCTTTGACGCCGGGCCATTCTTGCCTCAGCACTGAAAAGAACACCGTGTCGCGCCACTCTCCTGTCCAGCACAGGAGGTGGCGGCGCAGCGTGCCTTCGCGGGTCGCCCCCATCTTGGTCATCGCCGCCTGCGAGCGGGCATTGAGATGATGCGTCTTGAGCTCGACCCGCTCCGCCCCGGCTTCGAATGCACCGCCGAGAAGCAGGAGTTTGGCGGCCGGGTTGATGGCCGTGCCGCGGGCGGTCTGGCCATACCAGGTCCAGCCGATCTCGAGGCGTTTGTGTTCCGGGGCGAGGCTGAGCCAGGCTGAATGTCCGACGGCCGCTCCGTCGCTCTGACGACGGACCAGATGGCTGATCTGCGTCCCGGCTTGGGTATTGCCCAGCATGAGGTTGAACCAGGCATCGAAATGCGGGCCATCACCGCGCAGGGAGGTCAGCGCCCAGAGCTCGGCCTCATCAGCGAGCGGGCGAAGTGCCTCGCGATGGGCTTCGGTGAGCGGTTCCAGGCGGACAATCGCATTTTCGCGAATCTGCGGTGTGATGATCATGAGGCTGACCCGATTAGCAGGAGCGTGCCGCGCACGACATAGATCGCGCCGATGACGGAAACGATCCATTTCGTCCACTGGCGGAATTGGACATCGCTCATCAGCGCCAGGAAGCGGGCGCCCGCTGTTGTGCCCAGAATGGCGAGAGGCGCTGCGACCAGGAGCCATTGGGTCGAGGGCAGGCCCGCCGCGCCGATTGCGGGCAGGATGTAATAGGCGATCTTGACGCCATGGCTGATGACCTGGGTTGCAGCCTTGGTGGCGACAATGCTGCGCCGGTCGCTCTGCGTGTCGGCGAAGAAGACATCCAGCAGAGGGCCGGAGACGCCGGCGACGACATTGAGCCCGGTCACGACAAAGCCGCAGGCCACCGCGTGATGCGGCCGGCTGGCATCGAGGTGAAGGATATGTTTGGGCAGCCAGATCACCGCCGGCACCAGGCCGAGGATGATGAAGAGCCAGGGCTTGGAGAGTTCAAAACTGGCAAAGACCAGAAGACCGGCGGCGATGGCGGAGCCGGCGAGATAGATCGCCAGGATGCGCCAGTCGATCCATTTGAGATGCAAGATGGCCCGCCAGCCATTCGAGACGCTCTGGATTACACCATGCACGACCATGGCAGAGGCGACCGGCAGGACCAGCGCCAGCGCGCCCATCAGGATCAGCCCGCCCGCCATGCCGAACACGCCGGAAATGAAGGCGGTGACGAAGGTTGCAAGCAGGATGAAGGCGGCGATCATGGCCGGACTATATCGCCTTGGCCAAGACGGACGAGCGCGTGCTGCAGGCGGGTATGGCGCTTGCGGAACATAACCAGAACTTGTAGTGTTTGGGCATGCGCGATTGGGATGAGCGGATAAGGCGAGTGCTGTTGCGGCTCGGGAGGGCTGTGGGGCGATGGCGACTTTTCGAAATTTCCGCGAATGCCGCGCTTTGGAGAAGCTGGGAACAATCAAGCCGGGCGGTCGGCCTGGGAGCGCTTGGCCTGTCACTGTTTGCAGAAAGCGGTGTGATCCGACCGGGCTTTCTGTTCATGGGATCCGCACTGATCGTGATAAGCTGGGTCTGTGCCTTCTTTCTCGGGCGCATGGAGATGAAGCAATGATTGGCGATATTCAGGTCGCGCTCTGGCCGCTTATGGTCTTCACTGGCTTGATGGTGACTGTTGTAACGCTTGCCGTGATCGCCGAGCACGCGAAGCAGCAGCCCAAGGACGAGTAGAGCGAACGGAAGACCGAGACGCCGCCCGTCGGTCGTGCTTCAAGCCCCGGCCTGTTTGGCAAATCCCCAGGCGGCCTCTGCCATCGGCTCGACAGCCGCGCCCATTTCGGCAGCGCGGGAGTTTGAGGCATTGCCCTGCAAGGACCGCGCATAGACGCCCTGAATGATCGAGGTCAGGCGGAAGATGTTGTAGGCGAAGTAGAAATCCAGCGCCGGAATGCCCGAGCGGTTCGTCCGTTCGCAATAGGACTGGGTGTATTGTTCCACCGTCGGGATGCCCAGTGAGGCGATATCCACGCCCAGAAGCCCGTTGCGGATTTCCGGTGGCATGACCCAGCCCATCAGCTGATAGGTGAAATCGGCCAGCGGATCGCCCAGGGTCGAAAGCTCCCAGTCGAGCACGGCGATGACGCGCGGCTCGGTGGGATGGAAGACCAT
The DNA here is from genome assembly GCF_947259345.1 of uncultured Maricaulis sp. Classification (GTDB taxonomy): domain Bacteria; phylum Pseudomonadota; class Alphaproteobacteria; order Caulobacterales; family Maricaulaceae; genus Maricaulis. The sequence goes on along the minus strand of NZ_CAMYLS010000005.1, from coordinate 59,863 downwards.
GTTGTCGAGCCGATAATCACCATGCACGACGCTGGTGCGTTCCTGCTCGGGCGCGGCCGTGGGCAGCCATTCGATAAGCTTGTCCATGGCCGGTACGGCCGAGGTTTCGGCGGCGCGGTATTGCTTGGTCCAACGACCGATCTGGCGCTCGAAATAATTGCCCGGCTTGCCGTAATCGCCCAGACCCGCGGCCTCGAAATCAATGCCGTGGAGGTGGGCGAGGGTGGCGTTGGACGCGTCGTAAATCGCGCCGCGTTCATCCTTGCCGAGATCGGGCAGGAGCGGATCCCAGAAGATCCGGCCCTCGACGAAATCCATGATGTAGAATTCTGTCCCGACGACCTCCCGATCCATGCACAGCCCGTGCATGACCGGCGCCGGGAAACCGGCACCGCCGAGCGCCTTCATGACGCGGAATTCGCGGTCCACGGCATGGGCGGACGGCAACAGCTTGCCCGGAGGCTTGCGGCGCAGGACATAGGCTTTGCCCGGTGTCACAAGCTTGTAGGTCGGGTTGGACTGCCCGCCCTTGAACTGTTCCACTGTCAGCGGGCCGGAATAGCCCACAATATGGGCCTGCATCCACTCGGCCAGCGCCGCCTCGTCAAAGGCCAGCGCGTCCACGACCGGCTTGGTGCCGGAGAAGCTGTCGTCGATCTCGCTCATCAGTCCCGATAAACCTCGCCGCCCTGCATGACAAAACCCATCTCGCGAAGCTCGGAAATATTCTCCAGCGGATTGCCATCGACGGCGATGATGTCCGCCAGCTTGCCGGCTTCGATCGTGCCGATATCGCTGTCCATCTGCAGATGGCGCGAGGCGTTGATGGTGGCCGTGACAATCGCTTCCATCGGGGTCAGCCCGGCCTCCACGAGAAGCTCGAACTCGCGGGCATTGAGGCCATGGCGGGAGACGCCACTGTCGGTGCCGAAAGCGATGGTGACACCACCTTCATGGGCCCGGCGCGCCATTTCCAGCATAACCGGACCGACCTCGCGCGATTTGGCGCGCTGATTGTCAGTCATGAAATCGGCGGTCTCGGCCAGTTCGGCGACGGTGACGCCAGCCAGCACGGTTGGAACCAGATAGGCGCCATTGCGGCGCATCAGGCGGATGCTTTCACGGTCGAGATAAGTGCCGTGCTCGATCGAATCGCCACCCGCTTCGAGGAAGGAATTGATGCCGGTCACGCCATGGGCATGCGCGGTGACGCGGCGGCCCATCATGTGAGCGGCTTCGACAATGGCGGCGAGTTCGTCATCGAAGAATTGTTGTTCGACGCCAGCCGCCGTGTCGGAGAGGACGCCGCCGGTCGCGGTGATCTTGATCACATCGGCACCGCCACGGATCAGTGTGCGCACCGCTTCGCGGCACTGGGCCTCGCCATTGCAGGCGCTTTCGCTGGCGAACATGTGCAGCACGTCGAGCGAGAAGCCGTTGATATCGGCATGGCCGCCGGTCGGGGTCACCGCGGAACCGGCCACCCGCATGCGTGGACCGGGAATGTCGCCATCCGCGATCGCATTACGCAGGGCAAGCGAGGCTTCAAAATTACCGCCGACATCCTGCACCGTGGTGAAGCCGGCCATCAGCGTGGTGTTGGCATTGACGGCGCCGTCAAAGGCCAGGTCGGCCGCCGACATGGTGAAGGCGTTGAAACGCCGGCCCGGGCCGAGTTCCGACTGCAGATGGACATGGCTGTCGATGAAGCCGGGCATCACATAATCATCGGTCAGGTCGATGATGGTGGCGCCCTCCGGCGTGACATAGCCCGCCTCAATCCCCTCAATCCGCTGGCCGCGGATCAGGATGGATTGTTCCATGGCCGGGTCTTCGCCCGGAACGGCCAGGAGCCAGCCAGCATGGATGACAGTCAGCGCGTCATTGCCGTCCTGGGCGAAAGCGCCGGTCGAAAGAGTGGTGGACGCGATCAGGGCGATCGCGGTCATGGCTGATTTCAGCATCTCGTCTGCCTCCCCGCAAACATGTGTTTGCGCAAGAAGATGACGACCAGACCCACGAAGTCAAACGGCGTGCACGGTTTGCCCTAATGCGTCTTGAGGGCCCGCCAGGCGATGTCGCGGCGGCAGAAGCCTTCGGGCCAGTCGATCTCGTCGACAGCGGCATAGGCCCGGTCGACGGCATAATGCAGTGTCTCGCCACTGGCCGTGACATTCAGCACCCGGCCGCCATTGGCTGTGCGCTCGCCGTCGGCATTGCGGGCCGTGCCGGCTTCGAAGACGACCACGCCTTCCATCTTGTTGGCAGCCTCGACACCGCCAATGACACTGCCTTTCTCATAGCTGCCCGGATATCCCTTTGCCGCCATCACGACTGTAATGGCCGGTTCGGCGGTCCAGCTCAGGGCTGGCATGTCGGCCAGCTTGCCGGTCGCCGTGGCCTGCAGATAGGGCAGGATGTCAGTCTCGATCCGCATCATCAGGACCTGGCATTCCGGGTCGCCGAAACGGATATTGAACTCGACGACCTTGGGACCCTCGGCGGTCACCATCAGCCCGGCAAACAGCACACCCTGGAAGGGTGAGCCTTCAGCGGCGAGACCGCGCGCGACCGGCTCGACGATCGTTTTCATCGTTGTCTCGATCAGGGCCGGGGTGGCAATCGGGGCCGGAGAATAGGCGCCCATGCCGCCGGTATTCGGTCCGGCATCGCCTTCGCCGACGCGCTTGTGATCCTGGGCGGCGCCGCAATAGAGGACGGTGTCGCCATCGCACAGGGCGAAGATGGAGACTTCCTCGCCGGCCATGAATTCCTCGATCACCAGGGTGCGCGAGGCATCGCCGAACTTGCCGGACAGGAAGGCATCGACTTCGCTCTCGGCCTCGGCGCGATCAGAGACGATGACCACGCCCTTGCCGGCGGCCAGGCCGTCCGCCTTGAGCACATAGGGCGGCTCGAACTGGTCGAGGAAGGCCTTGGCCTCGGCCGCATCAGAAAAAGTGCCATAGCGGGCGGAGGGGACATTGTGACGGGCGTAGAAATCCTTGGCGAAGGCCTTGGAGGTTTCCAGCCGTGCGGCCAGCTTGGACGGGCCGAACGTGGCGATGCCGGCCTGCCGTAGACGATCGGCGAGGCCATCGCAGAGCGGGTTTTCCGGTCCGACAACCACAAGGTCGACGGCTTCGCGACGGGCCAGCTCAACCAGGCCATCCAGATCAGAGACGGAGAGATCATGGCAGGTCGCCAGCTCGCTGATCGCGGCACTGCCGGGTGCGGCCAGGATCGCGGTGACTTCAGGGCTCTGGGCAATCTTCCAGACAAGGGCGTGTTCGCGTCCGCCAGATCCGACAACCAGAACCTTCATGTGAGCCTCTATACGTCCAAGCAACGATGTTCGGGCACTGCCTAGCGCAATCGCCGGACAATCGCGAGTCTATCCGACCGCCGTCGGCCCGTTGCGGCAGTGAGCAATCCGATTTACCAGAGTCGCCATGAATACGCCCGCGGGAAACATCCACGAATTTACGGTTTCAGAGCTCGCCGGTTCGCTCAAGCGGACGGTCGAGGACGCCTTTGGCCATGTCCGCGTGCGCGGCGAGCTGGGCCGGGTCGTCGTGGCCAAGTCGGGTCATGTCTATTTCGACGTGAAGGATGACAAGGCGGTGATCGCCTCCATCGCCTGGAAGGGCACGGCCCAACGTTTCCGTTTCCGCCCCGAGGAAGGGCTGGAAGTTGTCATCGAAGGGCGGCTCTCGACCTATCCGGGGCGCTCGCAATACCAGCTCATCGTCGAGAGCATGGAGCCGGCCGGCGCCGGCGCGCTCATGGCCCTGCTGGAAGAGCGCAAGAAACAACTCGCTGCCGAGGGCCTGTTCGAGCCATCCCGCAAAAGGCCGATCCCTTTCCTGCCGACCACGATCGGGGTCGTGACCTCGCCGACCGGGGCCGTCATCCGCGATATCCTGCATCGCTTGCGCGACCGCTTTCCGCGTCATGTCCTCCTGTGGCCTGTCCTGGTGCAGGGCGAGGGCGCTGCGTCGCAGATCGCCGAAGCCGTTCGCGGCTTCAATGCCCTGCCGGCAGACGGCCCGATCCCGCGCCCGGATGTCTTGATCGTGGCCCGCGGTGGCGGCTCGATCGAGGACCTTTGGGGCTTCAATGAGGAAATCGTGGTGCGCGCCGCGGCCGAGAGCGAAATTCCGCTGATCTCGGCGGTCGGCCATGAGACCGACACCACGCTCATCGATTATGCCTCTGATCGCCGCGCGCCGACCCCGACCGGGGCGGCCGAAATGGCTGTGCCTGTGCGCGCGGAACTGAAAGCCGATCTCGACCAGCTGGGGGGACGCCTGGTCTCGGCGCTGTCGCGCCATATCGAGCGGCGGCGCACCGAATTGCGCTCGGCCGCCCGGGCCCTGCCGCGCCCGGCGGCGTTGATGGAACTCAAGCGCCAGCGCTTTGACATGGTCGCCGACAAGCTCGATCCGGCCCTGCTCAATCATGCCGCGGAGAAACGCGGGCGCCTGCTGGTCCTCGCTGCGGGTTTGAAACCGGCAGCCCTGACGCGCGATCTGCGTCAAAAGCGCGAGCAATTGGCCGAGCGGGCGGGTCGCCTGGCACCCGCTGCCGAGCGTGTCCGCCGCGACCGCAAACGTGATCTGGAAAACTGGTCGGCGCGCCTTGAGGCCTTGTCGCATCAATCCGTCCTCAAGCGCGGCTTCGTGCTGGTGCGCGACCGGGCCGGCAAGCTGGTGCGCTCCGGCGCCTCGCTGATGGAAGGGGCGGGCATTGATCTCGTCTTTGCCGATGGCGAACGCGCCGCGCGGATCGAAGGCGATCGCAAACCCTCCAAGCGCGCCCCGGAAACACCAGCCCTGCCGAAAAAGTCCAAGCCGAAACCCAAGCCGCGCGGCAAGCCCGAGGCGGAAGGACAGGGTCGGCTTTTCTGATGCGGGCCGGGCCTCCCGCTCGCGCGCAAACCCTGCTAGAGACAAAAGCATGAGTGATTTCAGTTTCGACAAGGACTTCCAGGGCGAAGCCATCTTGGAATTCGGCGACAGCGACTTCATCATCCTGAAGGCGGGCAGTTTTGTGCGCTGTGCGGTGACCGGCGACCCGATCCAGCTGGACCAGCTGCGCTATTGGAATGTTGACGAGCAGGAAGCCTATAAGGACGTCCAGATCGCCAAACAGCGCTGGATCGAGCTGAATTCGGAGCCGGGCAAATGATCAGCCTCGCGCTCGCTTTCGCCCTGCAGTCCACAACGGCGCTGGTCGATGAGGGCGCGGACCCGATCGGTGACCTGATCGCGCAAAATGCGCCGGAGGCGCGTGAAGCTGTTGCGCCGGCCGATGTCGGCCCATTCATCACATCAAATGATGTTGGATGCACCGGGCGCCGCGAAGAGGGCGCTTTCCTGGTGTGCCTCTATCCACCACGCACCGCACTACAGCTCGGTGGTATGTCTGCCGTGGCTGACAGTGACGGTTTCGCTGTACTGGCTATCCCGCGCAGTGCGCCAGAAAGCCTGATCTTCAGTGTGACGGCTCCGGTCGGTGAATACGGGGATGTTTTGGGCATTGAAGACACCGAAACCTGGGCCATCACCCAGCGCGAATACAATCTTCAGCATGTTGACGGTGTGCCCCAGGCGACCGTCACGCCGGACCCGTCCACCCTGCCGCGACGCCAGCGCGAATACGCGCAGAAACAGGCGGCCTTCAATTCTGTCTGGGACGGGCAGGGCTTCCTCGACGGGTTCATCTCGCCCGCCGAGGGCATCACCACCGGCGTTTATGGCTCGGCACGTGTCTATAATAATGGCCATGAAGGCAGCCCGCACTGGGGGCTGGACTGGGCCAATGAAGTCGGCACGCCGGTCTATGCACCAGCGGGCGGACTTGTCACTCTGGCCGAGCCGGACATGTATTACGAAGGCGGCCTGATTTTCATCGATCACGGTCAGGGCCTGGTCTCGGCCTTCCTGCACCTGTCGGGTGTCGATGTGTCCGAGGGCGATATCGTCGAGCAAGGCCAGCTCATCGGTGCCATGGGCGCGGGCGGCCGGGCCACCGGCTCGCATCTCGACTGGCGCGTGAAGCTGCGCAACCAGTTTTATGCTGATCCGCAGAGTTTGCTTGATCTGGACCTGTCCGGCTTGCGCTAGGCAGGAGGGCTTTGCGCTTGATCCCGGCGCGCGGCCCCCGGTCGGACTTGAGCGCCGCGCGCGCAGTCAGCCATACATCGCTTGTCAGCCAGCAGGCCGAATCCGTTTCTTCAGGTCAAGGGCCGCGCAGCGGCCGCTTCGCGGCTTTACCCTTGAGCTGAAGAAACGGATTCGGCGACCTCTCGGCAAGCGGTTTATGGTGGGGTTTGCGCCAGGCGCTCAGACGTGAAGAGGCCGTAATGGTGTATGCCGCCGCTTATTTACGGCCTGAACGGCCAGCCACAACGATCAACTGGTACAACACGAGGACAATGAATGCTCCGCCGATAATCCAAGGCACAGCGCTCGTTGGAATTCCCAAAAATCGTCTGAGGAAAATGGTGCCCAGCGCGACTGTCAGGTAAAGCGCAACGGAAAAACCGAAGCGGTTCAAGAATCTCGAATAGAAATCCAACATGAGCAAACTTCCAATTCTCATTGGACAATTGGGTCCGAGCAGCATTTTTTCTCGGACCAGCCAAGCCCCGTCAGCCGATCCCGGCCACTATGCGAGACGCTCCAAAATCCGCCCCACCCCCACCTAACCCCTGTACACCGATTTCGCCCAGCGACGATGCACCCAGAACCATTGCTCCGGGGCCTGGCGGATTTCGCTTTCCACCCATTGATTGATCCGCGTCACCGTCTCGATGATGGCGGCGGACTTGTCGGGATTGGTCGATATCTCGATGGGGTCGTGAACTTCCACGCGGAAGCGGGCGCCACCCATGCGGCGCACCGAGAGTGGCAATAGCGGGCAGCCATGACGCATGGCCAGCCGTGTTGGTCCGGGTGCGGTCATGGAGGGATGGCCGAAGAAGGGGGCTTCAACGCCGTCATTCATTTTCTGGTCGTTCATCAGCGCCACCGACTCGCCGGCCCTAAGCGCCTGCATCAGCGCCTTGGCGCCATCGCCGCCCTTGGCGGTGAGGGTCTTCACGCCATAGCCCACGCGCATGTCGGAGATGCGCTGGTCGATCAGCGGGTTGTTGGCGGGGCGATAGGTGATGTGGCAGGGCAGGCCGGTCTGACTGATCGCGGCGGCCGCGATTTCCCAGTTCGAGTGATGCATCGAGATGATGACGGCCGGCTTGCCCATATCGCGCAGAGCTTCGAATTTCTCGCGACCGATGAACTCGACCCGGTCATTGAATTCCGGCCCTGCGAACACGCCCAGATGCGGCATCTCGCCGGCCAGTCTGCCGAAATTCTCCCACATGCCGCCAAGCAGGCGCTCGATCTCGGGCTCTGCTGCGTCCGGGAAGCAGCGCTGCATGTTGATCCGGGCAACCTTGTGGACGGGCATCAACGGCCCGAGTGTGCGCAAGAGCTCACCGGCGGCGTCGGAGGCCTTGTCGATCCCCTTGATCTTGTACCAGCCCGCATAGGCGTCCCAGGCGGCGGCTTCAAAGTGCCAGCCGATCCGGGTCATCGCAGAGGCATTGCGTTGGGCTTCTATCATTAAACGGATTTAACGAGCCTCGGGCGTGGCGTCCATGACGTCGCGCAAGAGCCCGTCCAGGGCGCCGGGGTTTGTGAAGGCGGCGCGAACCGGCCAGGCGGCGATGCGGTCACGCGCTTCCGCCGGCAGGCGCACCCAATCCTTCTCGGTGGTGATGAGCTGCGCATCATGGGCGGTGGCGAGGGCATCGAGATGCCGTAGGTCGGCGGCGGTGAAGGCGTGATGATCGCCATAAACGGCGACTTCAGACAGCTTGCCGCCGGCTGCGACCAGGGCGTCAAAGAATTTCTGCGGACGCCCGATCCCGGCGAAGGCGACCAGCTTGCCAGGCGGTGGAGGCCCTTCCGGTTCCAGCCAGGCGTGAAAGACGGGGACTTGCAGGTCGGCCAAGCCGAGACCTGTCCAGTCCGGCTCGCTATCCGGTCCCGGCATCATGACGATCACCGCATCAGCGCGGGCCAGGCCGGAACGAACCGGTTCGCGCAGGGGACCGGCCGGAAAGATGGTCCCGGGACCCCATCCGGTGACGCCGTCAACGACGAGGATGGAGCAATCCTTGGCGAGGTCCGGGTTTTGATGGCCATCATCCATCAACACAATATCGGCCCCGCCTGCGGTCTCGATAGCCTGTCCGCCCGCCGCCCGATCACGGGCGATCCAGGCGGCACCGCTTCGGGCAAGAAGGAGGGGTTCGTCTCCAACCGTTTGGGCGCTGTGTTCGTCAGGCCGGACGCGCAGCGGACCCGGCTCCGAACCGCCATAGCCGCGCGAGAGTGAGGCCGGAACATGCCCCATATCGCTCAGGCGCTGCATCAGACTCTGGGTGATGGGGGTCTTGCCAGTGCCGCCGACCGTGAGATTGCCGATGCAAATCACTTTCGGAGTAATGCGCTGCGGCTTGGTGGTGCGCAGGCGACGGGCCACCGTCCAGGCATAGATCCAGCCCAGCGGTGCCAGCAGGGCCCGGGCCAGGGTGCCGGATCCACGCCCGCCATCGGTGCGCCAGAAAGCGGGCTCTTTCATGTCATTGCCTCGCCACTCGTATCGGCGGCCAGAAGCGAGTTGAGCTCTGTCAGCGTCGTATTCATCGCACCGCCAGAGGCTGCCGCGATGGCCTTGCGCGCCGCGGCCCTGCCCGGCGCCCGGCCCTGCCAGACCTGCTCGACCGCTTCGGCCAGGGTCACAGCATCCTCGATCTCCAGCATCGCCGCGTGGTCGCGATAGGCCGTGTAGACATCATCGAAACTGTCGACATGCGGTCCGCTAATGACACAGGCGCCGGCCTGGCTGGCCTCGATCGGGTTATGGCCGCCAATCCCCGCTTCCAGACTGCCGGCGATAAAGGCGGCCGGCGCGAGGGCGAACCAGAGGGGCATTTCGCCCAGCGTGTCGGCCAGCCAAACCGTGTCCTGCCCGTCCGGAACATCGCCCTTCGAGCGGCAGGCGAGGTGAAAACCGCGCGCCTGAACCAGTTCTGCCAGCGCGGGTCCGCGTTCCGGGTGGCGCGGCGCGAGGATCAAAAGGGCACCGGGCTGGGTCTTGTGGAGCAAGGCATGCGCGCTCAACACCGTCTCGTCTTCTCCGCTATGGGTCGAGGCGGCGAGCCAGATCGGGCGCCCGGCGAGGGTGTTCTTGAGCGCGGTGAGCTCTGCGGCATCCGGCTCCGGCGCGCGGGCCTCAAGCTTGAGATTGCCCGCCAGCACGATCTCGCGCCCGGTCAAATCCTCCAGCCCGTCGCGCGTGCGGGTGTCGGCCGCTCCGATCCAGCTGAAAGCCTCAAGAAGCCTGCGCAGGGCATCACCACGGCGCCGCCATCGCGTCAGCGAAGCCGCATTCATGCGGGCATTGACCAGCGCCATCGGAATGGCCCGTTTGCGCGCCTCAAGCAGGAGATTCGGCCATAGCTCCGATTCCGCGAAAACACCCAGATCCGGCCGCCAGTGGTCGAGAAAGCGCTGCACAGCGCCCGGCGTGTCCACGGGCACGTATTGATGCTTGGCCTGTGGTGGCAGGCGTTTCTCCATCAGGCTGGCGGACGTCATTGTGCCGGTTGTGACCAGGAATTCCAGTTCGGGATCGGCCGCGGCCATCCGGTCAACCAGGGTCGCGAGGACCAGGCTTTCGCCGACACTGGCACCGTGCAGCCAGACCAGGCGACCATCAGGACGTGTGATCTGTGGACGACCCAGTCGCTCATGGCGTCGGGCTGGGTCTTCTTTGCCGGCCCTGGCGCGACGGGCGAGAATGACGGGCAGGAGCGGAGCGGCGAGCCCGGTGAGCGCGCGATACACCAGAAGAGTTGCTGGCAGGCTCACGCCGTCGCCCCGCTGGCTCCGGTCACCTTGGTCTTGCCGGTTCCCGGGCGGTGTTTCGGGTCGGGATTGACGATCTCGCCGCCCACCGCTTCGTCAGCCTCGTGGGTCAGCGTATTGAGCTGGGTTTCGAGATTGAGCCGAGCCGCTTCCAGTTCAGCGGCGTCAGCGCCCTTGCTCACATGAATGGGCTCGCCCCAGATGATTACGCCGCGGGTGAAAAAATGCGGCAGGCAGTGATGGTCCCAGGCCTTGTGCAGAACGGTCTTGCGCCGGGTCGACCAGGTGAAGGGCAGGATGGGGACGCCGGTATCACGGGCCATGCGCACGGCGCCGAAGCCGGCCCGCATGCGTGGACCGCGCGGCCCGTCCGGCGTCACGGCGCCGCAGCCGCCGGCATTGAGATGATTGACCATGGCCCGGTAGGCCGCTTCGCCGCCCTTGGCCGCCCCCGGCTTGTTGGGATTGCGCGAGGACCCGCGCACCACGCCCACCTTGTACCAGCGGGCCAGGCGGGACCCGATCTCGCCTTCGCGCGAGCGCGATGCGAGGGCGACCATGCGGTCCTTCTGGCGGGCCCAGCCGTGCAGGGCCATCAGGACCCGCCCGTGCCAGACACAGCCGAGAATGGCCTTGCGCTCATCCCAGACCGATTGGACATAGTCCGTATTGCGGTGCTCCCATCGAATGGAGTGCCGGACCAGCTCCAGATAGAGCAGGACGAAGAAGGCAAGGACTTCCTGGGCCCAGGGCCGGGAGAGCAGGCGTTTGGTCATGACGGACCCTAGCTCACCTCCGTGGCGCAAAAGGTCAAGCATGGCGCGCGGTTGCGTCATCGCCGAGACCGGCCTAAATGCGCAGCCAGATGAAAGGCCCAGCATGCCCTATGACTTGAATGACCCGAAGGACCGTGAGCGCGCCTGGCAGGATTTCCTGTGGAAGGATCACGGTATTCTGCGTCAGAAATTCCATAACATGCACGAAGTCGGCGGCGGCATGTGGCGGTCCAACCAGCCGTCTCCGGAGCGTCTCGAAAACCTGGCGACGGACGGCTTCAAGACCATTTTGAATATTCGCGGGACCCAGCCGGGTGTCTGCTATTACGATCTGGAGAAGGATGCCTGCGAGCGTCTCGGTCTCGAGATGATCGACATGCCCTTCGGCTCACGCGAGGCGCCCTATGTCGACCGCATGCAGCGGGCGGTGAAGATTTTCGAGACGATCCAGTATCCCGCCCTGATCCATTGCAAGTCGGGCGCGGACCGGGCCGGCATCATCTCCGTCCTGTTTGCCTTGACCCATCTCAAATTGCCCTATGACGAGGCGATCCGGCACTTGTCGCTGAAATACCTGCACGTGAAGGCAGGCAAGACCGGAGTGCTGGATTATTTCTTCGAGAGCTATCGCACCTACAATGAAGCCCATCCGATGGACTTCTGGGAATGGGTGGAAACCGTCTATGATCGCGAGTCCGTGCAGGCCAGCTTCATGTCCAGCTGGTGGGGTAACCTGCTGACCGAGAAGCTGTTGCGTCGCGAATAGCGAGCACCCATTTTTTATAACCAGTGAATTCATCAGATATGACGACTCTTTCCACAGGATTGAGTCACATTAATGCTCGTTAACCACGTTCAGTTCCCCGCTCGGGGGGCAGTGCAGGGAGAGGGGCTTATGCCGGATCTGGCCATACGTACGGACTACTCACAGGAGCGGTTGAACCGACTCAATTTCCTGTTGTCCCGTGAGTGTGGTCCGGCCTTTCTCGAGGGTTTCGTCAAGCAGACCGCCGAGGTCTTTGCCGCCGATCGCCTCTTCATCGCCCGCATCGACGCCACCCATTCGCGCATGCGCACGCTCAAGGTTGCCTGCGGCAGCGCGCTGGTCGGGAATTATTGTTACGAACTCAAAGGCACACCCTGCGCCGACGTCATGGAAGCGGGCGCGGACATTTTCGAGGACAATGTTGCGGGACGTTATCCGCGCGATTTCATGCTCGAGGAAATGGGCATGCGCGCCTATGTCGGCATGCCGCTTTACAATGGCGCCCAGTCGGTCGGCATCGTCGTCGCCATGTTCAAACGCCCGATCGACATTGCCGACGAGCTGCTCTCGGTCTTCAACCATTATCGCCGCCGCCTGACCGGTGAGATCCTGGCGGCCGAGTCCGGCGATCGCGCCGAGCTGGCCATGAAGGGCACGTCCGACGGCATTCTCGATTTCTGCCTCGAGACCGACCAGATCTATATTTCCGCCCGGGGGCGCGAATTGCTGGGTTATCAGCCGCGTGAGTTTACCGCTGGCGCGGACAGCTTCACCACGCTCCTCCACACCGATGACCGGCCGCGCTTCGAGTCGGCGATGAAGGCGCATTTTCGGGCTGGCCGCCCTTTCGACCTCACCGTGCGTCTGCGGGTGGTCGGTGGCCTGCACCGCTGGTTCCGAATGCGCGGCGAAGCCGTGCGCACGCCGGATGGCGACCCGGTCCGCATGGTCGGCGCGATGACGGACATTCACGACCTGGTCGAAGCCCGCCAGCAGGCCACCGAGGCCAGCCGCGCGAAGTCGCGCTTCCTGGCCACCATGTCGCACGAAATCCGCACTCCGATGAATGGCGTGCTCGGCATGTCCGCCCTGCTGGCCAATACCGAGCTGGAACCGTCCCAGCGCGAAATGGTCAATCTGATTGAAGGGTCCGGCCAGTCGCTCCTGACCATTCTCAACGACATTCTCGACCTCGCCAATATCGAGTCCGGCCGGTTCGAGGTCGAGCAGGACAGTTTCAACCCGGCCGAACTGGTCCGCACTGTCGCCGGTCCCTATCGCATGAAGGCGATGGAGAAGGGGCTGAACCTGCACCTTGAAATCGACCCGGTTGCCGAGCGTGACGTGGTCGGTGATCCGGCCCGGGTGCGCCAGATCCTGTCCAACCTCCTGTCCAACGCCGTCAAGTTCACGGATCGCGGCGAGGTGCGGGTGCGCTGCCTCATGACCCAGACAGCTGATCGGACCCATGACGTCACCTTCGAGGTCGGCGATACCGGCATCGGCATGGATGGCGAGTTGATGGAGCGCATCTTCATGCCTTTCGCCCAGGGCGAAGCGGTCATGCAGCGCAAGAATGGCGGTACCGGCCTTGGCCTGGCGATCGCCAAGAAGCTGGCCGAGCTGATGGGCGGTGACATTGTCGTGGAAAGTGCCCCGGGTGCCGGCTCCAAATTCACTGTCACCTTGCCGGAAAGCGGACGTCGCAGCGAAATCATGCAGGCCCGGGAGGGCTAGTCGCCGAACTGCATCTTGCACAGGCGGGCATAGAGCCCGTCGCGGGCGACGAGATCGTCATGCTTGCCCTGTTCGGCGACGCAGCCCTGATCCATCACATAGATCCAGTCCGCATCGCGGACGGTCGAGAGACGGTGGGCGATGACCAGGCTGGTCCGGCCCTGTGAAAGCCGTTCCAGAGCCGACTGCACCCGCTGCTCGGACTCGGTGTCGAGCGCGCTGGTGGCTTCATCGAGCAGCAGGATGGGCGCGTCCTTGAGGATGGCCCGGGCAATCGACAGGCGCTGGCGCTGGCCGCCGGACAGATTGCTGCCGCGCGGACCGACCGGGCTGTCATAACCGTCCGGCAGAGCCATGATGAAGTCATGGGCGTCGGCGGCCTTTGCAGCGGCGATGATGGCGGCCTCGTCGGCTTCCAGGTCACCAAACCCGATATTGGCGCGCACCGAGTCGTCGAACAGGGTCACATCCTGGCTGACCAGGGCCATGGCCTGGCGCAGGGAGGTCAGGGAGACCGAACGGGTATCCGTGCCATCGATCCGGATCGTGCCGGATTGCGCATCATAGAGCCGGGGCAGGAGATTGAGGATGGTCGACTTGCCGGAACCGGACGGGCCGACGAGGGCGATGGTGGCGCCGGGAGCCGCTTTCAGCGAGAAATCACGCAAGGCCACGGATCCGTCGGGATAGGCGAAGTTCACCGAGTCCAGCTCCACGCCGCCGCGATCGACGCTCAGTGCCGGCGCGTCGAGTGCGGCAGTGACGGTTTCGTCGGTATCGAGAATGGTGAAGATGCGTTCGAGGACGGCAAAGCCTTCCTGGACCACCGCATTGAGTGTGCCCAGCGCCCGGATGGCCGGCGAGATGACACCGATCCCGGTCAGCACGCCGATGATATTGCCAACCGAGGTCTCGCCCTCGAGCATGCGCCAGCCGGCAAAGGCCACCAGTCCGGCAAAGGCCAGACCGCCCACGACCTCCAGGATCGGATCGACGCGGGCCTTGTTCTCGGTGATTTTCAGCAGAAAGCGCAGGCGGTCGAAGAAGGATTTGCGCGCCCGCTCGCTCTCATAGCCTTCCAGCCCATAGGTCTTGACCATGCGGGCGCCGGAGAAGCTCTCTTCGAGCTGGCTGGTGACCTCGCCCATCTGGCTCTGGGCCTGGGAGGAGGTCTTGCGCAAGCGCTGACCGATCCGGATCACCGGCCAGGCGGCGATCGGATAGACAACCAGGATGAGCAAGGTCAGCATCCAGTCGAGGCTCAGCATGACGCCCACGGTGATGATCACCGTCAGCACGTCGCGCATGAGATTATTGGCCAGGCGGACAATCGTCTCGCGCAGCAGGGTGATGTCATTGGTGAAGCGCGAGACCAGCGAGCCCGTGCCTTCGGCCTGCAGGCGCGCGAAATCGGCCCGGACCAGTTTGCCGAACATGGCGTTCTGCAGGTCCTGCATCACATTCAGGGCGAGCCGGTTGGTCTGGACGGTCTGCAGATAGAGGCTGACCCCACGCACCGTCGCCAGGCCGATCACGGCCAGCGGGGCGAGGGGGAAGAAGTCTGCGGCTCCGGCATTGAGCTTGTCGAAGGTCCAGGCGATCACGCCGGCATAGGAGGCGGCCGCGCCGGCCGTGATGGCTGACAGGACCAGCGCCAATGCGACCAGGCCCGGGCGACGGCTCAGCCAGTCGCGCCAGAGACGCTTTGCGAGCGAGGCGGTCGAGGCCGGTTTTGCGCCGGCGGTATCGTCAGGATCGCTCACGCCGCGTGTCGGACCCTAGCCGTCCTTCTTCTCGGTCGAGGGATCGAGAAGCTTGTGGGCGTGGATGATGAAATAGCGCATATGGGCGTTGTCGACCGTGCGCTGGGCGGCGCCTTTCCAGGCCGCGCGGGCTTCGGCATAGCTGCCGAAGGCGCCGACGAAATCGACCTCGTCGAGATCCTTGAACTCGCAATTGGTCGGGTCGACGCAGGCCAGCTCGCCACCGATGACGAGGTGCAGCAGCTGGTTGTTGATCTTGGTTTCACTCATGCCGGGCTCCTTGAATTGGTCTGTCCTGGCCGGTCGATCTAGAGACCGCCGACGGACATCGCGTCCACGAATACGCTGGGGGCGTTAACAGATCCCCGAAATTCCAGATCACTGCCCGGAATGAGGCGAGCATAGATGTCGATCAGATTGCCGGCGACGGTGATTTCGCTGACCGGATGGTCGATGACGCCATTCGCGATGCGATAGCCGGACACGCCCACCGACCAGTCGCCGGTATTGGAATTCAGCGACGGGCCGAACATTTCCATGATCAGCACGCCATCCTTGATGCCGCCGACAAGGTCTTCGCGGCTGGTCTCGCCGGCTTCCATGTGGAAATTCGTCGGGCCGGCGCCGGGCGACCCGCCCATGGAGCGCCGGGCGTGACCGGTCGGGGCCATGTCGAGTTGGCGGGCCGCGGCGGAGTTGAGGAACCAGGTGGTCAGGCGTCCATCCTCGATGATGGCGCTGCGCTGATTGACCGTGCCCTCGCCGTCAAACGGCGCCGAGGCATGGCCCCAGGCGCGGTGCGGATCGTCGATAATGGTGATCCCCGGCGCGAAGACGCGCTCACCCAGCTTGTCGCGCAGGAAAGAGACGCCTCTAGCCACGGCCGGACCGGACACGGCGCCGGCCAGTGAACCCAGAAAAGTCGTCGCCACACGGCGGTCAAAGACAACCGGCATCACGCCCGATGGCAGCTTTTTCGGACCCATGCGCCGGGCCGCGCGTTCACCGGCCTCGCGACCGACCTCGATCCGGTCACGCAGATCAGCGCGGCGGCGGGCTGAGGTGGCGGCGTAATCGCGCTCCATGGCGCCATCCTTGCCGGCAATGACGCTGGCGCCATAGCCGAACACGCTCTTCTTCCAGCCGGCATTGAAGCCGGTTGATGTGGCATAGGCGGCAGCGCCCTGACCGGAGGAGGCAAAGGCCGCATCGGTCATGGTCACGCCTTCGACAGCCCGCGCGGCGGTCTCGATGGCGAGTGCGGTTTCCTCCAGCTCCTCCGGTGACCATTCGCCGGCCTCGAACTGCTCGATCTCCGGCGGCGCCTTGCACAAGCGTTCCGGATCGGCGAGGGCGGAATAGGGGTCTTCCGGGGCCGCTTTGGCCATGGTCACGGCGCGGCCAATGGTGAAGTCCCGTCCCTTCTCCGACAGGTCAGAGAAGGCGACGCCGGCCTGGCGCTTGCCGACGAAGACCCGCAGGCCCGCATCCAGCGATTCCGACCGGCCGATATCCTCCAGATTGCCATCGCGCACCGAGAGTTCGGTTTCACGCGACTCGGCGACGGAGGCTTCGGCACTGTCGGCGCCGGCCTTCAGGGCCCGGGCCACCAGATCGGCGGCGATGTCCTGGAGGCGGGCGGGGTCGGGAGCTTGGAAGGTCTGTGTCATGTGTCGGCTATAGCCCTGCGAGGCCCTGCCGGGCAATGGCTCAACTGATGGCAGTCCAGATCAGGAAGAGCGAGCCGATCACGATGCTGATCCAGCTCAGCAGGGTTCCGATGAAACGGCCCGGTGACGTGCCGGAGGATGTCGACAAGCCCCACGCATGCAGGCCGCGGCCCACGGTCAGGGTGATGCCGACGCCGTGCACGACAAGAATGGGGGCACTCGTCATGGCCAGAGCGCCGATGATGATCAGGGTCACTGGAACGTATTCCACGGCATTGCCATGAACCCGGCAGGCCAGTTCCAGCTTCTCGTCACCGCCCGTCCCGAAGCCGATCTTGGCCCGCTGGCGATGGCGAATGACATTGTAGGCGAGTGCGATGAGCAGCAGGCCGTTGAGCCCGGTGTAGAGTGCGAAGGCGTCGAGTGCGGTCATGGTATCTCCCCCTTGGACCTGCCCGCTGGCGGCGAGCTTATTCGGTTTCTGCCGGTTCCTTGACGGCCTGGCGAATGGCATCGGCCAGCACGGCCGGCTCCTGGGCCCCGGACACGGCAAAACGGCCATTGAAAATATAGGTGGGCACGCCCGAAACGCCGAGCTTGCGGTAGAAAAGCTCTTCTTCCCAGACCGCTTTCTCGTCGCGATCCGTGGCCAGGAGGTCGGCGGAGACATCGCGGTCCAGCCCGGCCTCGGCGGCCAGCTCGATCAATGTGTCGGTATCGCCGATATCGCGCCCGGCCTGAAAGAAGGCCGAGAAGAGAGCTTCGGCCATGGCGTCCGTCTTGCCCTGGCCGCCGGCCCAGCGCATCAGCCGGTGGGCATTCAAGGTGTTCGGCCGCATTGTGATATCGTCAAAGCGAAAATCAATCCCGACACCCGGACCGGCCTGTTCGAGATGATCGCGCATGGCTTTCCAGCGGCCCGAGGCTTCGGGACCGGAGAATTTCTCGCGCATGTAATCCTTGTAGGGGCGGCCTTCGCGGGCCAGCGTCGGGTCGAGCTGATAGGGCCGCCAGGTCGTCTCGACCTTGATATCGGCGGTCAGCTTGCGCGCTTCATCCCAATGGCGCTTGCCGAGCCAGCACCAGGGGCAGACGAGGTCGGAGACAATGTCGACAGTCACAGAGTAGGTCATCCCGTCGATTTAGGGATGTTTGGCGCAAATGGCGAGAGGCGAGGCGGGTTTGATCCTATGGGCCGGCTCGTCATCCCCCCGGCTTGGATGTCAGGCCATCGCGAGCCTGGCACAGGGGGGATGACGCCCACCGGCCACCCACCGACCGGAAGTCAGGCTAGACAGTGATGTCCAGCAGGGTCTCCGTCATGTCGCTGGCAATGCGCGCGGTTACGGCCGCGGCCGCATGCGAGGCCTCAGCCTTTTTCAGCGCCACAGCCGCCTGGATGATGTCTTCGCCCTTGGCCGCATTATTGACCATTTCGCGCGCCGCAGACCCGGCTTGGGACTGGGCGGACATCATGCCGGCAACGGCGGTATTGAAAGCGACATTCATGGCGCCACTCTAGCGCCTCGCGGCTGGCCGGCGCAGCGAAGACTGGTCTTATGGTTAAGGCCGGGTAACCGGTGCTCCGATTTGGCCGGCGAGGGCGGATGGAAGGGGCAAGGTGTCCCCCGGGACGGGAAGAATTCTGTTCCCGCTATTGGCGCGAAAGCCGGTGTGGGACACAGTGTCCATCAATCAACGGCTACAGGAAGGTGCCCCAACATCATGAGCAACCCGTCATCCCCGACTCTCAAGGTTGAGTTCGAACTGTCCGAAACCGATCTCGCCTTTTTCCGGGATCGTCTCGACAAGGCGCGCGCAGATCGTGCCGATCTGGACGAAAGCCGTATCACGGCTGGCGTGGCGGACATGATGAGCAAGGCGCTGGCGGCCAATCCGCCGGAATTCGTCAAATCCCGCCTGAATCAGCTCGGCCCGCTCGTCGGCATGCTCGATGACGCAGACTGGAAGCTCGAGGGCGAGGATCGCGAGCGTGTCCTGAACGCGCTGGCCTATTTCGCTGACCCGGAAGACCTCATCCCCGATTCGACACCGGGCATTGGCTATATCGACGATGCGATCATGATCGAGCTCGTTGCGGCCGGTCTGGCACCGGAACTCGAAGCCTATGCCGAGTTTGTGGCCCACCGCGAGGATCTGAAATCACCGGAGGCCGCCGAAATGCCGCCGCTCGAAGATGTCCGCAAGGTCATGCAGAACCGTATGCGCCGCCGTCGTGGCCGGGCCAAGGCTGGTGGCACCTGGGGGCATTCGACCGGTGCGGTGCACCACTACTTCTAGGGTCTGGCCGAACTGCGGGACCGGCATCCTCCCTCAACCGGTCCTGTCTCGACAGGCGATCCGGGCGGTCAGACCGCCCGGATTGCCGGTTGTCTTGTCTTGAGGAAATCGCCCACGCCGCGGGCGGCCTGGCGGATGCGCTGCTCATTCTCGACCAGGGCCAGGCGGACATAGCCCTCGCCATGCTCGCCAAAACCGATGCCCGGCGCGACGGCGACGCCGGCCTCTTCCATCAATTGTTTTGAGAACTCCAGCGAGCCCATCTCTTCGCAGCCCTGTGGCAGCGGAGCCCAGGCAAACATGGAGGCTTCCGGCGACGGAATGGACCAGCCGGCCCGGCCAAAACTCTCCACCAGTACATCGCGGCGATGCTTGTAGATGGCCCGCGCCTCGTCGACACAGTCCTGCGGGCCGTCCAGCGCGGCACAGGCTGCCACCTGTACCGGCGTGTAGGCGCCGTAATCGAGATAGGATTTGACCCGCGCCAGCGCGCCGACCAGACGCGGCGACCCGGCCGCGAAACCGACCCGGAACCCTGCCATGGAATAGGTCTTCGACATCGAGGTGAACTCGATCGTGCGCTCCTTGGCGCCTTCGACCTGCAGCATGGACGGGGTCGGCTCATCCCCGAAATAGATCTCGGAATAGGCGAGGTCGGAAAGGATGAGGAGATCGTGCCGGGTCGCGAACTTCACGACCTCCTTGTAGAAATCCAGCGAGGCGGTCTGTGCCGTGGGGTTGGAGGGAAAACAGACCACGACGGCAATCGGACTCGGAACCGAATGCCTCGCTGCATGCTCGAGTCCGCGCAGATAATCTTCCGGCGACGGCGCATGGACATGCCGTATCGTGCCGCCGGCGATGAGAAAGCCGAAAGTATGGATCGGATAGGAGGGCGAGGGCGCCAGGATGACATCGCCGGGCGCGGTGATCGCCTGGGCAAGATTCGCAAAGCCTTCCTTGGAGCCCAGCGTGACAATCACTTCGCTGTCCGGATCCAGGTCGACATCGAAGCGCCGTTTGTAATAGCGCGCCTGGGCCTTGCGCAGGCCGGGTATGCCGCGGGAGGCCGAATAGCCATTGGTGCGCGGCTTCTCGGTGGTCTCGCGCAGCTTCTCCAGGATGTGCGGCGGGGTTGGCAGGTCCGGATTGCCCATGCCGAAATCGATGATGTCGGCACCATTGGCCCGCAATTGGGCCTTCAGGCGATTGACTTCTTCGAAAACATAAGGCGGCAGACGCTTGGTGCGGTGAAATTCCATCGTTGAATCCGGCATACTCGAATTTTTTCCCATAGAACGCGTTCTGAACTGAACCCGCAAGAGGCTAGTTCCGTTCCGGGGCGGGAATTGGCAGGCATGGCGGCGGAATTGCGGCTGACGGCACAACACCCTGCCCGAGCGGGCAGGGTGTTGGCAGAAACCGGCAGGGTGTCGGCGTGTCAGTCGCCGCAATCGGCCCAATGGGCGCGCAGCAGGGCATCCCACTCCTCGGCGCCGCCATCGCTGACCCGCAGGAGATTCAGTTCGAAGTCGGTATAGCCGGGATGGTTGGGCACCGGGAAAGCGGCATGGGTGATGTAACCCTCCGCCGCATCGATGCGCAGTGTACCGGCCGACCCGGTCGAGCGGTCACCGGTGAGCGCCGATCCGCTCAGCGCATAGCTGTACGCGCCATTGTCCATCCCGGTCGGGCTGGCGGTGACATCCCCCATCCAGACCAGCGGATCCCCGGCGGACGGGTCAGCCCACAGCAGGGCCATGCCAAAGCCGAAGGCTGCGTCCGGGGTGGCCAGGTAAGGCGTGACTGCGGTCAGGCTGGCGAGATCGAAGTCGAACAAATGCCAGTGCGGCGACGCGATCTCGAACTCATTGCGAATCTCCATGTCGGGCAGTCGCACAACCATATCCATCCGGTCGCCGGCCTCGTTTTGCTCGAGGAAGGCGAACTGCATGACCTCCGCCTCTGGCAGAAGCCGACCGCCGACCAATTCGCGCGCCGAGAAGGTGGTGAGGTCGAGCTCGGCGGTGACCAGGGCGGCATTGCCGCAAAGCCCGTTCTCCTTATAGACTTCCAGCGAGGTCGGGCTGGCGCGATAGACGGTGATGCGTTCATCCAGACTGCCATCCTGATTGGTGCGCTCATAATAGAGGATGCGACCGACATGGTCGTTCTCGGCGGCATGCACGAACTCGTCGGCATGGCAGGCGCTGGTCAGGAGGGCGAGGGCGGTTGTGGCGAGCGTGAGGGTCTTGGTCATGGATCAGATCTCCGGATTGTAGGTGAGCGCAGCCGCGAGCACGGGGTCGATGCCGGCGGCGTAATCGTCAAAGCGGTAGGGAATGGTGATGTCCGGCGCGTGATGGGCACGGGTGTCGCCGGGCGTCGCCGTGGCGTAGTGCTCGCTGGCATGGATCACCGGCAGGCCGGTATTCGGTGTCACCCATATATTGGTTTCGCCATAATGATTGGGCCGATCGGCGGCGGCCTGTCCGAAACGGACCGCCCCGGTCCGGTTGGCCAGGCGTGACAGCAACATGATGGCGGCGGAGTGGGTCTGGCGGCTGGTCAGGACACGAATGCGCCCGGGCCGGGACAGCGCCGCGCTGGCCACCAATTCGTCGACGAATGCCGGGTTCAGCGACCCGTCCCCGCCCAGGCAGCGCCGCAGGTCGAGAATGAGCACGGGCTCGTCCAGGGTCTCGGCCAGGGCGACGGCCTGGCGGGCCAGATCGGCGAAACGCTCGGGGCCGTTCGCGATCGAGAAAAGCTGCAGATAGGCCGCGTTTTCCAGTGAGGTCACGAGGCGCACCGGCACGGTCATCGGCTCCTGCCAGAGTGGCGTGTCGGCCGCGGCCGTATACCAGTCTTCGTCGGTCTGTGGTCCGCCATCCATCGAGAAGGCCCAGTCATAGCGGACCTGCGCGCCCAGGGGCTGAAGGCTTGCAACGCGGCTGGTTTCGCCATCGGTGAGGGTGAGCACGATATTGTCAGCATCAGCGGCCAGACCCAGCGCGGTCAGCAATTCGGCCTGCATCATCCATTCCGGTGCCAGCTCGCGCGAGAAGTTCACGGCGTCGCGGGGCAGGATTTCCAGCGTGCGTGCCAGCGCTTCGGCGACCGGGATATCCCCGAAGGCCTCGACCCGCAGGCCGACCAGGTCGGGGTCTGTTGCGCCGACGATGAAGAGGCCGTCATCGAAGAGTTCAAAGCGCACCGGCAGGGAGCGGAAGCCGGGCCCTGGCGGCATCCCGCCGAAGGGCAAGGCATGCATGGGCATCCAGGTATGACCATCCCCGATCATGCCCAGCAGGCGCGCCATGCCGGCAATGCGTTCGGCATCAGACATGGCGGGCAAACGGGTCCGGTACGCGTCGAGCTGGGCCTCCCAGACCGCTTGCGATGTGGTGTGGAAGGGATTGGGATGATTGGTCTCCAGCACCTCGACGAGGGCGTTGAGATCCTCGGCCCAGGCGTCCGCGTCATGCTGTGCTGACTGGGCCAGGGCAGTAGCGCCGACGAGGGCCAGGCTCAGGGCGGCAAGGCTGGTTGAAATGCGCGTCATGCAGTCTCCGTTTCATCAAATTGGACTTGAGTCCAAATGTCATGATCAGAAGATGCAGCCCGGTTCGGGAATGGATGCAGATCGGGTCAGCTTTTTTGCATCAAGCCGTCGAGGACGAGTGAGTAGCGGCCTTCCAGAAGGGTGGAGAGGTCCTCGCCTTGTCCGCCAGCAACCCATTCGTGGGCACTCGCCGTGAGGACCGCCAGCAGCAGGTTGGCCAAGGCGTGCGCTGAATGGTCGTTCCGCACCTCACCTTTCGCCTGACCTGCCCGAATGAGCGCCAGCAAATAAGTGCGCATGGCGGCATCAGTCGCTTGTTCGGCCGGAGCGAGCGGCTGGCTCGGGGCCGTCAGGCCGGCGATCGCGGCGACGATCGGGCCATGGTGCGTGGCGTGGGCGCCGGCGATGCGACCCAGATCGATGATGGCGTGCCGAAAGCCACGCATCGGCTTTGCCCGGGCCTCCGCGATGATTTCAGACGTCATTCGGGTGAAGAAAGTGGCGAGGATCAGATTCTTCGACGGGAAATGGTTGAAAATGCTCGATCGGGACATGCCGACCGCGACGGCAATATCCTCCATGGTCACGGCGTCCGGTCCGCGTGCCGCAAACAGGCCGATGGCCGCGTCATAGATGCGGTCGTGATTGCGCTCAAAGCGGGAGCGCTTCGGTGCTGGCGTGCGGGTCTGTGTATCCGACATGCTCGTGTGTCGCTTGAAACTGGACGTCAGTCCAGTTGATGCCCGGCGGGCGAAGATCGGATGCAAGAGGGGCGGCAGGCCGCCGGATTTACCGCATCGCGTTGATTTCGCCTCGCCAAACCGCCACGACGCGCACTACCTTGCTGGAAAATGGCCGGGGAGGGCTGCAAGATGTTCCAATCAATGATGACGCCGATACTGGCGCTGGTGAGCTGGACGCTGATCATGTGGGTGTGGATGTATGCCACCCGACTTCCGGCCATGCGCAAGGCGGGGATTGATCCCGCCACCGCGAAAGACAAGTCGGTGATGGACAAGCTGCCCATCGAGGTCCGACGCATCGCCGACAATTACAATCACCTGCACGAACAACCGGTGATCTTCTACGCCCTGGTGCTCTATTCGCATCTTGTCGGCGTGTCGGACGAATTCAACATCATGCTGGCCTGGGCCTATGTGCTGATCCGCGTGATCCATTCGCTTATCCAGTGCCTGTGGAACTTCATCCCGATGCGCTTCCTGGTCTTCTGCCTGGGATCGATCGTGCTGGTCATCATGGCCGTGCGGAACGTGATGGCGGTATTGGCCTAGTCGGGCCGCTGCCAGCAGGGTTCGAGGGCGGCGATCAATCCGGTAGCCCAGTCGATGACCGGTTCCATCGCCGCATGGCCTGTCATGCGAACAGAATAATTGTGCGATTCCAGCTCGACCGTGTGCCAGACGCCGTCGAGCACGATGATGTTCGTGGCCTCCGCCGCGGGGTCCAGACGTTGGCGTGCGCTATCGCTTATCCAGTCCAACGCGCCGCCGCGGATCATGTGTTCATTTGCGGCGGGGCAATTCGCTGACCGGGCCACATATCGCTCGATCGGCAGGGTGGTCGCAAGGCGCTCAACGTCCTGGCGGGGGGCGGCGAGGATGAATTCGGCCAGTTGCCGATCCAGCCCATAAGCCGGGGCGGGCCGGTCTCCGGAAATCCCGGTGGTGCGCGCGACCCAGCTCCCGCGGGACAGATCGATGGCGATCACATCCGTGACCGAGCCGTGACCATAGTGTCCTGAGATAAACAGGTAATTGTGGGCCAGCTCGCGGTCGGCAATCAGGTTTTTCGGGTCCCAGATCGTTTCCCGAAGATGGGTTTGGGCACGATCAATGGCGGCATCCAAAGCTGCGTCGTCGGAAGCCTGGCCGACGAGACCGGCAGCCAGGAGGAATGTAATTAGCATGAGAGGACCCGAATTGTTGCAGGTGGCGGGAAAACAACTTTTGCACGACGCCTGCTGCCCAACAAGCTGCGCCTCGCGGATTTCGGAACGATGAAATTCCCGCTATCTAGCTGCCATGCACGCACCCGAAGCCAGACTCGCCCAAGTGATCGACCGGTTCGACCAGGTGGAAGCCCGCCTGGGCGCCGCCGGTGATCCCGATGAAATCGTCAAGCTCTCCAAGGAGCACGCCGAGCTCAAGCCCGTGGCCGAAAAGGCCAATGCGCTGAAGGCCGCGCGCGCCGAGCTGGAAGACCTCTCCGAGATGATGGAGGGCGGCGACCCGGAAATGGCCGAGATGGCGCGCGAGGAATATTACGCGCTCAAGGACAAGCTGCCGGAGCTCGAACACGCGATGAGCCTCCTTCTCCTGCCCAAGGACAAGGATGACAGCGCCAATGCGATGATCGAGATCCGCGCAGGGACGGGCGGCGATGAAGCCGCGATCTTCGCGGGCAATCTCTACGGCATGTATCAACGCTACGCCCAGCTGCAGGGTTGGACCTGGGAGCTGGTCTCCGCCTCGGAGGGCGAGCATGGCGGCTTCAAGGAAGTGGTTGCGGCGATCTCCGGCAATGGCGTGTTCGGACGGCTGAAGTTCGAGAGCGGCGTGCACCGGGTCCAGCGCGTCCCGGCCACGGAGAGCCAGGGCCGTATCCACACCTCCGCCGCCACGGTCGCCATCATGCCGCAGCCAGAAGACATCGATATCGAGCTCAATATGGGCGATGTGCGAGTCGATACGATGCGGGCTTCCGGCGCGGGTGGCCAGCACGTCAACAAGACCGACTCGGCCGTGCGCATGACGCATATCCCGACGGGTCTGGTGGTGGTCTGCCAGGAAAAATCCCAACACCAGAATCGGGCCCGGGCGCAGGAATTGCTCAAGGCCAAGCTCTATGACATGCAGCGCGAAGCTGCCAATGCCGAGCGGGCTGCCGAGCGCAAGGGCCAGATCGGCTCGGGCGACCGCTCCGAACGCATCCGCACCTATAATTACCCGCAGGGCCGGGTCTCCGATCACCGCATCAATCTGACCCTCTACAAGCTCGACGACATCGTGGCCGGTGACGGGCTGGATGAGGTGGTCACAGCGCTGATCTCCGAGGACCAGGCCGCGCGCCTCGCTGCCCTCGAAGACAATTCATAAGGCCGGGTGATGGGCGGGCCCTTCGACAAGCTGGTCGAGGCTGCGCAGTCGGACTTTGATGCGGCGGCCCACAAACCGCTCCTGCAAGCCTGGCAGGGTTTGCCTCTTGCGGATATCCGCCGCGACCTGACGCAGCGCCTGATCGGCGCCGGGATCGAGGAAGGCGCCGAGGAGACGCGTTTTCTGCTCAATCACACCCTGGCACCGGCCAGCCTGGCCCAGGCACTCGCGGATCCAGCCTTATTCTCCTGGCAGCAGGCCGAAGCCCTCGCCGCGCTGAGCTGGCGCCGGCTCCAGCGCGTTCCGCTCTCCCAGGTCCTGGGCAACCAGCCCTTTTGGACGCTTGATCTCGCCGTGACGGCCGATGTGCTCACGCCGCGCGCGGACACTGAAACCCTCGTGGAGGTCGTGCTGGCCGAGACCGGCGATGCCCCGGCGTGTGTCGTCGATCTGGGCACCGGGTCCGGGGCGATCCTGCTGGCCTTGCTGTCCGAGCGCGCGACCTGGACCGGGATCGGTGTCGATCTGTCCGATGCGGCGCTGGCCGTTGCGGGCGGCAATGCGCAATCCTGTGGTCTTGCCGACAGGACCCGATTCCTGCGCAGCCGCTGGGGCGAGGCGCTCGGTGATGGCGCGGCGGACATTCTCGTGTCCAACCCGCCCTATATCGTCTCCGATGTGCTGGCCGCTCTGGAGCCGGAAGTGCGCGATCATGAGCCCACGCTGGCGCTTGATGGCGGCGCGGACGGGCTGGATGCCTATCGCCTCATCATCGCGGATTTGCCACGCCTCTTGGTGCCGGGCGGCTTGTTTGCCCTGGAGATTGGCTATGATCAGGGCGAGGCTGTCAGCGCGCTGGCAGCGGAGGTCGGCCTTGTCGCGATTGACGTGAAACAGGACCTGGCCGGGCAGGACCGGGTGGTGTCGGGACGCCGAGCCGTGGCCTGACCGCTAAAAGGGCTTGGAATGACCGGCCTCGCAGTCTAGGGTCCCGACCAAGGCAGGTGGATCGCGCCAGTACGGGGGTCTCGCGCGGCCGGATGACCCACCTGCCATTATCCGGTCAAATCATTGGATCCCCAAGTATCAGCGCACAGGCTTGCACCTGCGAATGCACCGCAAAGCCCGATTTGATTTGCATCGCTGTTGAACAGGAATACGCGAAATGAAGCGTCAACGTGGTCGAGGACGTAAGCCCGGCAATCCGTCGAACCGGAGCTTTCAGAGCAATTGCGCCGGCGAAGTGAAGATCAACGGCAACGCCTCCCAGATTTACGACAAATACATGCAGCTGGCCCGGGATGCGTCCTCCGCCGGTGACCGTGTCCGGGCGGAAAACCTGTACCAGCACGCCGAACACTACCTGCGCATTCTCCAGGCGAACCAGCCCAAGCGTGATCCCAATCAGGACGACAACGGCGACAACAACGCCGATGACGAGACTGATGAGGACCAGGGCCAGGAGCGCCAGTCCCGCCCGCGCCGTGACAACCGCGATAATCGCGACAGCCGCGATAATCGTGATCAGGGCGAAGGGCGCGAGCGCCGCAGCCGCAATGGCCGCGGACGGCCGTCGGGCAATCGGGACCAGGATCGCGACCAGGACAATGATGGCGAGCGGGCCGATGATCCGATGGGCGTGGTGACACCGCAGGGCGACAATACGCCGGCCGACACGTCGGACCGCAATGATGGCAATAGCGATGGCGAGGGCGAAGAGCCGCGCCGCCGCACCCGCCGTCCGCGCCGCACCAAGGCCGAAATGGAAGCCGCCCGCGCTGCGGAAGCCGCGCTGAAAAACGCCTCGGCCTCGGCCGATGAGGGCGATGGCGACAAGACCGGTGGCGACGGCCCGGAAACCCAGGCGGCCTAAGCCAGGCTGACCGGATCGCCCAGGGCAATCTCGCCGTCTTCCAGAGCGGACAGATAGACACCGCAATCCATGTGCCCGTAGTGCTCGAACAGCGCTGCGGGCACATCTGTATCAATCTCGCCGCGCTGCGGGTCGACGCTGGTGGCCACGCAGCGCCGGATGCGGGATTCCACCCGGCAGGCGATGCCGCCAATGCGGATTTCGTGCCCGACCAGGTCGAATTCTTCCCATGGCGCCAGGCCGTCGATCAGCAGATTGCCGCGAAAGCGGAGCGGGTCGAGCGTCTGCGCGGTCTTCTCTGACAGCGCGCGGACCGAGGCGGCATTGATCAGCGAGATTTGCGGCTGCGGGATATCGGTCATTGCCTGACCGGGGGCATGCACCAGGCGCAGCGGTCCGCGAACAGCGTCGCCGACCAGGACCCGCAAGACGTCGAATAGCGCCGGGTGGGTGTCCGGGGCCTCCAGACGGATGGTGACCGGTATGGCGCCGTCCAGGGTGACGGAAAACGTCCCCTCCTTGTCAGAATAGCGACAATTCAGCTTGGCCAGTTCGGCCTGTCCGGCCAGCATCAGGAAGTGTTTCTTCTTCACATGGCCCGGCGCGCGCTCATCGAAGGGCGAGGGGCCGTTCTCGATGGCCCAGGCGCGGTCCATGGGCAGCGTCTTGTTTGCGCTCAGCGCGATACGGTCGAGGCTGTCCGGCCCAAGTCCCTTGATCGGAAATCGCGTGATGGCTGTAAGCTGGGGCATGGGTGTGAGTCGCTCCGCAGATGACGGGTGAAACCGTGGTCAGAATGTCGCGCCTCGACCCCTTGTGTTGTTCATATGCAACACCTACATGCGGTCTGAAACGCGTTTTGGCCGTGCTTGATCAAGGCGGCGAAACGCAACCTATCTCGCCTTATCCGGGGGATCGACATGGAATTCGAGACTTATACAGACCGCGCGCGGTCGATTATCCAGGCCGCTCAAGGCTTGGCGCTGAAATCAAGCCATCAGCAATTCACGCCCGTCCATGTGCTCAAGGCACTGATGGACGATAATGCCGGCCTCGCCGGCAATCTCATCAAGGCCGCCGGCGGCCGTGTTCGCCAGGTCCAGGACGGGGTCGACCAGGCCCTGGCCGCCATCCCCAAGGTCGAGGGCGGCGAAGCCAAACTCTACCTCGCCCCCGAAACCGCAAAGCTGTTCGGTGCTGCCGAGGAGGCGTCGAAAAAGGCCGGCGACGAGTATGTCACCGCCGAGCGCGTCCTGCAGGCGCTGTCCCTGGCCAGTGGCTCCAAGGCGCATGACATCCTCAAGGCCGCCGGCGTGACGCCGCAGGCCCTCAACACCGCGATCAATGATCTGCGCCAGGGCCGCACCGCAGACAGCCAGTCGGCGGAGGAAGGCTATGACGCGCTGAAGAAATATGCCCGCGACCTCACCGAAGTCGCACGCGAGGGCAAGCTCGACCCGGTCATCGGCCGCGACGAGGAAATCCGCCGTGCCATCCAGGTCCTCTCTCGCCGGACCAAGAACAATCCCGTCCTGATCGGTGAGCCCGGCGTCGGCAAGACCGCCATCGCCGAGGGCCTCGCCCTGCGTATCGTCAATGGCGATGTGCCGGAAAGCCTGAAGGAGAAGCGTCTCCTGGCGCTGGACATGGGCTCCCTAATCGCCGGTGCGAAATATCGCGGTGAGTTCGAGGAACGCCTCAAGGCCGTGCTGTCGGAGGTCGAGGGTGCCAATGGCCAGATCATCCTCTTCATCGATGAGATGCACACGCTTGTCGGTGCCGGCAAGACCGATGGTGCCATGGATGCGTCCAACCTTTTGAAGCCGGCCCTGGCACGCGGCGAGCTGCACTGTGTCGGCGCCACGACGCTGGACGAGTATCGCAAGCATGTCGAAAAGGACGCCGCCCTGGCGCGCCGCTTCCAGCCTGTGATGATCGAGGAGCCGACCGTGGCCGACACGGTCTCCATCCTGCGCGGACTGAAGGAGAAGTATGAAGTCCATCACGGTGTGCGCATCGCTGACAGCGCTATCGTCTCGGCCGCCAATCTCTCCAATCGCTACATCACCGACCGCTTCCTGCCCGACAAGGCCATCGATCTGATGGATGAGGCCTCGGCGCGTCTGCGCATGCAGATCGATAGCAAGCCGGAAGAGCTCGACGAGATCGATCGCCGCGCCATTCAGCTGAAGATCGAGGCGGAAGCGCTCAAGAAAGAGGCCGATGACGCCTCCAAGGAGCGCCTGTCGACCATCTCCAAGGAAATCGCCGAGCTGGAATCCCGCTCGGCCGAGCTGACCGCCGCTTGGCGCGCCGAGAAGGACAAGCTTGCCTCGGCGACCACGATCAAGGAAGCCCTCGATCGGGCACGCTCGGACCTGGCCGATGCCGAACGGCGCGGTGATCTGGGTCGGGCCTCGGAGATCAAGTACGGCCAATTGCCCGATCTGGAACGCAAGCTCGCCGCCGCCGAGAGCGAAGGCGAGGCTGGGACAACGATGCAGGAAGTCGTTGATGACGAGCAGATCGCCCAGATTGTCTCGCGCTGGACCGGTGTGCCCGTCGACAAGATGCTCGAGGGCGAACGCGACAAGCTTCTGCGCATGGAAGACGCGCTGCGCGGCCGTGTGATTGGTCAGGACCCGGCGCTGGAAGCCGTGTCCGACGCTGTGCGCCGGGCCCGTGCGGGCCTCAAGGATCCGGCCCGTCCGATCGGCTCCTTCCTCTTCCTCGGCCCGACCGGCGTCGGCAAGACCGAGCTGACCAAGGCGCTCGCCGAATTCCTGTTTGACGACGAGACCGCCGTCTCGCGCCTCGACATGTCGGAATACATGGAGAAGCATTCGGTCGCCCGCATGATCGGCGCGCCGCCGGGCTATGTCGGCTATGAGGAGGGCGGTGCCCTGACCGAAGCCGTGCGCCGGCGTCCCTATCAGGTCGTCCTCCTGGACGAGATCGAGAAGGCGCATCCGGACGTGTTCAACGTGCTGCTGCAGGTCCTCGATGATGGCCGCCTGACCGATGGTCAGGGCCGTACCGTCGATTTCCGCAATACCATCATCATCATGACCTCCAATCTGGGGGCCGAGCATCTGCAGCTGGTCGATGATGCCGAGGATGCCCGCGACAGCGTTATGGCAGCCGTGCGCGGCCATTTCCGGCCGGAATTCCTCAACCGGATCGACGAGGTCATTCTCTTCCGCAAGCTGGCCGAGGAGCATATGGGCGCGATTGTCGATATCCAGCTGGGCTATCTCCAGCGCCTGCTGGACGATCGCCGCATGACGATCGAGATCGATGCCGGCGCCCGCGCCTGGCTGGCCGCCAAGGGCTATGACCCGGCTTATGGCGCGCGCCCCTTGAAGCGCGTCATCCAGAAGGAGCTCCAGGATCCGCTGGCGCGCTTGCTGCTGGAAGGCGGCATCAAGGATGGCGACAACATCCAGGTCTCCACCGAAGCCGGCGTACTGACGGTGAATGGTGTCGCGGTCGGCGTGAAAGCGCCGAAGCTGGAAGCGGTGAATTGAGGTTTGGGGCGGTCGCAAGGCCGCCCCGGAGTGTTGGGGACAGGTACAATTAGCGCCGCGCGCTAATTGTACCTGTCCCCTTTTTGCCTACCGCCCTGCAAACCATCCCTGTGTCCGGTTGGCAAAGGCCACGAGCGACAGCATTACCGGGACTTCCACCAGCACGCCGACCACAGTCGCCAGGGCGGCGCCGGAGTTGAGGCCGAACAGGCTGATCGCGACCGCGACGGCCAGCTCGAAGAAATTCGAGGTGCCGATCAGGGCGCAGGGGGCGGCGATGTTGAACGGGGTCTTCCACAGCCAGGCGGCACCATAGGCGATGGCGAAAATGCCATAGGTCTGGATCAGGAGCGGCGTCGCGATAATGGCGATGGTGATGGGTTGGGTCAGGATGACCTCGCCCTGGAAACCGAACAGGATGATGACCGTGCCGATCAGGCCGATGATCGAAGCCGGCTTGATCAGGGCGGTGAAATCGCCCACGGCCTTGTCAGCCGCCTCGGCCGACTTGCCGCGCGACAGCGCCTTGCGGGTCAGCCAGCCGGCGATCAGCGGGATGACGACATACAGGCCCACCGACAGCAGGAGCGTGTCCCAGGGGACGGTGATGTCGGTCACGCCCAGCAGGAGCGCGACGATCGGGGCAAAGGCGACGACCATGATGAGGTCGTTCGCGGCGACCTGCACCAGGGTGTAATTGGCGTCGCCCCTGGTCAGCTGTGACCAGACGAAGACCATCGCCGTACACGGTGCGGCGCCCAGGATGATCACACCGGCGAGATATTGCTGGGCGTCCTCGGGCTGCAGCCACGGCGCGAAGGCATGCTCGAAGAAGAGGACGCCCAGAAGCGCCATCGAGAAGGGTTTGACCAGCCAGTTGGTGATCAGGGTGATGATCAGGCCCTTGGGGCGTTCGCCGACCCGTGTCAGCGAGGCGAAATCGATCTGGATCATCATTGGCCAGACCATGGCCCAGATCAGCACCGCGATGGCGAGATTGACCGAGGCGTATTCAAACCCGGCCAGCCAAGCGAAGAGGTCCGGCACGATCACGCCCAGCGCGATACCGCCGGCCATGCCCATGGCGACCCAGACCGACAGCCACTTCTCGAAGAATCCGATCCCGCCGGGGGCGGCGTCCTTTGCGGTGGCGTCGGTCATGTGGATAGGTCCTGTCGGGGGCTGAGAGTGTCGAAGGCCCGCTTGAGGGCTTCGCGATCATCGCCGTCAAGCGCGGCCATCAAGGCCGTGATGCGGGCATCAAGGGCGTTGAACGTGTCATGGAAGGCGTTTCGGGCGGCCTCGGTGTCGGCGATGGCGGCCGGGTCGGGCAGGCCCCAATGGGCCTTGACCGGGGCGCCGGGCCAGACCGGGCAGACTTCCGCCGCAGCGCTGTCGCAGACCGTGATGACAGCATCGAGGACAGGCGCGCCCGGCGCGGCAAACACATCCCAGCTTTTCGAGCTGTAGCCGGTCGCGGGCAGGCCGTGGGCAGCGAGCGTTTCGAGCGCAAGTGGATTGGGCTGGCCGGTCGGTGTTGAGCCGGCCGAATATCCCGCGACCCGGCCGTCGCCACGCGCATTGATCAGGGCTTCGCCCAGGATGGAGCGCGCGGAATTGCCCGTGCACAGAACCAGGATATTGAGCATGCGACCCCGCCCGCCTCATTGACGTCAGGCGGGGTCGTAAGCGCAGTTGGACCGGGCTTCAACCGAAATTCGTTTCGCGTTTTAGCGAAGGGCGAGTTCCAGATGCGGGCGACCGTCCGAGGTGCGGGCCGGCGAGCGGCCATTGCGGCCGATCGTGGCGTTGATCCGGCGTCGGAAAGCCGAGAAGCTGTCAAAGGTCACCACATCGACGGCTTCGTCCAGATCCAGCGTCACCCGCCAGCCTCCAGCTCCGCCGGCAATGGCGGTGAGGCTGAGAATGTCCGCCTCAAAGGCCTGGCCGAGATAACGGCCCGAGACGCGCCCGCCGACGGCGAGCGGTGTGTCGGGACGATTGCCGGCAGTGGCACTCAAGGTATTCCAGTCGCGATAGCCCATCTGATGGGCGAGCAATTCCAGCGCCTCGCTGTGCGAGATAAAATTGCCTTCGGCTTCCAGCGCTTTTCGCAAACGCCGGGCCTGGGCCTTCAGCGCGTCGCGCGAAAGCGGTGAAGTTGGGGTCATGACATGCCCTTTCGTATTGGCATGCGGATCGAATGATGGGGCTCGCCTTGCCATCCCGCCGCATGTCGCAATGACGATGAGGGAAATGTCGTGTCCAAGGGAGATTTCACCAGGGCCAAAAGCCTGCGAGCGGCGGGCATCTCCATGCCTGAATTGCTTGATAGGCTAGGGCAGGGCGGTGGTCAATGGGCGTCGATGCCGGTTGTCATCTCTGACGGACGCCCCGCAAAGGCCGGCGGAGATCAGATAAATGGTGTGTCGCCGTTTTTCGGCCAGCCGCGTTACCGGCGTCGGGTGTATCCGACAAAGAGTTGGGCCCAATCAGACGTGTCGTCCGGGCGGACCCAGAATTCCTGTCGAACGCTGCCGTCCTCCTGCGGTGCCCAAACGCCACGGACCTGCATTTCGCTGCCGTCCGCATTGCTGTGCAACCGGCCTTCCAGGACCATCGCGCCCGTTGCGTCGAGTCCGCCTGAATAGTCGATGTGAAAGCGCGGGCTCATCCAGACCTGCCGCCAATGCCCGGTAGCCGGGTCGACAAAGGTCATTCCTGTGCCTGTTCCGCCATCGAAGGTCGACCAGTCTTCAACCACCAGACAGCCAGCCTCCCGCCGGGTATAGGTCTGGGTGCCGATCTGTTGTCCGTCGGCGGTAAAGAAGTCCCACTCGCCGATCACGAAATCGAAATCCGAATACGGTGCGACGTCCTGACCGCAAACAGGCGGGGCGGCTTGTTGGGCAGACGCGGTCCCGGCATAGCCGAACAAGCCCAGTCCAATCAGAAGACAGGCGGATGTGAACCTTTGCATCATGCGTATCTCCCGATGTCGACGCGTCTCGCATCAGCCAATCGCTAACAAGCCGGACGGCCTGGCAATAGCGAGATCAGACGCGTTGCAATCCCGCTTGGCGCCCATGACAGGCGGTGACCGCGGCCGGCTGGGGACACATACCGTTGTCCCTGATGCACGAACCATTCGCCTCCCGAGGCAGGGCTGGCATAGGGAGGAAACAGGTGAAGCTACCGCGCCCGTGGCGCACGCTCGGCCATAAATCACTTGCCGAGAGAAAGCCGTACCCGGTTCTTGAGCTCAAGGGGCATGCCCGCGGAGCGGCGCCTGCGGCACCCTTGACCTCGAAACCCGATACGGCCCGCTGGCTGACAAGTGATCTTTGGACTGCTCCACGCGTCGCGCGCGGTGGCAGGCGACGGCCGCGATTAATTGCCATTGTTTCAGCTTGTGAATTTGTAGTGACGGCCGAATTGCCGGGCCCATTCGCTCACAAGTTCAACCTGGCAGTCGATCAATTCGCGGCAGCTGGGCTCGATGTCGGTCACGTGGAAGAAGCCCCAGCCCCTACTGAGCCCCATTCCCGGCATCGGCCACAAGCGGCGTCTCGTTCTCGGCGGCCGGACGGGCGGCGTCGCGGATGGCGATGATGCGATCACGTTCGGCTTCGAAGAGCGGGATTTCGTCTTCCGACAGCTGGCGCCCGGTGGGCAGGTCCAGGGTCATCGGATTGCGCGGCGTGCCATTGTGATGGACTTCATAATGCAGGTGCGGACCGGTAGAGCGCCCGGTCGTGCCGACATAGGCGATGACCTGGCCCTGGGTGACGCGGCTGCCGGCGCGGATGCCACGGGCGAAACCGTTCAGATGGGCATAGGCGGTCTCATAGCCATTGGCGTGACGGATGCGGACATAATTGCCGAAGCTGCCGAAACGATTGGCCCGCTCCACAATTCCATTGCCGGCGGCCATGACCGGGGTGCCACGCGGGGCGGCGAAATCTGTGCCGTTGTGGCGACGCGTATAGCCCAGGATCGGGTGGCGGCGGGCTCTCGAAAACGATGAGGAGAGGCGGGCACCATTGACCGGGGTCAGCATCAAAAGGCGCTGGGCACTGGCCCCGTCCGGGCTGTAATAGCCGACAATCCCGTCCTCGGTCTCGTAGCGGAAGAATTCCTTGGCATCGCCGCGACCGTCATACATGGCGTAGAGGATGTCGCCGGTGCGGGCGGTATTGCCTTCCTCGTCGACGAAGCGCTCGAACAGGATGTCGAATTCATCGCCGGGCTGGATCGAGCGCTGGAAGTCGATGGCATAGGCGAGGACGCCAGCCAGCTCGACAACAACTCGGTCTGTGGCACCGGCATTGAGGGCGTCGACATAGAGCGAGGCCGTGATGGAGCCGGAGGCGCGCACCATTTCGCGGTCAAACTCGGCTATCGTCTCGCGGGCCCGGAATGTGTCATCGAACGTGCGCGCCACGGTGATCGAGCGTTCGACATCGGGACGGAAGGAGAGCCCGTCAAAGCGCGTGACCGCTTCGCTGCCATCGGCCGGGGTCTCGGTCTCGAAATAGAGGTTGATGCGTTCGCCGGCCCGCAGATAGCGCAGGTCGAAGACGGTGCCCAGCGCGGCGATCGCGCGGGCGGCCTGGACCCGGTCGACACCGGCATCATCCAGCACACCCGCCAGCGTGCCGCCGCGCGGCACGGTGCGTTCAGCCTGGATACGGGTCGGGCAGCTGGCGCACTGGGTGAAGGCGGCGTCATTGACATGGAGCAGTTCGCTGGAGTCGAGCAGGATCGAGATCGGCTCGACCGGAGCAGTGTCCTGCAGTGAGACATCGGCTGAGAGGGGCGCGTCGGTATTTGCGTCGATCGGGGCGGCAACCGCCAGGCTGATCGCCTCGCCGCTGGCGGCTTCACTGCGGGGCTCGCCACCCAGCATCAGCGCGGCCAGCAGGCCGGCGGACAGAGTGAGACTGGCAAGGGCCACAAGGCCTTGCGTACGGCGGGTATCAGCGCGGGTCACGTCAAACTCAGCCACTGGCGCAAAACTCCGGTCTGCTCAAACGACACTCGTGTGTCTGGTTCATCAAGCAAGTCTCGCACCGTTTGCCGGGCTGCCCCGTATTCCCGCGAAACCTGTCCCCACAGCCGGGAACGAATCATGTCTTGGACTGATCCGGTTGCCAAGACCTTTCCGGTGCGGTGAATGCAGTTTCAGTGCGAAAACCGGTCGAGGCGCCGAAGAATCGTGTATGGAAAATGCCATGCAAGACGATATCCCCGCCGAAATCCCGGCCGACCAACTCGCCGCCCTGCTTTGTGCACGGCTCTGTCATGACCTCGTCAGCCCGGTCTCGGCGCTGGGCGCTGCGCTCAGCGTGTTCGATGATCCGGACAGTGGCGACATGCATGATGACGCCATGGAGCTGGTCCGCGAAAGCTCACGCCAGGCCCAGTCCAAACTGGAATTCTGTCGCCTCGCCTTTGGCGCTGGCGGGTCTGCGCCAGGGATATTGGACAGCCGCGAATTACAGCGCCTGACCGAGAACATGTTTTCGTCGGTCAAGCCGGACATCGTCTGGAAGGTCGACTCGGCCGGGCTCGAAAAGCAGGCTGCGCGCCTCCTCCTGAATATGTGCCTTCTGGGGGTAGACGCGGCACCGCGCGGCGGGACAGTCACCATTGAAGCGGCCGATGCCGCGGGCGGTGCGCGTCTTCGCGTGATTTCGGAAGGCCCCCGTGCCCGTCTCGAGGAGGGTACCGCCCGTGCCCTTGAGGCGCATGCCCCGGAGAACGGCTATGACGGCCGCTCTATCCAACCCTATTATACTGGCCTGATTGCCCGCACCAATGGTGGCCGTGTCAGCGCCCAGGCGGATGAGAACCGGGTCGAATTCATTGCCCTCGTGAAGGGACCGGAAGGTATGATCGGTTGACGGGATGAGGGCCCGGGCGCGCCCTCATATCGTATGAATGATTTCGCTGCCGGAAGACGCTTTCAGCCAAGAGTCCGTTAACTAAGGCCTGTCAGGTTGCTGTGGAATCAGAACCGTACGGGGCCTGCCATGGACGATCTCATCAGCGAATTCTTGACGGAAACGGGCGAAAGCCTCGATGTCATCGATTCTGAACTGGTGCGCTTCGAGAACAACCCGGAAGACCGGGCGATCCTCGATAATATTTTCCGCCTTCTGCACACCATCAAGGGGACTTGCGGGTTCCTTGGACTTCCGCGGCTGGAAGCGGTGGCGCATGCCGGTGAAACCCTGCTGGGCAAATTCCGCGACGGCGAGCTGAGTGTTTCACCGCCAATGGTCACGCTGGTCCTGCAGGCCATTGATCAGATCAAGGTTGTGCTGGAAGCCCTTGAGAATACCGGCGTTGAACCGGCCGGTGATGACTCCGAGCTGATCGGTCGCCTCGAAGACGCGTCCATGGGGCGTTTGCCTGAGCAGGCCGACGAGACCGTGCCGCAACAGCCTGATAACTGGGACAATGACCTGGGCCGCGAACTGCGTCCGGGCGAAGTCTCGTTGGCAGACCTTGAAGCCGCCTTCAACAGCGCCGAGCCGGAAGTCGATGGTGTCGCTACACCGGTCGCCGACGCGGCTCCTGAAGAGCCGGTCGTGCATATTGGCGTCGGTGAATTTGACCCCGATCTGGGCCGCGAGCTGCGCCCGGGCGAAGTGTCCGCCGCCGAGCTTGAAGCCGCCTTTGCCAGCGCCGAGCCGGAAGTCGAGGTGGCGCCTGCTGCAGCCGAGCTGATTACCAAGGATATGAGCCAGGCCGAAGCGCTCGCCACCGCCATGGCGGAGCTCAAGGGCGGTGACGATCATGTCGCCGGTGAAGGCGGTGTGAAGGTCCAGCAGACCGTGCGCGTCGGTGTCGATGTGCTCGAGGCGCTGATGACCACCGTGTCCGAGCTGGTCCTGACCCGGAACCAGCTGATGCAGACCGTGCGCGGTCTGGAAGATGATGATCTGAAGGGCCCGCTGCAGCGCCTCTCCGCCGTGACCGGCGAGCTGCAGGACGGGGTCATGAAGACCCGCATGCAGCCGATCGGCGATGCCTGGCGCAAGCTGCCGCGCATCATCCGCGATGTCTCTACCGATCTTGGCAAGAAAATCGAACTGGTGATGGAGGGCAATGAGACCGAGCTCGACCGCCAGGTTCTCGAACTCATCAAGGACCCGCTCACCCACATGGTCCGCAACTCCGCCGACCATGGCCTGGAAATGCCGGCTGACCGCGCCAAGGCGGGCAAGTCCGAAAAGGGCACGATCAAGCTGTCCGCCTATCATGAAGGCGGCCATATCATTATCGCCATCTCCGATGATGGCATGGGCCTCAACACGGCCCGTATCGGCGAGAAGGCCCTCGAGAAGGGGCTGACCACGCACGAAGAACTCGAGCGGATGACGGAGCAGCAGATCCACCGCTTCATCTTCGCGCCGGGTTTCTCGACCGCCGAGAAAGTCACCAATCTGTCCGGCCGCGGCGTCGGCATGGATGTGGTGCGCACCAATATCGAGCAGATTGGCGG
Organism: uncultured Maricaulis sp.; assembly: GCF_947259345.1. GTDB lineage: Bacteria > Pseudomonadota > Alphaproteobacteria > Caulobacterales > Maricaulaceae > Maricaulis. The sequence goes on along the minus strand of NZ_CAMYLS010000005.1, from coordinate 21,315 downwards.
CGTCATCGACGTCACCTCGACGGCCGGCAAGGGTTCGCATTTCTCGATCAAGATCCCGCTCACCCTGGCCATCGTGTCGGCGCTCATTGTCGGTTGCGACGAGCAGCGTTTTGCCATTCCCCAGCTCGCCGTGCGTGAGCTGGTGCGGGTCGGCGCCGGGTCCGAGCACACAGTCGAAAACCTCAATGGCGCCCGCGTCATGCGTCTGCGTGACCGGCTCATGCCGTTGGTCGACCTGCACGATGTGCTGGGCGTTGGCGAGGCCTATAACGGCAAGGAAGACGAAACCGGCTTCGTGGTTGTCCTCGATGCCGGCGGCCGCAATGTTGGCCTGGTCGTCGACAATGTCCTCGACACGGAAGAGATCGTCGTCAAGCCGCTCTCGGACTCTTTGCGTGGCGTGCATGCCTATTCCGGCGCCACCATTCTCGGCGATGGCTCGGTTATCATGATCCTCGATCCGAACGGCCTGGCTGGCGAAATCGTCACGGCGATGGACGAAGAGGCCTCGATCGAAGCGTCTGCATCCAAGAATGCCGAGGCCACCAATACGCAGCGCCTGCTTCTCGTTCGCGCCGGTGGCTCCGAGCCGAAAGCGGTTCCGCTCGCCCTGGTCACACGGCTGGAAGAGTTCAATCCGGACACGATCGAAAGCACCAATGGACGCCTGGTGGTCCAATATCGTGGCCGCCTGATGCCGATCGTTCCGATTGGTTCGGAAATCCGCACGGTCGAAGGTCAGCGCCAGCCGGTTCTCGTGTTTGCCGAAAACCACACCTCGATCGGCCTGGCGGTCGACGAGATTGTCGATGTTGTCGAAGAGCGTGTCGACATGCAGATGTCGTCGGACAAGCCCGGGATCATCGGTTCCGCCATCATCAAGGGCAAGGCCACGGATGTGGTCGATATCGCCTGGTATCTCGACCAGTCCCGCGCCGGCAATATCCAGCGCAAGGCGAGCAATCGCCGCCGCCGCATCCTGCTGGTCGATGCCGATGCCTTCGCGCGCCGCATGATCGCACCCCTGCTGGCGGCGGCGGGCTACGACGTCACGCCGACGGGCGGCATGCATGAAGTGCACGCCATCGCCGAGGCGGGCGAGCAGTTTGACGCCATGGTTGGCGACCCGTCCGCGTTGTCGCGCATTCGCCAGGAAGGCCTGTGGCCGAACCTGCCGACCCTGGCCGTCACTGACTGGCCGGAAGATACGCAGTCCGAGGGCCTGACGGCCGTGCTGCCGAGATCGGATCGTGGCGCCCTGATCGCCGCCCTCGACTCGGTGTCTCAAGAGGAGAAGGTGGCATGACCACGCATCATGGCGACAATGCCGAATTGAGTGCCGAGTCCATGAATGAATACGTCTCGGTCCGTATTGGTGACCAGCTCTTCGGCGCGCCGGTTGACGCGATCCGCGAAGTTTTCGCGCCGCAATCGGTAACGTCGGTTCCGCTTGCACTGTGTGAAGTGGCCGGTTTGCTCAATCTGCGCGGCCGCATCGTGACAGCGATTGACGCCCGGCGGCGTCTCGGCTTGCCGCCGCGGGAAGCCACCGAATCCGGAATGGCGCTCGGCGTTGAGCGTGGTAGCGAAATTTTTGGACTTATCGTGGATAGTGTCGGTGAAGTGCTTCGTCGTCCTAGGGCGGAGCTGGAGCCGGTGCCGGCCCATGTCGATGCGACTTGGCGGTCGATGGTCAAGGGTGTGCACCGTCTGGACAAGGAATTGCTGGCAGTCCTCGACGTCTCGGCCGTTATCGGAACGGCTGGCGCCAAGGCAGAAGCCGCCTAGCGGAGGGTGTTGGGATGAAAACGTGTCTGGTTGTCGACGATTCTCGGGTGATCCGGAAAGTCGCGCGCAAAATACTCGAAGAACTTCAGTTCGAATGTGTCGAAGCAGGCGACGGGTCGGAAGCCCTGGAAGCCTGCCGCAAGCAGATGCCGGATGCGATCCTGCTGGATTGGAACATGCCGGTCATGAACGGGCTGGATTTCGTCAAGGCGCTGCGCCGCGAAGAGACCGGCGACCAGCCGGTCGTGGTCTTCTGTACGACCGAAAATGACATGGCACACATCACCGAAGCCCTTCGAGCCGGTGCGGATGAGTATGTCATGAAGCCGTTTGATGGTGACATCATCGAGTCCAAGTTCCAGCAAACGGGTTTGCTGCGCGCTTCCTGAGGGGTTTCCAATGACGGAACTCGCCCGCACGGCGTCTCCCGCCCAATCCATCGCCCGGGTTCTCGTGATCGATGACTCCGCGGTTGCCCGCGGTCTCATGACGCGCTGGGTCGATGAGGACAAGGATCTCACGCTCGTCGGCGCCGCCGTCGATGGTGAGCAAGGCCTTCGCAAGGCCGAGGAACTCAAGCCCGACCTGATCGTGCTTGATGTCGAAATGCCGAAAATGGATGGCCTCGCGGCCCTGCCGCTGCTGCTCAAGGCCGTGCCGGGCTGCAAAGTGGTCATGGCGTCGACGCTGACCCGTCGTGGTGGTGAAGTGACCATCCGCGCGCTCTCCATGGGCGCAGCGGATTATGCGTCCAAACCCCAGGCCGGCCGACTCGCCGGCGCCGAGGAGTTCCGCCGCGATCTGCTGACCAAGCTGAAAGCCCTCGCGCCGCGTCCGATCCCTCCGGTCCCCACGCAAGGCAATCTCGCACAACCGAGCGCGCCGACCGCGCCCGTCGCGCCGACCGCGCGCACCACAACCGCCCCGCCGCCCGCCGCGCCAGCAAGAAAAATGCATGCGCCGGTGGCGCAGCCACCGCAAACGCGCGGCACCCCTCGGCACAATGGGCGTCCGGAAATCATCGCCATCGGGTCCTCGACCGGCGGCCCGCAAGCCCTGCGCGATGTCATCTCCGCCATTCCCGCCGATGTCCGCGCGCCGATCGTTATTGCCCAGCACATGCCGGCCCTGTTCACCAAGATTCTCGCCGAACACCTGACCAAGGCCGGCAAGCTGGTGTGCAAGGAAGCGGAAGACAATGAGCGTCTGAAGCCGGGCTGCGTCTATATCGCGCCGGGCGATTTCCACATGACCATCCGCAAGGATGCCGCGGGCTTCTATGCGGTGCTCGATCAAACACCGCCAATCAATTTCTGTCGTCCGGCAGTCGATCCCCTGTTCCAGTCCGTGGCCGAGGTCACGCGCGGCGCAGCCCTCGGCATCATTCTGACGGGCATGGGCCATGACGGCCGGGAAGGTGCACGCATGCTGCGCAATGTCGGCGGCACCATTCTGGCTCAGGACGAGGCGACGAGTATTGTTTGGGGTATGCCGGGTGCCGTGGCGGAAGCCGGCCTGGCCGATGAAATCCTGTCTCTGTCGCAGATGGGTCCGGGCATTGTCCGGCGCGCGAAAGGTGGACTGTAAAAATGATAAAACACGATGACATCCTTTTCGTGGCCGCAGAGGCGTTCAAACGCTCGGGTCTCGTCCTGTCTGCCGACAAGGGCTACCTGCTGGAAAGCCGACTGGCGCCCTTGGCGCGGGCTGAAGGCTATCCCTCGATCGAGGCGCTGATCTCGTCGGCGCGTCGCGATAGCGACGGTCGCCTCCTGTGGGCCATTACCGAAGCCCTGGCGACTCACGAAACCTTCTTCTTTCGCGACAACACGCCCTTCGATCTGTTCAAGCAGGATGTGCTGCCGGTTCTCGCCCGTGCCCGCGGCAATAACGGTCAGATTCGCATCTGGTGCGCGGCCTGCTCGTCCGGCCAGGAACCCTATTCGCTGGCCATGCTGCTCGAGGAAGAGCGCGCCCGGCTCGGAAATCTGCGTGTTGAGATCGTCGCCACCGACATGGCACCCCGCGTGCTCGAAAAGGCCAAGGCTGGCATTTACTCGCAGTTCGAGGTCCAGCGCGGCCTCGCCGTCCAGCGCCTGGTCCAGCATTTCGAACAGCAGGGCGAGCAATGGCGCGTCAAGCCGAACATCCGCTCCATGGTGACCTTCCAGAAGCAGAACCTGCTGGAGAATTTCGCCCAGATGGGGACGTTCGATCTGGTGTTCTGCCGCAATGTGCTGATCTATTTCGATGCCGACACCAAAAAGAAGGTGCTCAGCCGTATTGCGCACCAGACGGCCCAGGACGGTTATCTGATCATGGGCGCTGCGGAGACTGTTGTCGGCCTGTCCAGCGATTTCTCGCCGGTCGAAGGGCGCCGCGGCCTGTATGGCCGCGCGGCCGTCGCCAAGTCGGCCGCCGCCTGATCCGGCCAACCGACACAGATTTGATGAAGGCCTCGCAGCTCCCCTGCGGGGCCTTTTTCTTGACCGGGACGGGGCCCCGCGGCCTATTGGAGCCCGGGAAAGTGATCGTGTCTGAATGAGCTCCATCCTCGCCATTGCCATCCTGAGCCTCGCGTTGGTTCAAAGTCCCGATGAGGCCGCGAACACGCCGTCCCCGGCCTGCGAGATCAGGAGTTTCGAGACGTCGCCCTTTCTCGTCTGTGAGTATGACGCGGCTCGCCATGAGCTCTGCCTGGTCCGCAATGATCTCGACCCCGACCGCTCGCGGCGGATGGATGCGCTGCTGCGGGATCCGGATATTGAGGCGGGGCGTGTCCGTTTTGCCATGAATGCCGGCATGTTCGAGGAAAGCGGTCGCCCGCTGGGCCTCTATGTGGCCGAGGGCAGGACAGGGCGGGGGCTGAACACCCGCACGGGACATCGCGGCAATTTCTATCTCATGCCGAATGGTGTGTTTTTCACCGATGCGGAGGGGCGTCCCTCGGTTATCTCCAGTGGCGACTGGCCCGCTCATGAGGCCGACGCTGTCTGGGCCACCCAGTCCGGTCCGATGCTGGTGATCGACGGCGCGCTGCACCCGGCCATCCAGCATGACGGCCCCTCCCGGCGTGTGCGCAATGGCGTCGGTATCACAAGTCCGGACCGCGCCGCCTTCGTGCTCAGCCTCGAGCCGGTCTCTTTTGGACGTCTCGCCCGTTTCTTTCGCGACGGCCTGGGCAGTGAGAATGCGCTCTATCTGGATGGGGTCGTGTCCGGTGCCTGGGTTCCCGAATTGCCACGCCTGGATCTGATCCACCGGGTCGGGCCTGTCATTCTGGTTACCGACAACGGATGCTTGGACTAGTTGTCGCTCTCCGGAGGCTGGATCACGGCGCCGGAGGCGAGCATCTGCAGGATGAGGCCGGCTTCGCGAACGACCGTGTCCCGGAAGGCGGGGGTGTCTGTCGACGCGCCCAGGTTCAGCTCGACCCAACCGCGAGAGCTCGGTCCTTGTGTGTTGCGCCAGATCATGAGGAAGGCTTGCCGCCCCTCCTCGTCGCCCGGCACCGGCGCGACGCATTGATGCCAGACATGGGAGGCGCCATTCGCGTCAGACAGGGTGATGTCAGGCAGACGGGTACAGGTGTCTGGCGCGGGGTCCGGTTCGGCGGCTTCTGGTTGTCCATTGCTGTGCGTAGCGCTGTCCACCGCCTGGAAATTGACACTGATGCCCCAGGTCGCGCTGGCGGCATCTGACGCGGCGTCAAGCTCGCGCGCAGCATGTGCCAATTGCTCGGCAGTCGCAGCGGTTTCCGGAAAGCGAATATAGCCTTCCGACTGGGCAGTGATGTCGTCCATCAGGCCGGCCCATTGCTGGACGAGGTTATCGCCGTCCACGCTCACCGCTTCGTTGAAGCGGATATCCGCCACAACCGCGTCGGACATGGCGGCCAGCAAGGTCATGCCATCGGCCAGCAGGTCCGGATCGGTCGCCTGTATGGTCGCCATGCTGCGCAGATAAAGGGTCTGACCGTCGAGGGGCGCCTGCAGCAGGAGATCGCGTGTGAGCGCGGAAGCGCCGTCCACATCCTCGGCAAGCAGGCATAGCGTGCCGTCAAAGGCGACACCGCTGCGACTGACCGTACGAACCGGCTCGATCGTGTCGCATGGATCGGCCTCCGGCTCGGTGGTGGCCATGTGAAAACCGATGGCCGCGCTCCATTCGCCCGCATGCGCAGCTCCGCGAGCCTCCAGCTGGTCACTGAGATCGTCGATCTGCAGGGCAAGTTCCTGCCCACCTGCTAGGCTGAAGCGATCCCCGGCCATGGCGGCGATGCGATGGAGGTCCGCAACAATCTCGGGTCCTGAAATTCGTTCATGGTCTTGCGCCGCGACCGGCGCCAGCAGGCCCGCCGTCAAAGCGGCGGCTATCAATACCTGTCTGATCATCATCCCCTCCCTTGGCTGAGGAAAGAATAGGCGCAAGTTGCGAGGTGTGCACAGCCCCTGAATAGGGGAGGCGAGCGAGACTCGACCGGTGTCCGGCCCGATGCGCTGTGGGGCGAGTGGAATGATCGTCCGATCCGGACGTTGCCTGGGCGTAGCGGATAAAGGAGACGTCTATGCTCAAACTGGCGCTCGCCGTCTTCATCGTCGCCCTGGTGGCGGCGCTGCTGGGTTCTGGCGGGATTGCGGCCGGCGCGGCCTCGGTCGCCTAGATCGTTCTCTTTCTTTTCCTCTTCCTGTTCGCGCTCTTGGTCGTGGTAAGCCTGTTTCGCGGACGCAGTCCGCGCATCTGTCGCGCTTGCAACCAACCTGCCTGAAGCTCCAGAAAGGAACTCCAATGTTTCGCAAGATGATACCCTTGGCCTTTACCGTATCCGCCCTCGCCCTGGCGGGATGTACAGATGGCGATGCCGAAAATGCCGGCGAAGATATTGATGCCGCAATCGAGGACGTAACCGGCGAAGAGACCGACACGTTTGAAGAGGCCGGTGAAGAGGTTGATGATGAGCCGTCCCGCCATTAGGCGCGCGCTGTAGACCTGACAGCCAGACAACAAAAAGGCCCGGGCGGGCAGCCCGGGCCTTTCCTTAACGCTGAGACCGGTGGATCAGGCGGAGGCTTTTTCCTCGACCGGGTCGCGCAGCACATAGCCGCGGCCCCAGACCGTCTCGATATAGTGTTCGCCATTGGTGGCCGCCGCGAGCTTCTTGCGAAGCTTGCAGATGAAGACGTCGATGATCTTCAATTCCGGCTCGTCCATGCCGCCATACAGGTGGTTCAGGAACATTTCCTTGGTGAGCGTCGTTCCCTTGCGCAGGGAGAGCAGCTCTAGCATCTGGTATTCCTTGCCCGTCAGATGGACGCGCTGACCTTCGACCTCGACCGTCTTGGCGTCGAGATTCACGCCGATCGAACCGGTCTTGATGATGGACTGGGAATGGCCCTTCGACCGACGCACGATGGCGTGGATGCGGGCGACCATTTCGTCCTTGTGGAAGGGCTTGGTCATGTAGTCGTCGGCGCCACAGCCCAGGCCGCGCACCTTGTTGTCGATGTCCGCATTGCCGGTGAGGATCAGGATCGGGGTATCGACCTTGGCCACGCGCAGCGTCTTGAGGACATCGAAGCCCGGCATGTCCGGCAGGTTCAGATCAAGCAGGATGATGTCGTAATCATACAGCTTGCCCAGATCCACGCCCTCTTCGCCGAGATCGGTGGTGTAGATGTTGAAACCCTCGGATTTCAGCATCAATTCGATGGACTGGGACGTTGCCCGATCGTCCTCAATAAGAAGAACCCGCATTGGTCCGCCTCCGGTTTTGCTACCCGGGCGAATCAGTGCGCGCCCGGTCTCATCTGGTGATTAACCTTATTCGGACGCTATGCGGAAACCCTTAACGAAAGTTAACTGCGTCTTGACCAAGATCTAGAATCGTCCAGTTAGCGAAATTTCGCTGGAAAGCTTGATTCGAATTTCGCGTTAACCATTCAAGGGTTAACGGACGCAAATCGGTTGGGATTTGGCGCTGTGCGCGAAAATTGATCAAATATGCGCGATATAAAGTATTCACAGTGGCCGTCGGTTTTTGCCTGTGGTGACGGGCAAATCGGATCAATCTGAGCCTCGAGAACGCTGCCCAACTTATCCACAAGGGATTTCTACCAGTCCGAGACTCGATAACGGAATCGGAATCCGGACGAAACCAGAATCGCTGCGAAACGGGGCTGCAGAATCTGCCGGGTGTTTACGTCGAGGCAACCGACAGCCTCTAAACTGTTCTGGAAGTGGCTTTTGTGCCACGCTTTGCAAGGCGGGCTGACCCGTAATGATGGAAACCCTGATCGATCGCGTCGGACGCCTGGATGACCGTGTCCTGGAAGGACGGGTCACGGCGCTCAACGGATTGCTCGTCGAAGCCGAAGGCCCCAAGGCCGGTCTGTCCCTGGGCGCGCATGCGCAGATCGAGACCGGGGACGGTGTCGCGGAATGCGAAGTTGTCGGCTTTCGCGGCGAGACAGCCTTGATGATGCCCTTCGGTCCGCTGGAAGGGGTTCGTCCCGGTGCGCGGGCGCGTTTGCAGCCGGAGGCCGCGCGGGTTCGTCCGAGCCGGTCCTGGCTGGGACGAGTGCTCGATGGTTTCGGGCGTCCACTGGATAGTGGCACTCCGCTGACCGAGGGCGGGACGCCCTATCCCCTTAAAGGCAATCCGCCCAGCGCCCATGGCCGGGCCCGTCTGGGTGACCGGCTGGACCTGGGTGTCCGCGTTCTCAACAGCTTCGTTCCCATGCGCCGAGGCCAGCGTCTGGGCATCTTCGCCGGCTCCGGCGTCGGCAAGTCGGTCCTCATGTCGATGCTGGCGCGGGCCTGCGATGCAGACGTCATCGTCATTGGCCTGATCGGTGAACGGGGCCGGGAAGCGCGTGAATTCGTCGATGATGTCCTGGGCCCGGAAGGCCGCAAGCGCTCGGTCGTCATCACCGAAACCTCGGATGCGCCGGCCCTGGCCCGCCGACAGGCCGCGCACCTGACCCTGACCACCGCGGAGTATTTCCGCGATCAGGGTCTCGACGTGCTCTGCCTGATGGACAGTGTCACCCGTTTTGCCCTCGCCCAGCGCGAAATCGGCCTTGCGGCCGGTGAACCGCCGACCACGCGCGGTTACACGCCATCGGTATTTGCTGAATTGCCACGGCTACTTGAGCGTGCCGGCCCGGGTCCGGAGCGCACAGACGGCAAAAAAACAGGCTCCATTACCGGTCTTTTCACTGTTTTGGTGGATGGTGATGATCATAACGAACCCATAGCCGATGCCGTTCGCGGCATCCTGGATGGACATGTGGTCATGAGCCGAGCCATTGCTGAACGGGGACGCTACCCCGCGATCGACGTCCTGAAGTCGGTCAGCCGGACGGCGCCCGAGGTTTATGATCCCGCCGAGCGACCCCTGGTCGCGGAAGCGCGCAAGCATTTGTCGGCCTATGCCGACATGGAAGAATTGATCCGTCTGGGTGCCTACACCCAGGGATCCAATCCCGCGGTGGACCGGGCCATAGAGCTCAACGAACCGCTGGAAGCGTTCCTCGGCCAGCAAAAAGACGATGCGGCGGACATTCCGTCGACTTTCGCAATGCTGTCCGAGATTTTGGGTGGTGGTGAAGGAGTGCGGCAATGACACGCTCACATGAACCCTTGATCCGGCTGGCCCGGTTCAAGGTGGAAGAATTGCAAAAACAGATGGCCGAGCTGGATCGCTCGCGCGCAGCCCTGATCGGTCAGATCGAACGCCTCGAAGCGTCCGTTCCGGAAGAGCAGGCAGCCGCGGCCCAGTCCAAGGAAGGCTATGTCGCCTATGGCTCCTATGCGCAGGCAGTGATCAAGCGGAAGGAAAACATCCGCGCTTCGCTGGACGAGGTGGATGTCCAGGCCGACGCACTGCGTGACCGCCTGTCGGAAGCCTTCACCGATCTCAAGAAGTACGAGCTCCTGGAAGAACGCCGTCTCGCCCGGATCGAACAATCCGTGCGCGCGGCCGAACAGGACGAACTCGACGAAATCGCCCAGATCCGTCACGGCCGCGCCTCGCACTGATCCAGCGAGCACTGTGACCACACAAAAGGCCCCGAACCTGCTGGTTCGGGGCCTTTTGTGTTTTGGATGGGGCTCCGTGCAACCAATTGTCATCCCCGCCGGAAGTCCCGCGAAGGCGGGACGCAGGGCGGGGACCCAAGTGGTGGCCATCAGTTTGGTCCCTGACTTTCGCCCGGCCTGCGCCGGGCGTCCATCAGGGATGACAAACTTGCGGTCAAACTGATCGAAACTGTCCCCACTTGGCTAGAACGCTTGCGACCAGCTCACATCGAGGCGGACCGACCGGCCCGGCTCGCTGGTGCCCGCGAAAACGCGGTCATAATCATGGTCGAGCAGGTTCTCGATGCCGGCATTGAGGCGCAGGCCGCTATCGGCGAAGGGCTGCCAGCGGGCATAGGCGTCGGCGACGACATAGCCGGCCCGGTGTTCGGCGACGTCCAGCGGTTGGTCATACGCGGTCGCCGCGGCGATCCGTCCGCCCAGGGTCAGACGGCTGTTCTCGAAATGCCAGCGGCCATCCACAAAGAGGCGGGTCGGCGCGAGCGAGCCGAGCGGATCGCCGGTCGCCACGTCCTTGCCGTCAATGCCTGTGAGCGAGGCGTCGAGCGAGAAGGCGCCTTCGCTCAGGCCGAGCTGGACCTCATAGCCTTCCAGTTCAGCCGATCCGACATTGCGGCTCTGCGTGGTACCGGCCGAGCAGGGGGCGAAGAAAGGCGGGGCAAAGCACGTCGGGTCGAAGGCGAAATCGACGAAAAGATCGATCAGATTGTCGGCCTTGGTCTGATACCAGGAGGCGCTGACATCGAGCCGGTCCAGATTGATCCGGTCGGCCAGGTCCATCCGGAAGCCGATTTCCAGGGTTTCGGTTTCTTCCGGCAGCAGGTCCGGATTGGCGATGAATTCATTCGAGATGAAGGTTGGCGGCCCCAGGATGATGTGCGGCAGGGAGAAATGCGTGCCGTCGAGGTAGAGCTCATTGATCGACGGCGCCCGGAAGGCCTCGCCCCAGCTGACGAAGACATTGAAATCCTCGATCGGGGCATAGGTCGCCGCGAAACGGCTGGAGGTCGCATCGCTTGAGACGGTTGTGGTGGTCGGGGTCGAGGTTTCGAACGAGTCCTGGCGCACGCCCGGCAGAAGGATGACCCGGCCCGGCAGGCCGAAGGGGGCCGGTCCGTCCAGTTCCAGCTGGACCCAGCCGGCCGAGAACTGGCTGTCGGCATCCGGCGCGCCGCCGCGGACACCGCCGGTCTCGGCACTGTCATACCCATCCTGGCTGTCCTCGTAATACTCGCCGCCGACTGTCAGCCCGGCGTCAAAGGCGCCGAGGGTGAAGTCGAAACGCTGGTCGAGGCGGATGCCGGAGGTCTCCAGATCACGGCGGAGCTCGCGGCCCGACACGCTCTCGGTCTCATCGACGCCGGTCTCATTGCGATAGACAGTGACGTCCAGATCGAGCCAGCTGATTGCGGGCGGCGCGATGGACGCGTTGAGGGTGATCGCATCGGATGTGATCTCCTTGTCGACCAGCGCGTTGAGCGATCCGACACCGGCCACGCCCTGGGCATTGTTGGGCTCGGTCGCACTGCCATTGAAGCTCTGCCAGCTGAGTTCTGCGCGGACGCCATCGCTCAGATCGGCGCCCAGCTTGAACAGGCCGGAGACGCTTTCATCCTCGGCGGGCAGGTCGGCCCCGGATCCCAGCGTGATATCGCCGGACTGGCGGGCCGAGACGGAGGCGAGGGCGTCGAAGGCGCCCGAGCGGCCATAGAGGCTGAGCGAGCCGCGGCCTTCTTCGTCGACCGAGCGATAGCCCGCCCCCAGCCCATAGCCCCAGGTCTCGCCCGCATTCAGCAGATCATGGGCGCTGGCGGTGCGGAAGGCGACCACGCCGCCCGAGGCGCCGGACCCGTATAGCGCCGAAGCCGGCCCGCGCACCGCGTCGATGCCGACCAGCAGGGCCGGGTCGACAAAGAAGACGCCATCATGGGCCGAGCCAAAATTCTGCCGTGCGCCGTCTAGCAGGAGGGTGGTGTTCTCCCGGCCCTGGCCGCGCAGGGAAATGGTTTGCCCGGTCCGTCGCGGTCCGCCGGAGACTTCCACGCCGGGCAGCTGGCGCAGAAGATCATCGAGATCAGCCGGGCGGGTAAGGTCAAGGGTTTCGGTGTCCACGCTCGCCGTGGCCCCCGGATAGACGAAGCTGTCGAGCCGGGTCCGGGTCGCCTCGACAATGATCACATCCTCGCCGGTCTCCGCCTCGCCCTGCTGGGCAAGGCCGGGCGTGGCCAGGGTGAGGAGGGCGGTCGTGGCGAGAAAAACGCGTTTCATGATGAAGTCCCGTGTTTGCGAATGATTTGCACTTGCTGCGTTCTGCCGCTTGCGTTATGCGAATGCAAGTGAGAATCTTTATCAACAACACGTCATTTTCCTCAGGGTCATTCCAGAGACCCACCGCAATCCAGAGACAAAGAGGGGCTTATGAAACTCGCCTATATCGCCGTCGCCGCGCTGACGCTGGCCGGCTGCGCTACAAATTCCATCGACCCGTCAACACCGGCGGCCGCCGCGGCGCTTCCGGCGCATAGCCAGACCGAATTCGAACGGGATCGCCAGGCTATTCTCGCCATGCAGGGCGAATACGCCGTCACCTTCGATTTCCGCGAAATGGTGCCGATCGCGCCGGGCTATGAGCTGGCCGACCCGAAGATCACACCGGCCCGGGAAATCGTGGTCGTGGTCGAGGACACGGGCGACTTCATCATGCTGCAACACTTGCTGATCGCGGGTGAGGGCGACAATCCCTTTATCGTCAAGCATTGGCGCCAGGACTGGCGTTATCAGCCGGCTACCGTGCTGGCCTTCCAGGGCTTTGATGACTGGACCGTCGAGGATGTTGCGGCTGCCGATCGGGCCGGGGCCTGGTCACAGACCGTCTACCAGGTCGATGACAGCCCGCGCTATGCGGCCGTCGCGCCCTGGACCCATGACGCCGATGGCATCTCCACCTGGGAACCGCCGGTCTCCTGGCGTCCGCTGCCGCGCCGCGACGACACCACGCGGGACGATTACGACGTCATCGCTGCCGTCAATCGCCACACCGTGACCGACTGGGGCTGGACCCATGAGCAGGACAATTCCAAGCTCGCCCTGGAAGACGGTGTCGCCCATGAATTGGTGCGCGAAGTCGGGGTGAATACCTATCGCCGCACGGACCTGTCCAATGCGCAGGCCGCCTACGACTATTGGGATGCCACGCAGGATTTTTGGGCGCTGGTGCGGGCCCGCTTCGATGCCCTGGAAACCGATGGCACGCGCCGTTTCCATATTGAGGATGATGCTGAGGGCACGCTTCTCTACGGCCCGATCCTGGAAGCGGGCCAGCGGGTTCTCTTCGGTATCGAGGATGCCGAGACGGCTTTCGAAGAGGCCGAAACCTATCTCAACAGCCAGATCACGGTGATTGAATAGGGTCAGCTACCAGTCTGGAACGAAGAAGGGCGGCACCATCGGGAGCCGCCCTTTCTCGTGTCAGCGCCCGTAGCGGCGCTTGGCCCAGAAGATGGCGCCGATGGTCGCCATGTAGATGACCAGGCGCATGATCACAACGACGCCGCCACGCTCATCGAGACGCGAGAAGGCGAAGTCGAAGGCGAAATCCGGCGGGATGCCGGTCGACCAGCGATAGAAGAAGGGCGCGCAGGCATCGATCAGGAAGGCGATCGAGGCGGCGGCCGGCCATTGCGGCCATTTGCGCATGATCAGGGCGGCGACCAGCGACAGGACGATGATCAGCCACCAGTCAAAGGGTGTGAAACCGGCACTCAGGCGATCTGCGAAACTGTCATACATGGTCGAGCCTCCCCCCGGGTCGATCAGGCGGCTTGTTTGCCACGCGCCAGCGAGCCCGCCAAGGCCTGGATGTCCTTGGCCGCTTCGCATTGCGGCGAGCGCAGGGAGACCGCGGTCTGGGCCCGGATGGCGGCCGGCACCGTCGCGTCCTTGCGGACAATGCCGGCCAGGGTCGGCGTGAAGCTCAGGAAGGCCTCGCAGGTCTTGCGGAAGGCGCCGAAGGCTTCATTGGCGGCATTCATGTCCGGCGCATTATTGATCACGACCAGCGGCGAGGCGCCGTCATCATGCAGGCGCAGCGTCTTCACGAAGGCGTAGGCGTCGGTCAGCGAGGTCGGCTCGTCATTGAGCACAATCACGACATCATCGGCGGTCAGGGCGAGCCGGATCGTGGCCCGGTCAGCGCCGGCGGCGAGGTCGAGAATGGCGCGGTCATAGGACAGGGCCAGGGCGGCAACACCGGTTGCGAGCTTGGTCAGGCCGGGACCGGACAGATTGGCCAGCGCGCCGGAGCCCGAGCGACCGGAAATCACGTCAAACCCGCCCTTCTGGGCGGCGCCGCCCATGGCCGGACAGACGGCGTCCTGGATATGGACACGGCCATTGATGACGCTGGAAATGTCGGAATTGGGCTGCAGGCCCAGCTGGACGTCGATATTGGCCATGCCAAGATCGCCATCCATCAACAGGCAACGTTCGCCCATTTGGGAAAAGGCGCGGGCCATGCCGATCGACAGCATGGTCTTGCCGACGCCGCCCTTGCCGGAGGCGATGGCGAGGATGCGACCGGCGGAGCGGTCCTGCGGTGCGGACGCGATCTTCATCAGTCTTCCTCCTCGAAGGGGGTGTTGCGATCCTCGATCAGGACCCGGGCCAGGCGCAGCGGGGTGGCCGGAGCCAGGCCGCCGCCGATGAAGGGTGTCGAGGAAATCTGGGCGAAGGCCAGTCCGGTCTCGCCGACACCCAGCACGGCACCCAGCCTGCGGGCACAATCAACCTTGACCGGGATGCAGCGGCTGGCGCCGATGGAGGCAAAGAGCGAGGCGGCGTCTTCGGCATCTTCCGGCGTCAGGCCGGCGTCAAAGACATAGAGAATTTCCGCATTGGCGCTGTCGGCGAAGGCCAGCGTCATGTCGAGATCATCCAGCTCGAACGGATTGACCGCCGGACTGTCGATCAGGACCGGGCCGTCAATCTCGTCGACGGCGTCGATCATCTCACGCGGATCGTCGACGGCGCGGAAACCAGCGCCCATGCGACGGGCCAGTTCCTGCAGCCGGTCATTGGCACCGGCGCGCTCGCCATCACAGGAAATCAGCGTCGGCACGGCACCGGCGGTGATGGCGCGGGCCGCCGTCTTGGCCAGGGCCGAGGTCTTGCCGACGCCCGGTGTCCCGGCAAACAGGACGGCATGTTCGGGCACGGCGGGCAGGGGCTGGAAAGTGTAGCGGCTCTCGATGGCGTGGGCGAGACGGGCCACGGCCTGACCATCGGACAGATCGTGGGCCGAGCGGATCAGGGCCTGGGCGGCAGAGCCCGGCGCGCGGTGGAAGCCGAGCGCGCGGATCACACGGTCCAGCTCATTGTCCTCGCGCAGACCGCGTTCGATATCGGCTTCGCCGGCGAGGCGGATGGAGCGGTCACGGACCTGCTCGACCGGTTCGGCGATGCGGGACATTTCGCTGGCTGCGCGCACTTGGACGCCGCCGTCAGGACCATCGCCGGTGGCAATGATCACGGCGTCGGGACCCATTTCACGGCGGACATCGGCCATGGCCTGGGTCAGGGACGGGGCGGCAAAGGTTTTAAGATGCATGGGCTCGGATCATATCACAGGTCAAATTCGGTCGCTCAACCGACATGGCCCATCGTCTGAAGGCGCGCGCTCGGGTGAATTTCATTCTGCGACATCACCACGGTCTGCGGGCGAAAACGCTCAACCAGAGAACGCACATACGGACGAATCAGAGGGCTCGTCAGCAGCACTGGTACATGACCCTGAGCTGATGCGGTTTCAAAAGAGTTTCGAATGGCCGCCACGAAATCATGCAGTTTCGACGGCGCCAGGGCGAGCTGGCGACGATCGCCATCACCGACCAGGGCTTCCATGAAGGCCTGCTCCCATTGCGGACCCATGGCCAGGACGGGCAGGACACCGTCATGGGCCTTGTTGGCGTGGCAGATCTGGCGCGCCAGGCGGGTCCGGACATGTTCGACAATGGCGTCAAGATTCTGGGTCGTGGCGCTGGCTTCGGCAATGCCCTCCAGAATGGTCGGCAGGTCGCGAATGGAGATGCGCTCCTTGATCAGCGATTGCAGGACACGCTGAATGCCGGCGCGGCTGATCTGGTTCGGCGTGATGTCATCGACCAGGGCCTTGTGTTCCTTCGACAGCTTGGCGATCAGCTTCTCGACCTCGGCATAGGAGAGAAGGTCGGCCATGTTTTCGCGCAGCAGCTCGGTCAGATGGGTGACCAGAACGGCCGCCGGCTCGACGATTGTATAGCCGCGGAAAGAGGCTTCCTCGCGCAGGCCTTCATCAATCCAGGTGGCGGGCAGGCCGAAAGTCGGTTCCTTGACGTGCTTGCCGGGCATGTCGATCTGCATGCCGGCGGGATCCATGACCAGCAGCTTGTGCAATTCCAGCTCGCCGCGACCGGCTTCCAGTTCCTTGATGCGGATCGTGTATTCGTGATTGCCCAGCGACATGTTGTCGATGATGCGGACAGCCGGGGTGATGAAGCCCATTTCCTCGGCCAGCGAGCGGCGCAGGGCGCGGATCTGGTCGGTCAGCTTGCGGCCGTCGACATCATTGATCAGCGGCAACAGGCCATAGCCCAGCTCGATCTTCAGCTCGTCAATGGCAAGACTGTCCTCGATCGGGGCTTCCTGTTCGGATTGGGATTCAGCGGCTTCGGCCTCTTTCTCGGCGACCGCGTCGATTTCGGCCTGGGCCGTGCGTTCGGCGATGTCGCGATTCATCCAGGCCAGGGCACCGGCACCGGCGGACATCATGGCGAAGGGGATGAGGGGCATGCCGGGCAGGAGGCCGACCATCAGGGCCACGCCCGAAACCAGGCCCAGGCCTTGCGGGTTGGCGGTCAGCTGACCGAAGAGCGCCTTGTCGGCCTGGCCGTTGACGCCGGCCTTGGAGACCAGCAGGCCGGCACCGACCGAGATGATCAGGGCCGGGATCTGCGAGACCAGGCCGTCACCAATGGTCAGCGAGGAATAGGCCGAGGCCGCTTCCGCGAAGGGCATGCCGGACTGGACCACACCGATGATGATGCCGCCGACCAGGTTGATGGCGGTGATCATCAGGCCGGCCATGGCATCGCCGCGAACGAATTTGGAGGCACCATCCATGGCGCCGAAGAAATTGCTTTCGCCTTCCAGCTCGGTGCGGCGCTTGCGGGCTTCGTCTTCGGTGATCAGACCGGCGGAAAGGTCGGCATCAATGGCCATCTGCTTGCCGGGCATGGCGTCCAGGGTGAAGCGGGCCGCCACTTCCGCGATCCGGCCGGAACCCTTGGTGATGACGACGAAATTCACGATCACCAGGATGGCGAAGACAATGATGCCGATGACGACATTGCCCTGCATGACGAAGGAGCCGAAGGCCTCGATGACCTCGCCGGCGGCGTCAGTGCCCTCATGCCCCTTGGACAGGATGAGGCGCGTCGAGGCGATATTCAGGCCCAGGCGCAGCAGGGTGGTGATCAGCAGGAGGGCCGGGAAGGCCGAGAATTCCAACGGTTTCTTGATGAAGAGCGCGGTCATCAGGACCAGAACCGACATCGAGATCGATATCGCCAGTGACATGTCCAGCAGGAAGCTGGGCATGGGCAGCATCAGCATCACCAGGATGGCGAGGATGCCGACCGCCAGCGCCACATCACCGCGCAGTGTGCGGTTCAGGAAGGCGCGGAGGTCAAACCCACCCGCAGCGGGTGCGGGGGTCGGAGAAGCAGCGGTATCGGCCAATGGTCAGTCCAATCAGGCTACGGAAACACCCTGGGCGGGTTGGTTGGGCGCGGGAATGTCGACGCCCTGGTCCGAATAGAGTTTCAGCTTGTTGCGCAGGGTCCGGATGGAAATGCCGAGAATGTTCGCGGCATGGGTCCGGTTGCCCAGGCAATGGTCGAGCGTGTTCAGGATCAGATCCTGTTCCACTTCCGACACGGTGCGACCGATCATGTCGGCCTGGACCGACTGGGCGGTATCGGCGGCCTGGCGGACGACATTATTGCCCGAGCCCGTGAAGGCCGAGCCGTCCGGCATGCGGATCGCGTCGGGCGTGATCTCGCGGCCCGAGGCCAGCAGCACGGCGCGGTGCATGGCGTTTTCCAGCTCACGGACATTGCCCGTCCACTCACGCGCCAGGAGCGAGGTCTTCGCAGCGTCGGAAATCGCGCGCTCATCGATCGCATTGGCGGCCGAGTATTTCTTCACGAAATGCTCGGACAGGGCGACGATATCAGCCGGACGCTCGCGCAGCGGCGGCAGGGCCAGGTTCACGACATTGAGGCGGAAGAGCAGGTCTTCGCGGAAGCTGCCATCGGCGACGGCCTTGCGCAGGTCACGGTTCGATGTCGCGAGGATGCGGATATTGACCTTCACCGGCTTGGTGCCACCGACGCGGTCGATTTCACGTTCCTGGATGGCGCGCAGCAGCTTGGCTTGCAGGCGCACATCCATTTCCGAGATTTCGTCCAGCAGCAGCGTGCCGCCATCGGCCTCTTCGAACTTGCCCACGCGGCGGGCAATCGCCCCGGTAAAGGCGCCCTTCTCGTGGCCGAAGAGTTCGCTTTCCAGCAGGTTTTCGGGGATGGCCGCACAATTCACCGAGATGAAAGGCGCCTGGGCACGCTTCGACTTGGTGTGAACATAGCGGGCCATGACTTCCTTGCCGGAGCCGCTTTCGCCGGTGATCAGGACGGAGGCGTCGGAGCCGGCGATGCGATCGGCGAGCTGGATGACGGCCTGCATGGACGGGTCGCGGGCAATCATCGGGCGTTCGTCATCAGCGATCGCGGCCAGGACGGCGGCGATCAGATCGGCGTCCGGCGGCATCGGGATGAATTCCTTGGCGCCAGCCCGGATGGCGGCTGCGGCGGCTTCGGGACGGACATTGACGCCACAGGCGACAACGGGAACCGAAATCCGCTCGGCCGCATTGGCCTCGATCAGGGACTGGACGTCCAGATGCAGGTCGACCATGAGCAGGTCGGCGCCGCGTCCGGCACGCAGATGGGCGGTGGCCTGTTCGATCGTGTCCACGTGCGAGACTTTCGCGCCGCGGTCGAGGGCGATCTTGGTGGCGGTGTGGAGTTGTCCGCCCAAACTGCCAACTATCAGAATACGCATGATATTTCCGTCCTTTCCGCGAGGCCTTAGCCTGCGTCCCCGTCCTTGATGATTTCCGTCATGGTCACGCCGAGCCGGTCGTCGACCACCACGACCTCGCCGCGCGCGACGAGCCGGTTATTCACGTAGATGTCGATCGCTTCGCCGATCTTGCGGTCGAGTTCGACCACCGAGCCGGAGGTCAGCTTCAACAGCGAGTTCACATCGATATGGGCCTTGCCGAGCACGGCGGAAATATTGACGGGAACGTCGAAGACGGGCGCCAGGTCGGCAGCGCTCTTTTCTTCCTCATCCATCATCTGCTCGCCGCGCTGGGGCGCTTCGACGGGCACTTGCGTGCCGTCATCGCCCAGATCGGGAAGGTCGAGATTGTCGTCAGCCATGTCAGGCCTCCTTAAGCCGCGCTTACGCCGGCGGCGGGGTCGCCGGGCGCGTCAGATTGGGTTTCCTCGTCGCTTGGCGGCGATGCCAGCCAGCGTGCGACGACGTCATTCAGTCGATGCTCGATTTCCTCGGCGCTGCGCTGCACCGCGCCGGCGCCCCATTCCAGGCGGACATCGGCATTGGCCAGGCCGTCATCGCCGCGCACCATGATGGCGCCGTCGAAACCGGCGTCGCGGGCGGTTTTTTCCAGGCGCTCGGCGAGGGCTTCGACCAGTTCCGGATTGCAGCGCACCGACAGGCGCGGCTCGGACCGCAGGTCCTGCACGGCTTCCAGTGCGACCTGTTCGATCGTGTCGATCGGATAGGCGGCCAGGGCCTCACCGGCAATCTTGCGGGCCGCAGCCATGGCGAGGCCGGCGGCTTCCTGGCGCAGGGCGTCGGATTCATGCGACAGGCGGGCGAGGATGAGCTGCATCTGGGAGGCGATCGCCTGCAGCGATTGCGCGCAGCGGCCCTCTTCCATCTCACGGCCTTCCTCGACTCCCCACATGCGGGCGGCATCGACATCATCCTGGGTGAAGAAGCGCTTGTAGCTCTCACCTTCACGGAGGATCTGACCATCCTGGTCGAACTCTGTATCGAAATCAAATTTGACAGGATTCATTGTTCAACCTCCCTAGTAGATGAGTTCGTCGTCGGCGCCGCCATCGGCCAGCATGATCTCGCCCTTCGCGGCGAGGTCCTTGGCCATGGTGACGATCGATTGCTGCGCCTGGTCGACATCCTTGAGGCGAACCGGACCCATGGAGCCCATGTCCTCGCGCATGATCTTGGCCGCGCGCTCGGACATGTTGGAGAAGAAGAGATCGCGCAAACTGTCCGACGCGCCCTTCATGGCCAGGGCCATCTGTTCCTTGTCGATGGCGCGCATCAGGGTCTGGATGCCACCCGGATCGAGCTTGGACAGGTCCTCGAAGACAAACATCAGCGAGCGGATCTTTTCCGCGCTCTCGCGATTGCGTTCTTCCAGGGCGGCCAGGAAACGGTTCTCGGTCTGGCGATCGAAATTATTGAAGATCGAAGCCATCATCTCGTGGCTGTCATGCTTGGACGTGCGGGCCAGATTGGACATGAATTCGGTGCGCAGCGTCTCTTCGATGCGATCAAGAATTTCCCGTTGGACCGGCTCCATGCGCAGCATCCGGGTGA
The DNA here is from genome assembly GCF_947259345.1 of uncultured Maricaulis sp. Taxonomy (GTDB): domain Bacteria; phylum Pseudomonadota; class Alphaproteobacteria; order Caulobacterales; family Maricaulaceae; genus Maricaulis. Next base: position 678 of record NZ_CAMYLS010000005.1, on the reverse strand, counting down.
CGACTTCCATGGCAAAATCTTCGGGCAGGGCACCCAGCACACGGCTGGCATGCTCCGGCTTCACCTTGGACAGGACCACAGCCACGGTCTGCGGATATTCATTCTTCAGGTAGTTTGCGAGGACAACCTCATTCACATTGCCCAGCTTGTCCCACATGGTGCGTCCGGCGGGACCGCGCAGCTCCTCCATGATCGACTCGACCTTCTCCCCGGGCAGGAAGGAGTTGAGCAGGCGCTGGGTTGCTTCGAATGACCCCATCAGCGAGCCGGTGGACGACATCTGGCCGACGAAGTCGACGATCAGTTTTTCCACAGCGCTGGAGGTGACCGTGCCCAGATTGGACATGGCCTGGGAGACCTCGCGGATTTCCTCCTCGTCCAGATGCTGCCACATCCCTTCGCCCTCATCGCCCAGGGCGAGGAGCATGACGGCCGCTTTCTCGGGGCCGGTCAGGCGGGACGGGTCTTCGATGGCGCGCTTCTCAGCCATGGTCGGACTCAACTCTCATGCAGCCAGGACCGGAGGATCGAGATCGATTCTTCCGGATGGGATTCAACGATATTGGCGACTTTCTTCAGCGACGAGGCTTTCACCTGACCATCGATTTTCTCGATATCGATGGAGTCCTCGGCCGTGGCCGCGCCGCCGCCAGCCGCCGGCAGGGCCGCCGGGCGGGC
>NZ_CAMYLS010000004.1 GCF_947259345.1 uncultured Maricaulis sp. | reverse complement strand
GACGCGGTTGCGGCATGCGGCGGGGCTGCGGGCGGCCAGGCGCCGGGCGAGCCTGATCGGCAGGTCGGGCGCCCGCCAGTTGCGGCGAGGCGTCGGCGGGCATCTCGGTAAAACGACAGGGCGGACCGGCATAGTCGCCGGCCAGGGCCTGGCGGATATCCTCCGGCGAGCAATCGCGGACCGGCGCTGATTGCGCTGCGGCGGCAGCCGCGCCAAGCGCCATAGCGGTCATGGCGACGGCGAATAAGCAGGTCCCGTGTTTCATTCCGGGACACTAGCAGGTGATCACCTGACCGATAAGTGTCTGCACCGGAGAGGCGAAGCCGGATCCGTCGGCCTCACGCGTCAGGCGCTTCCGCGAACGGCGTCGAGCCAGTCCACGGCCGCATCGCGCGCTTTGAAGATACGCACCGTCAGGGTCTCGTTGTCCTTGGAAAGGGTCTCCCAGACCGCGCCAAGCGCGTCGAAAAAATCGGTTTCGACAACATTTGCTCCGAACAGATGCTGGCCGGGCGCATGATCCGCCTGCCAGCTCGCAAGCGCCGCCTTTATGGAATTGAGGTCGGCGAACTCGACATCACCGATTTCGGCATCTGCCGTGTAAACAACCAGCCGATTGAAATGAGGCTTCCAGTCCGGATGCGCGGCCACCTCTGCATAGGCGGCGCGAATAGTCTCCAGCCCGACCTGGCCGCGCCAGACAAGCTCGAAGAATTCGCGATCGGGATGGACCGCAATCTCGTAGGGTCGTTCAGGCCCGGCTTCAGAAGTCACAGATAATGCCCTTCTTTTCCCAATCCCCGAAACGGGTGGGTTCAGGGCCCTTGCGGCCACCCAGCTCTGCTGGTGCCTCACTCTTTTCAGCACGCTCGGCTGCCTTGCGCCGCGCAGCCGCTTCGGCCAGGGCCCGTTCGGCCGCCGGGCTGAGTGGCTTGCGTGCGGATGCGTGCTCGGAGGTGGATGACGGGATGGACGCGGTGCCGTTCCCGCCTTGCTGATCATTCTGGGTCATCCCATCTAGATAATCCGGGAGCCGCAGCTCGCCAAGACAACCAGGCCAGGACAATGACAGCAAACACACTTCGAACCTTCTTCCTCCTCGCCGGCATGACCGCGCTTTTCATGGGGATCGGCTTCCTGCTCGGTGGCGCCGCCGGTGCCATGCTGGCCCTGATCATCGCTGCAGCCATGAATTTGTTCGCTTGGTGGAACTCCTCCGACATGGTGCTTCGCATGCATGGTGCGCGCGAGATCGGCCCTGACGAAACCCACCCGGCCCTGCGTCAATATGCCAGCGATGTCGAGTTTCTGGCCCGTCGCGCGGACCTGCCCATTCCGCGGGTTTTCGTGATCGAGAGCGACCAGCCCAACGCCTTCGCCACCGGGCGCGATCCGTCCCACGCAGCGGTCGCGGCGACCACGGGTCTGCTGCAACGCCTCTCCCGGACCGAGATCCAGGGCGTGATGGCGCACGAGCTGGCGCATGTGAAAAACCGCGACACGCTGACCATGACCATCACCGCCACCCTGGCCGGGGCGATCGGCATGCTCGCCAATTTCGCCATCTTCTTCGGCGGCAATAATCGCGCCGGCCTGCTCGGATCGCTGGCCTTGATGATCTTCGCACCCATGGCAGCGATGGTGGTCCAGAGCGCCATCAGCCGGGCCCGCGAGTACGAGGCTGACCGCGTCGGTGCCGAGATCGCCGGAGACCCGATGGCACTGGCCGGGGCCCTCGAAAAGATCGAACGCTCGGCCCGGCAGACGTTGAATGCAGGCGCGGAACGCAATCCGGCGACCGCCCACATGTTTATCATCAACCCGCTCAACGGGCAGCGGATGGACAATCTTTTCTCGACCCATCCGGACACCGCCAACCGGATCGACCGCCTGCGTCGCATGGCGGGCGCGAGTGCCACCGTCCAACCCGGACCCTGGTCGCAACGCGGTCCCTGGGGCTGAGGCCGCCGCAGCCAGTGATCGACGGGGCGCGGCCCGCGTGCTAGCTCCGCGCCATGAGTGACGGACTTGCCCCACGCCGCGCCGCGGCCCTTGCCTATCTTGCTGTGGTGAAACAGCGCCGGACCCTCGAGGCCGCGCTGGAACACACGCCCGATTTCAACGCCATGAGCGATCGCGACCGGGCTTTCGCCCGGGCGATCACGGCCACCACGTTCCGGCGACTGGGCCAGACCCGCACCGTACTCAACACGCTGTTGTCGCGCCCGCTGGACGAAACCTCGAAAGGGGCCGAAGCTCTGCTCGTAACCGGCGCCACCCAGCTCCTGTGGATGGACGGAGCGCCACACGCAGTCGTTTCCTCGACCGTGGACCTGGCCCAGGAACGCCCGGATGCCCAGCGCATGAAGGGCCTGATCAACGCGGTCCTGCGGCGCATCGACCGGGAAGGCGCAAGCCTCGTCAAGCAGACGCTGCCACGCGACAATCTGCCGGAATGGCTGCGCGACAGCTGGAAGGCGGCCTATGGCCCGGGCACGCTGAGCCGCATCGCCAACGCCATCATGACGCCGCCGCCACTCGATCTGACCCTGCGCAATCCGGCCGAAGCCGAAGTCTGGGCAGAGAAACTGGAGGCGCAAATCCTGCCAAATGGCAGCTTGCGCCGGAATGTCGTCGGCGATGTCCGTGCGCTGCCCGGTTATGAAGAGGGCGCCTGGTGGGCCCAGGACGCCGCAGCCGCCATTCCTGCCACCCTGCTCGATCTTGGTCCCGGGAAACACGCCATCGACCTGTGCGCGGCCCCAGGCGGCAAGACCCTGCAGCTGGCCGCGACCGGTGCCGACGTGACGGCGCTGGACCTGTCGGAAAAGCGGCTGCAGCGTGTCCGGGAGAATCTCGACCGGACCGGGCTGAGCGCTCAACTGGTCGCCGGTGATGCCCGCGAATTCATGCCGCCCCAGCGTGCCGATGCAGTCCTGCTGGACGCGCCCTGCACCGCCACGGGCACGCTTCGGCGCCATCCGGAAGCCGGCTGGATCAAGCAGGCCGACGACACACCGCGCATGGCCCGGCTACAGGACGAAATGATCAAGGCTGCCGCCGACATGCTCAAACCGGGCGGACAGCTTGTCCTGTGTACCTGTTCGCTGCAGCCGGAGGAGGGAGAGGCCCTCGCCGGGCGTGTCGTGGGCCGCAACAGGCAGCTCAAGGAGTCGCCGATCAGGGCCGAGGAAATGTCGGGTCTGGAATCGGCCGTCACCCCGGCCGGCTGGGTGCGCCTGACACCGGCCCTCTGGGCCGAACAGGGCGGCATGGACGGCTTCTTTATCGCCCGGTTCGTCAAACGCGCCGGATAGGACCAAAACCAGCCCGGCCCGCCGCATGCGACTTGCGCGGGTCTGGCGCCACTGTTATCGGATCGATATGGGCGCTCCTGTGATCATTTCTCCGTCCATCCTCTCGGCGGATTTCGCCAAGCTGGGTGAAGAGGTTCGGGCCATTGACGAGGCCGGAGCTGACTGGATCCATATCGATGTGATGGACGGGCATTTCGTGCCCAATCTCACGATTGGGCCGGCGGTCATCAAAGCCCTGCGTCCGCACAGCAAAAAGCCCTTCGACGTGCATCTGATGATCACGCCGGTCGATCCTTTCATTAAGGACTTTGCCGACGCCGGCGCTGATATAATCACGGCCCATCCCGAAGCCGGGCCACATTTCCATCGCACGGTCCAGACCATCAAGGCGACCGGCGCCAAGGCCGGCGCCGCGCTGAACCCTTCAACGCCTGTCGAGGTGATTGACTATGTGCTGGACGAGCTCGACCTCGTTCTGGTCATGAGCGTCAATCCCGGCTTTGGCGGACAGAGCTTCATCACCAGCCAGCTCAGAAAGATCGAAGCCCTCAAAACGCGCATTGATCAACGCGGTCTGGCGACGAAGATTGAAGTGGATGGCGGCGTCAATCCGCAAACCGCCCGGGATTGCGTCAATGCTGGCGCCACGGCGCTAGTCGCCGGCTCAGCTGTCTTCAAGGGCGGGCCGGACGCCTATCGCGACAATATCTTAGCCCTGCGTCGCTGATATCATGGCCCGCGCGGTGCGTCTGTCCGACTATGCCAGTGCGATAATCGACTCGGCGCGGCGCGAGGCCTCCTCGACGCTCCACTCGATCGGTCTGTTCTCGAACCTTCGTGATCTGGGGAGCTTGCCCTCAGACATCGGGCCGTTCCCGGAAGACTTCTACGCTTGCCGTCCGGACCGGGGGGCTGAAATCCTGGCTGGGCGGTTCCAGCTCGCCGGCGAATTGCTGTCCGTCGACCCAGAGAATGACAATATCTGGCTCCGGCCAGCCCCGACCCGCGCCTTTGCGCGTCGCCTGCACGGCTTTGGCTGGCTGCGGGATGTGATCACGGCGCCGTCACCGGAATCGCAGGATTCAAGCGATCAGGATCAGGCCGATGAAGAGAGTGGGAGTGAGGCCGTCGCCGCCACGGCCGCCCGCGCGCTGGTCGACAGCTGGATTCGCGCCTTCGGGCGATGGAATGGCTTTGCCTGGAGCCACGGCGTGTTGTCGGCTCGACTGATCAACTGGATGCGAGCAGGCGACACCCTGTTCGAGACGGACGAGAGTGACAGGAAGGGACGCAATGCCCGCCTGCGCAGCCTGCTTCGCCAGGCGCGATACCTCGAACGCACCATTCCACTGGCCCATGATGGCGCCATCCGCCTGCGCTGCGCCATCGCTCTCAGCCTTGTCGGCTTGTGCGTGCCCAATCAGACGGGCCTGCAAAAGGCCGGCTTCACAGCGCTGGAGAAAGAGGTCAAACGCCAGATCCTGCCTGATGGCGGCCATGTCTCGCGCTCGCCTCGGGCCGGCACGGAGGCGCTGATCGATCTCATCGCGCTGCGCGATGTCGCCGAAGCCGCGGGCGTCGAATTCCCACGCGAGATCGTTCGGGCGATCGACCGGCTTGCCCCGATGTCGCGCTTTTTCCGCATGAGCGATGGCGGACTGGCCAGTTTCCATGGCGGTGGCGAATGTGATCATGGCGCCCTCAGAATGGCCCTCTCACGTGACGAGACTGGAGCGAAGCCCTTCGGCTTCGCGCCCCATTCCGGCTATCACCGCGCCGAGGCGGGGGGCGCCACCATCTTGCTGGATGTCGGCAAGGCACCGCGCGGGACCCTCAGCACGAGTGCGCATGCCAGCGCGCTGGCCTTTGAATTGTGCACGAGCGGCGGACGGCTGGTCGTCAATTGCGGCTGGCATGATGACCAGCCGTCAAGCTGGCGCGAGGCGGTGCGGGCCACGGCGGCCCACTCCACGCTGACGCTCGAGGAAACCTCATCGGCTCGGCTCTTTGCACCGGGCTGGAAGCGTGGCCTGCTGGGCCCACGCCTGATCTCGGCACCCGGCCCCGTCACAGCCCGCCGCAATGAAGAAGACATGGGGGTCTGGCTTGAGGGCATCCATGAGGGCTATCGCGCCGACTATGGCCTGTCCCATCGACGCCGCGTTTTCCTGGCCGCCGACGGAGGAGACTTGCGCGGCGAGGATGCCTTGTTCCGGCCAGTCTCCGATGGCCCGCCGGAGGATATTGATGTGCGCTTTCGTTTCGCCATCCGCTTCCACCTCCACCCCGATGTCCGGGCCTCGCTGTCGCGTGACAGTATGAGCGCCTTGCTGGTGCAACCCGACGGCGATGGCTGGCGCTTCCGGACCGATGGTGGTCCGATCCGGCTGGAACGCTCTGTCTATCTTGCTGCCGGTGCGCCTCCACAACGCGCCACGCAGATAGTAATACAGGGAGAAGCTGAGCCCTTCGGGGCCGGAGACAGGCCGCCAAACCGGGTGCGCTGGGCGTTTCAGCGCCTGGGCCAGGTCGGCGGCACACAGGGGGAAACCGGATGAGCCAGCCGCCGTCAAAGGCGCGGGGCGCAACGTCGATTCGCAGTCAGATGTCGATGGTGGCCGTGGCCCTGTTCGACCTCGCGGCCGGAGCGGTGTCCATGTGGGCCGCCGTGCTGCTGCGCTATCGGTTCGAACCCGGTCCGGCGCCTGATGATGTCATGCTGCAATCGGTCGCCGTCTTCGCGCTGGCCTGCGCCATCATTTTTCCGATCGAGGGCCTGCATCGAGGGCTCTGGCGCTATACCGCCCTCAATGACGCTGCCCGCATCGTGCGCGCCATCGTCCTGGCCAATTTGGTCTTTCTGCCAATTCTCTTCCTGATCAACCGGCTCGACGGCTTCCCGCGGACATCCATCCTGCTGGAGATGCCGATCCTCCTGTTCATCCTGCTCGCCGCGCGCCTGTCTGTCGCAGCTTTGCGGACGCAGGGATTGCGCGGTGCCTTGCAGATCGAGGACCGCTCCAAACCGACCGCCATCCTCGTCGGGTCCGATCTGGAGCTTGATGACGCCCTGCGCGATCTCGGCCGCCGCAATGGTTCGGCTCCTTTCCGAACAAAGGGCCTGATCGAACCTGGGGCAAGCCTGACCGGACATGCCATTCGCGGCATTCCGGTCTTGGGAGGACTTGAAGCCTTGCCGGCCGCGCTGAAGCGCCTGTGCGAAGTCGAGAAAGACCCGCCACGCGTCGTGCTGGCCGGGGCTCATCCGAACGCCGACACGGTCAACCAGCTCATCCGCATCGTCTCTCAAACCGGCGCAAAGCTGTCTCGCGCGCGACCGAGCGATGGACGCGAGGCCTTTTCACCGATCGAAGCGGCTGACCTGCTCAATCGCCCGCCGCGCGCGCCCAATCTCTCCCCTGCCCGCCCGTTGATCGAGGGCCGCCGCGTCCTGATCACCGGCGCTGGCGGGACGATCGGGTCCCAACTTTCCCGGCTGGCCGCGACATTGAACCCGGAAAAGCTTGTCCTGTTTGATGCGTCAGAAGCCAATCTCTATGAAATCGATCTGGAGTTCGCCAAGCATCACCCCGACACGGCCTGGCGTGCCGTACTGGGCGATATTCGCGACCGTGAACGTCTCGACATGGTGTTTCGGGAGGAGAAGCCTGACGTCGTACTACATGCGGCCGCACTCAAACATGTGCCGATGAGTGAACAGAATCCGGGCGAAGCGGCGCGAACGAATATCATCGGTACGGTCAACACGATTGAGATGTCCCAGAGCCACGGTGCCCGCGTCGTTGCCCTGATCTCAACCGACAAGGCGGTCAATCCCGGAAATGTCATGGGCGCGACCAAGCGTGCCGCCGAGCTCTATGCCCGCGCCGCGGCGGCAAAATCGGACGAGACACGCGTCTGCGTGGTCCGGTTCGGCAATGTGCTTGGATCCACCGGCTCCGTCGTTCCGCTCTTCGAGCGGCAGATCGAGGCCGGCGAAGCGGTTACCGTCACTGACCCGGAAGCCACACGCTATTTCATGACTGTCGAGGAAGCCTCGGGCCTGGTGCTCGACGCCGCGGCGCAAACGGCGGCCGATCCGGCGCTCAATGGCGCCCTCTACGTTCTCGACATGGGTCGCCCCGTCTTGATCATGCGGCTCGCCCGCCAGCTCCTGCGCCTGCGGGGTCGCGACCCTGACGCGCCGGGCGCGATCCGCGTCGTAGGGCTTCGTCCAGGCGAGAAACGTCATGAACGTCTGGTCTATGATTTTGAAAGCACGATAGAAACGTCGATAGATGGGGTCTGGGCGGTCACCGGGCCAGAGCTCGACGCGGACGCGGTCAGCGCTGGCCTGGATGCCGTCGTAACGGCCGCCAGCAATGGCGATGCACCCGGCGCATCCGCTGCACTGGAGGCGCTGTGCGATTTGCGCCCGTCGGCCCAGGAAGATTGACTTGATGGCCCGCCGTGATACCTCGCCGCGGATCAACGGCATGAAGCAATGGAGACCATTCCATGTCCGACCATGACCACGCCCCCGTCCGCCGCGCCCTGATTTCAGTCTCCGACAAATCCGGTCTTGTCGAGCGCGGGCGCCAGCTCGCCGATGCTGGCGTCGAAATCCTGTCCACAGGGGGCACGCTGAGCGCTCTCAAGGATGCCGGCATTCCTGCGAAGGACGTCTCGGAGGTCACGGATTTTCCGGAAATGATGGACGGCCGTCTCAAGACCCTGCACCCGCGTGTGCATGGCGGATTACTGGGTCGTCGCGATAATGGTGATGACCGCGCCGCGATGAGCGAGCACGGCATCCCCTATATCGACCTGCTTTATGTCAATCTCTACCCGTTCGAGGAAACCGTCGCCAAGGGCGCGGAGTATGCGGATTGTGTGGAGAATATCGACATCGGTGGACCGGCGATGATTCGCGCTGCAGCCAAGAACCATGCCTGGGTGAATGTCTGTTGCGATGGCGAGGATGTCGATCGCGTCCTGGGCGAGATGGCTCAGTTTGACGGCCATTCCAGCCTTGATCTCCGGAAGGCGCTGGCTGCCAAGGCCTATGCTCGCACCGCAGCCTATGATGCCGCGATTTCGGCCTGGTTTGCGGATGCTCTGGAAGACCCGGCCCCGGCCTATCGGGCTTTCGGTGGGGCGCTGACCCAAGCGCTGCGCTACGGCGAGAACCCGCACCAGAATGCGGCCTTCTACACCAGCGCCGAGAACCGGCCGGGTATCGCAACCGGTCGCCAGGTCCAGGGCAAGGCGCTGAGCTATAACAATCTGGCCGACGCGGACGCCGCCTTCGAGCTGGCCGGCGAGTTCGCATCCGATGACAAGGCTGCCGTGGTCATCGTCAAACACGCCAATCCTTGCGGCGTTGCGCTGCATGACGATCTGGCGGTCGCCTATGAGAGAGCTTTCGCCGCCGATCCGATTTCAGCCTTTGGCGGAATCGTTGCGATGAATCGGACTCTCGACGCCGATACCGCCGGCGAGCTTGTTAAGATTTTCACCGAAGTCGTTATCGCACCGGATGCAGACGAGGATGCATTGGCGGTCCTTTCGGCCAAATCCAATCTGCGGGTTTTGCTGACCGGCGGCATGCCGGATCCGGCCCAGGGCGGTTGGCTGACCAAAACGGTCGCTGGCGGCCTGCTCGTTCAGGAGCGCGATACCGGCATGATTGGCACAGATGACCTCAAAGTCGTGACCGAGCGCGCGCCGACCGACGCTGAGCTGGCTGATCTCCTGTTTGGCTGGAAAGTCGTCAAACACGTGAAGTCCAATGCGATTGTGTATGCTCGCAATGGGTCGACAGCCGGGATTGGCATGGGTCAGACCAGCCGCCTGGAGGCCGCCCGCCTGGCAGTTCGCAAGGCTGAAGCGACAGCTGCCGAGAATGGCTGGGACGAACCGAGGACCCAGGGGTCGGTGTGTGCGTCCGATGCCTTCTTCCCCTTCGCTGACGGACTGCATGCCGCGGTGGAAGCGGGTGCCACAGCGGTCATTCAGCCGGGTGGCTCGATCCGGGACGAAGAGGTCATCGCGGCTGCCAACGAAGCGGGCGTGGCCATGGTCTTCACCGGGATGCGTCACTTCCGCCACTAAGGCGCGTCGCAAGTGAATCAACGAAGCATTGCGCGACAGGGCGCAATGGCTTCACTGTGCAGGCATGTCTTGGCCCCTACCTGCTCGCCTGCTCCTCATCGCCCTGTTCGTCCTTGTGGCCGGGCTCGGAGCCTGCGCGATCGGAAATTTCACCGGATGGTCCGTACCCGAGCGCACGCTGGACGCGCAGGCCGCGCTCCTGCGTAACCACGTCGAGATCCGGCTGCCAGCCATGGCCGATGGACCGGTACCGGCGGCGATCTTCCTGCACGGATGCGGCGGTCAGAGGAGTGTGCAGGAAGACTATGCAGCCGCGCTCCTGGCGGCAGGTTATGGGGTTGTGCTCGTCGATTCCAACAGCGCACGCGGAATCGGGCGCTTCGCCGCCATGACGCAGGTCTGTACCGCCCAGCGCTTATGGGGACAGGAGCGCGCCGCCGACATCCCCGCCGCGATCGCGATTGCATCCGAAACGCCCGGCATCGATGCGGATCGCCTGGCCCTGATCGGCTGGAGTCATGGCGGCTGGACACTGCTGGAAGCCCTCGCCTATGCCGCCGAGGGCCGCGCCGCGCCATCGCTCTCGCCCCAGCCGGACCGCGCCCTACCAGGCGTTCGGGCGGCGATCGGGTTATATCCGTATTGCGGATTTCCTGTCCGCGCCGACGGAGGGGAGTTTGGTGCGGGAATTCCGCTCTATGTCATTCTTGGTGGACGTGACGTTGTGGCGCCCGCGCGCGATTGTCAGCGTCTGGTCATTCGGGCGGCCGAGTCGGGGCGGCGCTTTGGTTATGAATACTGGCCTGAAGTGACCCACGCGTTCGACGAGCGCAACGGTCCGCCGGATCCGCGAATGAGATACGATGCGGGCGCGGCTCAAAGAGCACGCGCCCGCATCATTTTATGGCTGGAGGAAGCCTTCGCCGATCACGGCTGAACAACGGCCGCCATCTCACCGAGCTGGGTCGAGGCAATGGCCAGTTTGGACAGGGTCCAGCTGCCGGATTCATCGAGCTGCCGCTGAACCGAGTCGACGCGACCCGCCTCTTCCTCATTGATTGTGTTCCACGCTTCGACCAGTGCGTCGGCCCATTCGCGTGATGGCTCCTCGACGCCGGACGCCAACGATCCGCCTGCCTGGACGGCAAACTGCATCGCCGAGGCGGTAAAGGCTTGCTGGCTGGCGTAGAAATCTTCCATGAGACGCCGCACGGCCAAACGGTCCCAATGCAGTTCAGAGGAGACTTCCTGACCGAGGCCGCGCAAACGGTCGAACTTAAAGCGTGCGCCAACCGCGTGGTAAATATATGCGGTCGAGGCAAGCGGCCAGTCAGACCCCATCGCCATGTCGATCACATCCGTCGAGGACGTCAACGGACGCAGCTCGGCAACAGCGAGCGCGATATCGTCAGGGGCACCGGCCTCGATGAAGCGCTTCTGGCGCGCCTTCACGCCGCGACGTTCATGCGTCGAGATGATCTCGTGCACCATGGACCGCAGCTTCTGGACACCGGGCTGATAGGCCTCGATCACTTCGGTAATGGAATCCGGACCCGAAGATTTCTGATTGCGACCACGACGGACCAGCCAATAGGTTTGGCGGCGCAGAAGGCGGATGATTTCCTCGTGCAGCTGAACCTGGACTGCGGCCGGCGCCTTGTTGTCTAGCGCATTGATCGCCTTGGTTATCTCGGCAAAACCGAAGATCTGGCGACCGGCTTCGAACGCCCGGGCGATAGCAGGCACTGCCGCGGTCGTGGAATCGATGGCGCGGTGGATGAAAGTCGGTCCACCCAGATTGATCATCTCGTTGGCCAGGACGGTCGAGATGATTTCCCGACGCAAGCGATGTCCCTCCATCGCGTCGCGGTAGTCATGCAAACCCTTGGGGAAGTATCCGACCAACATGGACCTGAAATGCGGGTCATCCGGCACGTCGGACGCCACCAGCTGATCAAACAGGGTAATCTTGGCGTAGGAGTTGAGCACGGCAAGCTCTGGCCGGGTCAGGCCCTGTTCCCGCGCCTTCAGGCCACGTACCTGCTCGACCGAGGGCAATCCCTCTACTTCGCGGTCCAGCTGACCCAACTCCTCGAGACGCGCCATGAAGCGCTCATGCGCATCCAGGTCCGCTGCCGAGGTGTGCTCGGCCAGCGAGATCGCCAGGGACTGATCGTAATTGTGACGCAAGACATGGGTCGCGACGTCATCCGTCATCGATTCCAGCAATTTGTCGCGCGCGTCGCGGCTCATATCGCCATTGCGGACCATCGGGCGCAGGAGGATCTTGATATTGACCTCATGGTCGGAACTGTCGACGCCGGCCGAGTTGTCGATGAAGTCGGCATTGGCTCGCCCGCCATGACGGCCATATTCAATGCGTGCCGCCTGGGTGAAACCCAGATTGGCGCCTTCGCCAATAACCTTGGCCCGCACTTCATTGGCATTCACCCGCAAGCCGTCATTCGTCTTGTCGCCGACTTCCCAATGCTGCTCGAAGGTGGCTTTGGCATAAGTGCCGATACCGCCGAACCACATCAGCTCGACGTCGGCCTTCAGCAGGGCGTTTATGAGTTCGATCGGGCTGACACTATCCTTGGTCAAACCGGCGAGTGCCTTGATCTCGGCGCTCAACTGGATCGACTTCGCCGACCGGGCAAAGATTCCGCCACCCTTGGAAATGAGGGACTTGTCATAGTCCTGCCAGGAGGTTCTCGGCAGGTCGAACAATCGCTTGCGCTCTTCCCACATCGTCTCCGGATCGCCCGGATCGGGATCGATGAAAATGTCCCGGTGATCAAAGGCCGCGACCAGGCGGATCTGTTTCGACAAGAGCATGCCATTGCCAAAGACATCGCCAGACATGTCACCGACGCCGATCACCGTGAAGGGTTCAGATTGAATGTCCTTGCCCATCTCACGGAAGTGGCGCTTCACCGATTCCCAGGCGCCCCGCGCCGTAATGCCCATCTTCTTGTGGTCATAGCCGGCCGAACCGCCGGACGCGAAAGCGTCGCCGAGCCAGAAATCGAACTCGTCCGTGGCGAGACCATTGGCCGTGTCCGAGAAAGTCGCCGTCCCCTTGTCGGCCGCGACAACCAGATAGGGATCGTCATCATCCCAGCACGCGGTGCCGTCCGGATGGATGACGACATCGTCGACAATATTGTCGGTCAGGTCGAGCAGACCGCGAATAAAGGTCTTGTAGGCTTCGCGACCGGCTTCAAACACGTCTTCGCGCGAACCGTTTCGGGGCAGGGATTTCGGATAGAATCCCCCCTTGGACCCGACCGGGACGATGACCGCATTCTTGACCTGTTGGGCCTTGACCAGACCCAGCACTTCCGTTCGGAAATCGTCGCGGCGGTCAGACCAGCGCAGGCCGCCACGGGCGACCGGGCCGAAGCGAAGGTGGACACCCTCGACATCCGGCGACCAGACGAAGATTTCTCGATAAGGCTTGGGCAGCGGCAATTCTTCCAGCAACTCGCTGGCGATCTTGATCGCGATGCGGGATTTCGGCTGACCGTCCTCGCCCTTCTGATAAAAATTCGTCCGCAGCGTCGCTTCTATCAGGTGAAAAATGCGCCGGAGAGCTCGGTCGTGGTCGAGGCTGGCAACATCATCGAGCTGTTTGCGCAGCGAATCCGAAACATCCCAGACCGCATCCGACCTTACTTTCTGGTCGTCGGTGAAATCGGGATCGAATTTGACCCGTGCCAGTTCCAGCAATCCGCGCGCAATCCCCGGATAGGCGGCCAGCGCCTCTTCCTGGATCGCTTGTGATGGGTCGAGACCGGTCTGCTGGCGATAGCGGGCGCAAGTCCGCAGGAAAGCGGCCTCACGCCAGGTCACGCCGATCTCGACGATGAGGCGGTTGAAGCCGTCATCCTCGGCCCGGCCATCGGCGACTGCCATCAGCGCCTCTTCGAGGCTGGGAGCCAACTCCGCCAGGTCGCGGCCCTTGAGCGCGTCAGATTTCATCTCGAAATCATGGACGTGGGCCCGGTCGAATGCCTCGCCATCAGCACCGCGGCGATCCACCGGAAATCCGGTCTCCTGCACCACATAAAGGCCGAGATTTTCCAGCACAGGCATGACACGCGACAGCGATACCGGCCGACCGACACGATAGATCTTCAGGCGCAAGTCCGTCTCGTTGTCATCCGCCTCGCGATAGACGCGCACGGCGACCTTTTCCGACCCCTCAAGCGATTCCATCTTGAGGACATCGGCGAGCGCCTCCTCCGGATCATAGAGTTCGCGATACCCGGCCTTGAAGGCGTCCTGATAGGCGCCCATCCGCATCCGGATCTTTTCCGGGGCATTGCGGCGGACATGGGTTTCCAGATCGTCTTCCCAGGTGCGGGCCAGGCGACCGACCTTGCGTTCGAGCTCCGCCGTATCCGGTTCCGGGTGATCAAACGGGTTGAGGCCGATAATGTAATGGACACGCGCCAGCGAGCTGTCGCCGAATTGTGGGTAAAAGGCAGAGAGGCGGCCACCAAAGGCTTCGCGGATCAATTCGCCGGCCTGTTCGCGGACCTTTGAGTTATAGCGGTCACGCGGGACAAAGAGCAGGGCCGAGACGAACCGGTCAAACTGGTCACGCCGGATAAAGAGCTTTGTTCGCGGGCGGTCATGCAGGTGCAGAATACCCAGGGAGATTTCCAGCAGATCATTCTCGTCCATCTGGAAGAGTTCATCGCGCGGGAAATTCTCGACGGTATTGCGCAGCTTCTTGGCCGAGTGCGTGCCCGGCGTCTTGCCGGCGCGTTCCAGCACGCGGCGCACCTTGCGCCGGATCAGCGGTACGGCACTAGCGCTCTGGTCATAGGCTTCCGCGGTAAACAGGCCAACAAAGCGGGCCTCGCCGATGACGGCGCCATCCTCGCGATACCGTTTGACACCGATATAATCCATGTAGACGCGGCGATGGACGCGCGACTTCATATTGGCCTTCGCCACGATCAGCGGGGTGGGTTCTCGCAGGAAGGTTTCGATGGCCGGCGTCAGGACGGCGGGTTCGGATCCCTTGCGGAGGACATGGCGATCGGGATCGCGCAGTACGCCGCGCCCGGTTTCCGGTCGGACCCGCGGATGGCGCTGCGCCATCGAGCCGTCATCATCGACTTCGAAATCATAGACCCGGCAGCCCAGGAAGGCGAAATGGTCGTCCCGCAGCCAACGCAGGAATTCCATGGCCTCGGCCAGCTCGTCTGGTGACGCATGGGTTCGCGCACCTGCGAGGTGAGCGATGGCATCATCCATCTGGGCCCGCATGTCGGTCCAGTCCTCAACGGCAACGCGGACATCATCCAGAGTCGCGGTAACGCCCTCGATCAGAGTGCGGCGTGACAATTCGTCCAGCGGCGGAAGATGTACCTGGATCATGGACTCGGCGAGGCAACGACCGCCTTCCGGGACTCGCGCACCACTATTATCCCGGCGAACCTGAACAATCGGGTGGAACATCGCGGTGATGTCATGGCCCTGCGCCCCGACCTCCCCCATCACCGAGTCGACGATGAAAGGTCGGTCGCGCCCGATGATTTCCAGCACGTCACGCGGCAGGTCGGTGCCATCCGCATGGGTCGCGGTTCTCATGCGGACGAGAATGTCGTCGCCGGGCCTTGTCGCGCCGAATTGCCAGAAATCCAGACTCAGTGCGGCGAGATCTGCCGGACCAACCCGCTCTAGATCCTCGGCAAGTGCGTCATCGTAAATCTGTGAGAAGAAAGAGTTTCCGGTCTCACCGCATTCGGCGCCGAAAAGCTCGAGCCAGCGCTTCCGCGCCGCCTCCATGAAATCTGCGCGGCTGTAAGCGTGCGCGACTCCGACGACCGCCCCCATGTGGCGCTCCCTGGACTGTTGTGTTTGTGCACCGACCCTAGTCCTGTTTGAGATGCACGCAACCCGCCTACGCCGTTGAAAACGCAAACGTGCCATTCTTTTTGTCAGGGCTGGAAAAGGTAGCGATAACGGCGCCGTCGGGTAGGGACAGGGGAACCCGACGGCGCCTGGCAGACCTCATAGGCAGGCTGGGGGGACGCACTTAGAGGCCTGTTCATCGCTAGCGGGTTCGGCCTGGCTGGCTGGGGGAAAGCCGCACCGGCCGTTATCCGCTACGAGTCCACATGTAGAAAGCCGGTTCCGGATTTAAAGTCCGGAGTGGGCAGATTTCTCATGAATTCGAACAGGAAACCGCCGCATCACTCACTTGTGAACCAGCCTCGGTATTCGGTGACCGTAGTCAGACCGCCGGCATCTCGCTCGACCAGCCTTGGGTCAGGCGATCCCAGCTCATGGTCGGCGCCATACGCGAAACCAGATCAAACGCCATGGAGCGGGTCTCGGCGACATCGCGAGGCTCGACCGCCAGCGCACCAACCGCTTCGGGAACAACGGTCAGGGTCTTGTCGCGATTGGCATCGTCGAAAACCGTCGCCAGGATTGAGAAAGGCGCTGAAAAGCCGACGAGCAGTGCGCTCGACCCGGCGCTGCGCGCCAATACCTGGTGGAAGAACGGGTCGGAGAAGGCCGAGAGGCCGCGACGTTTGAAAACAGCCTCCTGGGCCGTCGGCCGCAATCCGTCGATCGGCGCGCGCCCGGCGGCTGATCCCTCGCCCTGGAACTGGCAATGACAGACACGCCATCCCGATTGGCGGGCATGACGCAGCAAGTCACCAATACGATCAATCACGGCCTGATTGTCGGGATCGACCTTTCCGTTTGGTCCGGTCACCTGGTCGCGCTGACAGTCCAGCAGGATCAGGCAGGGATCGGCAAAGGTCATGCGGCCTCCTCGGGCTTGCGCGCGTCCTCTTCCTCTTGCATCCGCGCAAGCGAAAGGTCAAATGGCCCCGGGCGGTCCCATTCTCCATCGGGACGGATGACCACCATGGGATCTGTGTTCATGGTGATGGCATTGGCCGGCGGAACCAGATCGCGCTCGATCTCGACATATTTGTAGTCAGAGAAGCCGAACTCGGGACGCTCGGCCCGGATCCGGAAGCCGTGGGTCCGCCAGTATTTCACGCGATTGAGCTGGGCATGGCCGAGCATTTTCTTGTAACCGCGACGCGCGGAGTAACGCTGGGCTTCCTGCATCAGCACCCGCATGACGCCGAAGCGTCGATACTGTCGCAGGACAGCGGCGCGCTCGACCTTGGCGAAATCGGCAAAGAAGCGCAGGCGCAGGACACCGACCGGTTCCTTTCCGCGCCAGGCTATCAGATGCGCCGCCCCCACAAAGTCATTGCCGTCATACTCTTCGGCATAGGGTGCGAATTGCTCGCCGAGATAGATGACCCCGCGCAAGGTCATCGCCATGACCACCTGGTCGAGCGAGCGCGCGATGGTCACTTCCAGACTATCGGGTATCGCGTTTTTCACGAAGCAGCCTCCCATTCGCCGAGAACGGTCCGCTTTAACAGCATGTCGCCGAGCTTCTTCGGGAAGCCGGTGCTGCCATAGAGCGGGCTTTCACCGTCCGGATAAGCACAAATCTCAAAATTCAAGCGCCGCATCAGCGCCTTACCCTCGGTCGTCCGCGCCCGCGCATAGACACGAACATCGTCATAGAAGCCGCGCCAACCGACCAGGAGCGCCCGCAAGGCGGCGGCTTGCGCATGTGGCGTCCGGCCTGCCAGACCCCATGACAGGAGCGCCGCCGCCCTTTCCTCGAGCCCGCATACCCACTCACGACGCGCATTCGCGAAACCGAATTCGCCCCTGAGGAGTGCGGAAACGCCGGATTCGCTAAGCGGGATTGAGGCAACGAAACCGTCAGGCCTGCCATTCCAGCGACGCATGTGGAGCGAGCGACGGGTCCATTCCTGAACCCGGCCGATATCCTGCGCACTGGCGATCTCGCCATCGATCAGATCGTTGGCCAGGGCATGGAACTCGTCGATCTCGGACAGCTTAACAGGCTTGAAATCCAAGGACCCAAAGGCCTGGTCAAGCCGCTCGAGGGGAAACTCGAACCCTGTCTTCGCGGCGCTGAGACGCTGCCCTTCACTCACCATTACGCACACTCCGCCATGTAGTTAATTCTTCGTTAACACCGGCGAGCTACTTCTTCTTCGGCGAAGTTGGAATAGGGGGTAGTCTTAACTTGGATAGCGATCTTCGTCGCAACGTCTTCGACTGGGACGACCTGCAGATCTTCCATGCCGTCGCCACGACCGGCTCCATGAGCGCGGCGGCGACCGTGCTGGGGTGTCAGCAATCCACGGTTTCCAAGCGAATGCGCCAATTGGAAAGTCGGCTCTCATCGCAGTTGATCGAGCGGCGTGCGGACGGTGTCGTCCTGACCCGGGCCGGCGCAGCAGCGCTGGATTACGCGGTGACCATGCAGCGTTCCGCGCAGCGGCTTGAGACCGAAATCGCGGGCATGGATCGCAGCCTTGCGGGGCAGGTTTCCCTGCGTGTTCCCGATGGGCTGGCGACCTATTGGCTGGCCCGCCATATCCCGGAGTTCCAACGCGTTAATCCGGAAATCGTCCTCAAATTGATCAATGACCGTTCAGTGCCCGCGGGCGATACGGCCGCAGCCCTGAGCCTGACCTTCACGCCGGACAAATCAATGGATACCGAGGCCCGAGCCCTGGGAAGCATCCACTACATGCCCATGGCGTCACGTGAGTTTATCGCGACCTATGGCGCCCCACGCTCCTTGGAAGACGTTCTGACACTGCGATTCTTGAGGCTGGAACAGTACGACCCCTCACTCCACCTGTGGCAGCGAAAGGCCACAGCAACGGATGAGGTTGTAAGATATTCCTTCACTGCGGACATCAGTTCGGTGCTATTTGAAACCATTCGCCATGGAGGTGGAATTGCCATGGCACCAACCTATCTGGCCTCCTTGTATCCGGATGAGCTGGTTGTTCTTGACTATGACTTTCATCAAGACGTCCGTTTCTGGCTCAAGAATTCACCAGGCAGTCTTGGAATATCGAGAATAAAGTGCGTTGCCGACTGGATTGCAGAACTGTTCAACCGTAGACTCCACCCTTGGTTCCGCGAAGAGTTTTGCCATCCGAGCGAGTTCTGCGACGTAGAAGTCATCAAACCACAGACGTGAGGACGCGATGAGTGCACGAGGCCCAACCAGTATTGATCAGCATGTCGGGGCCAGACTGCGGCTGCGGCGCAGCCTTCTGGAAATGAGCCAGTCGGAATTGGGCGAAAAGCTCGGTGTGACGTTCCAGCAAGTCCAGAAGTATGAACGCGGCACCAACCGGATTGGCGCCAGCCGCCTGTTCCATGTCGCCAAAGTCATGGAAGTCCCGGTCTCCTACTTCTTCGAAGGCCTGGAAGAGGATGGCTCGTCCGAGCTCAAGGGCGGCGATTCCGACACTCTGTATGATTTCATTGCCAGCCCGGACGGCCTGGCTCTGGCGTCAGCCTTTTCCGGCATCAAGGACCAGACGGTCAGACGACGCGTAATCGATCTGCTGCGTTCCCTTGCCAGTTGATTGTTCAGCGCCCGGCCTTTGGGTCGGGCGCGGACGACACACCTTTCCCGCAAACCTGATCGAACGATGAACGCAATGGCCGGGAAATGGCCTTGCCGCTGCCCCGTGCCTGCCTTTCTGGCGTGTGACCATGCTCTTTCATGGCAAGGAGGCTTTCATGACCATGCGTCCGAACAAGACCCCGCGACCCCACATCCAGGCCCCTGCGGCCTTGCGGATTGGACTGCCGCACCTGCTCTTCAATACGCGACCGGTATTGCGCGCCCGGGATCCGCGCCATGACGCCTATGTGCGTCAGCGCGAACTGAAACTGTCCTGAGGCCGGGACCGGCCTGACAGCCAAGCGATCAAACCGGACCAGGAATCAAAATGGGGAAGAGAATGGAGCGGGCGATGAGATTCGAACTCACGACATTCACCTTGGCAAGGTGACGCTCTACCCCTGAGCTACGCCCGCTCACGACTGGCAGGGCATGGCCCCGCCGGGGAGCGGGGTATATCGCGCAAAGCTTCGAAGATTGCAAGCGTCTGTTTCCGTCCTCTTGCACATCATCTGCAGCCGCGCTTCAACAAGGTCATGATCGCCAGCCGCACTGACCTCTTCGCACGCCTTGATGCTCTCGGTATTGCTCACAAGACCCATGAGCATCCACCCATCTTCACCGTCGCCGAAGGCGAGGGTATGAAGGATGACATGCCGGGCGGGCATACCAAGAACCTGTTCCTGAAAGACAAGAAGGGTGTCCTCATCCTGATCTCGGCCCTGGCCGAAACCAGCATCCGCATCAACAAGCTGCACACAGTCCTGGGCTGTGGGCGCCTGTCTTTCGGGAAACCCGAACTCCTGCTCGAAACGCTCGGAGTCACGCCGGGCTCGGTCACGGCCTTTGCGCTGATGAATGATCCGGACGTCCGGGTCCGCTTCGTGCTCGATGCGGCGCTGATGGCGCATGACATCGTCAATTTCCATCCACTTTCGAACAACGCCACGACCGCTATTGCCGCGGACGACCTTCTTCGCTTCGTGCGGGACACGGATCGCGAACCGGAGATCCTGGACCTCGGCGCCCTCGCGGCAGCAGAAGATGCGGCGCAGTGACCGCTTGCATCCGCGTGCCTCAGAGGCCACTTAGTCAGTCATACCAGACCGCGGCAATGAACCAGGCAAAGACAAGGAAACCGGCATGACCCTTATCGGCGGCGACAACGGACAAGGCACGGCCCAAGACGACCTGGTGCGCGATTCCTCGGATCGCACCTTCATGCAGGATGTCGTCGAACCGTCCAAGGATGTTCCGGTCATCGTTGACTTCTGGGCGCCCTGGTGTGGCCCCTGTCGGCAATTGGGCCCGATGATCGAGAAATGCGTCCATGACGCAGGCGGCGCGGTCAAACTGGTGAAAATCAATATCGACGAGAATCCGGGCATCGCCCAGCAATTGCGGGTTCAATCCATCCCCGCAGTCTATGCCTTCAAGAATGGCCAGCCGGTGGACGGCTTTACCGGTGCGCTTCCGGAAAGCCAGATCAAGGATTTCATCGGCCGCATTTCCGGCAAGGGACCCAGCGAGGCGGAAATCCGCGCCATGGTCGAACGGGGTCTCGCCGCCATCGAAACCGGGGACTTGCAAGGCGCATCCCAGGATTTCGGGACGGTTCTGCAGTCCGACCCCGGCCATCCCGGCGCCATAGCCGGACTTGTCCGGGTCTGGCTGAAAGCCGGAGATGCCGACAAGGCCCGACAAATTCTCGCACAAGTGCCGGAAGACCGCGCCGATGATCCCGCGATCGACGGTGCCCGCGCGGCGCTGGAACTGGCAACCGGTGCCCCCGCCGACGATGCAGCCACAGCGGCTTTGCGCCAGGCTGTTGCGGCGGATTCCAGTGATCTCCAGGCCCGCTATGACCTTGCCGAAGCGCTCGTTGCGGCAGGCGATCACAAGGGCGCGGTCGACCAGTTGATCGCTATCACCGCGCTGGATCGCGAATGGAATGAGCAGGCCGCGCGGACCCTGCTTCTGAAAGTCTTCGACGCGGCCGGCCCGGCCTCCGAAGTGACCCGTGACGGACGTCGCCGTCTGTCCGCCATCCTGTTTTCCTGAGGAGAGTGTCCATGAGCGACGCCGAGACCCGCGAGATCGACCCGAAACTCCTGGAAATCCTGGTCTGCCCGGTGACCCGCGAGACTTTGCACTTTGATCGCGAGGCCAATGAGCTGATCTCCAAGGGTGCCGGCCTCGCCTATCCGGTGCGCGATGGCATCCCCATCATGCTGCCCGACGAAGCCCGCAGACTTGAGGATTGACCATGTCACGCCCCTGGCCCGAGAAGCTGGACTTTTCAAGCACCGACAAGGCCCTTCATGCCCGCTTTGATGACGGGGAGAGTTTCTCGATCCCGTTCGAGACCTTGCGCGTGGAAAGCCCGAGCGCTGAAGTCCAGGGCCATGGCGCCGGCCAGAAGAAAATCGTCACCGGCAAGGAGAATGTCGGCATCACAGCTGCGGAGCCTGTCGGACGTTATGCGGTCCGCCTGACCTTCGATGATGGACATGACAGCGGGATTTTCACCTGGGACTATCTTTATGCGCTGGGAGAAGCCGCGCGCTGATTCAACCGGCGAGGACACAGGGTATGACCGCAAAGACCTGGCGCTGGGGCATGATCGGATGCGGTGACGTGACCGAGCGCAAGAGTGGCCCGGCCTACCAGCAGGCCCGGAACAGCGAATTGGTCGCGGTCTGGGCCCGGCGCCCGGAACAGGCGACAGCCTATGCCGCCAGGCACCGGGTCGCGACGGTTTGCGCGAACCTCGAAGACCTGCTGAACCACGATACGGTTGATGCGATCTATATCGCCACACCGCCTGCTTCCCACCCGGAACTCGCTGAAAAGGTCGCCGGCGCGGGCAAACCCTGTTGTATCGAAAAGCCGCTGGCCAATACCGGGGTCGAGACGGAGGCCATCACCAGCGCTTTTGAAGCCGCCGGTCAGCCGCTATTTGTGGCCTACTACCGACGCAGTCTGCCGCGCTTCGCCCAAATTGGTGCATGGATTGACGCCGGCGAGATCGGGGCGGTCCGGCATGTTGAGTGGCGACTGACCCGCGAGCCCAACGCAACCGATCTCGCCGGCCTGCCGAACTGGCGAACGGAAATCGAGGCGGCGCCGGGTGGCTATTTTGACGATCTCGCCTGTCACGGGCTCGACCTGTTCGACCATTTGATTGGCCCGCTCGTCGAGGCTTCCGGGCAAGCAACTCACCAACACACACTCTACACCAGCCCCAGCGCATTTGCGGCCAGTTGGCAGCATGCAAACGGGGCGACCGGCAGCGGGTTCTGGAATTTCGCCGCCTTCGGACATGAGGATCATGTGCGCATTCTGGGCTCGCATGGCGAGATTCGCTTCTCGGTCTTCGACGATGCCGCCCTCGAAGTGGTCACCGAGGCCGGCACGACACGGATCATGATCGACAATCCGGATCCGGTTCAGCTGCCGCACGTGGAAGGCATGGTCACTCACCTCAATGGCGGTGCGCCTCACCCCTCGCTGGCCTCAAACAGCCTGCGAATCGCGCGCGCGCTAGATGCCATACGGGGCCCACGCTGAAGGACAGTTGAGGGACAAGGCCGCCGGACCGCGCTAAATTGATGGCAAGACAGTCCGGAGACCTTCATGTTGCCTGCCATCATTCCGCGTACCGCGCGACCTGCCCTGCTCGCTGCGACGAGCCTGTTCATTGCACTCCAGAGCGCACCGGCCCTGGCCGGGCCAGAGGATTTCGGGGCCGGGCCGCTGATCGCTGATTATGGTCAAATCGCCGCTGTCGACATGACCTCGGCCCTGCCGGACAACAGCGTCTTCCAGATCGCCTTCGACAGCGCCACGCGCTCCGATACCGACAGCCTCAACCGCACGCTGACCAGCGCCGCGCGCTTTCTCAACATGCATGTCGCCAACGGCGTTGAAGCAGGTAACCTCCACCTCGCCATCGTCATTCATGGCGGCGCCGTGCATGACGTCGCCGGCGAAAGCGCGGCCGGCAATGCGGACCTGGTCGCGACCCTGCTCACGCATGGCGTTCGGGTGATCGTCTGCGGTCAGAGTGCGGCCTATTACGACGTTTCGCGCGAAGACCTTCTGCCTGGCGTGGAAATGGCGCTCTCAGCGATGACCGCCCACGCCTTGCTGCAGCAGGACGGGTATACGCTCAACCCGTTTTGATCCTGTCGCGCCCCGAAAGCCGGTCGCTTAAGCAGCATCCAGACGCTGACCCTTGAGCAGTCGGGGCGGATCGCCCGTTTCGCCGCCAGCCTGGCGCATGAAAAAGCGCCGGGCCGGGCCGATCTTGTTGACCAGGGACAGGCCCAAGCCGCGCAATTGGCGAAGCGGCTCGATATCGTTCGAGAAGAGCCGGTTGAAGATATCCGTCCCCGCTGCCAGCGTCGCACTGTCAAATTTGCGCCAATCCTCATAGCGCCGCAGCGTTAGGAGTGCGCCGATATCCAGACCGACGCGCCGGGCCTCGCCAACCACTTCGGCCAAGGCGGCGGCGTCACGAATACCCAGATTGAAGCCCTGCCCCGCGAGCGGGTGAATGCCGCGTGCCGCATCGCCGACAAAGGCCACACGCTCCTCGCAGAATCGCTCGGCATATTTCAGCCCCAGCGGATAGGCGAAACGCGGCCCTTCCGGACGCACATCGCCGAGGAAATCACCAAAGCGATTCTCGAGCTCTTCCTGGAAGACGGCCTCCGGAGCGTCCTTCAGCGCATCGGCAACGGCATCCGGCTCGGTCCAGACGAGGGAGGCCCGGTTGTCAGGAAGCGGCAGGATGGCAAAGGGGCCTGACGGCAGGAAATACTCATAGGCCACGCCATTATGCGGCTCGGAATGTCGGACCGTGGCAACAAGGCCTTTCTGACCATATTGCCAACCGGCGGTACGGATTCCTTCCTGCCGGCGTCGGGGCGAAAACTTGCCGTCACAGGCAACCAGAAGCTGGCCGGACAGATAGCGGCCATCCTCCAGGAAAAGGTCGACGCCGTCCCCGCGCGTCTCATGCCGCTCCGCCCGCGCCGGCGCAAAGACCTTGATGCCCGGGCGGGCCTTGATGGCCTGGATCAGGGCGAAACGGGAATGCCGGTTCTCCGCCATCCAGCCGAGCGGCTCACCGTGTTCGCCTTCGGAGATCTCGCGGCGATCGAAATGCAGTGTGTGCGGGCCGGGTCCACCGGGCTTATCGCCCCCATAGGGGCGCCCGTCGCAGACCAGGATATGCTCGATCCGCTGGGTGTATGGCTTGAGAAACTCGGCCACGCCCAGAGCTTCGAACATGCGCCAGGACGTATAAGCAAGCGCTGAGGCCCGACCATCAAAGCTCGGCGCCAGCTGGTCCTCGATCTCCAGCGCGTCGACAAGGGCCACACTCAGCCCGGCCTGATCCATGGCCAGGGCCAGGGTCATGCCGGCCAGGCCACCGCCGGCGATCACAACATCGCCATCAAATTCTGCTGACTTCATCATGCAGGCAGAATAAGCGCTTTGTTGACGGTGAAAAGCGGCCAGAGCGTCGCAGCGCTGTTAACCTTTGTTTACCGCCCGGGAAGACTTGCAGCGTTAGGACGACAGGATGAGCCGCAAACCTTCGACCCGCAAAGCCAAGACTCCCAAGGCCGTAGCCAAGCCGACGCCGCGCTGGCGGCTGCGCCTTGCAGATATTGCCTTTGGCTGCCTGATGCTGGCTGGCGGTGTCTTCCTGATGGTCTCGCTGCTGACCCACAACGTGCTCGATCCAAGCTGGAATGTCGCGTCGGATGGCGAAATCGGAAACTGGATGGGGCGCCCGGGTGCGACCGTCAGTGACGCCTTCTTGCAGGCACTCGGCTGGGCGGCGGGCGGACCCGCCATCGCCCTTGCCATCTGGGGCGGCATCCTGATCTGGCGAACGCCGCAGCCTCGCAGCGGGTCAGTGGCGATTTTCCGCTGGTTTTTCGCCGGGCTGGGCACAACCGGGTTTGCCGCCGCAGTCGCATCCTTGCCCGTACCGCAAGCCTGGCCACTTGCGCCGGGTCTGGGCGGCGTGATCGGCGATGCCGCACTGACCTCACTGGCCTCACTGCCGGCGCGACTGGATTTGCCTGTGCCGGTCGCCCTGGCGGCCGGTTTTGCGCTGCTTCTGTCGATTGCCGGTATCTTCTTCACCTTCGGCCTGCGCGCCCGCGACCTCACCAATGCGGTGGATGCCGGCGGCCTGGCCTGGGCCACGCTGCGGGTCTGGTTCGACCAATTGCGCGGACGCCTCGGCGGATGGGGTCGAGAGGCGCACGAAGATGACGAGGATGAACCGGACGGAGACCGCCACGAAGAACCCGTTCTGAGACGCGCCATGCGGGCCGCAGACTCCGGACCTGCACCCACCGCGGCACGCGCCGGCGAGCCGGACCCCTCTCCCCATAACCCGTCGGTCAAGGTGGCTCCCTCGCGCAAGTCCAAGGCATCGGATCGGGATGTCAGGGAAGCCCAGGGGGCGCTGCCCTTCGCGCGCAGCGAAGGGTTCAAACTGCCGCGGCTGGACTTGTTGACCAAGCCGAGCGTGCGCAATGACGCCGTCGACGAACTGGCCCTGCGCCAGAATGCTGAGCTTCTTCAAGGCGTTTTGTCGGATTTCGGCGTGAAGGGCGAAATTGTCCAGGTGCGCCCCGGCCCGGTCGTTACCCTGTATGAATTCGAACCCGCACCGGGGGTGAAGTCCTCGCGCGTCATCAATCTGGCCGATGATATCGCCCGCTCGATGAGCACGATGGCCGCGCGCGTCGCCGTCGTCCCCGGCCGCAATGCGATCGGGATCGAACTGCCAAACCCCAAACGCGAAACTGTTTTCCTGCGCGCCCTGTTCAATTCCAAGGCCTTTGAGGACGCCAAGGCCGAACTGCCGTTCGCGCTCGGTGAGACGATTGGCGGCGAACCCTTTGTCGCCGACCTTGCCCGCATGCCGCACCTGCTGATCGCCGGCACCACGGGCTCGGGCAAATCGGTCGGTATCAATGCCATGATCCTGTCCCTGCTCTACCGGCTGCCGCCGGAAGACTGCCGGATGATCATGATCGACCCGAAAATGCTGGAACTCTCGGTCTATGACGGCATTCCACACCTTCTGAGCCCGGTCGTCACCGATCCCAAGAAGGCCGTCGTCGCGCTGAAATGGGCTGTGCGCGAGATGGAGAGCCGCTATCTGCGCATGTCCAAGGTCGGTGTGCGCAATGTCGCCGGCTTCAATGAGCGCGTGGCCGAAGCCCTGGCGAGCGGTGAGGAACTCTCACGCACGGTCCAGACCGGGTATGACAAGGAAAGCGGCGAACCGGTCTTCGAGACCGAGACCATTACCGCCGAGAAAATGCCCTATATCGTCGTCGTGATCGACGAAATGGCCGATCTCATGATGGTCGCCGGCAAGGAGATCGAAGGCGCCGTCCAGCGCCTGGCTCAAATGGCCCGCGCCGCCGGCATTCACCTGGTCACAGCCACACAACGCCCCTCGGTCGATGTCATCACCGGCACGATCAAGGCCAATTTCCCGACCCGGATCTCCTATTCGGTCACCTCCAAGATCGACAGCCGCACCATTCTGGGCGAGCAGGGCGCTGAACAGCTGCTCGGCATGGGCGACCTGCTCTACATGGCCTCCGGTGGCCGACTGCGGCGCCTTCACGGTCCTTTCGTTTCGGACAAGGAGGTTGAGGACGTAGCAGCCTTCCTGAAAAAGCAGGGCGCGCCGGAGTATCTCGAAGCGGTCACAGCGGGCGGGGATGATGACGAGGGCGGTCTGCCCGGCATGGATGACGGCGAAGGCAGTGGAGATGCCCTGTTCGACCAGGCCGTTGCCGTCGTGGCCCGTGATCGCAAAGCGTCGACCTCCTATATCCAGCGCCGCCTGCAGATTGGCTATAACCGCGCCGCCACGCTGATCGAGCGATTGGAAGAAGAAGGCATGATCGGCCCCGCCGACCATGCCGGCCGCCGCGAGATCTACCTGCCGGAACATGGCGATAGCTGAGCCGGTCCTCACCGGTTCGTGAATGGCCCTGGAACCAAGCACCTGCGAGCTTGCGGACGCTGGGGGGCAGGAATGAGGGGACGCATCTTGAAAATGATCTATATCGCGGCCGGCCTTGCGCTGGCCGGAGCGAGCACCGTCGCTCAGGACAGACCGTCGGCGATCGAGCTATGGCGCACCGAAAATGTACAGCGGCCCGAAGCCGTGCACGTGCCGGAAGGCAGTGACTGGGCCTATATCGGCAATCAGGGGCCCGCCAGCGAGTCCGAAGAGCCGGAGGCGAACGGTTTCCTCTCCCGCCTGAACCTGGTGACCGGGGAATGGCAGGGCCGCTGGGTCGAGGGCTATGTCAGCCCGCTCGGTATTGTGTCCGCCAATGGTCGCCTCTTCATGATTGAAGGCGCCCGGACCCTCGTGGCCATGGACCTGGATACAGGCGCGGAACTCGAGCGCTGGGATTTCGCTCATGACGATGTCGTGCTGAACGATATCGCCATCGACCCGAGTGGCCGTATCTGGATCACAGATACGCGAGGGGGGGCCCTCTACACGCTGCAGGACGGCGAATGGGAGCGGGTTTTCGACGATGATCGCTTCACTGGCGCCAATGGCGTGGAGTATGTCGATGGCTGGATCTATGTTGTCACCTCCAGCGGGGAAGGTCGGCTGATCCGGATCGACCCCGATACGCTCGATCTGACTGTCCTGCTGGAGAATGAAGGCTCGCTCGACGGTGTGGTCACTGATGGTCGCGGCGGACTTGTGCTCAGCGACCTTCGCGGTCGCCTGTTGCACTGGTCCGAAGCCCAGGGTCTGACCGTCCTTGACGGGTATGAGGATGAGGAGATCATGCTCAACTCGATCGGCGGAACGCCGGACGGGCGCTTCATTTTTGCGCCGCACTGGCGATCTTCCCGACTCTCCGCCTATGAGGTCCGCTATCCGGACTTGGGCCGCAACTGAAACGGGGTGCTGCGGCTGAGCAGGACATGAACATCGCGGTCTTGCTCACGCCGCATTCCCGGGCCAGCTTGGCATCATGATTATACTGCTTGCTTCCCTGGCCTTTCTGCAGGCCTCCGACCCAGCTGCGGCGGCTGAGCAGCCTGACTTGGCAGAGTCGGCGGCTCAGGCGTCTTCGGACACATCCGGTGCCGAGCTCGACCGGGATCAAGTCCTGGCCGGGATCAACACCTATCTGAACTCGGTGGAGACGCTCCAGTCACGCTTTATCCAGATTGCGCCGGACGGATCGTTCGCGGAGGGGAATCTGGCCCTGGCGCGGCCGGGTCGGCTGCGCCTCGACTATGATGATCCCAATCCGTTGCGCATCATTGCCGATGGCACCACGGTCGCGGTGGAAGACCAGGCGCTGGAAACCGTCGACCGGATACCGCTGCGCTCAACCCCGCTCTGGTGGCTGCTCAAACCAGAAATTGACATCGAATCCGACGCGGCCATCGTCTCGATGGAGCGTGAGTTCGGATTTCTGTATCTCACACTGCGCGACCCGTCGGGGGAGATGGAAGGCGAAATCATGTTCGTCTTTGCGGAACCGAATTACGAACTGCGTGAATGGTATGTCACGGATGCGCTTGGGGAAATTACGCGGGTCAGCCTGACTGATGTGCAGTCTGGCATGCGCCTCAACCCGCGCCTATTCGTCATTCCGGAACCCGAAGACCGCCGCGATTCCCGTCGTGGTCGATGATCAATTGAGGCTTTTTCGACACACGCAATTCCTTTCTCATTTTTTATTTGTAAAAGACCGGACGCTGTGGCGTTATTGTTACGCTGACTGAGAGGCGATGGATCGGCGTCGTCCCCCCGCTTGCGGATCCTGACCTCAGTCGCGCCGGATTGATCCCCTCCCGGCGCTGCGCTCGAACAGACAAGCGCATGGCTTTGCGCCCGGTCTCCTCCCCCTCGAGACCGGGCGCAATTCGTTTGGGGACACCATCAACCCGATCACACGCACCTTCGCCCTGTTGCGCGGCGGGAATGAGGGTTAAATACGCCTCATGCAATTCCATGATGATCCCGATGACGCGGACATCCCGCGCCTGCTCGAAGAAATTCCGCTGCTCTACAAGGCGAAAGCCTTCGCCGAGAGCCTGAACTCGAATTCCTGGTTCGCCCGCCTCGGCGAGCCGCTGGATGAGCGCGAACAATTCCTCGCCCGCGCCTATCTTGACGGTCTGGGTTTCCCCGACGCCGACCCCGCCGTCCTCTCGGACTGGGAAGAGGCCGCCGGCGCTGCCGAGACGCTCGATCGGGATCCGGTCAGCTGGGAAGCCGAGGAAATGCTGCGCACCGGCCTGGTGTCCCGGGTCCTGGAACGCCTCGATGAGGAAGCCGTGCACGCCGCGCTGTCCATGGTGGCGCAGAAGACCGGCGACAGCGCACGGGACATCGTCGAAGACGCCGCCGCCATGGATGACGTCGAGGACATGGCCCTGGTCAATGCCGCCGCCGGTGCGCTGGCCCAGGCCGCCAATGGAGCCGCCCTGGTCATTCTGGCCGAGGCCGAGGATGACGAACCTCCCCACCCCTTCCTTGCACGCTGGCGCCTGTTCGCGCGCGGGCGCTGGCCGGTCGGCCTCGCCGGCGCGACCTATAATATCCTCTGATCCGGACCCTTAGACCGAAAGCCTGTCATGCCGCTTACCCTTGCCAGCTGGAACATCAATTCCGTGCGCCTGCGCGCCGTCCCACTCATCGCAGACTGGGTTCGCGAAGCCGATCCGGACGTACTCTGCCTGCAGGAGATCAAGTGCCAGACCGACCAGTTTCCGGAGGACACTTTCCGCGAAATGGGTTTCAGGCATTTCCATGTGCGCGGCCAGAAAGGCATGCATGGCGTCGCCATCGCGTCGAAGTACCCGCTGGAGGATCTGGGCGATTGCGACCTTTGCCCTCGCGGCGAGGCCCGGCACCAACGGGTAGGTGTGGAAGGCCTGGAACTCCATAATTTCTACATTCCCGCAGGCGGAGACGAGCCGGACCCGGCGATCAATCCGCGCTTTTCCCACAAACTGGCCTTTCTCGAGCGGATCGAACGCTATTTTACCGAGCGCGCGGCCGATAATGCGCCGCTCATCCTGGTCGGCGATTTCAACATCGCGCCCTATGAGCACGATGTCTGGTCACACAAGCAATTGCTGAAAGTGATCTCGCACACGCCGGTCGAGACCGAAGCGCTGGAGCGCATCCGGCAAGCCGGCCAATTCTCGGACGTGGCCCGGGAACTCATCCCGATGGACGAGAAGATCTACACCTGGTGGAGCTATCGGGCGAAGGATTGGCGCAAGGCCAATCGCGGCCGGCGCCTGGACCATATCTGGGCCGCACCCGCCGCCCGCGACCGGGCCTTGGCCGGCGGCCGCGACGCCTTCCGGATCTGGGAGGACGAACGCAGCCGCGAAAAGCCGTCAGACCACGCACCGGTCGTGCTGACCCTGGGCGATTAATCCTCAGGCGGCTACCCGCTTCAGTTTTGCAATCGGTAGCCGCCGCTCTCCGTGACCAGCAATCGCGCGTGCGCGGGATCAGGCTCTATCTTCTGGCGCAGGCGGTAGATATGGGTCTCCAGCGTGTGCGTGGTCACCGCCGGATTATAACCCCAGACCTCGTGCAACAGCTCGTCGCGCGGCACCGGCTTGCCGCCCGCCCGGTAGAGATATTTGAGAATATTGGTTTCTTTCTCGGTCAACCGGATCTTCTTCTCGTCCGATGTCAGCAAGAGCTTCATCGACGGCCGGAATTCATACGGACCGACCTGGAAAACGGCATCCTCGCTCTGCTCATGACTGCGCAAATGGGCCCGAACCCGCGCCAACAGAACCGAGAATTTGAACGGCTTGGTGACATAATCATTGGCGCCGGACTCGAGACCGAGGATCTGGTCCGCATCCGTGTCCTGACCGGTCAGCATGACAATCGGGGCGGTGATCCCGTTCTTGCGCATCAGGCGGCAGGCCTCGCGCCCGTCCATGTCCGGCAGGTCCACATCCAGCAGGACAAGGTCAGCGCGCTCATTGCGGGCGATCCCCATTCCCCCACCGGCCGTGTCGGCGGACAGGGTGCGGAATTCTTCATGCAGGGCGAATTGCTCGACGAGCGCTTCACGAAGGTCTTCGTCATCATCGACGATCAGAATTGTTTTTTGCGCGTTCATGCGTTGATCATGCCCATTTCGTTTCACAAGGCAATTCCTGCCGAGTGGCAGATTCTGCCCGGCAGATTTTGCTGGTTCGGTCAGATTTGCCCAGTTTTGTGTGTGCCCGGTCTGGCCTTGAACTTGCTTGGTTAATGACAGGTCCGGTTGCCCGGACAAAGCTCCGTGGTGGGGGAGGCGAAGTGGACACGCGCACTTTTCAGTGCCGGATGTCCCTCGCCGACCACCGCGTTTCCAGATACGATTCCTGAATGGATTGGCAAGTCAGCCGCAATGGCCACCTCGTGCTGGAGAACGGCAAGGTACGCGCAGCCTTGGGCCGCGCGGGAGTCACGAAGGCGTCAGACAAGTGTGAAGGTGACGGCGCCACGCCGCTGGGCACTTACCCAGTGCGACGGGTGCTCTATCGCGCCGATCGCGTCGCGCGCCCTGAAACAAGACTGGCCTGCCGCCCCCTGCAGGAGAGTGACGGCTGGTGTGATGCTCCGGACGATCCCGCCTATAACCGGCCCGTCCGTCGGCCCTATCCCGCCTCGCACGAGACCCTGTGGCGGGATGACGGGCTCTACGACATCATCCTGATCCTCGGCCACAACGATGATCCGCCCGTGTCCGGGGCCGGATCAGCGATTTTCCTGCACTGCAAGCGCGACGACTACATGCCGACCGAGGGCTGCGTCGCCCTGGATCCGGACCATGTCCGCGCCCTGCTCAAGGCCTTGCGGGCAGGCGATACGCTGACAATCACCTAGCGACAGGGCTATCAGCTGTCCCTGGAGCCGAAGAAAGCCGTTCCCAGGCGCACGGAGGTCGCGCCGAGACGGATGGCAGTGGGATAGTCGGAGCTCATGCCCATGGACATTTCTGGCAAGTCCAGCTGGGCTGTGAGCTTGGCGAGGAGCGCGAAATGCAGGCCGGGCGGCTCCTCGACCGGCGGGATGCACATCAAACCATCAATGGCGAAGCCGTACCCGGTGCGCATCCGGCCAACGAAATCGGCGACTTCGGACGGCGCGATTCCGGCCTTCTGGGGCTCGTCGCCCGTATTGACCTGTACGAAAAGGCGAGGTGAGCGTTTCTGGATGTCCATCTCCTTGCGCAACGCCTTGGCCAGCTTCTCCCGATCGAGAGTTTCTATGACATCGAACAGGGCGACGGCCTCGGCGGCCTTGTTGGACTGCAAAGGGCCGATCAGGCGCAGTTCGAGATCCGGCCAAGCGGCCCGGCGTTCGGCCCAATGCGCCTGGGCCTCCTGCACGCGGTTCTCGCCGAAAACACGCTGGCCGGCGGTGAGGGCCGCCTCCAACCGCGCTTCAGGCTGGCGTTTGGAAACCGCGACCAGTTTGATGCTATCGGGAGAGCGGCCGGCATCCTGTGCGGTTGCCTGAATATCGTCGAGCAAGGCCGCGCGGCGGGCTTGTATATCCGGAGTATCAGTCATGACGTCGCCCTACGATGCAGCGCGAAAGTTGGCAAGCGCAGCTGCGCGCTTGCGTGGCGAATGTGACGCCAGGACACCCGCCCTGCTCGCCCTGACGGATCCGGACCGCCAGCCCGACCCGCTGTCGCTGGCCCGCTACCTGCCGCCGGGCAGTGCGTTGATCTATCGCCATTACGGCGCGCCGGATCGCGTTTCCATTGCGCACGATACCGTGCGTCTGGCACAGGCGCGTGGCGTCCGGGTCCTGATTTCCGGTGACGCCGCGCTGGCCCGGGATTGCAAGGCAGACGGCGTTCACTGGCCGGAACGCATGCTGGCGGAGGCACACCGGGAACGCGCGCGCGGCCATACAGGGCTTTTCACGGGCTCGGTGCACTCGCCCGCGGGCCTGTCTCGCGCCCAGTCGAGCGGGCTCGACGCGGTATTGGTCTCAACCGTTTTTGTCAGCGCCAGTTCAAGCGCCGGTCATCCAATGGGTCCGTTGGCATTATCCGCCTGGAGTAAAAGGTCATCCACCCCGATCTACGCGCTCGGCGGGGTCAATACACGCACGATCAAGCGGCTGGTAGGTCTGGGAATTTCGGGTGTAGCGGTGGTCGGCGCAATCAGAAGCGCAGAGCCGACTCGAACTTGATTTCCGGCTGACGCTCTTCCTCGTCGGTATTGCGAACGAAGAAGCTGTCATCGGGCGAAGCAAAGCGAACCTGGCCACCCAGACGAATGCGGTCACCAAAGGTGACAAAGGCGCCCGCAGTCAGATCATCATCAAGGCGCGGATCTGACCGCTCCAGAGTGCCCAGTGTCACGCCCCAGCGCTCACCAAACTCCAGATCATAGGTGGTGGCTTCATCCAATTCCGGCGTCGGAGCCTCGGCCATGGAGAGTGTGAAAGCCTCATACCACGGCGCAACAGCGTCCGTTTCTGTGGTGTTGTCCTGAGCCAATGCGGCCGGAGCAAAGAGGATCATCGCCGCGGCCACTCCGGCCACAGTCGACTTTCTATCAATGATTTCAAACGGATTAGCCCGCCAGATCATTGTACTTCTCCCTCACGCCCAATATTTGTAGCGCAGCGGTCTTGACCGACCCAAACAGAATCTGCCGCAAGGATGAAAGAAGTCCAAGTCCTGTGGCGGATTTGTCAATATCGCCAACCGAGCTCGACAAAGGCCGTGGTGTGGTGAGCACTCGCCTGGCGTCGTCCTGCGCGGGTCAGCACCGGATTGTCTGTCGCGGCAGACTGAACTCCGATTGCGACCAATCCATGGTCCCCGATGAGGCGCGATGTCGCCGCCTGCCAGACTCGTGTGTCCTGATGAACGAAATCATCACTCGAGGTGGCGTATTCGAGCGTGGAGAGCCAGTCGCCTTGTTCCCAGCCCGCGGAGACCGACCAGGCCTCCAGCGCACCGCCGCCCGCAAGACCATTATTGCTGTGCCGCCAACGTCCACCTGCGCGCCAATCCTGCCAGCGCCAGGACAGACCGGCATCGACACTGCTGACCGGGTCGAAGCCGGCCGGGCCATCCATGTCGCCGGCCTGGCTGGTGGCGAAGCTCGCCGACCATTCATGGTCGCCGCGGCGAATTTCGTACGTCAGGGCCAGCTCGGAGACAGCTTTGTTGATAGATCCGACCTGGCCTCCGGGTCCCGTTCGACGCGGGCATGCGTCCACGCCACACAGCCTGACCTCCGGCGTGAAGGATACCGACGCGCGAAGCGTGCCGACACTGCTTTCCTGACCCAGCGCGATGGAGCGAAACACCAGCTTGGGGTCCTGGCCGGACAAATGGCTTTCCGTCCGGATCGCGCCGGGGCTGGCGGCAACCAGGTGGCCGCCATCTGCCCGAGTCAGGCGCGCCGTTGCCGGACCCCTCACAGGATCGAGCCGCGCAGCGCCTGGCCCATAGCCAAGTCTCAGCTCCCCCCAGCCCGTGTCAGCGAAGAGGTAAGCGTGAGAAATCATGGCACGAACTCGACTGCCAGTTTCGAGGCCATCGCTGAACAGTCCACTGTCAGCGGCGATCGGGATCAAGGTTGGGTTTAGTGTGTTCAGGCTCGCACAATCCCCGCGTCCTGCGGGGCAATTGCCAGTGCGACCACCGCGGGCAGAGAGGTGTTGGTCACGTTCAGCGTGACCGGCCAGGACCCAGCCCCAGCGTCGACCGCCTTGCGTGAAGCTCTCGAATTCAACGCCAAGCTCGATATCGCCCAGCCAGGCGGGGTGGTCAGTCGGGGTGTCGCCCGCCAACAGGACCAGGCCGAGATCGGCCCGCCAGTCGAGAGTGTTCCCGGGGTCCAGGCCAAATGAATCCGATGCGGCGGACGCTGAAATGTAAGGAGAATCCGGAGGCTGGGAGAATGCCGGCGGGCCCGCAAGTGTTCCGGACAAAGCGGCGAAGAAGATCGCGCTGGTTGTCCTTCTCATCGCTCGCGGTCCCGCCGATCGGCCCCGTCCCCCCGGACGTCGCGCCTTAAAGGAGGTGAGCACGCGCCTCCGGTCAAGCGCCGGGAAAGAGTTGACGGCGTGTTCACCAAAATATGTTGCAGGTTTGTCACGCCTGATCGGGTGCCTTTCGCCGCTGGCGCGCGCGAATTCGCGTGTTATACAAGTCTTTCAAAACCTGAGGCGCATTCGCGTCCTGCAGTTTCTCGAGCGTTTTCGCCGTTTGTTTCGAAGGAGTCACGGCACATGTCGGACCGTCGGATTCTTGGATTGATCCTTTCTGCCGCCATTCTCACACTTCCGGCCTGCGCCTCGCGCAATGCCGACACGGCGGAATCGTCGTCGGAATCGTCTGGACTGCGCCTGCCTTCATTACCGAACCCGTTGGCCAGCAATCGCGTGGTCGAGCCGGAAGGCATTGGCGTGAACGGCTTTCTCTGGCGCGCCAGCCTGGACACCATCAGTTTCATGCCACTGGCTGAAGTGGATCCGTTCGGCGGCGTCATTGTGACTGATTGGTATGCCAATCCGCAGATGGCGAGCGAGCGCTTCAAGCTCACAGTATACATCCTCGATACGCGCTTGCGTGCCGACGCGCTGGCCGTGAGTGTCTTCCGTCAGGTTCGCAGCGAAAGCGGCGAATGGATTGATGCGGAGACCAGCGGCCAGACTGCGTATGATATCGAGAACGCAATCCTGACCCGCGCGCGTCAACTGCGAATCTCGCAACTGGAAAACTAGTCAGGCAGCTTAGCCTGATCGATTACCGGGGGCGCGGCGCGGCCGCGGGCCAGACATGACACGATACAATCCACGCGAGGCCGAACCCAAGTGGCAGGCGGCCTGGGACGCCTGTGACGCTTTCAGGGCTCTGGGTCCTGAAGCCTCAGGTGGGAAACCGAAATACTATGTCCTGGAGATGTTTCCCTACCCGTCCGGGCGGATTCATGTCGGCCATTCCCGGAATTACGCCATGGGCGATGTTGTTGCCCGCTACAAGCGTGCGCGCGGCTTCGACGTCCTGCATCCAATGGGCTGGGACGCGTTCGGCCTGCCGGCAGAGAATGCCGCACGCGATCGCGGCGTGCATCCGGGCGCGTGGACCCATGACAATATCGACGCCATGCGCGGCCAACTGCAACGCCTCGGCCTTGCGCTTGACTGGAGCCGCGAGTTCGCCACTTGCGATCCGACCTATTACCGACACCAGCAGGCGATTTTTACGCGGCTGATGGAGCGCGGGCTGGTCTACCGCAAGACCGCCAAGGTCAATTGGGATCCGGTCGATCAGACCGTTCTGGCAAACGAGCAGGTTATCGATGGTCGCGGCTGGCGTTCGGGCGCGCTCGTTGTCCAGCGTGAGCTGGATCAGTGGTTCTTCAAGATCACGGAATACGCCGATGAACTGACCGACGCGCTGGAAGAGCTGGATCGCTGGCCGGACAAGGTCCGCACGATGCAGTCCAACTGGATCGGTCGCTCTCGAGGCGCCGAAGTCCGTTTCCCATTGACGGATAGCGACCTGGCCACCCAGTTCGGCGATACGATCGACGTCTTCACGACGCGGCCCGATACACTGTTTGGCGCCAGTTTCCTGGCGCTGGCGCCCGATCACCCCATCGTCAAGGCGCTCGCCGCGGACGATCCGGAGATTGATCGCTTCATGCATGAGTGCGCGCGCATGGGCACCACGGCGGAAGAAATCGAAAAGGCGCCCAAGCGCGGCGTCGACCTCGGCATCACCGTCAAGCACCCCTTTGATGAGACTTGGGAATTGCCGGTCTGGTCCGCCAATTTCGTGCTATCCGGCTACGGCACGGGTGCCATTTTTGGCTCGCCGGCCGGTGATCAGAGAGACCTGGATTTCGCCCGCAAATATGACCTCGCCGTCAACCCGGTGGTGCTGCCGCCCAATGCGTCGGTCGATGATCATGTCATCGAGGATGAGGCCTATACCGGGCCCGGCACGATCTATAACTCGCGCTTTCTGGACGGACTTTCCACCGACGACGCGATTGAGCGCGCCATTTCCGAGCTTGAAGGCCTGAAACTTGGTGAAGGGGCGACCAGCTACCGGCTGCGCGACTGGCTGGTGTCTCGCCAGCGCTATTGGGGTTGCCCGATCCCGGTTGTTCATTGTGGTGATTGTGGTGTGGTTCCGGTTCCGGACGATCAATTGCCGGTCGAACTGCCTGAGGACGTCACCTTTGATCATCCCAGCAACCCGCTGGAACGCCACCCAACCTGGAAAGACACCGATTGCCCGTCCTGCGGCAAGCCGGCCCGCCGGGAGACGGACACGCTGGATACCTTTGTCTGCTCGTCCTGGTATTTCCTGCGCTTCACCTCGCCCTGGGTCGAAGACACGCCCTTCCTGGCGAGCGATGCAGAACACTGGATGCCGGTTGACCAGTATGTTGGCGGCATTGAGCACGCGATCCTTCACCTCCTCTATGCGCGCTTTTTCACACGTGCACTGAACGATGCCGGGCTGATGAACATGACTTCCGGCGAGCCCTTTGCCGGCTTGTTCACCCAGGGCATGGTGACGCACGAGACCT
Source organism: uncultured Maricaulis sp. (assembly GCF_947259345.1). Taxonomy (GTDB): domain Bacteria; phylum Pseudomonadota; class Alphaproteobacteria; order Caulobacterales; family Maricaulaceae; genus Maricaulis. Next base: position 33,692 of record NZ_CAMYLS010000004.1, on the reverse strand, counting down.
ACAAATCGTCGGACGGCAAATGGCTTTTGCCCGACGAGGTGGATCAAGGCGCGGACGGGCCGATCGAGATCGCCACCGGCAAGCCGGTCACAGTGGGTTCCATCGAAAAGATGTCCAAGTCGAAGAAGAATGTCGTCGATCTGGATGCCTTCATCGAGAGTTACGGAGCGGATGCCGCACGCTGGTTCGTGCTGTCCGACTCTCCGCCCGAGCGCGATGTCGAGTACACTGATAGCGGCGTTGAAGGCGTCTGGCGCTTCATTCAACGGCTTTGGTCGACCGTCACCTCCTTGCCCGAGGGTGCACCCGGCCCGCTCGCTGTCGCGGCTGATGCGAGCGGAGATGCGCTCGGGGTTCGCCGAGCGGCCCACAAGGCCTTGCAGACCGTAACGGATGCCATCGAAGGCTTCCGGTTCAATTCGGCCGTCGCCCAGGTCCATGACCTCGTCAATGTCCTGCGCAAGTATGAGCCGACGGATGCGCCCGGAATCGCCGCCAAGGCTGAAGCCCTGGGCATTCTGGTTCGGATGATCGCGCCTTTCATCCCGCACCTGGCCGAGGAATGCTGGGAAACGCTCGGTGGCGAAGGCCTGGTCATCAACGCAGCCTGGCCCGAAGCCGATCCGGCCTTGCTGGTTGATGACAGTGTGGTGATGCCGGTGCAGGTCAATGGCAAGCGTCGGGCCGAAATCAATGTACCCAAAGGTGCCAGCCAGGAGGTCATCCAGAACCAGGCCATGGCGGACGAAACCGTACAGCGGGCCCTTGAAGGGCTTAGTGTTCGCAAAGTTATCGTGGTACCTGATCGTATCGTGAATATCGTCGCAGGATAAGATTATGGGTTCCAGCCGCCACGCTCTTCTTGCCAGTCTCGCGGTAGCCGCCGGGCTGCTTGTTTCAAGCTGCGGCTTTTCGCCAATGTATGGCAGCCATGGCGTCGCACAGGGTTTGTCCGACATTCGAGTCCAAACCGGACGGGAGCAGGTTGATTTCCACCTTCAGGAAGCGTTGCTGGAGCGGATGGGCGCCCGCCATGCCAGCGGCCCGTTCACGCTGCGTACCGAGAGTGACATTACCCGTTCACCCCTCGGCGTCGGCGCAGATGCGGCAGTGTCGCGTTATGCGATCGGTCTGGACGTCGATTATGGTCTCTACCGCGATGGCGACACGGATCCGGTAATGACCGGAACGGTCAGTTCAGAGGCATCCTACAATGTCCCGCGCTCCGTTTATGCGACTGTTGCAGCGGAACGTGATGCGACCGAGCGAGCCGCCCAGCTGGCCGCCGAACGAATTGCCAATCAGCTCGTCCGGGCGCTGCAGGACGCCGATAGCCAGTGAAGGCGACGGCGCGTGACGCTGATGCCCGAGTTCGCAAGCCAGACCCGGCTATTCGCGCTTATCTGATCTATGGACCCGATCGCGGTCTGACCCATGAACGGGCCCAGACGCTGGTCAAGGCTGTTCTTGAGGATCCTGATGATCCCTTCGCATTGACCCAGCTCACCGAAGAGGATCTCAAATCTGACCCGGCCGGGCTTGCGGATGCGATGGCGGCCATGTCGCTGACTGGCGGCCGGCGCCTGGTTCGTGTGCGATTGACCGGCGAAACCGGTAGCGGCCCGATCATAGAGCTGATCAAGGCCCTGGAAGACGGCTCTCTCGCGGCGGAAGCGGTGCTGCTGGTCGAGTCCGGAGACTTAACGCCGCGAGGGAAGCTTAGAAAATCCTTTGAACCGGCAAAAAAGGCAATATCTATAGCGTGTTATACTGATAACACCCATTCACTCGAATCCCTTTGTGTGGATATGCTCAAGGTTGAGTCACTTAATCTTGCAAGTGATGCGCGTGACACCTGGCTGCCGAGACTTGAAGGTGACCGCGCGCTGGCCCGGGGCGAGATTGAGAAGTTGATCCTGTACAAGGGACTCGCGAGTCAGCGCGACGAAAGCGACAACACGGTCACCCGGGCGGATATCGAGGCGATTGCAGCGGACCAGGGCGAGGCTCAGCTCGACTCTGTCCTGGCGCCCGCCTTGCTCGGTCAACTGACGAAGGCGGATAGTGCTTATCATCGCTCGATCACAGCCGGTGGATCAGCAGTCGGCATACTTCGCGCTCTGCAACGCCGCCTCGATCAACTCAGCTCTGTGCATGCGGCCGGTGGAAATGATGGAGCCATCGCGCGCAGCGGTGCACCGCGCTTCGGGCCACAGGCCGACACATTCAAGCGACAGCTCTCACTGTGGCGTGGCCGACGGCTGGACCACGCACGACAACTCGCCTTCGATGCAGAGCGATCCGTGAAGCGGTCCGGCGCGCCAGCTGAAGCGCTCGTCGGCGACCTTCTGCTTCGCCTGGCCCGGGGCGCGGCCCAGATTGGTCGCTGACTAACCGCGGACGCCATCGGCACTCAGACGACGGCAAACATCATCCAATTGCTCGAGCGTCTTGTACTGAACCCGTAATTCTCCGCCTCTCGCACTATGACGAATATCGACGGACAGACCCAGTCGGGCCGTGATATCTGCTTCCAGCGCCCGCGTGTCAGCATCTTTGTCAGCACGAGATTTGGCGGCCGACTTGGTTTCCGGCGCGCTTGGGTTCTGGGCCGCGCGAGCGAGCTTTTCGGCCTCGCGAACAGACAGGCCGCGATCAATGATCTGCTCTGCCAGGGCAGCAGGATCGGGTGCATTGGCAATCGCCCGGGCATGACCGGCAGAGAGCTTGCCTTCAGCCAGACAGGACAGCACAGAGTCAGGAAGTGACAGGAGGCGCATCATGTTCGCGACATGGCTGCGGCTTTTGGAAACGGCGTGCGCGACGTCTTCCTGGGTGTGCCCAAACCTGTCGATCAGCTGGCGGTATGCATGGGCTTCTTCAACCGGATTGAGATCTGCTCGCTGGACGTTTTCGACAATACCGATTTCAAGCGTTTCTCGGTCGGTGAGCTCACGGACCAAGGCCGGCACTTCATGCAAGCGGGCCCGTTGAGCGGCCCGCCAACGACGTTCACCGGCAACAATCTGGAAGCGCGCACCGCTATCGACGGGACGGACCAGAATGGGTTGGACAATGCCCTTGTCTGCAATCGAGTCTGCAAGTGCGTTGAGTTCGGGTTCGGTGATTGTCTTTCGTGGCTGATCCGGGTTTGGGGTGATCAGCTCGATTGGAATCATGCGGACACCATCCCGGGATGACCGGCCGCTTTCTGTCGATTCAGCTTCCGGTGCGCTGTAGCCCTCGGTATCGGTTTCGCCGAGCAGGGCTGACAATCCGCGCCCGAGGCGCTTGTTCTTTTCGCTCGCACTCATGCCACTTCACCTTGTTCTTCGCGTCGCCGCTTGCGTTCCTGCTGGACGATTTCCTTGGCCAGACTGATATAGGCCTGAGATCCCGAGCACTGCAGGTCATAGAGCAGGACGGGCTTGCCGACCGATGGCGCCTCGGAGACCCGCACATTGCGCGGGATCATCGTCTTGTAGACCTTGTCCCCAAAATGCTCGCGAACGTCAGCGGCAACCTCGGCAGACAGGTTGTTGCGGCTGTCATACATGGTCAGCACGACACCCTGGATATCGAGGCGAGAATTGAGATGTCCGCGCACACGATCAATCGTCTTGAGAAGCTGGGACAAGCCTTCGAGGGCAAAAAACTCGCACTGAAGCGGCACGAGGATCGCATCGGATGCGGTCAGGGAATTGACCGTCAGGACGTTCAGCGATGGTGGGCAGTCAATCAGGATATAGTCGAGGCCGGCTGCGTCCGGGCCCAGCGCCTGCATGCTCTGATCAATGGCGCGCTTGAGCCTGTAGGACCGGCGCTGGTCATCCGCCAGTTCGAGTTCGGCTCCCGACAAGAGCTCGTCCGAGGGGACGATGGAAAGGCCAGGCACAACAGTCGGAACCATGGCGGACTTCAGGGAGTCACCCCCCACCAGCACGTCATAGGATGTCAGCCCGCGCTTGTTTGGCGGCACACCAAGCCCGGTAGACGCATTCCCCTGCGGGTCGAGGTCGATGATGGCGACCTTCTGCTTGATCGCGGCCAGGGCCGTGCCGAGATTGATGGCGGTTGTGGTCTTGCCCACGCCCCCCTTCTGATTGGCAACAGCAATGACACGGGGCGCCTTGGCGCGCTGGACGTCAGTTGGCACGTTCCACCTCATGAATACGCAGGATCACACCGTCACTGGTCCGACTGGGTATGACTTCATGATCGAATGTCCAGTTTTTACGGGCGGCGGTCAATTCATCCCGATAGTTTTGCCCTTTATAAAAGAGACCTTGAGCCTTGTTATTCAACAAGGGCGCGACATAGCCCAATAATTTATTCAGAGGCGCAAAGGCGCGCGCGGTCACCAGATCAAAGCCTTCCGCCGGATCCAGCGTTTCCACGCGGACAGATCGGGCCTCGGCATCAAGATCGAGCGCTGAGATCGTCTTGCGGAGAAACGCGACTTTCTTGCCGACGGAATCCACCATGGTGACGCTGGCCGCCTGGCCGCGATCGCGGAATCCGAGAGCCAGAGCGATACCGGGGAAACCGGCGCCGGCGCCCAGGTCTGCGACCTTCTTCACATCGGTCGATATGTGCTCCAGGAGCTGGTAACTATCCAGGGCGTGACGGTGCCAGAACTGGTCCAGCGTCGACCGGCCAATCAGATTCGTGTGCGCGTTGGTCTCGATGAGAAGCGCGCGCCACTGGTCAAAGCCGTCCAGTGTTTCACGTGAAACACCGGTTTCGCGCCCGAAATCCTCGCGATCCATCTAGCTGGCCTCCCGTCCACGACGTTTCACGTGAGCCAGAACGGCCGTCAAAGCACCGGGCGTGACACCTTCAATGCGGGCCGCCTGGCCAAGCGTCTCCGGACGAGCGGCTTCAAGTTTCTCCCGCGCTTCATTGGAAAGACCGCCAATCCCGGCATAATCAAGATCCCGCGGAAGATGAACGGCCTCGTCCTTGCGGAAGGCGAGGATGTCGGCCTGCTGCCGATCGATATAGCCGGCATAGAGCGCATCAATTTCGATCTGCTCCGCCACAGCTCTGGGCGCACCTGCCAGCTCAGGCCAGATTTCACACGTCTTGGCCCAATCCACGCCCGGGTAAGCCAACATGTCAGACACAGACCGGCGCTTGCCGTCGGCATTGACAGAAAGGCCATGACGCGCCGCTTCATTCGGCGTCAGGGACAGGTCTTTAACACGCGTGCGAAGTCGGCCGAGCTCGGACATCTTTTCAGCAAATACGGTGTTTCGGACCTCGCCGCTCAGACCAAGACGCTCGGCCTTGCCCGTAAGACGCTGATCAGCATTATCGGCCCGCAAGGTCAGACGATACTCGGCGCGCGAGGTGAACATGCGATAAGGCTCGCTCACACCACGGGTGATCAGATCATCGATCATCACCCCGATATAGGCGTCTGACCGACTCAGGACGAAAGGCGCACGACCCGTCGCCGCAAGTGCCGCATTGGCACCGGCCATCAGACCCTGGGCGGCGGCTTCTTCATAACCGGTCGTCCCATTGATCTGGCCCGCCAGCCACAACCCCGGGCGCTTGCGCATCTGCAAAGTCGCATCGAGTTCGCGCGGATCCACATAATCATACTCGATGGCATAGCCGTAGCGCTTCACCTCGACCGCTTCGAGACCCGGAATGGTTTGGAGAAAAGCCTGCTGAACCTCATCCGGCAGAGAAGTGGAAATTCCATTCGGGTAGACCGTGTCATCGTCGAGACCCTCGGGCTCCAGAAAAACCTGATGCTGGGACCGGTCCGCAAAACGAACGACCTTGTCTTCTATCGACGGACAATAACGTGGGCCGCGCCCTGCGATGGCACCGGAATAGACAGCAGACTGACCAAGATTGTCGGCGATGATCTGATGAGTCGCTTCCGTGGTGCGCGTGACGGCGCAGCTGACCTGCGGGACCGTGATGGTCTCCGTTAGAAAGGAAAACGGTACGGGCGCTTCATCCGCCGCTTGCTGCTCCAGCGACTCCCAATCAATCGACGACTTCCGCAAACGCGCCGGCGTGCCCGTCTTCAACCGGCCCATGCGCAGATTGAGCCCATAAAGTGTGTCTGACAAACCGATTGACGGCGCCTCACCGGCCCGGCCTGCCGGAATTCGCTCGCAACCTTTGTGAATCAAGCCGCGCAGAAAAGTCCCGGTGGTCAGGACCACAGCCCGCGCATGATGGGACACGCCATCTGCATCGACAGCACCCGTACAAACACCCCCATCAAAGAGGAGGTCTTCAACGGCAGCCGCGACGATCTCAAGGTCAGGAATTGCCGCCAACTCAGCCTGCATGGCGGCCCTGTAAAGCGCCCGGTCCGATTGCGTGCGCGGGCCTCGTACCGCAGGACCTTTGGACCGGTTCAGCAGTCGGAACTGGATCCCGGAGGCGTCCGCCACTCGGCCCATCACGCCATCAAGCGCGTCAATCTCGCGAACCAGATGACCCTTGCCCAACCCGCCAATGGCAGGATTGCAAGACATCTCCCCGATGGTCTCGAGCTTGTGGGTCATCAATAGCGTGCTGGCGCCCAGGCGCGCAGACGCGGCGGCGGCATCGCAGCCCGCATGGCCACCACCAATGACAATGACATCCCAGGTTTTCATGGGAGCGATTCCGATCCGGATCCAGGTAGATTGAAGCCGGTCTACATAAGACCTTCGCCCTCTAGAGTCGAGATCAGCATCGCGATGTTTCACGTGAAACAGACGGCAAGCTTAATCGCGATCTATTTCCCGATGCAGAACTGAGAGAATACCCGATCCAACACGTCCTCGACATCGACCCGTCCGGTGAGACTTTCCAGGGCTCGCACCGCAAGGCGTGCATCCTCGCCGGCCAGCTCCGGTGCCAGAGCGAGATTGTCCCGACATCGCGCCAGCGCCTCCAGCGCCGATTCCACCGCCCGCCGATGACGGACCCGACTCAGCGCCGGCATTTCCCGCGACGACAGCCTGTCCCGCACAATTGTCTCGATCCGACGCTCCAGCGCCTCAACGCCCTCACCCGATTTGGCACTGAGCGGATACGTCCCGTCACGCTCGGCACCAGGTGCAAGATCCAGCTTGTTCAGAACAAGCAGGTCGCCATCGGCAAGACGGCCCTGCAAATCCTTCAACTCTTCCTTGGATCGCGCATCCGCGACACCGATCCGCAGATCGGCATGCTCAGCCCGGTCCAGCGCACGGCGTACACCCTCAGCCTCGATCGCATCCACCGCTTCACGAAGGCCCGCCGTATCCGAAATCACGACCGGGAAGCCGGACAGGGTCAGCTGAACCTCAACAATGTCCCGCGTGGTACCGGGAATATCCGTGACGATCGCCGCTTCCCGCCGAGCCAGCCGATTGAGCAGACTCGATTTACCCGCATTCGGGGCCCCGATCAGGGCAATCGAGAACCCCGTCCGGATCCGCTCGCCACGGCGCCCATCATCGAGATGAGCGAACATCGACGAGATCAACTCGCTGAGGGGGGCAAAGGCCGTATGAGAGAGCGCATCCGGGACATCCTCCTCATCCGGGAAGTCAATCTCCCCTTCTATCGACGCCATGGCGCTGATGAGACGGTCCCGCCAACCGTCATAAAGCTGGCGCAAGGAGCCCGACATCTGGGCCAGAGCCTGCTTCCGCTGCCCTTCGGTTTCGGCTTCGATCAGATCGGCGAGACCTTCGGCCTCGGTCAGATCAATTTTCTCATTCTCGAAGGCACGGCGCGTAAATTCCCCGGCCTCCGCGGGATGCGCTCCGGACTCGTCGAGCGCGTGAAGCATGGCCTCGATGACAGCCGGACCGCCGTGAACATGAAACTCGACACTGTCTTCACCCGTGAAACTCGCGGGCCCCGGAAACCAGATCACCAGACCCCGGTCCATCACCGAACCATCAACGGAGCGCAGGGATCTGAGGGAGGCCTGGCGGGCCGACGGGCGCGGGAGACCCGCCAGCGCGTCCAGAATCGCTCCGGCATTGGCACCGGACAGGCGGATCACCGCCACGCCAGACCGGCCAGCCGGCGTCGCCAACGCGTAAACAGTTGTATTCAATGGACTAACTGCCCTTTCCCGATTTCGGGACGCCACCAGCCTGACGCATCATGTCCATGAATTGATTGGTCATTTCTCCACCGACGGTCGACCATTGCCGCATCAGCGCTTCCGGCTCCATGGACTCCAGATTGGCTTCCGTCCGGCGCACCACCTCATCAACCATGGCTTCATTGATGCGGGTGACGTCCGGCAGGCCCAGGAAGCTGCGCGCTTCCTCGGGGCTGCATTCAATGTCGATCTTGACCTTCATACCGGCCTCGCTTGAACTGGCTGCAAGAGCACTCAACAGGAGGCCCCCATGGCAGGTCAATATATCCACATCAAGGGACGGGATGGAGAATTTTCCGCGTATCGCGCGCTGCCCGCCTCCGGGAGCGGACCCGGCGTGCTGGTGTTACAGGAGATATTCGGGGTCAATGCCAATATGCGCCAGATCTGCGACGGCCTGGCCGAGGCCGGTTTCGTGGCGCTCTGTCCGGACCTGTTCTGGAGAATCGAACCCGGGATCGAGCTCGATGATCACGTTGAACCGGAGCTGCAACGCGCGTTTCAGCTTTTCCAGCAATTCGATGTCGAAGCCGGGATGCGCGATATCGCTGACGCTCTCGCCACCCTGCGTGCGGACACGGCCTGCACCGGCAAGGCAGGCGCGATGGGGTATTGCCTCGGCGGCCTGCTCGCCTACCTGACCGCCTGCCGTACAGATAGTGAGGCGACCGTCGGCTATTACGGCGTCGGAATCGAAGCCCGGCTAGACGAGGCGAAGGATCTGGATCGCCCGCTACTTCTGCATATCGCCGGCAAGGACCAATTTGTTCCGGCCGAGGCCCAGGCCGAAATCCACAGAGCCTTCGACCCCCACCCAACCATACGACTCGAGGATTATCCGGACGAAGATCACGCTTTTGCCCGCCCGGACGGACTTCACTACAGCGCGACCAGCGCCGGTCGCGCCAATGGGCTCACCATTCGCTTCCTGCATGACGCCTTGAGCTGAGTGGGAAACGACAAGAGGCCGGCCAGCCTCTCGCAATTGTTAGCGTAAAGACACTTGCCCTGCGCTGGCCGAATACGGCACTAAGGGTGCCCGCCTTCAACCGGACAGAACCCTTGGCCCTCGTTGACGATCTCCGCGAAGTCCGCCTTACCGGCTTTCCGCTTCGCTCACCCTTCCTGGTTATCACGACGCTCGTCTGGGTCAGTGCGGTATGGCTTTTTGCCACGGCCAACTGGATCGATGCCGTTCGAGCAGAGTCTGCAGGTGCCTACCACGCCTACATACTCGGGTGGACGCGGGGCATGCTTCCCTGGCTCTTCCTGTTTCCCATTGTCTTCAAGATTGGCGCCCGCCACGCCAACTCAGATTTCGCGGAAACCGCCAAATCCGCCGCCATCGCCGGCTTTCTCGGCATGGGCGGCGTGGCCGTCTATGCCGCGATTGCCTTCTCCGTCGGCACGGAACGCACGCCCTTCCAGACACTCGCCGATTTGGGCATGCAGGCCTTCCTCTGGGATGTCGTCTTTTTCGTCCTGGCCTTCCTCTTCGGCCGTCAAATGCGACCTGTCATCGATCCTCGTGAATTTCGCAGACCCGATTTCGGCACGCTGGCGGTCAAATCAAGCGGCCGTGTCGAATACGTGCCCGTTCGCGACATCCTCGGCGCAACAGCCCAGGGCAATTACATAGCCCTGCACCTGGCTGACAGAGATGTCCTGCACAGAACGACCATGGCCCAACTCGTGGACGCCCTGTCAGACGCGGGCTTTGTCCGGATCCACCGTTCGCACCTCGTCAACCCGACCCGTATCAGCGTGGCCCGTTCACGCGGCGAGAGCTACCGGATCGTCGAGCTGACAAATGGCGTGCAATTGCCCGTATCAGACCGCTATCGCGCCGAGGTGCGGGAGCAATTGGACCAGCGCGCGCTCGGCTGACGGTATTCGTCACCGCAACCACCTCACTCATCACATCTTGCAAGGTACGAGCTTCCGCGAACAGACCGACCCGACTAATCAAGGCGAACGGGGTCCGTTGGATGCCGCTCCGATCAGTGCGAAGCCCGGTCGGAATGCGAGCGGTTCATGGACAGGCCCCCTTTCAACCGATCCATGAACCGCTCTTTTTTCCCCGCAGAGACATCACTCAGTCTGTCGCGCTGGCGATCGCCCAGCTGGGCCGCGCCGTAATCCGCTCGAAATACGCCTTCACTGCGTCCGGCGACTCATCGAACTGCTTGATAAGCTTCAACAGGAAAAGCATGTACCCGACCGAGATGTCCGCGGCGGTGAAGCGGTCCCCGGCCAGATATTGCCGATCCTTCAATCCATGCTCGGCCAGCATGGTCAGGGCTTTTGTCGTATCGGCCCGCGCTGACGCCGCGATGCCCGGATTACGCACCTTTTCCGGCAACAGCATGGTGTGGGCCAGCAAGAGCGAAACGGGCATGATCATGCCGCTCTCACCAAAATGCAGCCATTGCAAAAAGAGGTCGTAATCCGTCTCGTCCGGTCTGACATCCAGCTCCGTCGGACCATAGCGCCCCATAATGTATTGCAGGATGGCGACGGATTCGAACATGACCCGCCCCTTGTCCTCGAGCGCCGGGACTTTCCGGAGCGGATGGATTTGCGCATAATTCTCATCCCCCGCCGGTCGCTTGGCGAAGGCGACGGTTTCGAGCGAGTAGGGCAGTCCCATTTCCTCGAGCAGCCAGCGGACACGCACCGAGCGGGTCCGCGGCGCGTGATAGAGGCGAAGTGGTGAAGTCTCGACCATGATGTTATCTCCCCGATGACCGACACATCGGTCATTCTTCTGATTGAATTCCCATTGAAGCCCGTCAGGAGACCGGCGACCAACAAGAATAGTCGCATCCCATCCATACAAACGCGACCAAAGCCAATCCCGACCTGGACCTTGTCATGCTCAGAACCTTGCCTGCCCTTCTTCTATTGCTCGGCGCGTGTAGCCAGCCTGCACCGTCAGCGGAGCCCCGCCTTTCAGACCAGGCAGCGTCGCTGACATGTTTCCGAGAAAACGGATTTGCCATGCTCGCCGCACACCGCGGAGGGCCGGCACCGGGCTATCCCGAAAACGCCCTGTCCAGCCTGCACCGCCTTGTCGACAATGGTGTCCTCTATGCCGAAATAGATGTCCGCCGCTCCAATGACGGCGTCTACTACCTGCTGCATGATGACACGCTCGAGCGCACAACGACCGGCGAGGGTCGAGTAGAGGGTCGGAGCTGGTCGGACCTCTCGAACCTGCGCCTCCTCGACAGCAATGGCGAGCTCACCGACCAGAGCATCCCGCGCCTGGAAGCCGTGTTCACGCTCGCCCGCGAGACCGGCCTCGTTCTCAATCTCGATCTCAAATCCGTTACGCCGTCCGAGATTGTCGCCCTGATCGACGCCAATGACGCCCGCGACCACGTCGCCATCATTGCCTATACCGTCGACGATGCCGCCGCTATCCATGCGCTTGATGCCGGTCTGCTCCTGTCCGTACCGGACGAGCTGGTCGCGCTGCGCGCAGCCGGCGTGAATCTCGAAGCAAGCTATTTCTGGCTCGGCACCGGCGCCCTGGACGCACCTCGCGACGCCGTCCTGGCGAGCCGAGGTCTTGAAACATCCGTCGGGCTGTTCCGCCGCGAAGACGGAAGCGCAACACCTTATCTGGAAGCGATCGAGGCAGGAATTGAGCTCTTGTCCATCGATAATGTCGACGCAGCCGTCGCCTCTCTGGGTGGGCGAGACGCTCTGCAAGCTCGCATCGCGCAATGTCGAGCCTAGTCAGAGCACCGGATGACTCTCATTATTCTTCCGAAACCAATGAGATGAGGCAGAACCGATGAGCCAGGCGATCCGAATTCACCAGACCGGTGGTCCTTCTGTCATGAAGCTCGAACCTGTCGAGGTCACGGCCCCCGGCCCCGGCCAGGTTCGAGTCCGGCATGAGGCCATTGGCGTGAACTACATCGACACCTATCACCGCTCCGGCCTCTATCCAGTCTCCTTGCCAAGCGGAATTGGTCTCGAAGCCGCCGGGCATGTCGATGCGGTAGGCGATGGCGTGACCCAATTCGCGCTTGGCGACCGGGTTGCCTATGGCAATGGACCTATCGGCGCTTATGCCGAGTACAACACGGTCGCTTCCGGCCGACTGGCGAACATCCCGGACGCGGTATCCATGGAAGAAGCGGCGGCGATCATGCTGAAAGGCATGACAGCGCGGTATCTTCTGAAGGAGACCTTTCCGGTCAAAGCCGGCGACACCGTCCTCTATCATGCCGCGGCAGGTGGGGTGGGCTTGTTGATGTGCCAATGGGCCCGCGATCTGGGTGTAACGCTGATCGGGACGGCCAGTACGGCCGAGAAATGCCAGCTGGCCTTGTCGATGGGCGCTGCTCACATGATCAATTCTTCGCAGGAGGATGTGGTCGCCCGGGTACGAGAATTGACAGGCGGAGAGGGCGTTCCGGTCGTCTATGACGGAGTTGGGCGGGATACATTCGCGATCTCGCTCGATTGTTTGCGGCCGCGAGGTCTGCTTGCCAGTTTCGGCAACGCGTCAGGCGCCGTGACAGGCGTCGAACTTGGCATCCTGACGCAGAAAGGCTCGGTCTACGTCACGCGACCGTCGCTCGCTCACTATGTTGCCAGCGATGACGCGCTCGCCACCAATACGGCAGATGTCTTTGATGCGGTCGCCCGCGGCGCCCTGTCGATCCGGATCAATCAACGCTATGCGCTGGCCGATGCCGTACAGGCCCATGAAGATCTGGAAGCGAGAAAGACGACGGGGGCCAGTATCCTGGCCCCCTGAACGCAATCGTCTCTGTTACGTGTTCATCGAGTCGAAGAACTCGTCATTCGTCTTGGTCTGACGCAGCTTGTCGAGCAGGAACTCGATCGCGTCCTGGGCACCCATGGGATTGAGGATGCGGCGCAGGACATACATTTTCTGCAACTGACCCTTGTCGACCAGAAGCTCTTCTTTCCGCGTCCCGGATTTGAGAATGTCGATCGCCGGGAAGACGCGCTTGTCGGCGACCTTCCGGTCCAGAACGACTTCCGAGTTACCCGTACCCTTGAATTCCTCGAAGATGACTTCGTCCATGCGCGAACCGGTATCGATCAGCGCCGTCGCGATAATGGTCAGTGAACCGCCATGCTCGATATTCCGCGCAGCGCCGAAAAAGCGTTTCGGGCGTTGCAGGGCATTGGCATCCACACCACCGGTCAGAACCTTGCCCGAGGACGGTACAACCGTGTTGTAGGCGCGACCCAGACGCGTAATCGAGTCCAGAAGGATCACGACATCACGGCCATGCTCAACGAGACGTTTGGCTTTTTCGATCACCATCTCGGAGACCTGGACATGCCGTGTTGCCGGCTCGTCAAAGGTTGAGGAGATCACCTCACCCTTTACGGTCCGCTGCATATCGGTCACTTCCTCGGGGCGCTCATCGATCAGCAGAACCATGAGATAACAATCGGGATGATTGCTCTCGATGGCATGCGCGATGTTTTGCAGAAGAACGGTTTTACCGGTCCTCGGCGGCGCCACGATCAGGCCGCGCTGGCCCTTGCCGAGCGGTGCCACGATATCGATCACCCGGCCGGAGCGATCCTTCACCGTCGGGTCAGCCAGCTCGATATTGAAGCGCGTTTCGGGGTAGAGCGGTGTCAGATTGTCGAAATGAACCTTGTGACGCGCTGATTCCGGATCCTGGAAATTGATCGTCGAGACCTTCAGCAGCGCAAAATAGCGCTCGCCATCACGCGGGCTCCGGATTTCGCCCTCGACGGTATCGCCTGTACGCAGGCCGAATTTCCGGATCTGGGTCGGCGAGACATAGATGTCATCCGGACCGGCCAGATAATTGGATTCAGGCGAGCGCAAGAAACCGAATCCGTCCTGCAAAACTTCCAGGACTCCGCCGCCATGGATCTCGACATCCCGTTCGGCCAGGGCCTTGAGAATGGCGAACATCATGCCTTGCTTGCGCAGCGAGGATGCGTTCTCGATCTCGAGCGCCTCGGCGAATTCCAACAGCTCGGTCGGCTTCTTTTCCTTCAGGCCCTGAAGCGTCATCCGCTCCACACCTTCAAGCAGGGCAGGCACAGGTACAGTGGTTTCGTCGGTCATGGTTTTACTATCAGCTCAAACAGAAGCACCGGGTCCAAAACGAACCTTGCGCGATCAGGCAAACCGGGTGCCGCCAGAGCGGAGGTAACCCGAGAATTGAGGAGCAGACGGGCGCGCTGTGGTTCACGCGTCTCACGTCACGAAGGAGGGATCCTGAAAAAGGAGTCGAGAAACCCTTGCCATGCAGGGTCAGGATCGTCAAGCGCTGCTTGATCCTCCACGCGACCTGTCAATTGGTCAGGCCAGCGCCACCACGGCAATCAGCACGATGGCAATCGCGAGGATAAAGGGAATTTCATTCAGGATGCGATAGCGCTTGTGTGGCCAGTCATTGGTGCCGGCGTCGAAGCGTTTGAAACGGACGGCAAATACATGATGCAGACCGGTCATGGCAGACACCAGAAGCAATTTCGCCAACCAGGCCCAACCCAGAAAGATCGACCATCCGCCGGCCCGTTCAACATTGGCCCACACCAGGGCCAGACCAAACAGCCAGGCCACGATCATGGCAGGATTCATGATGAGTTTAAGGAGACGCCGTTCCTGCAGTTTGAGTGTCTCGTCCAGCTCGCCGCCCGGCGTAGCTTCGCAATGATAGACGTAAAGCCGTGGCAGATAGAGCAGACCCGCCATCCACGCGATCACGGCAAGAATATGGAAAGCCCGCAACCAGTCATAAGCGGCAATCAACATGGCGAATGAGGTCCCGGCCCAGAGTGTTCAGATCAGGTGACAGACTGGCACGGGCAAGCCGAACAGTCAGCCGGGCAAATCCGCTCACCGGCCTCTGGTCGCAGTCCGCCCGGACCGTTCAGCGCTTGGCCGACCATATTGGCCAAACCCTCGATAAAGATCGGGTCATCACCCAGCGCAGGAACCCGGAGATAGGATTTCACACCCAATTCCTCCGCAATCTCGGCGTATTCCTCATCCAGCTCGACCAGGGTCTCGATATGCTCCGAGACAAAAGCGATAGGTGTAAGCAGAATGGATTTTCCATCCCTGGCCGCCGCTTCAATTGCATCCTCGGTCGACGGACCAATCCACTCAAGCGGGCCGACCCGGCTCTGATAACAAATCTGGTGATCGGGAAAGTCCGGTAGCTGCCGCATCACCGCAGCTGCGGTCTGCTCGACCTGCCATTGATAGGGATCACCGGCATCAATGATCTTTTTCGGCAGACCATGAGCGGAAAAGAGCAGGCGCATATTTTCAGGACGACCCGCCTTCTCCCAGGTTTTGCGGATCAACGCAGCATGCGCGTCAACAAATGCAGCCTCGGTCGGATAGCAACACAAGGCCCGGGTCTCTGGCCCGCCAGCCTTGCGCCAGGCGGTCAGGGATGAGCCGGTCGTCGTGGTCGAAAATTGCGGATAGAGCGGCAACAAGACCGCCTCATCCGGCTGCCAGGCTTTCACTTCCTTGGCTACATCCTCGGTGAAAGGGTGCCAGTAGCGCATCGCAGGCCAGACACGAATATCATAATCAGGCCATTGTGGTGCAAGGACGTCGGCAAGAGCGTTGGCTTGGCGAATTGTTCCCGGCAGAAGCGGGGATCCGCCGCCCATTTTGGCGTAGTTGGCCTGCGCTTCCTTGGTGCGAACGGTCGAGATGAAGAGTGCCAGGGCTTCCCGGATCAGCCCGGGCGCCTGGATAATCGCCGGATCCCGAAACAAATTGCGCAAGAAGGGACGAACCGAATCCGGACCATCGGGCCCGCCGAGATTGAACAGGACGACCGCCAATTTCTTGCGCGCTTCACTCACCCTCGGCTCCTTCAGCTCAGGTCAATCAGGCGCGATTGCGAATCCGCGCCAGCAATTGCTCAACATGGGCAACCGGCACATCCGGTGTAATGCCGTGGCCGAGATTGAAGATATGGGGCCGACCCGCCCAACTATCCAGCAAACGGTCCACCTCACCGTCAAGCGCTGCACCTCCGGCGCGCAGCACGGCCGGATCCAGATGCCCCTGGACTGGCATGCCGTCCGGCAGGACCGATTGGATCCAGGCCGGATCCACACCCGTATCGACCGCGATCGCCGTCACACCGGTTTCCCGGGCATAGCGCGGATAGAGCGTGCCGGCGCCCCGCGGAAAGCCGATAATCGGGACATCCACACCAGCGGCCCGGACGGCTTCGATAATACGGCGCGTCGGTCGGATGATGACACGCTCGAACAGAGGTTCCGGCAGGCCTTCTGCCCAGCTGTCGAACAGTTTGAGGACTTCAGCTCCGCACCGGGCCTGCATGATCAGGTATTCTGCTGTCACGTCAGCAATCCGGTCCATCATGCCGTCAAAAGCCTCGGGATGCTCCCAGGCCGCCACTCGGGCCTTGAACCGGTCTTTCGAACCGCCACCCTCGACCATGTAGGTCGCAACGGTCCAGGGGGACCCCGCAAAGCCAATCATCGTGGTCTGGGACGGAAGCGCGGGAACAACCCGTTTGAGCGTCTCACCTACCGGTGACAGAACGGCTTCGGTTTGATCGAGCGTAAGCTGTTCAAAATCGCGTACATCGAAGGGTTCGAGCTTCGGGCCTTCACCGGTCACGAACCAGACCTTGCGACCCAGCGCGATCGGGACCAGCAAAATGTCGGCAAACAGGATCGCTGCATCGAACCCGAACCGGTGGATTGGTTGCAGAGTCACTTCAGCGGCCAGATCCGGAGAGAAACAGAAATCGATGAAGTTCTTCGCGCGAGAACGGACTTCGCGATATTCGGCAAGATAGCGCCCTGCCTGGCGCATGAGCCAGACAGGCGGTGGGCTGACGGTTTCACCAGCGAGAACCCGGAGGAGCGGTTTTTCGATCATGTCATTCATTCGCCCTGCTTAGGCATCAATTCCCACCGGATCAATCGCTCCCCTTCATCTCTCTAAAAAGAATATATTGATTGTAGAAGATTGTTGGGGTGTGGACGATGTGGATGCTTGGGATTTTCCCCGTTGTTCCGGTTTTCAAACCCGTATGTTATCCCTCCACAGCTCTCCTGGTCCCGGTTTCCGACAAGTTTGATTAAACCATTTTTTTCAAACTCATAGGTCAATGTGGCAATGTGGAAGAATCGTGGACAACGACATTTTCGGTCGAAGCGGGTTGCTCGATCTTCCACAGTAATTTCCACGCTCTGGCAGACTGTGGGAAGGGCTGTGGGTTGTTCATGGTAAGACCGGGCACTACTCACAGCCTGTCGGTGCCAATTGTGGTGCTGGGGAAAACAGCCCAACTTATTAACAATTAGTAAATGCGAACCGGTGATCGATCCCATGCTCCCATCGAACTCTCCTTTCGACACCTGCTTTCATATCCATATGGTTTCGGACTCCACCGGTGAGACCCTCATGGAAGTCATGAGAGCTTCGGTCGCCCAGTTTGAAGGCACCAGCCCGCTCGAACACCTCTATGCGCTGGTCCGGTCATCCAAGCAGCTGGACCGGGTATTGGATGAAGTCGAAGCTTATCCGGGGGTGGTCATGTACACGATCGTCAATGCGGATTTGCGCCGTGAGCTGGAAACCCGTTGTGTTGAACTGGGCGTACCGGCGATTGCCATCCTGGATCCGATGCTGGCGACGTTGAGTTCCTATCTCGGCCGGCCTGTTGCGAGCCGCGCCGGCGCGCAACGGTCGCTGGATGCGGATTATTACCGCCGGATCGATGCCCTGAACTATGCGATGGCGCATGATGACGGCCAGGGCGATGATTTCGAGGGAGCGGACATTGTGCTTCTCGGTGTCAGCCGGACCTCCAAGACGCCAACCAGTGTCTATCTTGCTCATCGTGGCTATCGCGCTGCGAACATTCCGCTGGTGAAGGGTGTGCCTTTGCCGCCGCAAATTTTCAACTTGCGCAACCCGCTGGTTGTCGGCTTGACGGCTTCCCCCGAGCGAATCGTCCAGATCCGTCGGAATCGCCTGCTCAGCCTGAATGAGGATCGCGATACCAACTATATCGATGATTTCGCGGTCCGAGAAGAGATTCTTTACGCCAAGCGTCTGTATGCCAAGCATAAATGGCCAACTATTGATGTGACGCGACGATCAATCGAGGAAACGGCCGCCAAGATCATCAATCTACTTATGGAAAAGCGGAACATGACGGTATGACCCGGTTCATTCTCGCGTCCGGCAGCCAGATCCGGGCGGATATTCTCACGCAGGCCCACATCCCCTTCTCGGTTATCAAGTCGGATGTGGATGAAAGCGAGATCAAATCGGAACGGACCGATCTGTCACCGCGGGATATGGCGCTGGTCCTGGCTGAAGCGAAGGCCCGACCGGTTTCCCAGGCCCATCCTGATGATCTGGTTCTGGGTGCCGACCAGACCATGGAGCTTGACGGGGATTTGCTGGACAAGCTTCCTGATGTCGCGCTCGCGCCAGAACGTCTGCGCCGCATGCGCGGGCGTCCGCATTGTCTGCATTCCGGTCTCGCCTTGTTGCGAAATGGAAAAGCCGTGTGGACCCACCAGCAGACATCCACCATCCATGTCCGTGATTTCTCGGATGAATTCCTGTCAGCTTATCTGATCGAGGCGGGTGATGCCCTGACAAAAAGTGTCGGAGCCTATGCCTATGAGGGTTTGGGTGCGCAATTGTTCGAACGGGTAGAAGGCGATTACTATGCCATTCTCGGTTTGCCGCTCTTGCCGCTGGCGAAAATCCTGCGTGATGAGGGAGTCCTGACGCGATGATTCCGACCGGTGCAGCCAGGCTGGCCGGCGTGGCCGGCGACCCGGTCAGCCATTCGCTCTCGCCGATCCTGATGAGACTCTGGATCGAGGCGGCAGGCCTCGATGCGCAGTATGCGCCTTTTCCGATCGCCCCGGAGCATTTCGATCGCGCGGTAATCGGTCTTGCCCGGGCTGGGTGTGTCGGGCTCAATGTGACCTTGCCGCACAAGGAGGCCGCGCTTGAGTTGGCCGATACCGCCACTGCGTCGGCGCGCGCCGTCGGCGCGGCCAATCTCCTGACAATGAAGGGTATGGAGATCCACGCCGACAACACCGATATCGCTGGATTCCTGTACGCGCTTGAACCAGCCAATATCAATTATGACAGGGCCAAGGCACTGGTTCTGGGAGCGGGAGGTGCGGCTCGTGCCCTGGTTTACGCGCTCCTGACAGTTGGCGTGACTGACCTCGCCCTGTGCAATCGCAATCTGACGCGGGCTGAAGGATTGGCACGAGATCTTGCGCCAGGCGCAAGCCTCATTCCCTGGGAGGCACGTGATGATGTGCTCGCTGATCGCACGCTGATTATCAATGCCACCTCACTTGGCCTCAAGGGCCGCAAAGAGCTCACTCTGGACTGGGATCGGGTCAGCCCGGGTAGTATTGCCTTCGACAGTGTCTATACGCCTTTGAAGACGGGCTTTCTCACCGGAGCGGCGACGCGCGGTCTGACCGCGATAGACGGTCTGGACATGCTGATTGGCCAGGCACGGCCGAGTTTCGAGGCCTTTTACGGCCAGCCGGTACCGGCTCTGCCCGATCTGCGTGGCCAACTCGTGCGCTATCTGGAGGCGTCATAATGCTGCGCGTCGGGCTGACCGGGTCCATCGGCATGGGCAAATCGGCGACGGCTCAATTGCTGAGGGAGGCGGGCATCCCTGTTTTCGACTCCGATGCCGCTGTGCATGCGCTCTACGCGCCAGGCGGCGGGGCCGTTGAGCCGGTTGGACGCGCCTTTCCGGGCGTTGTCGTGGATGGCGCAATTGACCGGGTCCGTCTGTCGGAAGCGCTGAAGACCGACCCGGACGGGTTCGAGATTCTCGAAGAGATCGTGCATCCGCTCGTGAGCGCGGCGCGGGAAGCGTTCGTGGCTGACGAAATGGCAGCCGGCCACGAAATCCTGGTGTTCGATGTGCCCCTTCTGTTTGAGACAGGAGGAGACAAGCGGGTTGATGCCGTCATTGTCGTGCATGCGCCGGACGAGGTGCGGCGCGCGCGCGTCCTGCAGCGACCGGGCATGACCAAGGCCAAGCTGGACGCCATAATCGCGCGTCAGCTGGACGATTCGATCAAGCTCGAAAGGGCGGATCATATCGTTGAAACATCAGGTGGAATTCCTGATGCAAAGAGACAGGTGGCTGAAATCGTCAAGGCACTCAGAGCCAGGGCGACTGACGCCAATTCATGAAGTCAGCAAACTCAGGCGGGGCGGCCGGAATGCGTGAAATAGTCTTCGATACGGAAACCACGGGCCTGGATCCCAATACCGGCGATCGCATCACCGAATTGGGCGCTGTCGAGGTGATCGATTACATCCCGACCGGCAAGACATTCCATGCCTATGTGAATCCGCAGCGCTCCGTGCCGAAGGAAGTGGTCGAGATTACCGGGCTGACGACAGAATTTCTGGCTGACAAGCCGCTCTTTGACGAAGTCGGACCGGACTTTGTCGCCTTTGTCGGGGATGCAACCCTTGTCGCTCACAATGCCCCGTTTGACCGCGGCTTCATCAATATGGAGCTGGCGCGCCTGGGCCTGGATATCTATGCCGATGACCGATTCAAGGATACGGCCCGGATCGCGCGGGCGAAATTTCCGGGCTCGTATGTATCCCTGGACGCGTTGTGCAAACGCTTCGATATCTCGCTCGACACGCGCGACAAGCACGGCGCCCTGATCGACTCCCTGCTTCTGGCGGAAGTCTATCTCGAGCTGATGGGTGGGCGAACCCGGGCGCTGGATCTCAGCGGCAAGGGTTCGTCGACCAGTAATGCGGTTGAATTTCCCGC
Organism: uncultured Maricaulis sp.; assembly: GCF_947259345.1. GTDB lineage: Bacteria > Pseudomonadota > Alphaproteobacteria > Caulobacterales > Maricaulaceae > Maricaulis. The sequence goes on along the minus strand of NZ_CAMYLS010000004.1, from coordinate 12,722 downwards.
CCGGCCGCCGCGTCCAACAGCGTTGAACCAGGGCCAGACAGCGTCAGAGCGCGCCGCCCATGACGCCTTTGTCGACGAGATGGGCGATCACGCGCTCTGGAAGAAACTCTCGTTTCAATAGGACCATTTGCGTTGGTCCGGCCTGGTTTAAAGGCCTAGTTTGCAGCGGCCGGGTCGCCATTGCCATTGCTTCCGCCTTCCGAACCCGGCACAGCGGCGGCACGTTTGGCCAGCTGGGCGCGATACAGGCCCGCGAAATCGACCGGATCCAGCATGAGCGGCGGGAAATTGCCATCACGCGTAGTGTCGCCAAGGACGCGGCGCGCGAACGGGAAGATCAGACGCGGGCATTCAATCAGCAGGAAGGGCTCGCGTTCGGCATCCTGCACATTGGCCAGCTGGAAGAGGCCGGCATAGGCAAGCTCGGCGATGAAAACGACAGTCTCCTCGCGGGTCGCCTTGGCGTTCACGGTCAGTACGACCTCATAGGTATCGTCACCGACGGCGCGGGCCTGGACATCAATGCCCAGATCGATCGCCGGCGTTGCCTGGCCGGGACGCAGCGTGTCAGGGGCGCCCGGGTTTTCGAAGGAGAGGTCCTTCACGTATTGCGCAAGGACGCGCAGCTGCGGCTGTTGGGCGGCCGCGTCGTCAGCGGGCATGTTGGGTGCGTCGGTCATGGAACTCCCCGGATGGGTCTGTAAGCATCTGGCCATGGGCGGCCGGGTCAATGAGAGCGCGCCCGTTAGCATGGCGACCGCCTACCGGCAAGCTGGCAAGACCACAGCGAAGAGGCTGACGTCTGACCAAATAGGGCCTATATCAGGGATTGGAACGATGTCTTGGCGCGTGGCGGCAAGGCGTGTCAGCTCAGCAAAGGTATAGCGAGCCGTATGGATATCTGGACACTTCTCAGCGGTGTAGTCGCGATCTTCTTCGCCTATCGTCTCTATACGGTTCTGGGGCGCCGGGAAGGTCACATGGAGGCCCCGACGCCTCGCGAGAAAGCCGCGAAACCGGGAGAGGCCGGTCAGCCGCCCGGATTGCGCCCCGCGTTTGAAGGCCCGGCTGCGGCCGGCTTGGAAGCCATTGCAGCGGTTGATCCGCGATTTGACCCAACAGTCTTCCTCGAGGGTGCTCGCAGCGCCTACACGATGATCGTTGAGGCCTTTGCCGCCGGTGATCGAAAGACGCTCGAACCGCTCCTGGCAGCAAAAGTCCTCGAACGTTACACCACCGCAATTGACCAACGCGCGGATCGTGGTGAAACGGTCAAAACCGAAATTGAACGGATTCGTTCGGCCGAGATTACCGAGGCCAGCCTCGAGGGCGAAACCGCGCGTATCAAGGTGCGCTTTATCGCCGAGATCGCCACCGAAACCCGCGATGCGGACGAGGTTTTGATCGCCGGCGACCTGGGCCATCTTTCGACCGTCACCGAAGACTGGCTGTTCGAACGCCGCACCGATACCGGCAATCCCAATTGGGTATTGACCCGTGTTGCGGCGGTCTGATCGGCTCGCCCTGATCGGCGTCGTGCTGCTGGCGGCTTGCCAGCCCTCGACACCGGAGCCTGAGCCCGAACCGGAAATTCCGGTCGCAGAACGCCCGGAAACCCTTGATTTTCAAACTGTCCTCTGGACCGACCTGCCTGGTTGGGAGAGTGAGGATCTGGCGCCAGCGCTGCAAGCCTTTCGCCGAAGTTGCGAGCGGCTGGGTCGCCGGGCCGACAGTGATGCGCTCAATCCGCGCGCCGAATGGGCTGGCCGGGTGGAGGATTGGCGCGGCGCCTGTGCCGCCGCGGCCATGACACGGGACGGGTCCGATGCCGCGCGTGCCAGTCTGGAAGCCGTCTTCACGCCCGTGCGGCTGCTCGCCCGCGAGGCGGAAACGGGGGAAACCCGCGAAACCGGTCTGCTGACCGGATATTACGAGCCCTATGTCGAGGTGCGTCGGACGCGCCAACCCGGCTTTACCCAACCGCTTCGCCGTCGGCCGGATGATCTTGTCACCGTTGACCTGGGACGTTTCGACGAAAGCCTGTCGGGTCGTCGCATTGTCGGTGAGGTCCGTGAGGGCGAACTGGTTGCGTACAAGGATCGCACCACGATCGAGGCCAGCAATGCCGGCGAAGTCTTTGCCTGGGGTCGCCCGATTGATGTCTTCTTCCTGCAAATCCAGGGCTCGGGTCGGCTGGTCTTTGCCGATGGCCGTGAAGAGCGTGCAGCCTTTGCCGCCCATAACGGCCTGCCTTACCGCTCCATTGGTCGCGAACTGATCAATCGGGGTCAGCTGGAACCGCATGCCGCCTCCAAACAGGGCATTGAAGCCTGGTTGAACGAGCATGGTCCGGAAGCCACCGCTGAGCTGTTTGGCGTTAATCCGCGCTATGTCTTCTTCCAGAGCGAAAGTCTGGATGACCCGTCGCTGGGGCCGCGCGGCTCCGCCGGTGTCCCGCTGACGCCGATGGCCTCGATCGCGGTGGATACCGGCATCATGGCGCAGGGTGTGCCGGTCTGGATATCGGCGGACCTGCCGGAGCTCGACGACTGGCATGGCCTTGTCGTCGCCCAGGATACCGGCGGGGCGATCAATGGACCGCTGCGAGGCGACTTCTTCTGGGGCTGGGGTGAGACGGCCGAGCGACGGGCGGGGACGACCCGTGCCACCGCCAGCTGGGTCGTGCTCCTGCCGCACACGGTTGTGGCGCGTCTTTTCGCCGACACCGAGCCGGCCTGACGCATGTCGCGCAAACGCACCATGCGGCCGGAGGAGCGTGCCTTGTGGACGCGTGTGGCCAAGTCGGTGAAGCCGCTGTCCGAGGATCGCATGGCCGCGCTAGAGCGCTCCGAGCCGGACGCTGCTCCGCAGAAAAAAGACAAGATGGACACGGCAGCCCGCGCTTATGAAACAGGGCTGCGCCTGCCGGTCACGCCCCGCGCGCCGGCGGCTTATGACCCGCCTGTCCCGCATGACCGCTCCGGCGAGAAACGGGTCCGCCGCGGCCGGCTCGACATTGATGGTCGGATCGATCTGCACGGGCTGACCCAGGATCAGGCACTGCGCTCCCTGCGCCATTTCCTGCAAATGGCCTTCGCCAGCGGCTATCGCACCGTGCTCGTGATTACCGGCAAGGGTTTCAAGTCGCGTGAACGCGAAGTGGCGCCGTGGGAACAGGTTGAAGAACCCGGCGTCTTGCGGCGCAAGCTCCCGGAATGGCTGGGACTTCCTGAGTTTAGTCAGTATGTGTCAGGATTCGCGAAATCCCATGCCCGCCATGGTGGCAGCGGCGCCTTTTATGTCACGCTGAGAACGCGAAACCGCGACTGACCAGGTCAGCCAATTGCGGCCTTGCGTGGCGCCAATCCTCAAAGAATGAATTTCGACAGGTCGGCATTCTTGGCCAGCGTGCCGACATGCTCGGCGACATAGTCCGCATCAATGGTGATGGTCTGACCTGACCGATCCGACGCGGTGAAGGATATCTCCTCGACCAGTTTCTCCATCACGGTCTGCAACCGGCGGGCACCGATATTCTCGACACTCGCATTGACCTCGGCGGCCAGAGCGGCGAGTGCGTCGATGGCGTCATCGGTGAAGTCCAGCGTTACGCCCTCCGTGCCCATCAGGGCGACATACTGCTTGATCAAGCTGGCTTCCGGTTCAACCAGGATGCGCTTGAGATCGGCTTCAGTCAGGGCAGAAAGTTCGACTCTGATCGGCAGGCGGCCCTGCAATTCCGGCAGCATGTCCGAGGGTTTGGCGACATGGAAGGCGCCCGACGCGATGAAAAGGATATGGTCGGTCTTGATGGTGCCATGCTTGGTCGCCACCGTGGTTCCCTCGATCAGGGGCAGAAGGTCGCGCTGCACGCCCTCGCGGGACACATCACCGCCGCGGGCATCAGCGCGTGCCGCGATCTTGTCGACCTCATCAAGAAAGACGATGCCGTCATTCTCGGCCAGCTTGATGGCCTCCGCGGTAATCTGGCTGTCATCGAGCAGCTTGTCGGCCTCCTCATTGATCAGGGGCTCATAGGCGTCCTTGACCTTCATGCGAACGGTCTTGGTCTTCTGTCCGAAACCCTTGCCCAGGATATCACCGAGATTGATCACGCCGGCCCCGCCCGAGGGCATGCCCGGAATGTCCATCATCTGCATGGGTGAGGCGCTGTCGGCCAGCTCGATCTCGACGTCCTTGTCGTCCAGTTCGCCGGCCAGAAGCCGTTTGCGGAAGCTCTCGCGTGTCGCCTCGCTGGCGCCGGGTCCGACAAGGGCGTCGACAACGCGATTCTCGGCAGCGGCATGCGCCTTCGCCTTTACGTCCTCACGTTTCTTCTCGCGGACAATGGAAATGGCGATTTCCACAAGGTCGCGCGCGATCTGGTCGACATCGCGACCGACATAACCGACTTCGGTGAATTTCGTGGCCTCGACCTTGATGAAGGGCGCGCCGGCCAGCTTGGCCAGACGGCGGGATATTTCGGTTTTGCCGACGCCCGTTGGCCCGATCATCAGGATATTTTTCGGCGTAACCTCTTCCGCGAGGGTCTCGTCCAGCTGCCGTCGGCGCCAGCGATTACGCAGGGCGATGGCGACCGCCTTCTTGGCATCGCCCTGGCCGACAATGAAGCGGTCGAGTTCGGAGACTATTTCGCGGGGAGAAAAATCGGTCATTATCGTCTTTGCATTGCTAGCGCTTCCACTGATGTAATCAGGGGCGCTCCGCAAAACCAGACCTGAAAGGCATAAACCAATGACCCGTCCGCGTTTCCACCTCGCTTTCCCCGTCAATGACCTGGCTGCGGCGCGGAAATTCTACGGCGAACTGCTGGGTTGTCGTGAGGGGCGATCCAGTGCGAACTGGGTCGATTTCGACTTCCATGAGCACCAGATCGTGGCGCATCTGGCGCCGGAAGAGTGTGCGTCCGTGTCTGCCGGTGCGGTGGACGGGAAACAGGTCCCGGTTCGGCATTTCGGTCTGTTGCTGGACTGGTCGGACTGGGAAGTGCTCGCCGCTCGTCTCAAGGCTGCCAACCAGGACTTCATCATCGATCCCTATGTGCGCTTTGAGGGCGAGCCCGGCGAGCAGGGCACGTTCTTCGTCCGTGACCCGGCCGGCAATGCTCTGGAATTCAAGACGTTTCGGGATGAGGCGCAGGTGTTTGCGAGCTAGTTGATGTTGGAAATACGCGCTTAATCCTGGCCAGGGCCCACACGGGTGCAGAGCGGGATGAGCGCCTCATTCAGCGCTGGCGGATTCCATGAAGCGGAGCGTGTCGGGGACCCAATCGAGTATGATCTCGCCGGACTCCACATTCAGGAAATTATGGTCCGCCCGCTCAACAAGAATGTACTGAAATGGCTGCCCCGCCGCGGCGAGCCGCTCGATCACATCGATATCGAGCTGCGACGGATTGCTGTCATCGCGCTCACCCAGCACCCAAAGCATCGGGATCGACGCCCGGGCGAGGTCGCAAGCGGGGTCGTATCCGATTGCTTCAGCCCGGCCCGGTGTCATTGCGAGCGCGGCACCGATCGACAGCCCGGTGTTGGTCAGGGCGTCGAATGTATCGGAGCGCGAGACCGAGGTCGCACCGCCGACCAGGTTGATCGCGAAATCAATCAGGTCAGACCGGGCGGCTGCCGAGGCGTTGACCCATCCGCCCATGCTTGATCCGAGAATGCCGATCCGGTCATAGCCCAGCCCATCGAGATGGCTTGTGATCGCGATCAGGTCTGACCCGAGGGCCGGAATAAGCCAGGCGGTATTGGCTGTTGTCGGCGTGGTCGCGATACCGGACGAGTCGCCGAAGCCGCGACGGTCATAGATGGCCACCGCGGTTGTTTTACTCAAGAAGAGACCGATCGCTGCCGCTGTATCGGCACGAATGCCGACGCCGGACCCGCCGGTAATGACGAGGATGGTGTCGGGGCTCGAGCCCGGAATTTGGTGGATCTCGCCGGCTATCCGGCCTTCTGGTGTGGCCGCTTCGAAAGGTATGACCGGTGGCTGGGCCGGCGAGTAAGCCCCCATGGGCGCGGTAAGGGTGAAACTGGCGAATATTGCGAGGAAAAGGTGGCGCAGATGATTTTGCAAAAGGCGCTCCATGACAGGACGGGACAGGACCTGGATCCTGGCCGCACCGCCGGCGCCTTTCGCGTCACTTTACAAAATGAGACGCGCGAAATCCGGTCGGAGATTGTCCGGTGACGGCCTTGAAGGATCGGTTGAAAGCCGCCTTGCTGTTGAACCCGCAGGCCAGCGCGATGGAGAGAATGGACTCATCCTGATCGGCGACCAAGCGCTGTTTGGCGTCTTCGACCCGCAGGGTGTTGAGCCAGGCCTTCACATTCAGTCCCGTCTGCGCATTGATCACATAGGACAGGTAGTGCGGCTGGAAGCCGGTCCGTTCGGCCAGGCGCGAGACCGTCAATTGCGGTTCCTCATGCAGGCGCGCCGATGCTACCGCACGACTGATCTGGGCGAAGAGCCGCTCGGTCGTTTCCACGTCCAGCAAGCCGCCGCCGTCCCGCGGTGGCTTCGTCGGGTCGTCGCCCGCCGGATTGATGGCGAAGGCGCGCCAGTTGATCAGAACGACCAGAGACAGACTGTACAGGAAGATGGCAAGTCCGGTCGCCGCGAGCAGGTCGGAGGAAATTGGCAGACGGTCAACCAGATGCTCGGTGGCAAATCCGGCGGCGACCAGCAAGACGAAGACGAGGAAGCCCAGGACCGACCAGAACGCGCTGCGGGCAAGCGTTGAGCGGGGCAGTCGCCAGAGCACCCAGAGTGTGGCGGTCAGATAGCCCAGCAGAGCGATCGCCTTGGTCAGGCCGAGCAGGCTGGTATCCAGCGGTATGGTATGGGTCGCGTTGACGAAGGCGATCTTCTCGGCTCCCGAGCGCGCATAGAAGGGCAGGAAGTAAGCGAGCGCCATTGCCGCCGGGAGAAAGTGAAGGGTCGACCAGCCTAGCTCGAATGGCCGCGCCAGCGAGCGGGCGAACAGCCAGACACCTGGTCCGATCAGATAGGGCATCCAGGTCGTAGCGCGCAGGACATGGGGGAATTCCCGCCAGGCACCCGTCTGGACAAACCAGTCCTCGACGACGATCGCCATCGCCGCGACCAGAGCTATCAGGAGGGCTGCGAATCCGACCGGATTGCGATTGCGGGCCCGAAACAGGGCTGTGGCCAGGACCAGGCCCTGGATCAGGCCGAGCGCTGCGAGAATGTGAAGGATCACGGCGTTCTGCCTCGTGCGCCAAGTTCGATCATGTGGGCAGCCTATCGCAAAGCCAGATCGCGGGCGCGCGGTTTCGCAACCTAGCTGATCTCTTCAATCGTCAGGTTTTCATTCGTGTAGACGCAGATCCGGGCGGCGATCGCCATCGCCTTGCGGGCGATGACTTCCGGGTCGGCTTCGTACTCATAGAGGGCGCGGGCGGCGGAGAGGGCGAAATTGCCGCCGGACCCGACAGCGACAACGCCATCTTCCGGTTCCAGGACATCGCCGGCGCCGGTCAGCAGATAGGTCGCATCCTTGTCGCCGACGATGAGCATGGCTTCGAGGCGACGCAGATAGCGATCCGTGCGCCAGTCCTTGGCCAGTTCGACACAGGCGCGGGCAAGTTGTTTGGGATATTGCTCCAGCTTGCCTTCCAGCCGCTCGAACAGGGCGAAGGCGTCGGCTGTGGCGCCGGCGAAACCGGCAATCACATCACCGCCGGCCAGGCGGCGCACCTTCTTGGCATTGCCCTTCATCACGGTCGGGCCGATAGAGACCTGACCATCACCGGCCACGACCAGACGGCCATCCTTGCGCACGGCGATGATGGTGGTGCCGCGCCACAGGCTGGCATCGGCATAGTCGGGGGTTGAGGCGTGCGTCATGGACCGGTCTCCGGATGATGTCGTCACAAGCATGTGGCCGACACGGCGGAGCGGATCAAGGGCTGATGCTGCCGGACGCCTGGCAGCGCCGGGGCGCTATTCGTTGACGGCGCGGTCGGAATGACTGTCCGAGGCGAAGGCGACAAAGTCGCTGGCCGGCATCGGCCGGGCAAAGAGGAAGCCCTGGGCCAGGGTCGCACCCTGACTGCGCAGCATCTCGTATTGCTCCGCTGTTTCCACACCTTCAGCGACGGTTTCCAGCTTCAGCGACTTGGCCATGGCGAGAATGGTCTCGACCACGATGCGGGCATGATGATCCGTGGTCATGTCGCGGACGAAGCTCTGGTCGATCTTGAACACGTCGAACGGCATCCGCGTCAGATAGGCGAGCGAGGAATGGCCGGTCCCGAAATCATCAATGGCGAAATTGACGCCCCGGTCGCGCAGCGGCTGGACCTGTTCAATGACACGCTCGGGATTTTCCATGGCGATGGATTCGGTCAGTTCGAGCTCAAGCAGGTGCGGCGGAAGATTGGCCGCGGCCAGGGCTTCCAGCACGGAGTCCGAGAATCCGTCACGATCAAACTGCATGGCCGAGACATTGACCGCGACCGGAATTTCCAGCCCGCGCTCACGCCAGGCGGCGGCTTCGCGACAAGCGGCGCGCAGGACCCAGTCACCGATCTCGCCAATCAGGCCACATTCCTCGGCAGCCTCGATGAAGGCGCCCGGGGACAGAAGCCCGGCGGTCGGATGCTGCCAGCGCACAAGGGCCTCGGCTCCGGCACAGGCGCCATCTTTCATCAAGACCTTCGGCTGGTAGAAGACCACCAGCTGGTCCTGGGCGACTGCGTCGCGCAGCTCGTTTTCCAGCACCAGACGCTCGAAGGCGGACTGGTTCATGCTCGGCTCGAAGAATTGGGCGGCCGATCCGCCGGCCCGCTTGGCATGGGCCATGGCAAGGTCGGCATGGCGCATCAGCGTTTCCGGATCGGCACCATCCTGCGGGAACACAGCCACCCCGATAGACACACCGAGGAAGACCTGGTGACCGGAAATCTCGAACGGCAGCCGAATGGCGTCGACCAGCTTGTTGGCGACGCGCGCCGCGTCGGCACTGTCCTCGATATTGGGCAGCAGCACGGTGAACTCATCCCCGCCCAGACGGGCGACCATGGATGGATCTTCGATATTGCCGGCAGCGAGATCACAGCCACGCGTGACTTCGGAGAGGCGGCGTCCAACCATTTCCAGCAGGCGGTCACCCTCGCCGATGCCCAGCGAGTCATTGACGCGCTTGAAACGGTCAAGGTCGAGGAAGAGCACGGCACCGGAGGAGCCGACTTCCAGCGATTTGCGAGCCACGCGCTCGGTTTCCTTGCGGAAACGTTCGCGATTCGGCAGCTCGGTCACCAGGTCCACATAGGCAAGGCGATGGATGCGCTTCAGATTGCCGTCGAGGCGGGCAAACATGCGGTTGAAGGCATTGGCCAGTACTTCCAGCTCGTCGCCGGTCTTCACCTTGATACGCATGTCGAGATTCTTCGACGAGGCCAGGCGTGCGGCGTCGGTGAGGGTTTGGACCGGGCGCAGGGCGCGACCGACGATCAACGCGGCCAGCGGCAGGAAAATGCCCAGGGCAAACAGGGCGATCAGGGTCTGGCGCTGGATCGCGGCATTGCGTGACGCGGCCAGCTCGATCAGCGGCTGCTGCATGTAAACGACGCCAACCAGCCGGCGAGACTGGGTGTATACCGGCGCGGATACCTCCAGCAGGTCATCATGGAGATCATAACGAAGGTCGCCGGCGCCGAGTGACATGACGGCGATGTCGGCGGCGCGAAGCTGCCCCTGCTCGCGATCGTCATCATAGGCTTCGCCGAGCACTTCACGGCGATTGTTTAGTACATAAAGCTGGGACGCGCCGATCGAGTTGATCAGTTCTTCAATATAAAGATCGACATAGGTTGCGTCATTTGTGGAGATCGGATTGGCTAGCCGGCTGGCCGAAGCCTGCAGCGTCGCAACCGAACGCTCGATAAGGAGGTTTCGTGTCTCGCGTTGCGCAGACACGCTCTCCAGCGTCATCAGCATGAGTGTTGTTGCGAAGATCAGCGCACCGGTCAGAAGTGTGAACTTCATCACCAGCGAACGCATGACTCGAGCAACCGCTTTGCGGATGGGTGCCATTTTAACCCCTGAACGCGCCCCCGTAAGGTCGCGTAATCGCCACCAAACACCGGGTGAATAAGGATACTCACCCGTTCTCAGCGATCAGCATCTCAGCAACCACTTGAATTGTGGTTAAAATGCTGGAGTTAAATCATTAAGTTTTTAGACAAATGCCCGGAATACCTTCATTCAAAGGCGATCCCGGCTGCTTCAGCGAGTGTTTTCAATCCGGTTTCCGGACGCGCGCCGTAGTGAGAGATGATTTCTGCCGCACAAATCGCGCCCATTCGTCCCGCCTCTGCCAGTGAGCGCCTCTGGGCCAGACCGAGCAGAAATCCGGCCGCAAAGAGATCGCCGGCGCCCGTCGTATCCACCAGCTTGCTGACCGGTTCCGCGGCGACCGTGACCATTTCTTCACCGCGAGCGATGACGGCGCCCTTCTCTGAACGCGTTACGGCCACGACTGCCACGTCCTGGCGGGCCTGGGCCATGGCCGCGTCGAAATCCTCGGTCTCGTAGAGCGCCTTGATCTCGGCCTCATTGGCCAGAAGGATGTCGATATGATGCGCGACCAGATGGCGGAAAGCCGTCCGGTGGCGCTCGACGCAGAACAGGTCAGACAGGGTCAGCGCGGTGCGGCGCTTGTGGGCAGCTGCCATCTCGGCTGCCGCGACATAGCCGCGCTTGGCCTCTTCGCGATCGAAAAGATAGCCTTCCAGATAAATGATTTCAGACGCTTGCAAGTCCGCAGCGCCGGCCTCGACATCGTCCTCGGTCACCAGCGCCGCAGCGCCCAGGAAAGTCGACATGGAGCGGGCCGCGTCTTCGGTGACATTGATCAGGCAGCGTGCGGTCGCCGGTCCGTCCTTGAGCGGAGGCGTGTCGAAATGGACGCCGATCGTGCGGATATCATGGGTGAAGATCTCGCCCAGCTGGTCATCGGCCACCTTGCCGATATAGGCGGCCCTGCCGCCCAGCGATGCGATTCCGGCGACGGTGTTGGCGGCCGATCCGCCGGAGGCTTCCTTGCCCGGCTGCATGCTTGCGTAGAGGGTTCGTGCCCGATCCTCGTCGATCAGCGTCATGGCGTCCTTGGCAATGCCTTCAGCGGCCAGAAAGCTGTCTGTCGCGGGCGACAGGACATCGACAATGGCATTGCCTACGGCAAGCACGTCAAAACGGGTCTCGGACATCGGTATCATCCATTTCAGCTGGCAAGAATGGCAGGGTTAAACGCAGCGCCGGTCGAGAACAAGGCTTGCCGTCACGATGCGCTCCGGCTAGCCAGCCCGTCATGACCCGGATCGCCTTTCTTACCGCCAGCTGCATGCTTCGCGACCATCCCGATGCCCGCAAGGATTATTGGGAATACGAGCTTGAAATCGCCGCCCTGCAGCCGGCCTGCGCCCAGCGCGGCATCGATCTCGAGCCGGTGATCTGGGATGCGCCTGATTTTGACCCGTCGCAGTTTGACGCCGTCATGATCGGCACCTGTTGGGACTATATGGAAAAGCCGGACGCTTTCTTGGCGATGCTCGAGCGCTGTGATCGTGAGAGCCGCCTGTTCAATCCGCTCGACCAGGTGCGCTGGAACAGTCGCAAGACCTACCTCAAGGATCTGGCCGCCCGCGGCGCGCCGATGATCCCGACGGTCTGGTCCGACGCCGCCAATGCGCAGACCATCGCGGCGGCTTTCGAGACGCTGGGGGCGGACGATATTGTCGTAAAGCCGGTTCTGGGTGCCGGGGCCTGGCGTCAGGCGCGTATTCGTCGGGGCGCGGCGCTTCCGGCTGCGGCGGACTTGCCGCCGGCCGAGTGCATGATCCAGCCCTTTCTGCCGGCCGTTGCCGAGGAGGGTGAATATGCCTTTCTCTTCTTCAACCGCGAATTCTCTCATTGCGCGCGGAAAATTCCGGCCAAGGGCGATTACCGTGTGCAGTCGGAATATGGCGGGCATGAGGAAGTCCATCTGCCCAGCGCCGAGGAACTCGCCCTTGCCCGATCTGTCCTTGATTGCATCGAGGGTGACCTCCTTTATGCCCGGGTCGACATGTTGCGCGGCCTGGATGGCAAGCTCGCCCTGATCGAGATCGAACTGATCGAGCCCTATCTCTATCCGGAGCAAGGGCCGCAGATCGGCGAGGTGTTTGCCGACGCGCTGGAGGTCTTGCTGCGTGGGTTGCCGTCCTGACGCGGGGGCGTGATCCGTCAACACAACGCTTGTCATCCCTGACGGACGCCCGGCGCAGGCCGGGCGAAGATCAGGGACCTAGCTGGTCGAACACTTGGGTCCCCGCCTTGCGTCCGGCCTGCGCCGGACATCCAGCGGGGATGACAAGGTGGCAGACGGGGAGTTTATCCCCGCCCTTTACCGCAAAACCGTCATCCTGACGAAAGTCAGGACCCAGTCTCGCAGGCGCGGATTTCCCAATCTTGGCAACAGCTTGCGTCGCAGACTGGGTCCCGGCCTGCGCCGGGATGACGGTGTGTGGGGCGGGTTTTGAAGAAAACTTATCCGCACCCTCTCCAACCCAAGCGATAATGCCTGTGGTTTTCGGGACGGGAGGCGCGAGCTCAGTCACTTGTGCCCGGAAGCGTGCGGAGCCTGTCCGCGTGCGGGGATGACAGCCCGACACTCCGGCAGGGCGTGCGATCAG
>NZ_CAMYLS010000003.1 GCF_947259345.1 uncultured Maricaulis sp. | reverse complement strand
GGCCGGCTCAGGCTTTCCCGGCGCCTCCGGGGCAGCGGTCGCGCGTGGCATGCCAGCGAGCAAGCGGGCCGCGTCTTCCGGTGGCGGCAGCGCCGCAGCCGAGGCCAGGCGCAAAACGGTCATTTCGGCCGCCGCCAGCGCATCGGGCGCAGCGCGAACATCATCGAGACCGGTCAGGAGGATTTTCCACATCCGGGTCAGCTGGCCCAGGGACTGGCTCTCGGCGAGCGTGACGATTCGCGCCACGGTATCGGCGGCCTCGCCCAGATCAGCTTCGGGACCGGCGGCTTTCACACGGGCGGTGGCATGGACATAGTCCAGCAGGTCGCGTGTGATCACGACGGGATCACCGCCGGCATCATGCAGGGATTCCAGCTCGGCCAGGGCGTCCGCCGTCTTGCCCATCAGGGTCTGCTCGAGCAGGTCGAGCACGCGCGCCCGGTCGGCCAAGCCGAGCATGTCACGGATCTGCGGCGCGCTGACCGGTCCATCCGCTTCGCTGCCCTGAACAATCGCCTGGTCGAGCAGGGAGAGTGCATCGCGAACCGAGCCTTCCGCCGCGCGGGAAATCAGGGACAGGCCATCACGCTCGACCGACGCGTTTTCCAGCCCGCAAATCCGCTCGAGATGATCAGTCAGGACTTCACGGTCGATCCGTTTGAGGTCAAAGCGCTGACAGCGCGACAGAACGGTCACCGGAACCTTGCGGATCTCGGTCGTCGCGAAGATGAATTTGGCATGCTCGGGCGGTTCCTCGAGCGTCTTCAACAGGGCGTTGAAGGCCGAGGTCGAGAGCATGTGGACCTCATCGATGATGTAGACCTTGTAGCGCGCCGAGACCGGGGCATAGCGCACACCTTCCAGTATCTCGCGGATATCGCCGACACCGGTCCGCGAGGCGGCGTCCATCTCCATCACATCTACATGGGCCGAGCGGGCAATGGCGTCGCAGTGACGGCCGGTCTCGCCCAGCGCCATGGAGGGCGCATCGAACGCGTCGGTCTGGAAATTCAGGGCCCGGGCAATCAGCCGCGCCGTGGTGGTCTTGCCGACGCCGCGCACGCCGGTGAGCATGTAGGCATGGGCGATCCGGCCAGCGGCAAAGGCATTGGTCAGGGTCCGCACCATGGCGTCCTGGCCGATCAGGTCTTCGAATGTGTGCGGGCGGTATTTGCGCGCCAGGACCTGGTAGCCGGGTGTCGGGCCGCTCTTGGGCAGGTCGAGCCCGGGCATCAGGACGTCGCCCGCTCCGTCAGCATCAGTCGGGAGCGGCGTATCATCCATGACAGCTCATCGGGTCGGGTGTTCCAGGGCCGCGGTCCGTCGCCGGAGGCCGCGGGGCGGAGTAAAGTGGAAGACCGGACAGCGACCCGAGCAAAACTCGTTACGGCTGCTTCCTTCCGGATCTGACCGGGTTGGCGAGGCGCTCGTCCACCGCCGATCTTCCGCCCCCTATATCGCGTGCCTGAAGCTGGCGTGCAAGGCGTGGCGTCATTGTGTCTGCAGGAAATCGCCCTCTCCCTGATGCGCGGCGGCGGCGAGGAAGCGGGCATGATCGTCGAGCGCCTCAATCAACGCCAGATTCCCGCCCGATGAGACCAGGACATCACGCCAGTATCCAATCACCCGGGCCTGGGTTTCGAGCCAGTCGCTGACAGCGATCCGGGCGTGGTCCGCCGCAGCGGGTGAATGGTCGGAACAGTCAAAAGCCATATCGATACCTCCTGCGCCCACCTAATTGCGAATCGTTCGCAAATGCAAGGCGAGAAAGACAGGGTGTTTGCCCGACCCTTGTTGAAGGCCCGGTCAAAGATATCTATGGCTGCACCCAGATCGCATCGTGTTCGGATATTGCCCATGAATGATCGCTCCATCCTCGCCGGCCGTGACCCGCTGGTTTTTGCCGGCTCGCCGCTCGACCGGGGCGACCAGCTGAGACGCGATGAAACGGCCCTGGCCAAACTTCTCGACGGCGATGAAGGTTGGTGGCTGGCCACGCTGGAGGGCGATCCGGCGCTACAAGGCGGCACCGCGCTCTACTGGTTCCGGCGCAGCGAAGTGGCACCCCAGGCCGACATGTCCACCGCGCTCTTCCTGGGCCATTACAAGTCCAGCCCCTGTTTCGCGGTGACGCTGACCACGGCCGACCAACTGCCTCTGGACGCCGAGATCATTCCGGCACGGCAGGCGGCGATGGCCCTCAATCCGGACGAAGCCGCGATCTATGCCCAGGCCAAGGCCCTGCATGCCTGGCATGGCCGCCACGGCTTCTGTGCTGCCTGCGGTGCCGCGACACGCGTCAAATCGGGCGGCGCGCGCCGGGTCTGCCCCGATTGCGAGGCGGAGCATTTCCCGCGTGTCGATCCGGTCGTGATCATGCTGGCAACCGATGGCGATCACTGCCTGCTGGGCCGCCAGGAATCCTGGCCCGAAGGCATGTGGTCCGCCCTGGCCGGCTTTGTGGAACCGGCAGAAACCCTCGAGGAGGCCTGCGCGCGCGAGCTGGAGGAGGAAGCCGGGATCAAGGCGGATATCGCCGGCATCCGCTATGTCATGGGACAGCCCTGGCCGTTTCCCTCCTCGCTGATGATCGGCCTGGTCGCGCCCATTCTCGAGACGAAGGTCACGATCGATCCGCACGAGCTGGAAAAGGCGCGCTGGTTCAGCCGCGATGAAGTCCGCGACATGCTGGCCGGGCGCCACCCCGACGCCGCCATGCCGCCGTCCATCGCCATTGCCCGCCGCCTGGCCGAGCTCTGGGCTGACAAGGCCATCTAGCCCCGCAAAGCGAAACGGGGCCGGCAAGCCGGCCCCGTCCCGGGGGGACACGCCGATGCTCAGTCGGCGTGCTGCAGGATGGGCTTGCTCCAGGCCATGGCCTGGAAGGCGTCATCCAGCTCGGTCTCGGCGATGTGGTTGATGTAGTTCGACATCGTCTTCATCGTCACACCGGTCATGACATCGAGGATATTGGGCTTGGTGAAGCCGGCCTCGAGGAAGGCATCAATATCCGAGCGCTCGACCAGGCCCCGATTGCGGACAATCGAGACCGTGAACTGCCGCAGCGCTTCCAGGCGCGGATCGGTGTCGATGGCCTGGCCCTCGCGCAGGGCTGTCAGGATGGTCCTGTCGAGGCCGGTATTGACCGACACCGTGGAATGGGCCGCGACGCAATAGCCGCAATTATTCTCGCGGCTGACCGTGAGCAGGACGACCTGTTGCTCCGTCGGGGTCAGCCCGCTCTGGCCATACAGGCTTGCGAGCGTGGTGTAGGATTCGAGCGCTGATGGCGACGCCGCCAGCTCCCCCATCAGATTGGGGATGAAACCATATTTCGAGCGCACCGATTTGAGGACCGGCTTGGCTTTCGCCGGGGCGGTGGTTTCATCGAGGATTGTCAGTTTGGTCATGGTGTTGCCCTTTCGGATGCTTCAAGCGGAAAACCGCCCGAGCGGGCATGCCAAGGCATGCGGGCCCAGGGTGCGCCGCACACGAAGGGTCTGGCTGAAGGTCGCGATCACGGGTCCGCAGACCCGGGCGGCCGCCGCCATTCGCGGGGCACATCAACGCATATGCCGGAGGGGCACCATCGCACCCCGTTCCGTAACACAACCATAGCACGCCTGCCCGCTCCCTCCGAGTCCGGATCGGTGTCGGCGCCATGAAAAAGGCCGCGACGCAAATGCGCCGCGGCCCTTCAATCCGGCAGGATTACGCCTTAGCCGCCGATGCGACGGACATAGGAGATGCCGAAGAAGTCACCTTCGCCGCCATCCTCATAATCAAAACGGGTATAGTCGGCGCGCACGCCATTGCGGCCGTCAAAGAAGTATTCGCCACCCACGCCATAGGCCCAGGCCTGGTCGTCGGCCGTGGCACTCAGCCCGGCAACCGAGGCTTCGCCTTCAGTTGTGGTGTAACCGGCGCGCAGGAAGAGCGAGCCGTTCTCGTTGGACAACGGACGGACCACGCCAAAAACGCCAGCGACATAGTCGAGGCTGACATCGCCGGTAACACCGCCAACGGTGACGCTTTCATCGCCGAGGCCGATATTCAGCTGACCTTCGACACCGAGATACCGGGTAAAATCATAGCTGCCGCGCACGACGACCGTGTCGAAATCGGCACCATCGAAATCAGCGGTTTCATAGCCCGCACCCACGCGAACCTGGCCTTCTTGTGCCGAAGCACCGGCGGCGAGCGCGAGAACGGAGAGGGAGGAGACAAGCACTGTGCGGATCATTGGGAACAACCTTGTTTTGTTTATTTGAACTGTACGCCATAGGCGTCCCCCAGCCCGTCGCTATCTGGTGAGCCATTGAGTCCGCATCAAGGTGGCACCGAGTCAAACTGCAGGCGCGACTGCAGTCGGGACACCGTGTGCCGCTCCGGACGCACACAACGACGCCGCGATCTGTTCGTGCGTCGTGTTACCGCAGCATATGAGCGCGTTGCGGTGTTGCCTGATGGCGCGGTGCGTGCCAAACACGATCCGATTTTCAACCTGATTGAATTTGGGGGCGTCCATGGGCGAACTCTTCTGGAACAAGGTTGCCGGCGCCGTGCTGGCAATTGTACTGGCCGTTCTGGCGATTACCGAACTGGGCCACCTGCTGGTTCCCTCGCACGCCGCGCATGAATTGACGGCCGAGAACACGGCCTATCCGGTCGATTGGGCTGCGATCGGGTCCGGTCCGTCCACCGAAGTCGTCGAGGAAGGCCCAACCGATTACGGTCTGGTCCTGGCCGCCGCTGACATCGGTGCCGGTGAACGCGCCGCGCGTCGTTGCGCCGCTTGCCACACCTTCGAACAAGGTGGCGCCAATGGCGTCGGCCCGAATCTCTGGGGCATCGTCGGGGCCGACATCGCCTCGCATGACGGCTTCAGCTATTCCGGTGCACTGGAGGCTCTTGATGGCGTCTGGACCTATGAAGCGCTCGACGCTTTCATCGAAAATCCGTCAGGTTACGCTTCGGGTACCGCCATGTCCTTCCGCGGCCTCAGCAATGATGACACCCGTCTTGAATTGATCGCCTATATGCGCTCGCTCTCGGACAATCCGATGCCGTTGCCGGCGCCGCTCGCTGACGCAGCCCCGGCCGAAGCCGTCGATGACGCCATGGGCGCCATGGACGAAGCGGCCGAGGATGTCGCCGAACAGGTTCAGGAAGAGACGGACGGCGGCGAATAGCCCCTCCCGGCTTCCACCATGATCAAGCCCCGGATGTCCTCCGGGGCTTTTTCTTTGCGCGATCAGCGTCGAAGCTTGATCAGGGGCGACGATAGATGGCTCGCACCGGATTTTCCGCCGCCCGGATTCGCGCCTCGGCGTCGACGAATGGTTCAAGCGTCACATCCATGGTCGAGGCATTGGCGTGCAGGAAATGCTCGCTATCGGTCATGATCCCGACATGTCCGGGCCAGAAGACGATATCGCCGCGCCGGCGCTCCGGGTCATCCGTCACATCACGCCAGGCCGCTTTCAGCGCCGCCTCCTGCTGGTCGGCGTCCCGCGCGATCGCCTGCCCCGCGGCCTGCAGCGACATCTGCACCAGGCCGGAACAATCCAGACCCAGACTCTCCTTGCCGCCCCACAGATAGGGCGCCCCGAGAAAGGCCTCCGCCACCGCGACAAAGTCACCGGCCATCTCGTCCACCGGCGCGGCGTGCGCCTCGATCACCCAGCCCAGGCCTACCGCTTCGACGAATCGGCCCTCGCGACGCCCGGCCGTGAAGCGGGCATTCAGGCTGAGGAGGTGATTGGGCACGGACTTGATGCTGGGCTCGGAAAAGGCATAGGTCCGCAGGACCGCGATCTTGTGATCAACAGGACGGATCTCCCGCGACAGGCAGGACGCTTCGACCCAGCCGACATAGCCGTCAGCACGCGACTGCCCCCAGGCCCAGCCATCGCGTTCCTCGAGCACGGCGAAGATATCGCCGGCCAGCAATTGGTCATCCATGGCGGCAGAGGGATCGGGCGCCTTGCGGATCGGCGCAGCGGCACACACCGCCTGATGATCGACCGGCTCGACGAAGCGTTCCGCCTCGACCTGGCCCTTCAGTTCAGCCGATGCGAGGTCCGGGCGGGCGGCGGTGAGGCGGGGATCCAGCTGGGACATGTACGCGTTTCCTCGGCACGATGGGCGACGGCTTCGCCGTAATCGTACAGGAAAACTGCCCCCTTTACAGTGCGATGCACCGAGACATCGCGCTTGTCCGCGCGGTCGCGCTTGCGTCGTACAAAGCCCTGCCGCTCGAGCACGTCCAGCGCGCGCGTCACCGCCGGCTTGGGCAGGTCGAGCTGACGTGCCAGATCGCGGATGGCATGCGGCCCCGGCTTCATGAAAATGGCCAGGAGAAGCGCGAACTGACGCGCGGTCAGATCGGCCGCGGCGCCTCGCACCGCGTCCGCCGACACGCGTCTCATCATCTCAAGCGATGTCATCGCCTGTGACGGCATACCCCAACTCCAGAACCGGCCTGATCCGATTGATCAGCCCTTATTCTGGAAGCGCTCCTTGAGCATTTGGTAAACGGCGCGCGCGGCATGCATGTCACCGCCCTTGGGTCGGCCAGGCCGGGCCTTCGGATTCCAGGCAAAAATGTCGAAATGCACCCAGCGCGCCTCGCCGACAAAGCGGCGCAGGAAAAGCGCGGCGGTGATCGAACCGGCCATCGGCGTGGCGGCACTGTTCACGAGATCAGAGATTTCGCCATCCATCTCGCCCTCATAGCCATCCCAGAGCGGCATGCGCCAAAGCGGATCAGCCACCGTGCTGGCGCACCGCGCCAGACTCTCGGCGACGGCGTCGTCATCGGTATAGAACGGGGCCACTTCCGGTCCCAGCGCGACACGGGCCGCGCCGGTCAGCGTGGCAAAATCGAGCAGGAGATCGACCGCCTCCTCGGTCGCCCGGGTCAGGGCGTCGCCCAGCACCAGGCGCCCCTCGGCATCGGTATTGTCAATCTCGACGGTAAGCCCCTTGCGGCTGTCAAGGATATCACCCGGGCGGAAAGCCCCGGCCCCGACCGCATTCTCGACCGCAGGCACCAGCAGGTGCAGGCGCACCGGGAGATTACCGGCCATCACCATACGGGCCAGGCCCATGGCATTGGCGGCACCGCCCATATCCTTTTTCATCAGGCGCATGAATTGAGCCGCCTTCAGGTCGAGACCGCCCGTGTCGAAACACACACCCTTGCCCACAAGAGCCAGGCGTGGATGGCTTTCATCGCCCCATTCCAGCTCGAGCAGACGCGGCGCCTCGCCGGCAGCACGCCCGACGGCATGGATCATGGGGTAGTTCTGGGCCAGCAAGTCATCGCCGCGGGTGACCCGGACCGTCGCCCCGAAGGTCTCGGCGAGCTGGCGGAAGGCCGCTTCCAGTCCTTCCGGTCCCATGCGGTCGGCCGGTGTATTGACCAGGTCCCGCGTCAGATGGACCGCTTCGGCGATGGATTTGGCCTCATCAAGGTCCGCCCCCTCGGGCGCCACGAGGTGGGCGGGTTCGCGCGCGGCCGGCTTGTAAGTGGTGAAACTGTAACTGCCGAGCGCCCAGGCCGTGGTGGCCAGCGTCGGGTCCATGTCGGCCGGCAGCGTTTCCAGCTGCCACTCGCCTTGCGGCAGGGTCAGCGCAGCCCCGCCCAGGACGAAGGCGTCGCCGCCCTTGCCGATGCCGTAGAGCGCCTGGACGTCACCGCCATCCGGCAGCAGCACGATCTGACCCGGCTTGCCCTTGAATTCGGCTCCCAGCGAACGCTGATCCGCGGGCAGCGCCGCGATCGCGGCGGCCGCATCAGCCTCACCGACAAGACGCAGGATCCGGGCATTGGAAGCGGAGGCGATCAGGGCAGTCATGACATATCCTTTTTCAAGTCCGGTTCAGCCGGACGGATTAACGCATTCTTGACCGGCACAGCCCAGATTCAAGACATGCTCAACAGTGGCCCGGTTCATACCATGCGCAAACACATCCTTCTCGCCCCGCTTGGCGCCCTCCTTCTGGCAGCCTGTGCGACGACGGCGCCGACCGAACAGGAACAGGCCGTCATCGATACGATGAATGCCAATACGATCGTGCCGGCCTCAGCCAGTGAGCGTCAGGCCGTCCGCAGCCAGGACATGCTCACCCAGGCCGCCTTCTGGGCGGAAGCGCACGATCTCAACCCGTCAGACCTGGAAGCCGCCCTGGAACTGTCCCGCGCCCTGCGCCAGCTCGGCAATTACCAGCGCGCGAGCGAAGTCGCCCGCCAGACACTGGCCCTTTATCCGGACAATGCCGATGTCCTGCTCGCCCATGGCAGCGCCCTCGCCGCCGGCGGGCGCGGGGCTGCCGGGATCGAATCCCTGCGCCGCGCCAGCCAGATCGATGCCGGCCGTTGGCAGATCCACAATGCCCTGGGCATCGCCCTGGAACAGGCCGGGCAGAGTGAAGCGGCCCGACTGGCCTTCCGCGACGCGCTGAACCTCGCCCCCGGCGAGCCGTCCATCCTGTCCAATCTGGCCATGTCCTACGTGACCGCAGGCGAGGCTGACACCGCCGAACGGATGCTGCGCGAAGCCATGGTCCGTCCCGGTGCCGACGCCACGGTTCGTCAGAATCTTGCCCTGGTGATCGCCCTGCAGGGTCGCTTCACCGAAGCGGAGGAATTGGCTCGCGTGGATGTGTCGCCGCAGATGGCCGAGGCCAATATGGCCTATATCCGCGCCATGCTGACCACCAACCGGCGCTATGACGCGGTGCGTGAAAACTAGCTCTGGACCGGCCGGCCCTTCAGCAGGCCCATTGACGTGATCATGACGACCGCCGACAGGGCAATCAGATTGATCGTGATCCCGAAATAGCCATTCAGCCCCATGCCGATGAACGGATTGCCGACGAGCAGCAGCCAGTCGACCATGGAAGCGAAGAAGAAGACGCCGTACATCACGGCTGACCAGCGCGAGCGCAATAGCAGCAATACGAAGGCCGACAGGGCGCAGATCGTGGCCAACACGAACACCACCTCCTGCAGGACGGACATGCTGGCGACATAGCCGTAAGCATCAAATGCGAACCAGTCGGACGGCCAGGTGCCGGTACGCACCAGCAATTCGAGCAGGCCCCAGCGTCCGTAGGTGACCGCACCATATCCGCACAGCAGGACGGTGCCCCAATAGAGCGCGAACTCACGCGTGACTTTCATGGATTCATCCCGTTCGACCGCACCGTCGCCTCGCCCCGACCGGATCATACCAGACACCGACTTCGCCGGAATAAAATTATTCAGTCCGCATCGCTCGTGACAGGCGGGGGCGGCGGCGGGGGCGGCGGGGCCGGCTCGGAATCATCCACGTCCTTGAGCGGAAAGTCCTTGCGCAGAAGAGGCGTGACAAGGGTGTGGTCGAACCGGAAATCCTCCACCAGCTCCCGCAATTCGACGGGTGCCCGCCCGTCCTTGGACGCTTCGCTACCGCGATAGAGTGCGTAGAGGCGGAGGTAATTCTTGTCGTCGCGGGACAGGTCGGTGTCATCGAGACGCGAACAGACGGCAATCAGCTTCTGCAATCCCTGCTTCCGCTTGCCCGCCTTGAGCTCGACCATCGCGCCCGCCAGCCCGACCTTCCAGCCCATATCAACGAAATGCATGCGCGGCGCAGCCGAAAGCGCCTGCCGCGCCGCGGCAACATCATCGATGGCGAGTGCGCTCATGGCTTCACCCACGGCGGCATCCGCATGGCGGATCTCCTCGCGGAGCCGGTCGGCTGTCTTTCGCCCGGAAAACATGGGCTGTGTCCACCTGTTCAACATGCACGATACCATTCAAGTAACGCGCCAGAACGGATTCGTCACATGCTATTGAAGCGAATGATGGCCGGACCGAGGATGACCACGAACAAGACCGGCAGAAAGAAGACAATCATCGGCACGGTCAGCTTGGCCGGCAGCGAGGCGGCCTTCTTCTCGGCCGCCGCCAGGCGCATATCCCGGTTTTCCTTCGCCATGACCCGCAAAGCCTGGCCCAGCGGCGTGCCATAACGTTCCGCCTGGATCAAAGACGTACAGACAGCCTTCACGCCCGGATGATTGGTCCGCTTGGCGAGATTTTCATAAGCGACGCGGCGATCCTGCAGATAGGACAGCTCGGCTGTGGTCAGCGATAATTCCTCGGCCAGCTCGATCGATTGCGACCCAACCTCGCTGGACACTTTGTGAAAGGCGGCCTCGATCGACATTCCGCTCTCCACACAGATCAGCAACAGGTCAAGCGCGTCGGGAAAGGCGCCCATGATCGATTGCTGACGCTTGGCGGCCAGATTGGAGAGGTAGAGATTGGGCGCGTAATAGCCCAGCAGGCCCAGCCCGAAGGAGAAGCAGACCCGCGTGATCTGCGGCAGGCCGAAATCATTGACCAGAAAGACATAGGCCAGCGCCAGGCCGAACAGGATGAAAGGCGAGAGCAGGCGGAAGAAATAGAAGGTCACGGCGGGGCGGCTGCCGCGCATGCCGGCCTGGGCCAGCTTTTCCTGCAAAGCCGGATCTTCGAAGGCTTTTTGCAGATTGAGCGCGTCCACGACCTGGCGCACCAGACCCTTGGCTTCGGCACCGCGGATCGAGCCCTTGCCACCGCGGGCATTGGCTTCCAGCGCCTCCCGGTTCTTGCGGCGCAATTCCTCGCGGCGGTTGTTGACCGACTTGATGCGCTTGTCGAGCTTGTCGGTGCTGAGCGCGGGCGCTGACAGCGTGACAATGGTGGCGAAGACCAGAATGGCCGCCACCAGGGCGATCAGGCTCTGCGGGTCGGTCAGGAAGTCTCGTATGTCGTTGAAGCCGATACCGAACATGCCCGCCTCAGATCTTGAAGTTGATCATGCCGCGCATGACCATGATGCCAATGAACATCCAGGTCACACCGCCCAGCAGCATCAGCTGACCGGTCGGGTCAACGAACATCTGGCCCATATAGGAGGGCGTGGTGGCATAGACGATGCCCAGCACACCCGGCGGCAGCGAGCCGATTATGGCGGCCGATGACTTGGCCTCAGAGGACAGGGCCCCGATCTTCTCGCGCATCATCTTGCGCGAGCGCAGGACGGTGGACAGATTGCCCAGCGTCTCCGCGAGGTTACCACCGGTCTTTTGCTGGATGATCAGGACGGTACGGAAGAAATTCAGCTCGGGCAGTGGCATGCGCTCGCACATCCGGTCCAGCCCGTCGGGCAATGACACCCCGACCGCGATACCCTCGACCAGTTTCTCGAATTCGGTCCGCACCGGCTCCGGGCTTTCCTTGGCGAGGATTTTGAGACATTCGTTCAGCGGCAGACCCGACTTCACGCCGCGTGTGATGACGTCGAGCGCATTGGCGAATTCTCCGGAAAACTTCTTCTGGCGCCGACCGCGCGCCAGACCCAGCCACCAGCGCGGCAGGCCGAGACCGGCTATAACCGTCACGGCACCGCTGATGATCAGGTTCTGGCCGGTCAGCAGGGAGATCAACAGCCCTGCCACAGCGAGTCCGGCGGAGATCATCCAGAAGACGGCGGGCGTGAAAGACATCCCCGCTTGCTGGATACGGGCCTTGATGGACAGGGACTTCTTGCGCTGATCGCGCTGCCTCTGCTCCAGGTCCTTGAGCGATTCCTGCACCTGTCGCTTGCGCTGGGCGGCCTGATCGAGGGCCGAGATCTGGCGCCGCCCGCGCTGCAGACCACCATTCACCGCCCGGTTCACGCGCTTTTTCGACTGAGCGTCCCCGGCTGCGCCAACGGCGACCCACCCGACGCCACCGACTGCCATGAAAGCGGCGGCCGCGGCGAGCACAAAGATCATGTCCTCATTCATCGCACTCAGGCCTCCGATGCATCGAGCGCGTTCGCGAGCTCGCGTTCCAGGCCGAAATAGCGGGCGCGATCCCAGAATTTCGGGCGGGCAATCCCGGTCGAGGCGTGCTGGCCGATGATCTTGCCGTGCTCGTCCTCGCCCTTGATCTCGTAGAGGAAGAGGTCCTGGGTGACGATGACATCGCCTTCCATACCGACCACTTCGGTAATGTGGGTGATTTTCCGCGAGCCATCCCGCAGGCGCGCGGCCTGCACGATCACGTCGATCGAGCCGACGATCATTTCGCGGATCGTTTTGGCCGGCAGGTTATAACCGCCCATGGTGATCATGGATTCAATCCGCGACATGGCTTCGCGCGGCGAGTTGGCGTGCAGCGTGCCCATGGACCCGTCATGACCGGTATTCATGGCCTGCAGAAGGTCAAACGCCTCGGGGCCACGCACCTCACCCACGATGATCCGTTCCGGACGCATGCGCAGACAGTTCTTGACCAGGTCACGCATGGTCACCTGCCCCGAGCCTTCCAGGTTTGGCGGTCGGGTTTCCAAGCGTACCACATGCGGCTGCTGGAGCTGGAGTTCGGCGGCGTCTTCGCAGGTCACGACGCGTTCGTCTTCCTCGATGAAGCCGGTCATGCAGTTGAGCAGGGTGGTCTTGCCCGAACCGGTACCGCCGGAGATCAGAACGTTACAGCGCGAGGCGCCGATGATGGAAAGAACCTTGGCGCCTTCCGGCGTGATGGAGCCGAACTCCACCAGGTTCTGCATCTGCAGCTTGTCCTTCTTGAACTTGCGAATGGTCAGGGTCGGACCGTCCAGCGCCAGGGGCGGCGCGATGACGTTGACGCGTGAACCGTCCATCAGGCGGGCGTCACAGATCGGCGAGCTCTCATCGACCCGGCGGCCGACCTGGCTGACGATGCGCTGACAGATATTCATCAGCTGGCCATTGTCGCGGAAACGGATATTCGTCTCCTCGACCTTGCCGTTGACTTCGATGAAGACCCGATCAGCACCATTGACCATGATATCGGCGATATCGTCGCGCGCCAGAAGCGGCTCGAGCGGACCGAAACCCAGGACATCATTGCAGATGTCCTGCAGCAATTGCTCCTGCTCGGCGATCGACATGGCAACATTCTTGATCGAGATGATCTCGGTCACGATGTCGCGGATTTCCTCGGCCGCCGTCTCATTGTCCAGACGCGCCAGCTGGCCCAGATCAATCGTGTCGATCAGCGCGTTGAAGATGGTTGTCTTGACCGCGTAATACTCTTCGGAACGTCCGCCCGCTTCGGCGACACGCGCGGTGCGCTTGGCCGCTTTCGGACCGGTATAGGCGCCCGGTACCGGCTTCGCGACCGGTTTCGGCGCCGGCGTGGCCGACTTGGCCGCAGGTCGGGCTGCCGGTGCAGCCTGGCTGTCCCGACGCGCAGCCGGCTCCGCACGCGCCTCTTCCTTGGGCGCGGCCGGCGGCGGCGTCATCGGTGCGGGTGTGGGTGTCGGGCCTCCGGCACGCTTGCCGAACATGGACTTACTAGCCTCCGAAAAGTTTCGCGATGAGGGAACGTTTGGGCGGTGCAACCGGCGTCCGTCCTGAGACGAGGCTGGCGAGATGCGAGAAGCCCTCCGCCGCCTTCGATTTGGGCTCGAGTTCGGTGATCATCTGGCCATTATTCGCGGCCTTGCCGAACAATTGCGGTTCGAAGGGCAGGACGAGGGTCGGCGGCGTCCCGAGCGCCTCAGCGAAATCCTTCACGGGGATTTCCGGGCGTTTTGGCATGCCGGCCATGTTGATGACCACGCGCGGCGGCTCGTCATTGGGCCGAGCACCCGCGACAAGGTCGAACAGGTTCTTGGCGTTACGCAGGGACGCCAGATCCGGGGCGACCGTGACCACGACCTGATCGGCTGCCAACAGGGTCTGCTTGACCCACGGCGTCCACATATGCGGCAGATCCAGTGCGACATAGGGGGCCTGTCGGCGGACTTTCTCCAGCACCATCTCATAGCTATTGGCGTTGAAGTCCCACTCCTTGTCGAGCGTTGCCGGTGCCGAGAACAGGCTGAGCCGATCCGTACAACGCACCAGGAGGCGATCCAGCAGCGCGTCATCCAGACGGTCGGGCTCGGCCAGGGCATCGCCCAGTGTCTGGGCCGGGTCCTGATTGAAATCGAGACCGGCCGTACCGAAGGACAGGTCAAGATCGACAAGCACGGCGTCCGACTGCATGCCCTCGGTCATGGCCCAGGCGCAATTGTGGGCAATGGTCGAGGAACCGACTCCGCCCTTGGCGCCGATAAAGGCGATTGTCTTGCCGGCGAAGGGCTGGTCGGGATCGAGGAAGAGCTCGGAAATGGTGCGGATGACATGCATCGGCGTCATCGGCGGCACCAGGTATTCACTGACGCCACGCTTCATCAGCTCTCGATAGAGGCTGATATCATTGGCAGCACCGACGATGATGACCTTGGTTTCCGGGTCACAGACGCCAGCCAGCTCCTCGAGCTGATCAAACAAGCCGCGCCCGCGCATGCCGCTCTCGATGATCAGCAGGTTCGGCGTCGTCTCGTCGTGATAGCGCTCGATGGCGGCCGGCAGGCCACCCAGCTCGACGGTCACATGGGCCTTCGCCAGACGACGATCATTCGCCGCATTGTGAATCAGGGCACCCGTCTCGGGACGCTCGCAAAAGGCGCCGACCGAAATGCGCGGGACCGGCTGGTCCGACACGTCATTGTCGACCTCACCATAGAGCGCTTCGCCAACTTGCAGGCTGGCCACTTCATCCTGCACATCTTCGAAAACCGGATCGACCACACGCTGCTGCGGTGCCGGCGCGGCCGCGGCCGGTTCGATCTCGGTTTCGGCCAGGAAAGGATCCTCGTCGCCGAAATCATCGACCGCTTGTTCCGGCGCCCGCGCGCGATTCATGTCTTCCCGCGTCGCCTCGCCAAGCAAGAGACGTTCAACATCGGCGGCGTCCAGGAACGGATCGTCATCGTCCAGGAAAGGGTCTTGCTTCATAGCGCGATTGGCATCGGTCATGTCTGGCCCTCCCTAATTGCCGCTGCCGACGCGAGAGACCGCGCCGCTTTCATAATCACTCCGCTCACTGGCGGTGGATTCTCCGGCCCGATATCCGTCGATCACCGTCTGCCGGCGACCGGTATCGCCCGGCTCCATATCGCGCGGCGCAACGAGGTCGCGCGGGTCGGCCACCATGGCCGCAAGGTTCACAGCCATCGCACAGCCGAAATTGGCATGATGCTGATTGTCGAATTCCATCGCCATATTGTCCCAGCTGCCATCGCATTCACGCGGCGCTTGGGCGGCATAGCGGGTGAAGGAGAAAATCAGCTCGCCATGGCGCTGACCGCGGGCGTCATAAGCCCCGCCGGTAATCATGCGCCAGTCAATGCCCTGCTCGTAGAAGAAGTTGCGCGCTTCGGCGATGGCACCGATGGCGGCGTCTTCATTGGCTGAACCCTGCGGATAGCTGATGACAAGCGGCCCATGACCGCGGGCCTTGTATTCGGCGGCCACGGAAGCCAGCACGCTTTGCTGGGCCCAGGTCAGTCCATTATCGCGTTCATCGACCGCAAATTCGGCGCGGTAGGTCTCCGCCACAGCCGTCGCTTGCGGGACGTTCAGCCCCGTCGGTACGCTGGTCGCGCAAGCGCCGAGCGAGACAAGGCTCGCCAAACCGATCAAGGCACCGATTTTCTTTTTGTAGGCCACCATCACCAACTCCACTACTCGAACAGGAAGCCGACCGGCCCGCTCCAGCCGCGCTCGCCCGTATCCGATCCGGGGACCGAATAGGCGCGATTGATGCGGCCGAAGAGCAGGGCCGAAGCCTCACTGGCATTGCGGAAGCCGTCCGCAGGCGTCTGCATCTGGTTCGGATTCGTCGGATCCACCAGGTAGGGCGTCACCAACACGACCAGTTCGGTTTCCTGGTTCTCGTAATCCCGCGAACGGAACAGCGAACCCAGCACCGGCAGGTTCTGGACACCGGGAACACCGTCGAGATTCTGGCGCGTTTCTTCCTGGATCAGACCGGCCAGGACGAGGCTGCCACCCGAGGGCAGTTCCACAGTGGTCTCGGCACGGTTCACATTGAGGGCCGGAATGGTCAGGCCGGGCACCGTGCCGATGATATTTCCGTCGTCATCCGTGACATTGTTCGACTGGAAGGTCAGCGAGCCCTGGCTCGTCAGTTCGGACACTTCCGTCGAGATGCGCAGCGAGATGCGGCCTTCGGAGAGGACGACGGGCGTGAAGCCCAAGCCAACACCGAAAGGCTTGTATTCAATGATGATATTTCCGTCGCGATCGCGACCGACCGGAACCGGGAATTCGCCGCCGGCCAGGAAATTGGCGCTTTCGCCCGTGATCGCTGTCAAATTCGGCTCGGCCAGGGTGCGCACCAAGCCGACGCGCTCCATCGCCTGCAACAGGGTGGTGACGCTCTCGACACCGCCGGTATTGCCGCTGACCCAGTCAATCGCGGCAGACGTGCCACCCAGGAAGCGGCCAACGCGCGAGAAGTCCGGCGATGTGGCGATGTCGAAGCCGAACTCGCCGGAGCTTCCGGCGGTCGACAGATTGACGCCCAGCTGGCGCACGATGGTGCGCTGCATTTCCACGATCCGGACCTTGAGCATGACCTGCTCACGGGCTTCCACGGTGATCATGGACAAGATGTGCTCGGGATCATCGACCCAGCGCTGGGCAATGCGCAGCGCGGCGTCGGCATCGGCAGCGCTCGGTGCGCGGCCCGACAGCACAATGTGATCATTCATCGCCTCGACTTCGACCCGCGCGGCCGGCAGGAAGCGATCAATCGATTCCTGGAGCGGCGACAGATCGCGCTCGACGCGCAGGTCGAGATCCAGGATGAGCTGGCCGTTGGCATCGAAGAAGAAGGCGTTGGTCTGGCCGATGCCCATGCCCATGATATAGGCGCGGCGCGGCGTCCGCACGATGGCTTCAACGACGTCCGGATTGGTCACCAGCACGTCCGCGACATCGACCGGCAGGTGCACGACAGCCGCCTTGGACAGGGGCAGATCGAGGCTTTCCGAGACCGGGCCATTCCCCGGTTCGCGGATATAGACCTGCATGGTGTTGCCGCGCTCGGTACCGGCAGGCTGTGCGGCCACCGGAGCGCTGACAGCCAGGCTGGCCAGCAGGAGGAGTGTGCGGATCATCATCTCGGTCCTCATTCGTCGCCACCCAGCGCAACTTGCTGGGAGCGGCCATAGCGGATCAGGGTGACGGAGCTCGAACGACGCTCCTGGAAGGATTGCGCGGGGGCTTCGGGCAGCTCGCCGCCGGACACCAGAACCGGATCACCGGTATTGTCCGTCAGACTGCGCAGAACGAGGGCGATCTCGCCGCGGGCCACGGCCACAGACACGGCGCGGGCCTGGTCCGGCGTCAGCTCGAGCGTCGCGGTCTCACCGACCACGACCTCATCCTCGTCTTCACCGCCAAAGGATTGGTCAATCGCCAGCACGCGGGCATTCTCGACAATCGTGCGCGCGACAAAGGAACGGCTGGAACCGCGGCGCCCCTCGGATTCTTCCTCGAAGGAGACAATCACATCGACGCGGTCATTCGGCAGGATAAAGCCACCGGCGCCGGTCTCGGCCGAGATCGGGACCGCGACAGCGCGCATGCCCGGGGTCAGGACGGCTGCCATGAATCCGGCATCACCGGGCTGAACCAGACGGCGGCCGGTGATCGGCTCCCCCTGGCTGATCGGGGCGCGAACCACCGAGCCGGCGAAGTCCTCGATGCCCTGACCTCGGTTTTCAACGATATATCCCGGCGCCACAGCCTCATCGGGCCAGGCTTGCCAATAGAAATCGGCCGCGCTGATTCGTTCGCCAATGGCGACGTCCCGGCGGGCGGCGAGAATGCGCACGGAGGGACGTTCCTCGACCTGCACAACCTGCGGAGTTTCGTTGCTGGACATGGCCTGTCGGACGAAAAAGGCGACCGCGACCGCAGCGATGGCGGCGGCAGCGAGAATGGCGATGCGGACGGCGTTCATAGAGCGTCTCGAACCTCTCAGGCACACGAATACATGTGCTAGGAGACGCTGAATTCCTCAAAGTCGCGTTAATGCTATTCCGACAATGCCCCCTAACGGGCCCTTTTTTCAGAGCCCGTAAAACACCGCTCAAATGCGCTTAAAAGGCCTGCCAGAAGACGGTGTTGGGGAGGCTCCAGAAAACCCCGGCCGCAATCGCGATTCCGTAAGGAACCGGAGCCTTTACCGCCAGCGCGGTGCCCTCGAGCCGACCGGCCAGGACGGGAATGTGGGGCGCCAGCCGGCGCAGCACCAGAAGGGCGATGACCAGGACACCTCCGGCCATCACGGTATGGATAAGAAATGCGATGATTTCCGGCCAGCCAAACCAGAGCGCCGAGGCCGCGAAAAGCTTGGCATCGCCGCCCCCGATCCAGCCGGGTGCGAACAGGGCGAAGCCGATTACCAGCGCCATCAACCCGCCCAGCAGATGATTGCCCGCTTCGGCCCAGCCCAGGCCGGCGGCCAGTGCCGCAACCGGAAAGGTCAGAAGGACCAGACCCACGAGCCAGTTCGGAATAATGAATTTGTGGGCGTCGAACAGGGCGGCCGCGAGCATCAGCCCGGCCAGAACCAAGATCGTGATCTGCAAAAGCATGGCGGTCATCCCGTCTCTCCCTGACCGGCAGGGTGACGGGGGAAACTTAATGAGCGGTTGGCAAAACGAAACGGGGCCGCTCCGTGTGGAGCGACCCCGCTGATCGTCTCACGTTTGACGGTCGCTTAGAGCGCGCCGGCAACCGTGTTGAAGTTGTCGCTGACGCCCGTACCGAGGGCCGTCACGGCACCGATGATCACAACAGCGATCAGGGCGGCAATGAGGCCGTACTCGATCGCGGTGGCGCCGGATTCGTCTTTGAAGAAGCGAGAAATCATTTTCATTTGTTTACTCCCGTGTAGGTACCCAACCATCAGGAGCCGATCCGTCCCGACCTCTCCTGAACGCTGACCAATAAACACGAGAAGGATTTCGGCGGAGTAAAAATTCGTGGTTACCAAAATATATATTTGTCGGAATGCCAGCTATAGTTAACATTGGAATAACGGGCCTATCCACCAAAGCATTCAAATAAATGCACCCCCGTTTAGAAAAGATTCAGACGCGCGCGCGAGGATGGCTCCCAGTTTCCTGAAGCGTCACGGAGCGCCAAAATGTTCAACCGGATTGCCACCGCCTTTTCCCTGGCGATTGTCTGCGTCGCCCCCGCGGCCGCTCACGACCTTGCTGTTCCGGTGGAGCATGCCGAAGTCATCCGCCTGCCCGCCGAAGCCTCGGCCATCGTGGTCGGCAATCCCTCGATCGCGGATGCCCTCGTCCATGACGGCCGCACCCTGGTCGTAACCGGCCGCCTGCAGGGCCGCACCAATGTGATCGCCATCGACCGGGTCGGCCGGATCATCTATGAGCGCGACATCGTCGTCTCCAACCCGGTCGCCGGCCAGGTCGCCCTCTTCCGTGGTCCGAACCAGCACACGCTGTCCTGCGGCAGCGTCTGTGATGAGGTTCCGCGCGTCGGTGGCGATGTCGAAAGCACGGAAGCCCTCACGGATCAGCAGGGCGGTCGCTTGGCAACAGCCGATGCGGCGATGGCTGGCGACAACCCCAATCAATAAGGGAGAGGGCCGGGCTGACCGGTTCCTTGCGGGGAAAACGGATGACCAGCGCATCACAGACACAGCCAGCCAAACGGCAAGCCTCGCGCATTGCCCGCTTCTGCCGCGCGGATGATGGCGCGACGGCAGTCGAGTTTGCAATGATCGCCGCGCCCTTCTTCTTTCTGCTCTTCGCGATGATCGAGATCGCGGCTGTCTTTTTCACCGGCACCGTGCTCGAGAATGCCGTCCTCGAAGCCGCCCGGAAAATCCGGACCGGTGAGGCTCAAACCGGCGGCATGTCCCAGGCGGGTTTCCGCCAGGAAGTCTGCGACCTCATCTCCGCCGTCGCCGATTGCGATAATCTGGACATTGACGTGCAGGTCTTCGAAGACTTCGACAATGTCGACCAGTCCAGCCCGATCGAGGGCGATGGCTCCATGGATTCCGGCAATTTCGGATGGGACCCGGGCGATGCCGGCGACATTGTCCTGGTGCGCGTCTTCTATCGCTGGTCCTTGATGACGCCAAATTTCGGCGGCGCGCTGTCGAACATGGAAAACAATCAGCGCCTGATCACGGCAGCGACAGTGTTCCGGAACGAGCCCTTCGATGATTAGACCGCTCGCCCGCCTCCTGCGCCGGCTGGCCGGTGATCGCCGCGGTGTCTCCGCGGTCGAGTTCGCCTTGATCGCGCCTTTCATGATCCTGCTCTATCTGGGATCGGTCGAGATCAGCCTGGCCTTGTCCATCGACCGCAAGATCACATCCATTTCCAGCGCGCTCGCCGACCTTGTCGCCCAGGACGATGTAATCACCGATGACGAGATCAATGACATTCTCAATGCCGGCGCGGTCATCGTGGCGCCTTTCGATCCGACCCCGCTGGAAATCCGCATCACTTCGGTGATGATGGACTCCGACGGGACGGTCGAAGTGCAATGGTCGGACGCCAGCGGGATGGCGCCCTATTCCGAGGGCAGTTCGATCTCGGTACCCGGCGGCGTGCTGGAACGTAATCGCTCGGTGATCATGGTCGAGGTCGACTACCAGTACGACACCATGTTCGGCGAGCTCGGAGTCAGCCAGTTCAATATCTCGGAAATCTTCTATCTGCGCCCGCGCCGCTCGATCGTCGTCTCGCGCGGCTGATCAGGCAAAGAGCGCGGCAATCCGGGTCGGCAACTCCCCGGACCCGACCGGGCGCCCATCCAGCGTTGTGACCGGCACAGCCCCGAACACCGCATTGGTCACGAAGACAGCCTCGGCGCCCTCAAGCAGGTCGACCGGAAAGGCCCCGGTCTCGACCGGCATGGAATCGAGGATTTCCGCCCGCACGGTTCCCGCCAGCACACCGCACGCCGTGGCCGGGGTGAAGACATCGCCGCCTGTCAGCCAGAAAAGATTGGCGCTGTCACAGCCGGACAGGTTCCCGCGCGTGTCGGTCAAAAGCGCCATGTCCGCCCCCTGACCGCGCGCCTGGCGGCGGGCCTGGACATTATCCATGTAGGACAAGGTCTTGTGCCGCGCGGTCAGACTGGCCGGTGAGCGGCGGATCTCGCTAAGACAAAGCGCGAGACTGGCCGGTGGCGCCTTGCGCGGCGCGGCCGTCAGGGTCAGGGAAGGAACCAGCTCTTCCGGGCGTTCCAGACCGCGCGGACCGATACCGGCGGTCAGGGTCAGGCGGACCACCGCATCCTTCAAGGCATTGCGGGCCACCAGCTCGCCGATCAGCTCGGCCATGCCATCGGCATCGCGCGGCCCGGGCAGGCCGAGTTCAGCGGCGCTGCGCGCCAGCCGGGCCATGTGCCGGTCAAAGCGGACTGCCTTGCCCTTGATGACGTGCAGGGTCTCGAACAGGCCATCGCCCAGCAAGCCGCCCCGATCCTCCAGTCCCCAGCCGGTGCGGGCCGTCTCGATCCAGTCGCCATCCTTGAAAGCAATTCCGCTCATTCCGCATCCGCCCCCAGGGCCCGGCGCAAGGCCGAAACCTTGGTCAGTGTTTCCTCATATTCCGACACCGGCTCGCTGTCGGCGACAATCCCGCCGCCGGAACGCAGGCTGGCGCGCCAGCCCGTGCCCTCGCGCCGCAGGGCGGCCGTGCGGATCATCACATTGAGGTCCATATCGCCGCCCTCCCCGTCAATCCAGCCCAGCGCCCCGCAATAAGCGCCGCGCGGCTCGCCTTCGAGTTCGGAAATGACCTCCATCGCCCGCACCTTGGGAGCACCGGTAATGGATCCGGGCGGGAAGCTCGCGGCGAGGAGATCAAACACGTCGTGCTCGGCAGCCAGATCGCCCTCAACCACCGAAACCAGATGATGGACATTGGCATAGGTCTCGATCGCGCACAGCAGCGGGACATGGACCGAACCGGGGCGGCAGACGCGCGACAGGTCATTGCGCATCAGGTCGACAATCATCAGGTTTTCCGCCCGGTCCTTGGCACTGGCCGCCAATTCCTCGGCCAGGCGCCGGTCCTCCTCCGGGTCGGCGGCGCGGCGCCGCGTCCCCTTGATCGGCCGCGCCTCGACATGACCGGACGCGACGCGCAGGAAGCGCTCGGGCGAATTGGTCAACACGATGTGATCGGGGTCGAGGCAGAGATAGGCCGCATGCGGCGCCGGTGAGTGCTCGGACAGGCGCCGGAAAACCGCATAGGGATGATCCGCCGGGTCCAGGGTGACGTCGAAGGCGTGGGACAGATTGACCTGGAATACATCGCCGGCATGGACATAATCGCGGGCGCGACCGGCTGCCTTGAGATACTGGTCGCGGGACCAGCGCGGCTGCCAGCTTGCGGCGCCACTGGTCGCAGGCATTTCCGGGGCCGGACCGGACTGGCGGACCGCCGCGAGCAGGCCGGCCACGGCGCCTTCTTCGACGCCCTTGATCTCGACAAGCCCCGCCTCGCGATCAAACTCGATCCAGGCCGGATAGCGCGCCACGGCGAGCGGTGGCCAGCGCGGATCGAGATGCGGCAGGCGTTCAAAGGCGGCGGCCAGGTCATAGCCGAACAGCCCGGCCCAGAGCCCGCCCTCCTCGCGACCCTGCGCGGCGAAGGCGTCGAAGGCTGCCCGGTCGGCGCCGCTGGCGATCGCATCCGGCGCCACGAACATGCGCGAGCGGCCATGCCGGCCATCATGCAGGAGCAGGGCATGGGGCGATTGCGCCCAGGGCGCGAACACATCGATCGGGTTCTGCCAGGGGAGGCGATGCTGATGGATCGGTCCAGCCATGGCGTATGATGCCTAGCCGGTCAGCCAGCGCGCCCGCAGGGCCGCCCGCTCATCCTCGGTGATACCGAGATGCGTCCGCACATAATGATCCACGCCGCCCATCGTTTCGAAGGCCTGACGCAGATAGTCACCGTCCACGCCCAGGAAGATGCGCATCATCTCCGGCGCCATGGCCTGGCCGTGCTCGGCCTGGATGCGCTCGCGGATGCGCGGAATGAGGGAGTCGAAATCGACCGCCTCATTGGTCATCTCGTAGTCCGCGATCACCGTATCACGGTCGACACCCAGCTCGTCGAGAATGAGGGCGCAAAAGATACCGGTCCGGTCCTTGCCGGCGGCGCAATGGACCAGGAAACCGTTCTCGGCATCGCCGGTCGCCAGCGCGCGATAGGCATCGCGATAGACGTCCTGATTGCCGCTTTCCATCGGGATACGGCGATAGGCGGACAGCATGTAATCATGCACGCCCTCGGGCGTATGCACACCCATCCGCAAGAAGCGCAGATGCGGCGGTTCGCCACTATCGCCCTTGTCCGAGGCCAGCACGCGCGGCGCGATCGGGTCGGGCCAGTTGGAGGGCTCGTTCGTGCGCTCGCGCGGCTTGCGCAGATCGGCCACGACCTGGATACCCAGCCCGCCGATATGGTCCCAGTCCGTGTCACTGGCGCGCGAGAAATGCCCGGAGCGATAGAGTCCGTCCTTCACGCGTGCGCCATCCAGGCCGTCATAGCCGTGGAAATGCCGGAAATTATGGACGCCTTCGAGCGGTGTGATGCGAGTCATGTATCGGAGGTACGCAATCACCTGCCCCGCGGCAAGGCTGCGCCGCGACAAATTCCGTTCACGGCTGAATGCAGTGCCAACGGATCAGCATGACTAGCCGTCAGCAGCCTCACCCAATTCCTCCAGCAAGTGCTCATACTGGCTGATCAGGAAGCGTTCCTGCGAGGCCAGTTCGGCAAAGCCGATCTGTGTGAAACGCAGGCTGGGGCGCAAATCCTCGCCGCGCATGATTTCAGGTCCGGCAAAGAGGAGTTCGACAATCTGGCGCCAGGTCGCGCTGACGCCATTGGCCTGCATCTCATAGACACGGGCCACGGCCGCGACCTGTTCGTAAGGCAGGATATCCAGCCGGCCATGCTGCTGGGCGTGTTCCCAGGCGAAACTGGACAGGCCGGGTGCATTTACCCCGCGATTCATCACGCCCATGACCTCGTCGAACAAGACCCCGTCCGCCGGGGCGTCACCCGTCTCGATCGCGGCCAGTCGCGCGCCGATCCGCTCGACGACGGTCTCGTGATAGCCCACGACTGCTTCCAGGGCGGCGATATTCGTCTCGACCTCGGCCACAACCCGGGCCATTGCCGCATCGGCCGCGCGCCGGTGCGCGACATCCTCGCGCCATTCATTGACGATGAAACCGAGTACGACCGCAAAGACGATCAGCACGCCCTCGACTAGGGCGCGACCGAACCAGGATGGCAATGCAAGCGTGTTGGAAGTCGACATGGGCAGGTCCGGTGTTGTTTCAAACGAGACTACGCAGACTTGCGGCGCGACAACAACAGGACAGATGCCGGGTGCGTCCCTCTGTTTACGACGGCGAGAGCCGGGCCGGCGTCTTGAATATTCGCGCCTGGCGCGGATCGATCCATAGATCGCTTGTCAGCCAGCAGGCCGTATCCGGTTCTTGAGGTCAAGGACGCCGCAGGCGCCGCTCCGCGGGCATGCCCCTTGAGCTCAAGAACCGGATACGGCGAACTCTCGGCAAGCGGTTTATGGGCAGGTGTGCGCCAAGGCGCTTGGTTTAAACCCCAAAACCAGCCCCGCTTTTCCTCCCCATGACATGTGGAGGAAAAGCGATGTCGGTCAATCCCCTACCGGAACGGCGGCTCGTCAAAACTCCGCAACTTCCGCGAATGAAGGGCTGCGCCCTCATCGCGCTTGAGGATCTCGATGGTTTCGATCCCGGCGGCGAGGTGCTCGGAAACCGAGCGTTGGTAGAAAAGATTGGCCGCGCCCGGCAGTTTGAGTTCGCCGTGCAGCGGCTTGTCCGAGACGCAGAGCAGCGTGCCATAGGGCACGCGCAGGCGCAGGCCGTTGGCGGCGATGGTCGCTGATTCCATGTCCACGGCGATGGCGCGGGACTGGTTGATTCGCTTCGCCTGGGCGGCATAGCGAAGCTCCCAATTGCGGTCGGCATAGGTAGCCACCGTACCCGTGCGCAGGCGCGATTTCAGCGTCTCGCCGCTATCGCCGGAGACCGAGGCCACGCCCTGTTCCAGCGCGATCTGGATTTCCGCGATTGGCGGGATCGGGACTTCCAGAGGCATGTCCTCATCCAGCACCGCGTCATAGCGCAGATAAGCGTGGGCCAGCACATAATCGCCGAGGCGCTGCGAGTGACGCAGGCCACCGCAATGGCCGATCATCAGCCAGCACTGCGGTCGCAGCACGGCGAGATGGTCGGTGATGGTTTTCGCGTTTGACGGGCCGACCCCGATATTGACCAGGGTGATGCCGCGACCGCCCGGCGCCTTCAGGTGATAGGCCGGCATCTGGAAGCGGCGCCAGGGCGCACCCTCGACCACGGCATGCGCGTTCGGCGTATCGGCATCAACGCTGACATTGCCTGCCGCCGAGAAGGATTCGTAGTGATTGTCTTCCTTCAGCTGGCGGATGGCCCAGGCGGTGAAGGCGTCGACATAGCGATGGTAATTGGTGAAGAGAATGAATTGCTGCGTGTCTTCATAGGGCGTGCCGGTGTAGTGGCGCAGCCGCTGCAGCGAGTAATCCACCCGCGGGGCCTCGAACAGGGAGAGTGGCTTGACCGCGCCCTGCTGCATCACTTTCAGACCATTGGGCAGGTCGTCATTGACCCTGGACAGATCGGCATAGGGAAAGTGGCGGACCAGTTCGGCCGGCGAGGCCGCATCCATGTCCAGATCATCGGCGCCGTCGAGCACGTAGGAGAATGGGATCTCCGTCTCCGACGGCCCGGTCTCGATGGTGATCTCATACTGGTCGGCGAGCAGGGTGAGCTGCTCGATCAGATAGTCCGCGAACAGGGTCGGATTGGTAATGGTCGAGGCATAGAGCCCGGTATCGGTGAATTTGCCGAAGGCACGGCTGACCGGCGGCGGCGGTCCGTCCGGCTCATAAGTTACACGCAATTCGGGATAAACAAACGCGCCAGCCTCGCGCTCGTCATGGGATGGCGGCGGTCCGCCATCAAGGAAGGATTTCAACGCGGTCTGGAGGCGTTCAACGGACGATTGGTAGAGCGCTTCGAGCTGCTCCACCGCTTCAGCGGGTGTTCTTGCAACCTTATAGTCTTTTTTCATCGCCGCTCTCATGCCCGAATTCTGGCCATGGGTAAATTGCCGCGTTCACGAAATTTTGGCGACAGAGCTGAGCGCATCACTCGCCTTCCGGGAGAATCTGTTCACGAAGCATTCAAAATCCGCCAGCATTATTGGCCAATAGACTTGGAAATCGATGATGGGGGTCCGCATGTTTTTCGTTTTCAGCTTCACTGATATCAGCAACGCGATCCTCAGCCTTGTGCGGCTCGTTATCCTCGCCTTCCTTTTCATCTATCTACCGTTCGCCTTCTTGAGCACGCTGTTTTATGTGGCGACATCCGGCGGATGGTATCTTGTGCTCGGCCTCGTCCTGGCGGTTCTCGGCTTCGTCTACACAACGCTGAAGAAGCAGGCCGTCCTGTCGACAGCGCTCGGGCTTGGCTGTGTGGCGCTTTTTGTCGCCATCCTTTTCACGAATGCCAGCCTTCGCAGCGATGAGCGCGAAGCCATCGCCTTCGGATCGCCGCGCAACATGCTCTGGGCAGAAAGCCTGGACGCGCTCAATTCAGCACGACGCAGCAATGGCGACATCCTGCCACTGTTTCCGGCATCGGTCCGGGCCATCGCCGACACGGCCGGCGTCAGCACACATGATCATCTTGATT
The DNA here is from genome assembly GCF_947259345.1 of uncultured Maricaulis sp. Classification (GTDB taxonomy): domain Bacteria; phylum Pseudomonadota; class Alphaproteobacteria; order Caulobacterales; family Maricaulaceae; genus Maricaulis. The sequence continues at coordinate 87,402 of NZ_CAMYLS010000003.1, read as the reverse complement.
TCGGCGACACGCCGCGCCGCGGCCCCTTCACGATTGAACTGGGCCATTACCGCATCGGACCCGCCGATATATTCGATCAGTATATTGAGGTCGCAGAAGCTGACGGTGACTGGCTGGCCTTCCACGCCACCTGCGTCCTCGATCGTGACTGCGGTGAGGCGGAAAGCCTCCAGGCAAGTTTCGACGCTGTCGAGAGCCGCTATGGCGTTCGCCTGGCCGATCGGCTTGCGGCCCATCTCAATCTGCCGGCCGCCTCTCAGGGGGACTTCCAGACTTCCCGCGAGTTCGCCGCCGCCTGCCATGCGGACACGGCATGCCGTACGGTCATGAGCGCCCTGCACTGGCCCGTCATCATTGGCGCCAGTTCAGGTGAGCCGGTTGTTGTCCATACCGACTAGGACTGCCATCGCGCGCCCTGCCTATACTGCAGACCCAATCCAACTTGACGTTGGCGTCGTGCCTGCAAGCCTGTAAGGACGCCAGTTAACCGCAAAGAGGCGGTCAAACTGGAGAGTTCAACATGGAACATGCGCAAAATTGGGTCGTCCTGAAATTTGGCGGCACCAGCGTTAAATCGCTGGCCGATTGGCGTGTGATCTCCAAACGGATTGACGCCGTGCGCGCGGAGGGCAAACGCGTCTTCGTCGTCCATTCCGCGATTGCCACCATCTCCAACCTGCTCGACACCCTGGTGGAAAAGGCTGTCGCCGGCTCTGGCGAGGATGAGCTGGAGGCCATCAAGGCCCGCCACCTGACCCTGGCCGACGAGCTGGGCGTCAATGGCGCGGCCTTGCTGGCCGAGCATTTCGAGGCCCTGACCCGGCTGCGCGCCGGTCTGGCTCTGACCGGCGATGCCAGTCCGCGCTTGAAGGCGCGGATCATGGCCCAGGGCGAGCTGATGGCGACCCGGCTCGGACAGGCCTGGCTGGCCAAGGGCGGAATCGACTCGATCTGGCTCGATGCCCGTGACCACCTTGCCGCCCTGCCCGCCTCCGGCGCGCGTGGCTATCTCGCGGTCGATTGCCAGCATGAGGCGGACGCCGAGCTGCAGAGCCTGTGTGCCGATCTGCCACCGGTCATCATCACACAAGGCTTCATTGCCCGGCGTGAGGATGGCGATACCGCCCTTCTGGGCCGCGGGGGATCGGACACGTCAGCAAGTTACTTCGCCGCCAAGCTGGGCGCCGAACGGCTGGAAATCTGGACCGATGTGCCCGGTTTCTTCTCGGCCGATCCGCGCCTGACCGGCGCGGCCCGGCAGATCCGCTCGCTGGCCTATGCCGAAGCCCAGGAGCTCGCCTCCATGGGCGCCGGCGTCCTGCATCCGCGGGCCATCTCCCCGGTCCGCAAGGCCGGGATCGAGATGCAGGTCCTGTGCACCCACCGCCCGGACATGTCCGGCACCACCATTTCGGAAACCCCGTCAGAGGACGCGCCGCGCCTCAAGGCGGTGTCGGTGAAACAGGGCGTGCGCCTGATCACGCTGGAGACTGACGGCATGTGGCGTGCCTCCGGCTTCCTGGCGAAAGCCTTCGAACCCTTCTCGCGCCATGGCGTCTCGATTGACCTGGTCTCGACGTCGGAGACCTCGGTCACCGTGTCGCTGGATGATGACCCGGGCCTGACGCCGGATGTGCTCGGCGCGCTCGAAGACGATCTGGCCGAGATCGCCCGCGTCGAGATAATCGAGAATTGCGCCGCGGTCAGCCTGGTCGGACGCGGCGTACGCGCCCTGCTGGCCCAGTTTGGCCCGGCCATGGAAGCCTTTGCTCATTACCCTGTGCGACTGGTTTCCCAGGCCGCCAATGACCTCAATCTCACCGTCGTCGTCGATGGCGATCAGGGCAAGCCGCTCTGCCGTCGCCTGCACGACCAACTCATCCAGCCCAAGCCGATGGACCAGACCTTCGGCCCGTCCTGGCGCGAGATCGGCGAGAACCTGACCGAGGCCGCCCCGGCCGGAACCGGCACCTGGTGGCGCGCCAAGCGCCAGGCCCTGCTCGATCTCTGTCCGCTCGATGGCGCGACCTATGTCTATGATCTCGAGACCGTGAAGGCCCGCGCCTCGGCGGTTGCCGGCCTCAAGGCGCTTGATCGCGGCTGGTATGCGATGAAGGCCAATGGCCATCCCGACATGATCCGCACGGCGGTGGAAGCCGGGCTGGGCGTGGAATGTGTCTCGATCAATGAAGTCCGCGCCGCCCGCGAGGCGGTGCCGGACCTGCCCGTCGACCGCATCCTCTTCACACCGAATTTCGCGCCCAAGGCGGAATACGCGCAAGCGCTCGAGATGGGGGTCCACCTCACCCTCGACGGCCTGCACCCGCTGCGCGCCTGGCCGGAGATTTTTTCCGGCCGCAAGATCACGCTGCGGATCAATCCCCAGCGTCCGGAAGGTCATCACAAGCATGTCCGCACGGCCGGACCGGAAGCCAAGTTCGGCCTGCATGCCGACGAGCTGGTCGAGGCCCGCAAGCTGGCCGCCGAGGCCGGGGCCATCATCAATGGCCTGCACGTGCATTCCGGCTCGGGCATTTCCGATCCCGATCACTGGCGCCGCGTCGGCCTCTTCCTGGTGGAGACCGCCCGCGACATGCCCGACGTCGAAATCCTCGACCTGGGCGGGGGTCTCTCGGTCGATGAAGCCTCCGGCGTGCGCCGGATCGACATGGACGCGCTCGACCAGGTCCTCACCGATCTCAAGACGGCGCATCCCAAATACCAGCTCTGGATCGAGCCAGGCCGCTACATCTCGGCCGAGTCCGGTGTGCTGCTGGCCCGTGTGACCCAGCTGAAGCAGACGCCGGATGCCCGTTTCGTCGGGATCAATACCGGCATGAACTCGCTTATCCGTCCGGCCCTCTACGGCGCCCGCCACGAGATCGTCAACCTGACAAGGCTCGACGAGCCGTCCGCCTGGATCGCCGACATTGTCGGCCCGATCTGCGAAACCGCCGACCGTCTCGGCGCCCAGCGCCTGATGCCGGAAACCCAGGAAGGCGACGTCATCCTGATCGGCAATGGCGGCGCCTATGGGCGGGTGATGGCGTCGAGCTATAATATGCGCGAACCGGCGGGTGAGGCTGTGATTTAGCCGGTCTCCTCTCCGCTTCCCTGCGTTTTCATCCCCGATGGAAACGCAGGGCGGCGGCCGAAGCGCATGCGGAAACTCGCATACAGCGTCACACCTATAACGGTCAGGACCGGCGTCATCAGCGCGAGTGGCGTGCGCAGGACAGCCGGCAGCACGCTGCTATTGCCGAAGAAGAAGATGAAGCTGGCGATGAAGAGGGCAAAGCCCATGCGCCAGACATGCCGGGTCAGGCGCTGGCGGTCATTCGCAGGTCCGCGCCGCAAGGCCAGGACATCAATCGCCGCAATCCAGAGCGCCACGCCGCCGAGGCAGTAGAAGGCCACAGGCGGCAGATCGTTCAATGTGCCCGAGGGCAGGTTGGCGACGAAAAGGCCGGAACCGAAAGCCGTCAGGGCGACCAGGGAGATCAGGCCGGCGGCGATCCGCTCGGCCCAGCCGGTGATCCGGGCGGCAGACATCCAGCCGGTCGTCACGGCATGCCCGGCCAGAAGGGCGAGAAAGGCCGTGAACAGGATAGAGCGGGTCAGACTCATAGACAGGCCGCTGGTACAAAGCAGCAGCATAGAGACCACAAACACCCGCCCGGCCAGGCGATGTGTCAGACCGCCCTTGCGGACAAGAAAGGGCGCGCCACCGGCGAGAAGGCAGATCACACCGACGAGGAAATGGAGCTGTCCGACAAGCGGCAGGCTGCTGATCATGACGCGGCTCCCGTTTGACGGCGTGACCGCTTGATCAGGGTGCGGACAAGGAAGCCGAGAATGAGCAAGGCCGTCAGCCCCTCGGGCAGGGACAACAATCCGCTCTCACGCAACGCCTCGGGGAAGATACGGGCACCCGGGCCGGTGAAGAAGGACCCGACGGCGATGAAATAGGCCAGACCCATGCGCCAGAGATGGCGGGCGATGCGGTGATGCGGGGAGACCGGGCCGCGCACCAGCAAGGTCAGGTCGGCGACCGCGCCGATCGCGGTCATCATGGCCAGCATCAGATAGTCATCGGCCGCAAAGCCGAGAAGGCGGCCGGTCTCTGATTGGAAAGCCATGACAGCCAGCGCCGCCAATCCGGTCAGGCCGACGAGAATGGTGGCCAGGGCCGTCCACTCGAAGACGCCGGGGCGATGGCTCCGCCAGCGCGCCGCGCGCCATCCGGTCAGCACCAGATAGGCGGCCAGCAGACCAGCGAAGGCGGTGATCAACAGGCGTTCGGGATCCAGAATTCCGATCACGGCGCCGGACAGGGACGTCGCCAGCATGGAAACCAGGAAGAGCGTGCCCGCAGCCCGATGCAAGCGCTTGCCCTTGGGAGCCAGGAAAGCCGCTCCGCCCGCGCCGACACAGAGTGTGCCGGTCAGGACGTGAAAGAGTATGAGCAATTCAGGCAACATGCTGGATTCCCGATTTTGGCTGTGTCAGAGAGCGAGGGTGGCAACATGTCTGCACGCGAATGTTTCCGCGCCCCGCCCTGCAGGCGCGGACACCGGACATGTCCGGACCGGCTGGCCCGGACAGGCCGACAAATGTGAGTCACGACGCTGCCATGGACACACCCGCGATCGACCCGCTGCCGCTTATCCTGGCCTCTGCTGCAACCGGGCAGGCCCTCCTCTGCCTTCTGGTGGTGATGAGCAGCCCGGCCGGCGACCTGCCACGGCGATGGCTCGCCGGCCTTTTCAGCATGCTGGCCACCCTCGCTGCGGGCCCCGTGATCGTGGCCATCCAGCCCGACGCGCTGGCGTTGATGGCCGGTCTGGTGATGGTCGCTCTATACGCGCTACCACCGCTGTTCTGGGGTTATGTCAGGGCGTTGACCCGTTCCGGCAGCAGCAATAATTCGCCGCCCTCGGCCTGGCATCTCGCCGGACCGGCCCTGGCCCTCATCAATGCCGGGATGATCTGGTCGCTGCCGGCCGGCAGTGTCGATTTCATCCTGACCCATGGTGAGCTGCCGGGCGGGGCGCAGGCTGCGGTCACGGTTCTGGGCGTGTTCGTGCTGGTCCTCGCCTGGAATGCCGTCTCGGCGGTCTATGTCTGGCGCATCCTGACCCGGCTACAGGCCTACCGGCGCGCCCTGCACGACTATTTCTCCAATACCGAGCGACGCGAGCTGGCCTGGCTGCGGGTCTTGATCTTCGCGATCATCGGTCTCTGGCTGGCCATCATGGCCGTTCTTGTCTGGGACAATCTGATCGCCAGCCTGTCGCTTCCGCCCATCGTCGGCAGCGCAATCATCATGGCGCTGACAAGCCTGCTGGCCGCCCGTGGCCTGTCGCAATACCCGGGTCTGGCGGCGGTCGATCCGGTCACGAGCGACACGGATATCGACACGCCGAATGACGAGACGCGGGGTGACGAGACGCGGGAAAAATACCGCAAGTCCGCCCTCGAACCGGATCACGCAGTCCGTATCGCCGCGCGCATCGAGGCCGTCATGGTTAAGGACGAACTCTATCTCGACCCCAACCTGTCCCTGCCCAAACTGGCCAAGGCAATTGCGGTCCCGGCCAATCTTGTGTCGCAAGTCCTCAACCAGACGCTGGACACCACGTTCTTCGATTACGTCAATCGCTGCCGGATCGAGGCGTCACTCCCACGGATTCTCGCTGGCGACGCGACTGTCCTGACGATCGCGCTCGATGTGGGTTTCAACGCCCGTTCGACCTTCTACACCGCGTTCAAAGCCGTGACCGGCCAGACCCCGAGCCAGTGGCGCGCCAGTCAGGCGCGCGCCGCCGAACCGGACTAGTGCTCCGCCAGCCAGGCCAGCGCGACCTCAAGCGCGTCTTCGCCGTCAGCCGGAACATCTGGCTCAATGCCTTCGGCTTCCCAGCCCTCGCCAGTGCGCGGATCGAAGGTGCGGCCGACCGGGACGAAGATTGTGAAGTCCCCGGTAAGCTCGCCGACTCCACCGAAATGACCGCCGCCGCCCGTACGCTCACCGACCGTGAGGACACGGTCTGTGACCTTCAGACCGAAGGTGAAGCTTTCGGCGGCCGAGAAGGTGCGGCCATTGGTCAGCACTAGGACCGGCAGGTCGAGATAACGCTCGCCCGGAACGTCCTCATAAGTCCAGCGCTCGCGCACCGGCTCACCCCGGGACTCGGTGTCGGTGAGATGGGTCGGCTCGGCAAAGAGGTAGGTCGAGATATGGCGGACAATGTGCGGACCACCCCCGCAATTATTGCGCAGGTCAAGGATGAGCGCGTCCGTGCCTGACAGCGCCGCAAAGGCCGTGTCGATTCCGGCCACATAAGTCTCGTCGCCACTGAAACTGGGAACGCGCATATAGCCGACATTCGCGCCCACCACCTCATGCTCGACCGGGCCGCTGGCGCAGGCCGAAGGACGGCGCTCCGGCTGCGTGTCCTCCGGCGGAGTTTCCGGCCTGTAGGACACACGCAGATGGGCGTCATTGACCATCTCGTAAAGGTCCAGGGTCACGGCACGGGCGAAAGCCTCACGCTCGGTGACGTCCGCATAGCGGTCGGGATCAGCGCGCAGGAAGGCGGCGATTTCGGCCGCCCGGTCCTCATAGATATACTCCGCCTCGAGCAGGTCGGCGGCCTCGCTCAAGACGCCGCGCTGCCAGTCCGGCGCCGTCTGGGCCAGGACTGACGGGGTCAGCATGAAGAGGCAGGCGGCCGCCATTGCGGCCAAGTCAGTTCGGGTCATGGTCGGTGTCCTTTTCGACACGATTTAAGCGGTCAATGATGGAGGCCTCGCGCAGTGCGGCGCGGATCGAGCGGCTGGCGCCGACGAGGTCGATACCGGCTTCGGCGCACACCTCGTCATGCACCCGGGCCAGCGCGACATGCAGGTGTCGGACACGGTCGGCTTCCTCCCGCCCGGCATCCGTGAGTGCAAGAAGACGGACGCGGCGGTCTTCGGTCGAGATCGTCTCTTTGAGAAAGCCGAGACGCTTGAGGGTCTTGGCGAAATCGATGATGACGGGATGCGACAGGCCAAGGCGCTCGGCCGCGCGCATCACCCCGACCGGCCCTTCCTCATCGAGCAGAAGGACGGTCGAGCAGCAACGGTGCGGGATGGTGAGCCCGAAACGCGCCACCACCTCGTCCGCATCCGCGATCAGCGCGTCCATGATCCGCCTGACATGGTGCGGGAGGACGGCCGAACCGAGCTGGTCAACAACGTCATCGGACATGCGAACCCCTGCATACGTAGGAGCCTACGCAATCGCGAACAAGCCTCGATTTCAAGTGACAAATCGGGAAGGATTTGGACGGAGTCGGGCGGGGATGGGCAGTCGGGAAACAGAGACGGCTCACTGTCAGCCCGTCAATGGCACGCCTTGTTCAGGGCGGCGAGGCGCCAGTAATTATAGGGCAAGGGGGCGAGGAAACCGGCCAGCAGCATGATCGGGATGACCCACCAGGTCAGCATGGCACCGCCGGTCAGCCAGACATCAACGCCATTCATCACCGCTTCCATGGCAATCATCGAGATGAAGGACATGCCGATGGCTGTCTTGAACGCGGTCGCGAGCGCCATCTGGCGGGAGAGGATAATGGTTTCCAGCGCGATGGAGGTCAAAAGCCCGTTGATGATGGCCAGCGTCATGATCGCCAGGGTCGGCCAGCCGATGTCGAAGACCTGGAAGACCGCGATCGTGCCGAAATCACCGATCGAACAGCCCAGCAGGCACCAGGCCGTATTCTGGGACGCAGAGCGCCAATGTCCCGAATGCGTCCAGAAGGCCGGGCGGGTCAGGGAGAGGGTTGGAGCAGACATGTCGTCCTCCTTTGTCAGCAACCGGGCGTGACGCTAGACTTTCCAGTAACAGGAAGGTCAAGAGGGCCGAATGAAGATCAGCGACGCCGCCAGACGCGCCGGGCTACCGGTCAAGACAGTCCGCTATTATGCCGATATCGACCTGGTCCGGCCACCGGGGCGGACCGACAACAATTACCGCGACTATGACAGCGCCGCGCTGGCCAAGCTGGTCTTCGTTCGCCGCGCGCGCGATTTCGGCTTCTCGATCCCGGAATGCCGGGACTTGCTCGCCCTCTACGAAGACCGCGACCGCTCGAGTGCCGATGTGCGCGCCCTCGCCGCGAGCCATCTGGCCGAGATCGAGGCCAAACAACGCCAGCTCGCCGCCCTGCGCGATGAACTCGCCCACCTGGTGAGCGCCTGCCAGGGCAATGACCGGCCCGACTGCCCGATCATCGATCGGCTGGAGGCGGAATAGTGGGCGGCTGGGCCGGGCCAGCCTTGCCTTCATTTTCCGTCATCCCACGGTCGCGGCATCGCCGCGATCCGGGGGACCTCAACCATCCATCTGACTGGGTAGAAAAGGTCCCCCGGATGCCTGCTTCGCAGTCCCCGTGGGATGACGTGTTGAGAGAGTGGAGGTGAAGGCGCGCGCGGCGCATTCCCCGCCATAAACCACTTGCCGAGAGACAGCCGTATCCGGGTCTTCAGCTCAAGGGTGAAACCGCAAAGCGGCGGCTGCGCCGCCCTTGACCTGAAGAACCCGATACGGCCCGCTGGCTGACAAGAGGTTTATGGATGTTTGTGGGCGGAGCGCCTCAATGCAAAGATGCCCCCGGCATCTGCCGGGGGTCCTCTGAAACGTTCCGGGATACCGCAGATTACTCCGCCGGCTCTTCCGTCTTCTCCACCTTCATCTTGTCGAACATGCCCCACACGCCGTCATCGCCGTGCCAGTCGCCCTTGGTGGCGCCCTTGGAGTATTCGGTGGCTCTCGCTTCGAAGAAATTGGCGTGCTCGACGCCGTTGAGGATTTCAGAGAGCCAGGGGAGCGGGTGTTCCTTGACGCCGTAGATCTTGGGCAGGCCGAGCTGGCCGAGGCGCCAGTCGGCGATATAGCGGATATAATTCTTGATATCGTCCGGCGTCATGCCTTCGACTTCGCCGGCCTCGAAGGCCAGGTCGATGAATTTGTCTTCCAGGCCGACCACGGTGCGGCAGCACTCGGTGATGTCGTCCTTGACCTCTTGCGTCAGGGCGCCGGTCTCCTCTGCGAAGGCGTGGAAGAGCTTGATCATGCCTTCACAGTGCAGGCTCTCATCACGGATCGACCAGGTCACGATCTGGCCCATCCCCTTCATCTTGTTGAAGCGCGGGAAATTCATCAGCATCGCGAAGGAGGCGAATAGCTGCAGGCCTTCGGTGAAGGCGCCGAACATGGCCACGGTCCGCAGGATATCGGCTTCGTTCTCGACCCCGAAACGCTGCATGTAGTCATGCTTGTCGGCCATGGCCTGGTATTCCATGAAGGCCGAGAATTCCGAGTCCGGCATGCCGATCGTCTCCAGCAGGAGCGCGTAGGCGGCGATGTGGATCGTCTCCATGTTGGAGAAGGAGGCCAGCATCATCTTCACCTCGGTCGGGCGGAAGACGCGGCTGTAGCGCTCCATGTAATTATCATTCACCTCGACATCGGACTGGGTGAAGAATCGGAAGATCTGGGTCAGCAGATTGCGCTCGCCATCATTGAGCTTGGTCGCCCAGTCCTTGCAGTCCTCGCCGAGCGGGACTTCTTCCGGCATCCAGTGAACCTGCTGCTGCTTCTTCCAGAAGTCATAGGCCCACGGATAGCGGAAGGGTTTGTAGGAATGCGAGGTGGTCAGGAGGCCTGGCAGGTTTTCGGGGGCGGTGGTCATGGTCTCAGCTCTCCTGCTTGGCGCTGGCTGCCAATATGGCGCGCGCCCGAATCAATGCGATGAACACAACATATTGTGTCCTAGGTTTCCAAAACGTCTACAGCTTGATCAGGCATGGCTGACCGCAACTGTGGAAACTGCCCGATTCTCGAAGCGGGGGGCAGACTTGGCCACATCACGATTTCTGTCATTGGAAAGACACGTGCAGGCGCTGCGCCTTACCAGCGCCAATTCACCGTGACGGCACCGAATTCCTCGGTCTCGTCGAACGCGCGGACACCGGCAACATGGCGATATTCGCGTCGGACCCAGGCCAGCGACAAATCTGCCTTGCCCATGCGCACGGCGATGCCCGCCTGGGCGTCGCCGATCACTTCGCGCTGGGTGAAATACATGGCATTCTGAAAGTCGACGCCCTCAGCGGGATTGTACATCAGCGCCCGACGATCGGCGCCGGCGAAGACATACCAGGCCGGACTTTCCGAGAGATTGTCGTGACGCAGATATTGTCCGACTCGCACTTCGGCGCCAGCACTGGTCGCCGAACCATCCGGCCCGACACTGACTGCCGCCCGCGGCGTAAAACTGACATCAAGCTCCTGACCGGCACCTTCTGTCTCGAAAGCGCGCTCATAAGCCACCGCAATTGTGGCTTCCCGCGCGCCTCGTTCGAGAACGACCGGGGAATACCCATCCCCCCGCGCGGCAAAGAGTTGATGCGCGTGATCCTGGCGATCATCTTCGAGCACGGCCACTTCGATCACGCCCGCATCACCGAGATCGATCCGGCTACCGCCCGTCGGCGTCAATCCGGCCAATGGATTCCCGCGGAATGGGTCATCATCAAGGGCCAAGGCAGACAGGGCCACCCGGGCGGCCTCCGGCGAGAGCGGCCGGACATCTCCGTTCGTCGCCATGGGACCGCGGATCATATTGGTGGCCGACGCCCAGTTGGACTCGGCCTGCCCGGGCTGCACCAAAACCCAGGACATACCGGCGAGCGCTACAAGCCCGGCGGTCATGACTTCCGCAGTACGTCCCAATCTCATCACGCGTCTCCCCTGCGTGATACTGAGCAAATCCTGCGCGAAGGCGCACCCTGATTCACCCCAGACGCGAAAAGGTTAACGATGCTCGCGATCGGGGTCCACTGAAAGTCTCGCTGCAATGCGGGAGACAGTCAGGCACAAAAAAGGGGCGCCTTGCCGCGCCCCTTTTCCGGCCGGTCCTACCCCCTCGGTCGAACCGGTCGATCTGGCTGTGCCTACTGGCAGGCGAGGCATTCCTCGTAATCGGTCGGGGCTGCGTCGGCCATCGAGACTTCGGCGTCGGCCTTCTTTTCCGAACCGGCATAGGCCGCCCGCTGGATCGATTTGGAGCGGCAGTAGTAGAGCGATTTCACGCCCTTCTCCCAGGCCGACCAATGCAGCATGTGGAGGTCCCACTTGTTGACGTCGCCGGGCAGGAAAATGTTCAGCGATTGCGACTGGCAGATATAGGGCGTGCGATCGGCGGCATGCTCGATCACCCAGCGCTGGTCGATCTCGAAGGCAGTGCGGAACAGCGCCTTTTCGTGCTCGTCCAGGCAATCGAGATGCTGGACCGAGCCCTCATGCTCGAGGATGGAGGCCCAGATGCCCGGCGTATTCATGCCCTTTTCTTCCAGGGCGGCTTCCAGCTGCGGGTTCTTGACCGTGGTCGAACCGGACAGGGTCTTGTGCGTGTAGACATTGGCCGGGATCGGCTCGATGCCGGCCGAGACACCGCCGCAAATGATCGAGATCGACGCCGTCGGCGCGATCGCCAGCTTGTGCGAGAAGCGCGCTTTCACGCCGGAGGCTTCGGCATCCGGGCAGGCGCCACGCTCTTCGGCCAACTTCACCGACGCAGCATCGGCCGCCGTGCGGATATGCTTGAAAAGCTTGAGGTTCCAGGACTTGGCCATGGCGCTCTCAAACGGCGCATTCATTTTCTGCAGGAAGGTGTGCATGCCCATCAGGCCCAGGCCCACCGAGCGCTCCTGGATCGCGGAATAGACGGCACGGTCCATTTCCGCCGGCGCGCGGTCGATGAAGTCCTGCAGGACATTGTCGAGGAAACGGTAGATGTCCTCGATGAAATCCGGCTCGTCCTTCCATTCGAGATATTTTTCGGCATTGAGCGAGGACAGGCAGCACACCGCCGTGCGCTCCTTGCCGTTCTGATCGAAACCGGTGGGCAGCATGATCTCGGCGCACAGATTGGACTGGCGGACCTTGAGACCCAGCTTGCGCTGGTGGGCCGGCAGGGCGCGGTTCACCGTGTCGGAATAGATGATGTAGGGCTCGCCGGTCTGCAGGCGCAGTTCGATGATTTTCTGCCACAGCTTGCGGGCATTGACCGTCTTCACCACTTCGCCCGATTTCGGCGATTTCAGCTCGAACTCGGCATCATCACGCACGGCTTCCATGAAGGCGTCGGAGATGTTGAGACCGTGATGCAGGTTCAGGGACTTGCGGTTGAAGTCGCCCGACGGTTTGCGGATCTCGAGGAATTCCTCGATTTCCGGGTGGTGGATGTCGAGATAGACGGCGGCCGAGCCGCGGCGCAGCGAGCCCTGCGAAATCGCGAGGGTCAGGCTATCCATCACGCGGATGAAGGGAATGATGCCGGAGGTCTGGCCGATCTCGCCGATCTTCTCGCCGATCGAACGAACATCGCCCCAATACGTGCCGATGCCGCCGCCATTGGAGGCGAGCCAGACATTCTCGGTCCAGGTGCCGACAATGTCGTCGAGGCTGTCGCCAACCGAATTGAGGAAGCAGGAGATTGGCAGGCCGCGATCGGCGCCGCCATTGGACAGGACGGGTGTCGCCGGCATGAACCACAGGCGGGAGATATAGTCATAGAGACGTTGGGCGTGCTCGGTATTGTCCGCATAGGCCGTCGCCACGCGGGCGAACATGTCCTGATAGCTTTCACCGGGCAGGAGATAGCGGTCTTCAAGCGTCTTCTTGCCGAACTCGGTCAGCAGCGCATCGCGCGACCGGTCGATCTTGACGCTCTCGACCACGCGCAGATGCGTGGTCTCGCCCTTGGCCGATTTGGGTTTGCCGCGGCGGGTCGTTGAAACCGTTTGCTGGGCGGATTCCAGTGCCGTGTTCGCGGCTGTATCCAATGGCGTCATGGTTAGTCTACTCCCCAAGCCCGAGGCAAAAATTCCCTGTTGCGCCCGCCCCAATGCGGCGCACCGAACCAACCCAGAAGGTCGTTTGAAAATCTGTATAGTGTGTCGCTGTCGCCAGCCGACCCAACATATAGTGGATCAAAGCCGGGGCACTGGTCAACGGGGAGAATGGTCCTTGAGCGGATTTTTTAGTTAACAGACCGCTAATAAGAAATGCGCCCCGTCACACATCGTTAACGGGGCGCATCTCCGCGTCAATCAAGGATTAACAGCCGTTAACCCTGAGCCTAGTCGAGGTTCAGCAATTCCGGGTCGCCACCCTGGGCGGCGATGTTGATCGTCACCGTCCGCTCGCCGGCAAAGCGGTGCAGATAGTGCGGGCCACCCGCCTTGGGACCCGTGCCAGACAAGCCCTCTCCGCCGAATGGCTGGACCCCGACAACGGCCCCGACCATGTTCCGGTTGACGTAGATATTGCCCGCCGGGACCAGCGACTGAATTTGCCTGTGGAAAGATGAGAGCCGCGAATGAACGCCCAGGGTGAGACCATATCCCTTGGCCGCGAGCTCGGACGCAATCGCTGACAATTCCTTCCGCTTGTAACGCACAACGTGAAGAATCGGTCCGAACACTTCCCGCTCGAGCAGGTCGAGCGAAGGCAGTTCCACGAGTGTGGGTCCGAAGAAGAAGCCGCTGTCGAATTTCTCGCCGACATCGATCTGCTTGATCACCTTGGCGCCCGCCTCCATGCGCTCGACATGGCGCAGCAGGATCTCGCGCGCTTCATTGTCGATCACCGGGCCAACATCGGTGGCCGGATCCGACGGGTCGCCGACCTGAAGCTCGTCCATGCCACCGGCCAGCCCCTCGATGATCTCATCCGCCGTGTCTTCCGGGAGGAAGATGACGCGCAGCGCCGAACAGCGCTGACCGGCCGAACCGAAGGCCGACTGGAGCGCGTCATCAATGACCTGCTCCTTGAGCGCCGTTGTATCCACGAACATGCCGTTGAGGCCGCCGGTTTCGGCAACCAGCGGCGCGATGGCGGTTTCGCGGGCGGCCAGGGAGCGGTTGATCAGGCGGGCCACTTCCGTCGAGCCGGTAAAGGCCACGCCGGCTGTCCGCGGATCCGTGGTCAGCGCAGCACCAACGATTTCCCCGCGTCCCGGCAGCAGATGCAGCACATCCGCCGGCAGGCCGGCCTTGTGGAACATCTTCACCGCTTCAAACGCGATCAGGGGCGTCTGCTCGGCCGGTTTGGCCAGCACCGTATTGCCGGCCGCCAGCGCGGCCGCGACCTGTCCGGCGAAGATCGCCAGCGGGAAGTTCCAGGGACTGATGGTGACGAAGACACCGCGCCCCTTCATGCCCAGATGATTGGTCTCGCCGGCCGGGCCGGGCAGTCGCACATCGCTGTCGAACTCGCGTTCCGCCTGGGCCGCATAATAGCGGCAGAAGTCGACCGCCTCACGCACTTCCGCGATCCCGTCGGAGAGGGTCTTGCCGGCTTCGATCGCCATGATCGCCAGCAAGCGATCCATCTCCGCCTCCATGGCATCACCCATGGCGCGCAGGATGGCGCCACGCGCCTTGCCGCCGCGCGCGTCCCAGCCCGGCTGGGCCGCGACGGCACTATCGAAGGCCGTGTTCACATCATCCACAGAGGCATCAACCACGGCGCCGACCTGTCGCGACATGTCGACCGGCGACATGACCTGGTGGGCCGCCCCATCGACCTCATGACCGGCGATCAGCGGCGCCGCCATGAGCTGATCTTCGCGATTGAAGGCTTCAAAAGCCCGGGCCACACGCTCCCGCGCGCTGGCTTGGGCCAGATCCAGACCGACCGAATTGTCACGCTCCTCGCCATAGAGGTCCTTCGGCAAGGCGATCTTCTGGTGACGGTCGATCGTCTCGGCGGCCTCGAACGGACCACCGGCGACCTGCTCGACCGGCACCTCGGGATCAAGGAAGGAGTGCACGAAAGACGTGTTGGCCCCATTCTCCAGCAGGCGCCGCACCAGATAGGGCAGCAGGTCTTCATGACTGCCGACCGGTGCATAGACGCGCACCGGTGTGTCCGGATTGATCTCGGCATCGGCGGCGTAGAGCGCTTCGCCCATGCCATGCAGGCGCTGGAACTCGTAACTCTCGACGCCCGCCTGCTGGGCCAGCTCACGGACAGCCGCGAGCGAGTGGGCATTATGCGTGGCGAACTGGCCATAAATCGCGTCCGGTGCCTTCAGCATGGTGCGGGCACAGACGAGGAAATTGAGATCGGTCGCAGGCTTGGTGGTCCAGACCGGGAAGTCGGGCCAGCCATTCTGGTGCGAGAATTTGATCTCACTGTCCCAATAGGCGCCCTTGACCAGTCGGACCATGAAGCGCCGATCCGTGGCCCGGCCCAGCTCGACCAGCTGTTCCAGGACGCGGCGAGCGCGTTTCTGATAGGCCTGCACAGCGAGGCCCAGCCCGTTCCAGCCGGCCAGCTCCGGCGCCCGTGCCAATTTGTCGAGAAGTTTCAACGACAGAACGAGCCGGTCGGACTCCTCAGCATCAAGACAATAGCTGATATCGAAGGCCTTGGCCGCCTTGGCCTGCTCGAGGACCAGCGGATAGAGCTCTTCGAGAATCCGCTTTTCCTTCACCGCGAGATATTTCGGGTGCAAGGCAGAGAGTTTGGCCGAAACGCCGTGCACACGCTCGACAGGCCCGTCCATGCGGGCCTTGCCGACCGCGTCGATCGCTTCGAGATAGCGTTTGTGATAGCGCGCCGCATCCTTGGCCGTACGGGCGCCTTCGCCCAGCATGTCGAAGGAGCACAGTTCGCCCTCCCCCTTGTTCGCGCGCTTGAGGCCTTCCTTGATGGTCCGACCGAGCACGAATTCCTCGCCCATGATTCCCATGGCGCGAAAGACCGCGGCGCGGATCACCGGCTCACCCATTTTCTGGGTCAGCTTGCGCAGATAGGTGCCGGGGCTCTTGCGGGCTTCCGGTTCGACATCAATGATATTGCCGGTCAGCATCAGGCCGAGCGTGGAGGCATTGACCAACCAGCTCTCGGACCGGCCCATATGCTCGGACCAGGCCCCGTCGGAAATCTTCTCCGCGATCAGCTTGTCAGCCGTCTGGGCATCCGGCACGCGCAACAGCGCTTCGGCCAGGCACATCAGGGCAAGGCCCTCACGATTGGACAGGGAGAATTCCTGCAGGAAACTGTCCATGAGCCCACGCGCCTTGGTGGTCTCGCGCGCGGTTTTCACCAGCGCGATTGCAGCGGTGCGCACACGCTCCTGCGCAGCATCGTCTAGCCCGGTCGCGCCCACGAGCTCGCGAACCGCAGCCGTTTCATCGGCGAATTTCGCCGAGTCGAGATCATCCCATCGCATCATGTCACGAGCCTGGACATTCATGGCTGAAACTCCCTATTCAGCAAATGAACAGCGCGGACAATGGATTGGGGTTTTGACGCGTGCAAGCGAAGTCTTCCGTTGTCTTGTGTTGGCGTTCACATGCCTTGGGCGGACCAAACAGGGAACGCCCTTCGACTTCGACCCAAACATTGCAAAAGCTTCGACGCAAGCCCGGGCCGATCACAAAAATCTTGCTCGACGACCGAGTCCGGGCGCGCAAGTCTCCCAGCGACCGGCCACTGCTTTTTTACCCGCCCGAACCCCAACCGCTATTGCCGCTTCATGCCGGGCCAATCGCCGGTATGCTGGAGGCTGACATTGCGGCCCGGCTCGGCTAAACGCGCAGGACTGCGACTTCCACTGCCGGCGCCTTGCGCGCCCGACCCGATACAGGATGCCATGACCGACGCAATCGACACGCCGTCCGAGGCCCCCGAGACCGACGCCGAAACCGATCAGGGTGACGAGCAGCCGCAACGCATCATGCTGGTGACGGACGCCTGGGAGCCGCAGGTCAATGGCGTCGTGCGCACGCTTTCGCGCACGGTCGAGGAATGCCGCGCCATGGGGCACCAGGTCGAAGTCATCCATCCGGGGCTCGGCTACAAGACGTTCCCGTTGCCGACCTATCCGGAGATCAAGCTGGCGCTCGGTGCGCGCGGCGACATCGCCCGGCGCTTCAAGGAATTCGAACCGGAAGCCATCCATATCGCGACCGAAGGCCCGCTTGGCATGGCCGCGCGGCGGATCTGCGTGAAGTGGAAACTCCCCTTCACCACCAGCTATCACACCAAATTTCCCGAATATGTCCACGCCCGCATCCCGCTGATCCCGACCGCGGCCGGCTATGCCTTCATGCGCTGGTTCCACAATGCGTCCGGCCGGATGATGGTGACGACGCCCTCCATGCGCGATGACCTGGCCGAGCGCGGCTTCAAGAACCTCACCGCCTGGGCGCGCGGCGTGGATATCGAGATGTTCAACCCGAACAAACGCTTTGTCGGCGGCGAGGATGTCTATGCCGGCCTGCAGCGTCCGATCTTCGTCAATGTCGGACGGATCGCGGTCGAGAAGAATATCGAGACCTTCCTCAAACTCGACCTGCCGGGCACCAAGGTCGTCGTCGGCGACGGCCCCCAGAAAGCAGAATTGCAGGAAAAATATCCTGACGCGGTCTTCCCGGGTCCGAAATTCGGCGACGAGCTGGCGCGCTGGTTTGCCGATGCGGACGTCTTCGTCTTCCCCAGCTGGACCGACACATTCGGCCTGGTCAATCTGGAAGCCATGGGCTGCGGCACACCGGTTGCGGCCTTCCCGGCCCACGGCCCGAAGGACATTATCCCGGGCTCCGGCGGCGGCTTCATCAATGATGATCTGCGCCAGGCCTGTCTCGATTGCCTCGAGATTGACCGGGCGGCTCCGCGCGCCCATGCGGAAAAGCATTCCTGGCGTCAATGCGCCGTCGACTTCGTGAAGAACCTGAAGCCGCATCCCAAGCCGGAACGCCGCCGCTTCTGGCGCCGCTTGCGCAAACGCAAGGCGCTGTATTGAGGCGATTGGTGGCAAAAGGGGACATGGTCCGGCTCTGAGTGCCGGTGCTGCAATCGCGACTTGGGACACTCCCCCACACGAGGCCCGGCCGACCGACGATCAAAAACGCTCGCCCAGAAGCCGATAACACCAGAAGGCTTCTTGCGTTTTGATCGCGCGGTTTAGGCGCGCCGGCGAAAATCCGGTTGCCCGGCGGACATAGCGCCCCATGTGTGACTGGTCGGCATACCCCGCCTGCTGGGCAATCTCGGCGGGCGAGGAGTCCGGATGGGAGACCACAATCCGGTGCAAGTTCTCGAATGCGTCGTAGAATTCCAAAGATCGTCGTGTCTGCCCCGTCGCGCGTTTGGTGCGCCGTTCGATCGACCGCAAACTGCGGCCGACATTGGAGAATGCAGCCCGAGCCAGCGCAGCCCTCGCCCAATCTCCGACCCCGCTCAAGCCTGGCCAGCTGGTCGGACGCGCGCGCTGCCAAGCTGGCGCCAAAGCGTCGCAGAACCCGTCCCATCCCCTTTCCGGTTTCGTTTCGGGATCGAATGCCTCCATGGCGGTCGCGATACTGGCGGGGATATCGGAGAAGTCGGCCCGACCGCCCAGTTTGAGCCATGCGTCATAGTAGAAACTGACAGTACACGCAGTGACCTCCCCGGCGGACCAGCTGGCGATCGGGGTATCCTTCGGGCCCGTAGCCGAGAGCACCGGCATCGGGAGTGAGGCGGCGGCCTCTCGCCAGTCACCCGTCGGGGGAAACAGGCGCAACTCTCCGCACAAGATTCGTGTCACCGCCACCAAGGGCGAGGCTGGGAAGTAGTTGATGCGGTCCTCATCGGACAGGTCTGCCTCCCGGGTGTCACGATAGAATGCCGCGAGCAGGCATCCCGAGAGCCGGGGCGGCGGTTGCAGCAATCTTGCCGTCGTTTGCAAGGGGCCTCCTGCACTGTCGCATTCATTCTATAAAGCGGCGAACGCCCGGGGGTAGGACAGGCTGATTGTCATACAAAGGGTTTCCCCGTGTCCAAACTCATATTCTCCGGCCCCCTCTCACTCCGCCTGCGCAGCCTGTCGACATTGAGCCGGATTGCGCTGGCCACCAGTATCCGGCACGCCACAGGTCGCCGAATGGCTCCAGATTGGGATATCAGCCTGGAAACCGGCATCCGGTTCGTGCGGCACCAATTCACAGATGCCATGACGGGTATGAGTATCGAACGTGGTCGCCTTTTGTTCGACAGCATCGAGCCCAGAAGCGACGATGTCTACGACGTGACCACCGAGGAAAGCACCTCACCAACCGGCCATTGGTATCATCCGGCCAAGCGGAAAAGCGACGCGGTTCTGCTTTACTTCCATGGCGGGGGCTATGCGTTCCACGGCAAAGTCAGCCGACGCTTTGCGGCCATGCTTGCCCATCATGTCGGCGCCAGCGTGTTCGCACCGGACTATCGGTTGACACCTGAACACCCTCACCCTGCCCAGGCAGACGATGCCTTGGCTGCATGGACCCATCTGACGGGCTTGGTCCCGCCAGAGAGAATCGCCATCATTGGCGACAGTGCCGGTGGCCATATGGGCTTGATGCTCTTGCAGACACTCAAGAAGCATGGGGCCCCGCAGCCCGCTGTTTGCGTTGGGCTCTGCCCCTGGACGGATATCGACAATCACAGCCCCAGCATGCGGGACAATGACCGCTACGACCTGGTTCAGGGCTGGATGGCTCAGATGTTCGGCGAATGGCTCGATCCGCAAGGCAAGTATGGACGCGAGGCCCTATCGCCGGTTTTTCAGGACTATGCTGGCCTCGCGCCGATCTATCTCCAAGTCGGTGGACGCGAAGTCCTGCGCGACATGGTCATCGAATTTGCACAAGCACAGAAAGCCAATCGTGCGGACATTACACTCGACGTTTGGGACGACATGCCCCACGAGTTTCAAGCCTATGACAGCCTGAAAGCGTCATCAGCAATGGCCCTGAAGCGATTGGTAAAAACGGTCCATGCGCACGTGGACAAAGCGGACGCGCTTCAGCCTGAAGCGGGTATCACTCGGGTGTCCGTCTGAACCCATGCAGGTGGCGACACAGGTCGGGGGCACCTTTCCCCGGTCAGTCTACCGATCACATAAATGGGGGCGACCGACTGGCCGCCCCCGCATGTTTGCCACCCAAGTCGAGACCTTACTCCGGCGATTGCGTCATCGCGGTCAGGCTGACGGCGGCGTCGCGCATGGCATTGCGGTCGGCGTCCGGCAGCGGGATGAGGCCGCGATCGGTGAGATAGCCGAACTCGCCCCAGGCATCGTCGGAGGTGAACTCCTCGATATATTCCACCAGGCCCGGAATGATCGCGGCATGCTGGTTCTTCACATAGAAGAAGAGCGAGCGCGAAACCGGATAGCTGCCATCGGCGATATTCTCGAATTCCGGCGCGACACCGTCGATATTCACAGCCGAGATACGGTCGGAATTCTGGTCCAGGAAGGAGAAGCCGAAGACACCGAAAGCGGTCGGCGTATTCACCAGGGTCTGGACAATGGCATTGTCATTCTCGCCGGCATCGATCCAGGCGCCATCCTCGCGGATACGGCTGGCGATCTGCTCGAAGCGATCCCGATCATTGTCCCGCAACTCGTCCATGCAGGCGATGTGGCGCGCGCCGTCCTGCAGGGCCAGCTCGACGAAGGCATCGCGCGTGCCGGAGGTCGGCGGCGGGCCGAAGACCTCGATCCGCTGACGCGGCAGGGACGGGTCGATATCCGACCAGCGCTGGTTCGGATTCGGAATAAAGCTGGAGCAGCTCTCATCGGCCGGAATCTCGGCCGCGAGGGCGAGCCAGACCTGGTCGAGTGTCATGTCGATATCGGAAGCACCGCGATCCGCTGCGCCGATGACGATGCCATCAAAACCGATGCGGACTTCCGTGATTTCGCGCACGCCATTATCATGGCAACGCTCATATTCCGAACCGCGCATGCGGCGCGAGGCATTGACGATGTCCGGGTGCTCGGTGCCGACGCCCGAGCAGAACAGGCGCAGCCCGCCACCGGAACCGGTCGATTCGACCACCGGGGTGGAAAAGCTGGTCTTGGCGCCGAAGCTCTCGGCAACGGCGGTCGAGAAGGGGAAGACCGTCGAGGAGCCGACGATGCGGATCTGGTCGCGCTGCTGCGCCTCGGCGCCTCCGGCGATAGCCACAACCGCGAGGGCGGCGGCGAGTTGAGCGTGGAGTTTCATGTCTTCAATTCCTTGCCACTAAACGATGCGGGTGCCGTAAGGACTGGCCCGCCTATGATCAGAAATCCCATTGCAGTCGGAGTTGTGCACCCGACACGTCGGTGTCAGCAGCCCCGGGAACGGACAGCCTGCCATCAACGAGATTGGCCATGATGCGAACATGGTCTTCCAGATACCAGTTCACGCCAAAGGTGAGATTGGTCAGCTCGCCGGCCGCGACACTGCCCAGATCGGCCCGGTCGAGGCGAACCGCGACTTCCCAGGCGCCGAGCCCGCCCTCAGAGACGGTCGTGGTTGGACGGGTGCGACCGAACTTGCCGGAGCTGGCCGAATAGCTGCGCGTCTCGCCGGTGAGGAACCAGGCGAAATTGACGTATTGCGCATTGAACTCAGGGTCGCCGGCCGGACCGTCGAGCGTCTGGTTCATCCACTCGGCCTCGACATGGAAAGCGCCATTCACGGCGGCAAATTCCAGGCCCCAGAAGAAGGAGGTATCGGCCTCGCCGAGCGGGCGGCCCGGACGGAAGTCGGCGGTCACGATGCGGTCGGTGATATGGGTCTGCGGGCGGACGCGGGTGCGCGTGCCGGCATCGCCATAATCCAAATGACGGACCGAGGCACCGAGATGCACGGTCGCGTCATTGACGGCAAAGGTCCGCGTCGCGCGAGCCGAGACGGCAGAGCTGTCATCAAGCTCCAGCGACCGGGACAGATCGCCCGGACGGCCGCCATAGACGCCGGCGCTGAGCGAATAGTTGTCGCCGCCGCGGGCCAGCGTGACACCGACACGGCGATCAAGCCCGAACAGGTCCGTGCCCAGGCCGCGCTCCATGAAAGTGATATAGCGCGAGGAGGTGAGTTCCTCGATCGAATTGGTCGTCTTCATGTGACCGATCTTCATGTCGAAGGCATCGGCATCGAAGGTCAGATAGACGTCATTGGCGCCGATGGCTTCATTGATCCAGTCGAACTCGGCGACATAGTCGACGCCGCGTATCGAGCCGGTGACGCCCAGGCGGGCGGTGCGGATTTCGCTGTCGGCCCAACCCGTCCGCGCACCATTCGAGGTGAAGTCGACATCGCCGTAATCGAGGAAGACACGACCGCGGAAGGTAAAGCTGTCGCCGTTGTCCGGATTGGACCAGGACGGTACGCCGTCAAATTCCCAACCGCCCCTATCCTGGGCAGATGCCGTGGTCGCAGTGATAAGGGCAGCGCTGGCAGCCAAGACGGTGCTCGCAAGAAGAAATCGGGTCACGATGGCGTTCCTGATGTCATCGGGACGCCACTCTGATCTGCTGCGCTATAGGCAGAATGTGTCAAAGAGGCGTCGGTTGAGTGAAGCTTTTGCTACAATTTCGCTATTTCGCGAAAACTCGTAGTTTGACTCGATGACGGATTTACAACAAACCTGTGACACCTTTGTTGCAATTCTTCGCAGACACAAAAAAGCCCGGAACGTGAACGCTCCGGGCTTTCTTCGATTATCCTCGTAAAATCAGGTCAGTCGCTTGCGCAGCAATTGCGACATCATGTCGATCAGGCTGACCGCGATGACGATGACCAGGACGATCGCGGCCGTGCGCTGATAGTCGAACGCGCGAACCGCCTCGAACAAAATCTGTCCGATACCGCCCGCGCCGATCAGGCCGAGCACCGTCGCCGAGCGCGCATTCGACTCGAAGCGGTAGAGGCCAAAGGAAGTCCACAGCGGGGCAACCTGGGGAATCACCGCCCAGATCACTTCATGGATGGGTCGCGCACCGGTCGCCCGGACGCCCTCGACCGGGCCATGATCGATCGACTCGACAGCCTCGGAGAAGAGTTTGGCCAGCACCCCGGTAGTGTGGAAGGCCAGGGCCATGACACCGGCCAGCGGCCCCAGTCCCACGGCTGCGATGAAGACCAGCGCAATGATCAGCTCATTGATCGACCGGCAGACATCCATCATCCGCCGGACCGGCTGGACAACCCAGCCAGGGGCCACATTGCGGGCACTCAAGAGGCCGAAGGGAATGGCCGAAACCACCGCGATGAACGTGCCCCAGATGGCGATCTGCACGGTCACCACCATTTGCGGGATGGCTTCTTCCAACCCGCTTGACAGGGCGTCCCAATAACTCGCCCGCGAGGCGCTGTCCGCAATGTCGTCGGGCAGGAAGCCGCCGATGAACTCGCCCATGTCGCCGGCATTCTCCACCAGGAGATAGGACCGGTCCATGTCGGCGGAATCGAAGCTCCAGACCAGGACGACGATCGTTCCGGCCGCGATCACCGCATTGGCGACGCGCTCCATCAGCGGCACTTTCGGTCCCGGACCCCGCGGCGCGGAGGCCCACAGCAGCATGACCACACCGCCCACGGCGACGATCAGCAGGATACCGCCCATGATCCAGTCGGGACCCTCGGCTTCGGCGCGCGGCTGACCGGCCGCCTCATTGGTGATCTGCTCGAAGGAATTGCCCTGGCTGGTCAGACCGGTATTGCCGGCCTCGACCTCGGCCAGGCGCGCTTCCAGCTCGGCGATGCGGGTCGTGCGTTCCCCATCCGTCAGGTCCGGATCATTGCGGACATTGGTGAGATCGCGAACGATCTCCAGCTGCACGATCGGATCGAGATGCGCATTGGAGGCCGGCAGGAAGGTACCGAAATAGAGCGGGTCGAGAATGGCCCGCGCCTCGGCAATTTCCTCAGCCGTGCCCATGCGCCCGAAATTCATGAAGAAGTATTGCAGGCGCTGCTTGGCTTCGATGTCGAGATCAGCCCGCCAGATAATCGGATCGGTGCCGATCATCGGAGAGCGCCAGATCTCGCGCAAGCGGGAATGCATGTCCGGGCGCGAGCGCTCGAGCAGGATCATGTTGGTGGTGTTATTGGTACCGACATCAATCAGGTCATTGGCCACCGCAACCGCATTGGCCTCGTGATTGGCATTGCGCACCGAGTTGTAGCACTCACTCGGATCAATCCCGCGCGGGGCGAAAATGAAGGCCGACGGGACCAGATAGCCCGAGGTCGAATTGGGATCGCCCATGCCGAAATCGAGGGTCTGATCACATTCCAGGATGTCGTCCACGGTCTGGATCGGGCTGTCACTCGGGACCAGCAGGACCGAATGATAGCCTTCCGATCCGTCCGGATAGGTCGCCTTGGCGAAGACTTCCCCGCCGGCCCGGCGCACGGCCTGCAGGCCGGAGAAGTTGGAGAACCAGGCAAATTGCACGCTGTCATAGCGCATGGCCTGGATCACGCCGGCATAGTCCGAGGCGTAATAGGGCTGGATGTCATAGCCGGTCCATTCGGACATGGCTTCGATGAAGGGCCGCCAATTGGTCTCCTGGGTCGAGGAGGATTCAGTAGCGATAATGCCGAAATTGAGCACCCGGCGCTCTTCGCCCGGGGCCGCGGCATTGCTGGACGCGCCGGTCGAGGAGCGCGGCTGGTCGACGGAGCCTGAACAGGCGCTCAGGGTCAGGGCGGCGAGCAGGAGGCAGGCCTTGGCGAGGCTGCGGAAGGGTTGGGTCAAGACGGGTCTCATCACGCTTCTCCCCCTTCGAAGGCGGCTTCGAATTCGGGGCCGTAAATCTCGATCAGCTTGTCGCGCTTCAGCTCGCGGGCGGGACCGTCATAGACGATACGGCCCTTGTTGAGCGCAACGATGCGGTCGCAGAAACGCTGGGCGTAGTCGACCTGGTGCAGGGTGACCACCACGGTCAGCTTGTCGTCCAGATTGAGCTCACGCAGCGTCTCCATCACCTTGCGGGCGGAGACCGGGTCGAGCGAGGCAATCGGTTCGTCGGCGAACAGCACTTCCGCGCCCTGGACCAGCGCCCGGGCGATGGCGCCGCGCTGCTGCTGGCCACCGGAGAGGTTGGAGGCCCGGCGCGCCGCGAAACTGTCGACGCCAACGCGGGTCAACGCATCCATCGCCGTCTGCTTGACGTCATTGGGAAAGATACCGAGCACGCCGCGCCAGGTCGGCAGGCGACCGAGCGCGCCGACCAGCACGTTCTGGAACAGGGAGAGACGACCAACCAGATTGAATTGCTGGAAGATGAAGCCCAGCTTGATCCGGTTCCGCTGAACACCCTTGGACAGCTTGCCACGCTTCTGCATGGTCCGGCCCATGACAGAGACGGGCCCGCTGGCCTCATCAGCGACCTGCAAGGCAGCGGCGACCCGCAGCAGGGTAGACTTGCCGGACCCGGACGGACCGATCAGCGCGACCATTTCACCCGGCTTGACATCCAGGCTCACATCGTCGAGCGCCTTGGTCTCACCGAATGTCATCCGGACATTTTCAGCGTGGAGCGCCAGCGCGGCGTCTGTCATTGTGTCTACCCCTTGTTGAGCCCCGACCTTGTGGCTCATGCGTATTACACTTTTGTGACAGGACGGGAATGATTCACATTCACCTGGCAACAGCCACCCTCGTCATCGCCCTCGCAGCGCTGGCCTGGATCGATGCGCGCAGCTTCCGCCTGCCCGACTGGCTGACCCTGCCATTGATCGCCGCAGGTGTCGCCCTCAACGCGATTTCCCTTGGTACGCCCTGGACATCGCTCATCGGCGCAGCGCTGGGCTATGGCAGTTTCGTCACCCTCGAGATCGGCTATCGCCGCCTGCGCGGCCGCGACGGGCTGGGGCGTGGCGATGCCAAGCTGATGGGCGCAGCCGGAGCCTGGTGTGGCGGCTGGCTTCTGCCGCTGATTGTGTTGAGCGGCACCCTGGGCGCGCTGGCCTTTATTGGCGTGACCGCACTTGTCCGCCGCCGCCTGCCCGACACCAGCCAGCCCTGGCCTTTCGGTCCCTGGCTCGCACTGGGCTTTCTGATCGGCTGGCTGCACCGCGCCTACGGACCCGGCCTCTACCCGGTCCTGTGAGACGACCGGTCAGCCGTCCACGCCCGCCGCATAGTTTTCCCGCCCGCTCGCGCGCCACACACCACGGTCGCGTGTCATGCCGGACAGGGCAAGCGCGTCAGCGAGGTCGGGCCAGTCTGTTTCCACGGTCGCGGTCCAGTCAAAGGCCGCGTCACCGAAAACGACCCGTCCGGCGACATCAAGCCCCTCAACAGCGCCGCCCCAATCCAGAGCAAGCTGATCACCATCACAGGAGAATGTGCCACTGAGCGCTGGACCGGTCCGGTCTGACAGGCTGGCGAGCGAGACCAGGGCTCGACTTTGCGCAATCCCGGACGCTTCCAAGCAGGCGCCATCACGCAGCTCGATGCGGTCAATACGGGCAAAGATGGGGGCATCGCGCGTCAGCCCCGGCAGACGATCGAGACCGAGCCGATCCAGCGTCACGGTCAGATCCGTCTGCTCGAACACCATCCGCTCGCGGCCCAGTCGCACATGCCCGGTACCGCGCAGCCGGGTATCCGCGATCTGCCACGCCCCGCCCAGCTGACCGGTCAGCAAGGCCAGCGGGTCCAGCGAGACCGCCACCTCCCGCACCGGCACACCATTGACCTCGAGACCATAAGCCCGGCCCTGCCAGATCGTGCCGAAGACATCGCGATAGCCCAGCGCCTGACTGCCTCCCGCCGCCAGGGCCACAGCCTTGAGCGGCATCAGGGCGATCAGCCAGACCAGAAGCAGGCCGAGCACCAGGGCAATACGACCCGCCATCACCGCCCACCTCGCGACAGGACGAAGGAGGCCGAGACGAAGCCATCCGCCTCCCGGTCGAGGGTCGAGGCGCCAAGCTGGATGCCGTGACGCTGTTCCAGGGCGACCAGCCAGGCCAGGACGGCCGTGGTGTCGGCATTGTCGAGATTGACGGTCAGACGGCCATCCTCGCCGGGCACCATGCGCGCCAGGGCGAGGTCATGCTGCAGGGCCAGTGATCCGACCACCGCCCGCAAGGACTGGGTCGGCGCCGCACTGACCGGTTGCTCGGCGGCCAGGCGCTGCACGGTTTCGGCATGTGCCTCGACCGACCGGTACAGCCGCATGGAGGCCGCATAGTCATCGCGTGCACGTTCATGGGCCGCGGTGAGTGGCCGGACGATCAACACCATCCCCAACAGGATGATGACCAACCCTGCGGCCAGCCCCAGCATGATCTGCTCACGCAGGGTCAGCCCGGTCCACCAGGCCCCAAGGGAGGTTCCGATCGCACTCATGACAGCCTCACCACAAACTCACCCTCAATCCCGGCCGTGCCCTCGCGCGCACCGCCATCCTCCAGCTGCAGGCCAAGCGCGTCGGCGCGATCATTGAGTTGGTCAAAATCGGAAAAGTCGGAATAGGTCGCGCCGACCGACAGCGTGCCGCGCACCGGATCGAAACGGACATGATCCACCCGCACGGTCTCCGCCTCTTCCGTCAACGCATCCAGCGCCGCCAGCAATTGCAGGAAGACGGACTCGTCATCGCCGGCCAGGGCATTGGCCTGGTCGCGCAGGAGACGTTCGGCTTCCGCCGCAATCACCGGCCGCCCGAAATCCGGACGGGCATGGCGGAAGACGGCGAGTGTCGCCGCCTCGAAGCGATCCGCCTGCAGACGGTAATAAACCGTCTCGCCACCCAGGAGCAGACCGAAGCCGACCAACAGGGCCGCCGCCATGGCCAGCGGGCGCCGCAGGGGGCGGATCAGAGCGGACAGGTCGAGCGTCGAAACCAGGCTTTCACCGAACAGGCGCGGCAGGCCGGCCAAGCGTTCGGCCGGCAAGGCCGAAGCCCGCAGGTCCAGCTCACCCTGGCCGATCGAACGGAAATTCGCGCCGGTCAGGCCCAGCGAACGCGACACCGCGATCTCGCCCGTCCCGGCGGCTTCGACGAGCGGTTGGATGACCGATCCGAACAGGGCGGCATCCATAGCCCCGGCCAGCGGCTTGGGCGCCTCGCCCGCTCCGTCCGGATCATGGGCAAAGAGGATGGCATCGCCGCGATCATACAGCGTCAGCGCTGCGCCGGGTTCGGCGGCAGCGAAACTGTCCGGGACGAGGAAAGCGGGACGCTGGATCAGCGGCATCAGGCGTGAGCGCCAGGCCTCGACCTGGTCGACCCCCGCGGCGACCACCCAGCGCTGCCCGTCCGCCTCGCGCGGTCCAGGGCAGACCTGCGTCTCGTCGAGGCGTGAAGCCAGCTCATCCTCGATCATATAGGGCGCGGCCTGCCGCGCCTGTTGTTCGGAGCGGGCCGACAGGGCAAGCCGGGACACATGCAGCGCCTCGGACGGCAGCAGGACAAGCGTGCGCGTAACCCCCGCCGCCACATCCGCCGGCAGCGCAGCCTCTTCAGCCGACAGGCGCCCGTCGCGCAGGCGCTGGCCCGCTTCGCGGTCAACAATCGACCAGGCCACACTGTCCTGCGGGCCCGGTTTCAGGATCAGGTCCTGGCTCATCCGATACTTCCATAACGCTGGGACAGGCGCGTTGGCATGACGCCGCCCGTCCATTCAAACAGGGTGTCGAGACGCCAGGCCTGCCCGTCATGGCGGACATCCACAGCGACCTCGAAATAGCGGGTTTCCAGCCCGATGGCCGGACGCCGGGCGGCATCGACCTCAAGCTCGGCAATCGCTTCAAGCGCCCAGAACGCCTCGATATCGGCAAAGCCGGCAGCCGGCCGGGCGAGCAGGACGCCTTCTGCCGCGACCCGCCCCAGCGCACCATCGAACAGGGCGACCAGAAGCGGCCAGTCCTCGGTCTGCATTGTGTTGATATTGAGCGGAACCGGCGCCGCGACCGGGCGCGCGCACACATGCGGCGCCAGCTGGCGATAAAACGCCGGGGTCATCGAGGCCAGCGCCAGCAATTCCTCGCGCTCGGCCATCAACGTATTGCCGGTGCGGTAGACGAGCGGGCGATCGGCATAGACCGCGTCCTCGCCGCCGCCCGGCAGCGGACGGCTATCGCTGTCGATCCAGTCCGTGGCTTCGGCGGCAAGGCGGCCGGCCTCGGCGGAGGGCAGGCCCAGCGCGCGCATCAAGCGCTCAAAGCGGCGCCGCTGGATCTCGTCCGCGACCAGACCACCCTGCCCGTCTGACACAACCAGGCCATTGATATTGAAACAATTATTGCCGTCGGAAATGCGCCCGCTCAGCGCCCCGCGCTCAATCGGGAAAGTGCGGGCCTCGCGCAACCAGGCGGCGTCGGGCCGCAAGGCCTGTTCGGGGTCCTGCATTGCGGTGCCGATCAGGCCGCCGGCAAATTCCCGCGCGCCCATGGCATACCAATAGGCCTGGTCCCGCACCTCCATATTGGCCGACCGGCGCAGGGAGGTTCGCAACTCGCCCGCCAGCATCATCGCCATCGAGGCCATGACCGCGACCAGAAGGAGCGCGCTGATCAGGGAGGCGCCGCGCTCGGTGTCGGCGGATTTCAACCAGGCGCCCCTCATTCGCCCGCCTCCGGGGTCAGAAGGATATGCTCCATCGCGCCCAGGCGGGCGTCTTGATAACGCAGGCGCACCGCACGCGGGAAAGCCTGCTCGCCCTGCCCGGCGACCACGCTGATACGGCGCGACCAGGCCGCGCCGACCAGAAAGTCCAGCTCGACCTCGGCGATATCACCGACCAGCACGCGCTCGATGGCCTCACCTACAGCCGCACCATCCGGATAGCGCCAGACGCGGCGGACCAGATCGCCCTCGCGCAGCAGCCAGTCGACCCGGGCCAGGCTCGAGCGCGGCTGGAGATGGCCCGGATTGGCCCGGCCGCGCCGGGTGAAGCTGAGGATGACACGCTCGCCATCGCGGGCGACATCCAGCCCGTCCGCATCGCCGGCAAAGACCGCGCGCAGCGAGCGACCCTCTGCGTCGCGCACCGGACGGCGCACCAGCTGGCCGACATCCTCGCGCATCAGCGTCCGCGCCGTATCCAGCCGCGTGGCATCGGCGAGGACGTCACCATTTTGCTCCTGCGCCGCCAGGCTGGCCGACATCAGACTGACCGAGATCGTGCCGATCACGGCGAAGATGAAGACCGAAACCAGGACTTCGGTCAGCGAAAAACCGGCCTCGGCGGGCGGTGATGTCGGAGCGAGCGGGGACATCACGGCGTCACCCGGCGAAACGTGTCGAGGCGGGCGAGGACCTGCTCGCCGCCGCTTTCGGTGAGTTCGATTTCGACGCGCACAAGACCCGGCTCACCGGTCGGCGCGGTTCGCGTGCGCCAGTCATAGCTGATCCCGCCCAGCTCATAGCGCCCGGAGCGGCCCTGCGGCACGCCGGCACGGAGCCATTCTGTGTTCAGCAGGTTCTCCGCCGCCAGGGCTGCCAGGGCCCGGCGCTCGACCGCGTCGGTATTGCGGGTCGTGACCTGGGTCAGAGTCATCAGGGCCAGACCGGCAATGGCCACCACGGCCAGGGCGACCATCATCTCGATCAGGGAGAACCCGGTATCGGAGCGCGGGGCGGACATCTAGAGCCCCACCCGCCGGATGAGTGCACCATCAACCTGCCAGGCCAGCTCGACCCGGCCCGCCTCGCCTTCAAGGCTCAGCGCGAAGGGTTCCGTGAGACCGGCCGGGTCGAACCAGATGACCGGGATGGCGGTCTCATCGGTGTCGGTCCGGGCGATCATCATCCCGTCCCGCACCTGCAGCCGCAGGGTCTCCGGCAAAAGGCGGGCGCGCAGGGCCGGGTGGTCCGAGAGCGGCCACCAGCGCTGGTCGACATAGCGATAGAAGGCATAGCGGCGCCCGAATTCCTCGATCACCAGACCGACCGGCTGGCCGGAGATGATGGCTTCCTGGCTCGCCGTCTGCAGACGCGCGGCCAGCGCATCGGACGCCGCCTGCAGGGGCGTACGCTCGGGCCGCAGGGACAGCGTTACCGCCAGCGCGACCGTCGCCATGATCGAGACCCCGACGAGGATTTCGATCAGCGACAGGCCCGCCTCGCGGTCGCGATATCTCGACCCGGACTGCATCAGCCCTGCCAGTTTCCGATATCCGCATCCAGGCCTTCCCCGCCCTCACGGCCATCACGGCCAAGGGAGAAGATGTCGATCATGCCATTTTGGCCCGGATAGACATATTGATAGGGATTGCCCCAGGGATCATCCTGCAGGCGACGGATATAGCCGCCCTCGCGAAAGCGCGACGCATCGGCCTCGCGCGGCGGGGTCACCAGGGCATTCAGTCCGGCCTCGGAGGACGGGTATTCCCGCATATCCATGCGATAGGCATCCAGCGCCTGTTCCAGCGTGGCGATATCGGTGCGCGCCTTCTGGACCATGGCCTGGTCCTGCGCGGGCAGGACATTGAGCAGCACGATCGTGCCCATGATGCCGATGATGACCACGGCGATCATGATTTCCAGCAGCGAGAAACCGGCTTCGCGGTCTTCCGTGTCGTCCGTATTGGATACGGGTTGAGCGAGTGGGTCGGTCATCGACGCCTCCCTAGCCAAGAGCCAAAGTGTTGAGTTGAAGAATGGGCAGGAGGATGGAGAGCACGATCACCACAACCACGCCGCCCAGGATGAGGATGATGCCGGGTTCCAGCAGGTTGAGCGCCACGGTGACGCTGCCGTCAATCTCCTGCTCCATCTGGTCAGCCGCGCGGCGGAACATCTCCCCCAGCGCGCCCGAGCGTTCACCGGCCGCGACCATGAACAGCATCAGGGCGGGAAACCAGGCCTGCGCCCGCAGGGCGTCGGACAGGGCGCGGCCGCTTTCGACTTCGCCCAGAACCGCATCGAGCTTGGCCTTGAAGGCCAGATTGCCGGTCGCGCGCGACGCGGCCCGCAAGGCGTCGGGCAGGATGGCCCCGCTCTCCACCAGAATACCCATTGTGCGGGCGAAACGGGCGGATTCGACCTGGCGCAGGAAGCCGCCAAGGCCGGGCAGTCGCGCGGTCGCGCCATGCACCCGCAAGCGGATCGCCGGCTGGCGCATGAGGAGGCTTGTCGCGATCACCAGAACGGCCAGGCCACCCAGAATGAACGGCCAGCCTGCGGTCAACAGGCTGGAGGCGGCGATCATGAAACGGGTCAGGGCCGGCAGGGCCATACCCATGCCGGTGAATTGCTCGGCGATGCGCGGGACGACGAAGGTCATCAACAGCGCGACAACGCCGGTCGCCACCACACTCAGCACGACGGGATAGACCAGCGCGCCGGTGATCCGGTTGGCGATGGCCTCTTCCTTCTCGAGATAATCAGCCAGCCGGGCCAGGACCTGGTCCAGCCCGCCCGCCGTTTCGCCGGCCGCGATCATGGCGCGATAGACGGCGGGGAAGGATTTGGGAAAGGCCTGCATGGCATCGGACAGGCGCTCGCCTTCGGAGACCCGCGCCCGCACCGCCATCAACACCCGGCGCATATGATGCCGTCCGCCCTGCTGGGCGAGCAGGCCGAGACATTCGGCCACCGGCATGCCGGCGCCCAGAAGACTGGCCAGCTGACGCGTCACCAGCATGCGTTCGCGGGCCGAGAGGTCCTGTTGGCGCAAGCGCTCACCGAGGCCGGGCTGCGTCCCCGCCGTGCGCCGGGCTTCGGCAGGACGGATGGCGAGCGGCGCCATCGACCGGCCGCGCAATTCCCGCCGCGCCGCCAGCGCACTGTCGGCGGTGATCAGGCCGCGCGCCGTCTTGCCGCGGGCATCGAGGGCTTCATACTCAAACGCCGGCATGACGCTCGCCCTCCTCGCGGCAAACGCGCAGGACTTCGGCCAGGCTGGTCGTGCCGGCGAGGGCCAGTTCGACGCCATTGCGGAACAGGGTCGGTCGTTTGGCAAAGGCATGGGCGGCCATGTCGGCCTCGCGGGCATCGTCATGGATCTGCTTGCGCAGCGTGTCGTCGACCATCACCAGTTCATACAGCCCGGTCCGGCCGTCATAGCCGGTCTGCTTGCACTGGCTGCAACCGGTCGGCCGGTGCAGGGTGATATCGCTTCGCCCGGCCAGGCCCAGCAGGTCGAGCTCGGCGGCGTCGGGCGTGTAGCTTTCGGCGCAATGTCCGCACAGGCGGCGCACCAGGCGCTGGGCGACAATCGCAGTCAGGGTCGAGGCGAGCAGATAGCTCTCCACACCCATATCGCGCAGGCGGGCAATCGCCGCCACGGCGGAATTGGTGTGCACGGTCGACAGGACGAGATGGCCGGTCAGGCTGGCCTGGACGGCAATGCGCGCGGTCTCGGCATCGCGGATCTCGCCGACCATGACGATGTCCGGATCCTGGCGCAAAATGG
Organism: uncultured Maricaulis sp.; assembly: GCF_947259345.1. Lineage (GTDB taxonomy): Bacteria > Pseudomonadota > Alphaproteobacteria > Caulobacterales > Maricaulaceae > Maricaulis. The sequence continues at coordinate 54,159 of NZ_CAMYLS010000003.1, read as the reverse complement.
CGCGCAGACCGGCGGCAAAGGTCATCCCGACCTTGGTATTGACCTGGGTCTGGCCGATCCCGTCGATCGCGTATTCGACCGGATCCTCGACGGTGAGGATATTGCGGCTCTCCGCATTGAGCGCATTGAGCCCGGCATAGAGCGTGGTCGTCTTGCCCGCCCCGGTCGGACCGGTCACCAGGATGATGCCATTGGGCTGAGCGAGCGCCTTTTCCATATCCGCCAGCATCGCCGCCGGCAGACCGAGATCGGCCAGACGGAAACGGGCCGCGGAATTGTCGAGCAGACGCAGGACGACCCGTTCGCCATGCCGCGAGGGCAGGGTCGAAACCCGCACATCGACCGATTGCCGGCCCAGCGTGATCGACAGGCGGCCATCCTGGGGGATGCGTTTCTCGGCAATGTCGAGCCGGGCCATGACCTTGATCCGGGAGACCAGGGGCGAGGCCAGACGCGGCGGAACCGAGGCGGTCTCGTGCAGGACGCCATCGACACGATAGCGGATGGAGACGCGATCCTCAAAGGGCTCGACATGGACGTCCGAAGCGGCAGTGCGAACAGCCTCGGCGATGAGACCATTGATCAGGCGGATGATGGGCGCGTCGCTGTCACTGTCGAGCAGATCCTCGCTGCGCGGCATCTCGTCGATCAGACGGGTGAGACTGTCCTCACCCTCGCCGGCCTCCTCCATCGTCTCGCTGCCAACGCCCGTCCAGGCATAGATGTCCGACAGGGCCCGATCATAGTCGGCCGGGGCACATTCGCGGACCGGGCAGGTATGACCGACCACACGGCGCACCTCCAAGAGGGCCCGGCGGTCGGCGCCGCTGCGCAGAAGGAATATCCCCGCATCACCTGGGTTGGCCGCCGGCTGGAAAGCAATCCCGGCTTGGCGCGCGAAGGCGTAGGTGACCGGTGTGCGGCTGGCCGCGGGCGTGTCGGTAGCAGTGGCGGTATCGGTGGCGGTGTCAGTCACCGGCCGGCCCCGTTGCAGTCACTTCGCGGTCCATCTCCACCATCATCATCTCGACAATGGCTTCCAGCGAGCTGGTGCCGTTCTCACTGCCGGCGAGTTGTTCGGAGCGGATGAAGTCATAACGGTTCTCGGTCAGCGCCTGCATGTCGGCTTCCGAGCGGATGATGGTCGGGCGGATGAAGATCATCAGATTGGTGCGGCGACGCTCCGTGCCTTCGGAACGGAAGAGACGACCCACGCCCGGCAGGCGGCGCAGGCCTGGCACACCATTCTCGGTCCCTTCATCCTCCTGGCGGATCAGGCCGCCCAGCACGATGATCTCGCCATTATCGGCCAGAACCGTGGTGGAGATTTCCCGCTTGTTGGTGATCAGATCGGTCGACCCGGCACTGACTGCGCCGGCCACCGAGGAAACTTCCTGGACGATGTGAAGGCGGACCGTATTGCCCTCGGTGATCTGCGGCAGGACGGTGAGTTTCACCCCGACTTCCTCGCGGTCCACCGTACGGAATGGGTTGGTATTGTTCGAGCCCAGCGCCTCGCCCGTGGTCACCGGGATTTCCTGACCGGAAATGAAATAGGCTTCCTCATTGTCCAGCGCCATGATGGAGGGCGTGGCCAGGACGTTGGAATTCACATCGCTCTGGACCGCATTGAGGACGAGGCCGAACAGATTGCCATTGCCGTTCTGACCGCCAAAACCCAGCGTGCCGCCGGTCGCGCCCAATAGGGAATTGATCGCGGCCTGGCGCAGCGTGGTGTTGAGATCGCTGTCATCATCGCCCGCCGAGGCGGCGGCACCGGTCAGGGCGACCAGATCGGGATTATTGGCCGAGAAGCGGGTCATGGCGAGCGGGGCATCGCCCTCGCCGCCGGCCAGCAGCATCTGAACGCCCAGCGCCTGGGCGGTGCTGTCGGACACCTCGACGATAATCCCCTCGACCAGGACTTGCGGGCGGCGGATATCGAGCTGCCGGATGACCAGCTCGAGCTGGCGCTGCACATCCGGCTCGGCATTGATCACCAACGCATTGGTCGGAGCGTGATGGGAGACGGACGATGCCCGCGTGGCACCTTCAACGTCGGCCAGCGTATCGACGACTTGTTGCAGGATGGGCAGCAGGTCCTCACCATCGGCGTGGCTGAGATAGATGACGCGAAAGCTCTGATTGGACTGGCTGACACTGTCGACCCGTCGCACCAGGGCGATCATCTGGTCAACGGCCGGGCGATTGCCGCGCAGGAGGACCGTGTTCGAGGCCGGGATCGGGGCGATGGCAACATTGAAAATGGCCTCGTCCTCACCGGTCGCGGACCGGGTGCGCATCTGTTGCAGGATGCGCGTCATGTCGGCGGCGGAGACATTGGTCAGCTCGACCATTTCCACCACCGAGGTATCGCGGTCGAGATCGCGGATCACCTGGCGCAGGCGGGCAATATTCTCGGCATAATCGACCATCACCAGCACATTGCCGGTCTCGGTCGCATTGACACTGCCCTCGGTCCCGATCAGGGGGCGCACCACGGCCAGTGCATCGCGCGAGGCGACATGGTTGAGACGGACGACGGCGGTCACATACTGATCGCCGCGCAGGTTGGAATTGACCGGATTGGCCGAGCGCGCCCCGGCCTGGTCGGGTACGATCTGATAGGCGCCGGAGGCGGTCGGCACGACTGTGTAGCCGTGAACCCGCATGGTCGACAGGAAGACCTGGAAATACTGGTCCGAGGTCAGCGGCGCCTGGGAGGTGATGGTGACCCGGCCGCGCACATTGGGATCAACGATGAAGGTATAGCCGGTCACCGCCGAAACATCATCGATGACGGCCTGGATCTCGGCCTGGTTGAAATTGACCACCTGGTCCTGAGCGCGGGCTTGTGCCAGCGGCGCGGCGAGGAGGAGGATCAGGGCGCACAGCGCCGTCAGGGCATGGTTCGCAGACAGGGTCATTGCGGCAGTGTCCTCGACAGGGTCAGGGGCAGGCCGCCCCGGGAAATGGAAACGCGGATCGTGTCGCCGTCATCGGCGCGATCGAGCAGCGCGGAAAGATCGGAAATGGCGGCCACCGGGCGATCGTCGATCGCGGTGATGACATCGCCGGTACGCAGAGCCAGCACGGAGAGCATGGCTTCATTGCCGCTCTCGATACGGTAGCCGGTCAGTGCGTCGCCGGCATATTGCGCCCGCACCTGGAACAGACCGGCCACATCCTCGAGCGCGCCGCGGCGAGCGGCCGACTGTGAGGGTCTGGCCGGCGCGCGACGGGCTTCGGCCTCACGGGCAGCAGCGGCCTCCTCCGGCCGCAGATAGAGAACTTCAGCGATGCCACGGCGGCTGATGCGGACATGGTCGACATGCACCGCCTCCAGCGTCACGCCATCGAGAATCTCGACGCCGGCGCGGAAGAATTGCTGCCGGTTATCGGGAAGCTGGATGATGGCGCCGCCCGTCTCCGGCGTGGCACCGCGGCGCAGACCGCGTAGGACCAGGGCGAGTCGGGTTTCCGGCATGATGTCCGGCGTGGCATCGACGATTGCGCCGGCTCGCGGGTCGGTGAAAAGGGAGGTGTCGCGCAATCGGCTGATATCGGCGACATAGGTGCTGGTCCCAAGCCGCGTCCGCGGATCATCCAGCGCGTCCTGCTGGAAGTCGCCGGCACTGGCGCCAAAGGCGATCAGCCAGATCAGGCGGGCGACAAGCCCGGTCAGCGCGATCAGAAGGGCCAGCTCGACGGCCCGGACAGTCAGGCGCATCCAGCCGGGCAATAACGCTGCCCTGCCTTGTACCTGGTCCGGAGTGTCTGCTTGCGTCATGGTTTCCAGCGCCCGTTTTCACGTTCCGGAAACACGGCCCGCGGGCGCGATTGATCCGTGTGCGATGCGACCCGGATACACCCGCTATACGTCAGTTTGACGACGGTTCGCCGTCAGTTTTACGACGTTTCGCGATTCATCGTTGGATGATGCAGGTCTTGTGGAAATCGGGGCGGACCGGCTGGCCCGCCCCGTTCCGTATGACTACCAGGTGCGGCTCACCGAGAAGCTCAGCGAGGTCCCGATTTCATAGGTGTCGACCGGCAGTTCAACGCCGCCGGCAGACTGGGTGGCTTCATAATCGTCACCCAGGATATTGCGGACCGAGAAACCGAAGTCCCAGTCATTTCCGCCCAGATCCAGGGTACGCGAGTAGACGAAGTCCAGGGAGGCCGGGAGCTGTTCGACGATCTCCGGGAGATCATCGGACAGGTTGGCCACGGCACGGGTGCGCTCTCCGGTATAGTTGTAGAGCAGTGCGCCACGGGCCCGGCCGTCGAAGGTTTCGAAACCGACCTGCAGGTTGAACAGATGCTCTGACTGGCCTTGCAGGGCCCGGCCGTCCTGAACGAAACCGGCTGCATTCAGCTCGATCGCGGACGGGCTGCCAAAGGCACCCTGGGCGATCGTGACCGTGCCATCCGCCGTCACGTCGGACTGGATGTAGGTGTAGTTCGTCTTGATGAACCACTCGCGGTCATTGAAGAAAGCACCGTCCCAGCGATCCGAGAAATCGAAGGTCTTCTCGAACTCGAACTCGGCTCCCGTCAACGTCGCCTCGGGCGCGTTGATGAAGGAGGTGTTCAGCCCGTCACCGATCGGGATGATGTATTCCTCGATCGGGTTTTCCAGCACCTTGTAGAAGGCACCGACAGTCACGAACTGATCACGGCCGAAATAATACTCCAGGCGCGCATCATAGCTCTCGATCTCGGTGTTCACGAGGAAGGGATTGCCCTGGAAACGCTGGTCCGTATCGGTGTTGAAGAACTCGGCGAAGGCCAGCTCGCGGAACTGCGGACGGGCGATCGATTGCGAGTAACCGGTACGGAGCTGGAGATTGTCCGCGAAGGTCCAGGTCAGGGTCAGCGCGGGAAGGACATAATCCTCCGAAATCCGCGTTTCGATCAGCCCGCTATCCGCTGCGCTGGCAGGGAAGGCATAGGTGTCGACTTCCTGGGTGCCCTCTTCGAAACGGGCGCCGACAGCGGCCCGCACGAAATCATTCAGCGCCACATCAAAGCCCGCATAATAGGCCTCGACATCCAGCGTCCCGGTATAGGCTTCCGGGAAGGTCAGGCCACCGGTCTCGATCAGGCGCAGACGCTCATCGACGATGTTCTGGGTCGCAAAGATATAGTCGATCCGCGAGAAGAGGAGGTCAGCGGGAATACCGTTTGATCCCTGTTCGAAAGCGAACTGACGCGTATAGGCGTCACGCTCGCGGCTGGTATTGGCGTAACCCGCCTTCAGCTCGGCATCGAGACCGCCGACGGAAACCGGCAGGGTCACGTCGAAACCGGCGTCCTGCGTGTTGTCCTCAATCTCCGAGAAGCGGGTGAAGTTGTCGTTGATGTCGCCTTCATAGCGATAGCTCTGGGCGGCGTCTTCGTACTGGTAGTTCACGAAGCGCTGATAGGGCGCATCCCGCGTCGCGGTCGCATCGGACAGGCGCCAGTCGAGCGCCAGGCCGCCGAGACTTTCGAACAGATGCTCACCGCGAAGCTGGTTGAACAGGACCTGACGTTCAAACCATTCGGTGTAGTCACCGCGCACAACAGCCGAAGAACCAGCATTGAACTGCTCTTCGATCCGCGCCTCTTTCGAGGTCGAGCGCAGCGCCATCGACAGGAAGGAGATGGCGTGGTCGTTGTAGAAATCGATGCCGACCGAGACGAGGCCCGAGGCTTCGATCGCATTTTCCGTGCCGAAGAAGTTGTTGATGCCTTCGCCGACCGGGGCCAGGCCGGAACGGTCTTCGCTGGGCGGACCGTTTTCATAGATCAGCTCGTCACCGGCGCCGATGGCGCCCTTGCCGCGCTGGCCTTCACGGGTTTCCCACTCATTCGAATAGGACCCGGCAACGAGAAGGCCGAGAGAGAAATTCTCGAAGTCGAACCGGTCACCGGCCTCGATGGAGACCGAGCCATTGGCATCGGTATCGATCTGCTGGACCACCCAGAGTTCCGAATTCACCAGCGAGCGGCCGATCGCCTGCTGCTGGGCGGCGGGCAGGTTGTTGCCGACGCGGGTCGTGTTGAAAACCGCGGCCAGTTCGGCCGGCATGTCGCGCAGGCCGTCATCATAGCCCAGCCAGTCCGTGTCGGAACCGGCATAGGTCAGGCCGTGATTGCCGGTCGTGACCGTATCGCCGCTGGCGCCGATCGAGACGCTGAAGAAGCCGTCATCCGGCAGGGTTGCCGTCTCGATGCCGATCACGCCGCCACCGAACTCACCCGGGAATTCCGGCGAGAAGGTCTTCTGGACCAGCACGTTGGAGAGAACATTGGTCGGCAGGAGATCGAGCGGGGCCGCACGACGGAAGGGTTCCGGCGACGGCATGGGCGAGCCGTTGAGCAGCGTGTTGGAGTAGCGCTCATTGAGGCCGCGAACGACCACGAAGCGACCACCTGTCGTCGACAGGCCGGTGACGCGGACCAGGGCCGAGGCCAGGTCACTGTCACCGGTGGTTTCAAGATCATCGATGGACAGGGAGGCCGCGACCTCCGAGGTCACACGCCGATCATCGGGAATGTATTGGAAGCGGACTTCGATGACATCTTCATCATTGTCCTGCGCGAGGGCGGCACCGACCGGCACCAGCGTCGTGGACGCCAGCAACGCAGCCGTGAGCGCAAATCGATTGGTATTCATCTTCATCACCATGTGACTGCGATTGACAGACACCGTCACCGGCCGGCCCGAAGGCCGACCGGTTCCGGCGGTTGCGTTACTGGGTGCGCTGGAAGGTCCAGCCCTGGTACCAGGTGTCGTTGGCGTCTTCGACGGCGCCGATATAGTCGACATCGACGAACCAGCTATCGAGACCATTGATGTCAAAGGCGGTGACCGCTTGTTCGGTCGCGCCCGGCACCACACCGGTATTGCCCGGGATGAAGGTGAAGCCCGTCATCGTGTGGGTGATCTCGGCATTGTTGGCCTGACCCAGGAACCAGGTCGAGAGGTCGACAGTGTCGCCGGCGCTTTCGTCGAAATTCGTCGTACAATCGAACACGATCGACTGCATGATGATGTCTTCGTCGCCAGCAGCGCCGCTGGCGCCGATCCGGTCGAAGGTTTCCTGATCGTCGATGTCGAGACAATCCTCGCCGAAATCGACCACGATGCCGTTATAGAGTTCGCCCGCCGTACCGGCCCGGAGCAGCATGCCCTGGTCCGATTCAGCCGCACCGCGTTCACCGATCAGGGTGAAGTTGGAGATGCGCGGGTTGGAGCGCGGCAGCAGCGTGTTGTTGGAGCCGCGATTGTCGAACTCGAAGCCCTGGTCGGCATCATCGCCGGACTGGGCGACGATCACGAACTGGGCGCGGCCGATCCAGCCATCGGTGTAGTCGAAGCTGTCATCGCGGATGCCGGTCAGGACCAGGTGGCTCACATCCACCGCGCCGCCGAACATCTCGACGCCATCATCGGCATTGTTGTGGACCTGGACATAATCGACTTCTGTCGCCGAACCGACACCCTGGAAGGCGATGCCGTTGAGCTCGTCCTCATTGTTGATGAGGAAGCCGGCATAGAGGAGGCGCGTGTAGAAGATATTGCCCGAGTCATCGGTCGGCGTGGCGCCGCCGAAGAGACCGGAGGAACCCTCGCCCGACTTCTCACAATCGACCGTGCCGCCGGCGGCGGTGCCGTCGATACAGGCATTGATCGGCGCGCGACCATTGAGGATCAGACCGCCCCACTGGCCACGATCATTGGCGCCAACCGTGCCTTCAACATCCGAACGCGAGGTCAGGGTGACCGGCGCGGTGCGGGTGCCGTTCGAGCGGATCGTGGAGCCGCGGGTGACGACGATGTAGTCGGACCCGGCCGAACCGAAGACGGTGACGCCCGGATCGATGGTCAGCTCGGCTTCGATGCCGGACGGCAGCGGGCTGGCCGGATCGGGACCGCGATCGACACCGACGAAGACCGGACCGACCAGCTCGTAGATCGAGCCGCGGGTCAGGCGCAGGTCGGCGGTGACATTGCCGGTCAGCTGGCAGACGCGCTGGCCATTGATGACTTCGGCAGATTCCGTGGTGCCCGTCGGGCAACCCGGATCGGCGAACAGGTTGGACGTCCAGCCGGCCGCCCAGTTCGAGGCCGCCGTTTCAGCGCCGGAGAAGGCACCGATATAGTCGACCGCATCAAACCAGCTATCCAGGGCGTTGATGTCGAAGGCCGTGACGGCCAGTTCAACCGGGCCCGGGAAGACGTCGGACATGGAGTTGTCGATCTCGGCATTGTTGGGCTGGCCGAGGAACCAATCCGACACATCCACCGGGTCGCCGGCGCTTTCGTCGAAATTCGTGGTGCAATCGAAAACGGTCGACTGGATGACCAGGTCTTCATCGCCGGCCGCGCCAGAAGCGCCGATCCGGTCGAAGGTTTCCTGATCGTCGATGTCCAGGCAATCCTCTCCGAAATCGACGACAATGCCGTTGTAGAATTCACCGGCGGTACCGGCGCGGAGCAGCATGCCCTGGTCACTCTCGGCGGCATTGCGCTCGCCGATCAGCGTGAAGTTGGAGATGCGCGGGTTGGAGCGCGGCAGCAGCGTGTTGTTGGAACCGCGATTGTCGAACTCGAAGCCCTGGTCGGCATCATCGCCGGACTGGCGAACCAGCACATACTGGGCGCGGCCGATCCAGCCATCGGTATAATCGAAGCTGTCATCGCGGATATTGGTCAGGACGATGTGGCTGACATCGACCGTGCCGCCGAACATCTCGATGCCGTCATCGGCATTGTTGGAGACCTGGACATAATCGACTTCCGTGCCGGAGCCGACGCCCTGGAAGGCGATGCCGTTGAGCTCGTCCTCATTGTTGATGAGGAAGCCGGCATAGCGGACCTGGACATAGCGCAGGATGCCCGAATTGTCGGCCGGATTGTCGCCGCCGAACAGGCCCGAAGAGCCTTCGCCGGACTTTTCACAATCGGCCGAGCCGCCAGCGGCGGTGCCGTCGATACAGGCGTTGATCGGCGCGAAGCCGTTGATGATCAGGCCGCCCCACTGGCCGCGGTCGAGCGGTGCTGCCGTGCCTTCGACATCTTGGCGCGAAGTGAAGACAACCGGCGAGTCCGAGGTGCCGACCGCTTCGAGGCGCGAGCCCCGCGCGACAACCAGATAGTCAGAACCGGCCGAACCGAACAGGGTTGCGCCTGCGCCGATTTCCAGCGTCGCCGAACCACCCCCATCAACGCCGACAAAGGTCGGACCGGTGATGATCACGCCGGCATTGGCGGCGATTGTGGTGTTGGACGTGATATTGCCGGTGATCTCACAGGCATTGATCGTGATGTCGCCATTGGTGACCGAGGTCTCACGGATTGAACCGGTGCCGCAGCCGCCGGCCGGGATCAGGTCGATCGTGGTCTGGCTGCCGCCACCACCACCGCCGCCGCCACCGCCGGGAGGCGTGCCGACATTGGTATTGCCTGGCGAAGAGATGGATGTGTCCGCGCAGGCTGCGAAGAATGCGCAGGAGGTGGACACAAGCAGAAGCTTGCGGAAGTTTTTCGTCACCGACATGAAAGTCCCCCGGGAAGGAATGAATTGGACCGTTGATCGGGGGGACCCGTTCCGCCCCGATCGCTCGGGAGGCGGGTAGACATCAGCATTGTAACGGCTGAATGACAGCGCAGTTCGGATTCCGAACCGGACGTTTGCCGGAGCCGCCACCAGCACTGGGGCACCCGCGCGGTCCGACCCGCTAGATGCTGCCCTGACAGGGAAATTCGACGCGGTGGCAAAACCGCCACAATCGAAGTATTCGCGTTTGAAATTTTTGTGACATCGCGGAATGTGAGCCGGACTACACCTTCATTACGGGAATTCACGAATTACAAGTCTTTCCCGACGCAATCTGTACTTTGATCCGGGTACGGATTTATTCTCGAGGGTTGCGAAAGCGGTGGCGATGCGCGACCGTTCGACGGCTTCGCCCTGCCTCGCCCAGCCCCGGCTCCGACACGGAGGACGCCATGTCGACGCGAAAATTCGGCCGCCGCAAATTTCCCGCTTTACACACCCGAAAATTGACTTTAATCGCGCTCTTCCCGGCGGAGGTGACGATGCCGGATTGGGTTAACAACGAGCAGGGGGTCACGTGAATTGCACACGTACCATACTCCCCTGGACCTGGTCCGTTCGCGGCACGTAGAAAGTCCGGTCGTCTGTGTACGTCCGGACCGCGTTGCCGAAGCAGGACGCTGGTTCCAGGACAATTTCCCGGGCGAAGTCCTCTACGCCGTCAAAGCCAACCCGGCACCCTGGATACTCCAGGCGTTGCACAAGGCTGGCACGCGCTTCTTCGACGTCGCCTCGATCCCGGAAATCCAGCTTGTCGCCGAGCATTGCCCGGACAGCCGCATGGCTTTCCTGCATCCGGTGAAGAGCCGCGAATCCATTCGCCGCGCCTATTATGAATTCGGCGTGCGGATCTTCGCGCTCGATTGCGAAGCCGAGCTGGCCAAGATCCTTGAGGAAACCAATCACGCCAGCGACATCACGCTGATCGTGCGGCTGGCCGTGTCCAATGACGGAGCCATGTTCTCGCTGGCCGGCAAATTCGGTGTGCCCGCCTATGAGGCCGCCGAGCGGATCCGCAAGGTGCGTGCCCATGCCGAAGAGCTGGGTGTGAGCTTCCATGTCGGCAGCCAGTGCATGCAGCCCTCGGCCTATCGCTCGGCCATGCTGGAAGCCTCGCGCCTGATCGTGCAGGCGGGTGTCACCGTCGACATCGTCGATGTCGGCGGCGGCTTCCCCTCCATCTATCCGGGCATGACCCCGCCGCACATGGACGACTACATCACCGCCATCGAAGACGCCTTCGAGGAGATGATGGTGCTCGAAAATGCCGATCTGTGGTGTGAACCGGGCCGGGCCCTGGTGGCCGAAGCCGAGTCCGTCCTGACTCGGGTCGAGCTGCGCAAGGGCGACGCCCTTTATCTCAATGACGGCGCCTATGGCCGCCTGTTCGACGCGGCGCACGCGAAATGGCCCTTCCCGGTCCGCTTGCATCGCCCGCGTGGGGAGATCGGCGAGCACACCGCCTCCTTCCGTTTTTTCGGTCCGACCTGTGACAGCCTGGACGCCATTCCCGGCCCGTTCGAACTGCCGGCCGATATCCGCGAAGGCGATGTCATCGAGATCGGCATGCTCGGCGCCTATGGCACCGCCCTGGCCACCGACTTCAACGGTTTCGGCGCCATCGAACGCGTCGCGGTTGAGGATATGCCGTGGCCGTCTATGTTCGAAGCCCAACCCGACCTGGCCGAAGACGACGAGGCCAAGGTCATCAACTTCGCGCGCGCCCGCCGTCGTCGGCCGCGCCTGCGCCGCCGCGCCTGACCAATTACGGCCTGGCTGATGCGCGAGGCCCGAGGAGCTACACATGAGCGAGAACTCAAACCGCAAGGCCGAGCTGCTTTCCAGCCCGGTTGAACATATCGACATCACCGCCTTTGACGGCCGTGCCATGATCGACGCCTGGGAGAAGATGTCCTTCACCTCGCGCGATGCCGCGCGCGCCGCGCGCATCCTGGAACAGGCTGTTGCCGATCCGGACTGCTCGGTCATCCTGACCCTGGCCGGCTCCACGAGCGCCGGGGGTTGCATGCATGTCTGGCGTGACATGGTGCGCAACAACATGGTCGACGCCATCGTCTCGACCGGCGCCTCCATCGTCGACATGGACTTCTTTGAAGCCCTCGGCTTCAAGCATTACCAGGCCCGCGAAATCCCCGACGACCGCGAGCTGCGCGATCTCTATATCGACCGCATCTACGACACCTATATCGACGAGGAAGAGCTGCAGGCCTGCGACGCCGCCACGCTGGAAATCGCCGATCTCCTGGAACCCGGTCCGCGCTCCTCGCGCTCCTATATCAAGGCAATGGGCAAATGGCTGGCCGACGGCAATGCCAAGAAGGAAGGCTCGCTGGTACAGGAATGCTATGAGCAGGGCGTGCCGATCTTCTGCCCGGCCTTTTCCGACTGTTCCGCCGGCTTCGGTCTCGTCAAGCACCAGGTCGAGCGGATGAAGGCCAACAAGCCCTATCTCTCGATCGACAGCGTCGCCGATTTCCGCGAGCTCACCGACATCAAGATCAAGGCCGGCAAGACGGGCCTCTTCATGGTCGGTGGCGGCGTGCCGAAAAACTTCGCCCAGGACACGGTCGTCTGCGCCGAAATCCTCGGCGTTGAAGTCCCGATGCACGCCTATGCCGTCCAGATCACAGTCGCCGACGTCCGCGACGGCGCCTGCTCCTCCTCCACCCTCAAGGAAGCCTGCTCCTGGGGCAAGGTCGACGTGGCCCTGGAACAGATGGTCTTCGCCGAAGCGAGCACGGTGGCGCCGGTGATTGCGTCGGACGTCTATCACCGGAGAGATTGGGAAAAGCGTCCCCGGCATCGGTATGGGGACATGTTCCAAGATTAAGCGCTTGGTTCTGCGTCAAAGAAAAAGCCCTGGCGGTGACGCCGGGGCTTTTTTTTGTGCTCGCACGAGTTTCCTGTTGTCATCCCGGGCGAATGGCCCGCGAAAGCGGGCCGCAGACCCGGGACCCACACGCCCGGTGCGGCAAGCCTTCGCGACAATAGGTCCCGGATCTCCGCCCGGCTCGAGGCCGGGCCTGCGTCCGGGATGACAAGCTTGGTGCAGGTATTGAAGCGCACCGCCGGCGCCCTCTCGGCAAAGGATTGAGGGAGTGGTACGCGCCGGGAGGCGCCTTCCTTCCAATACCCCACTCCATTTTTCCCGGACGTGCGTCAGCACGATCCGGGACCGACGGGAGACTCAGCGCCTGAAGGCTCGCTCCGTGGGTCCCGGGTCTTCGCCCGGGAAAAATGGGGTGTGAGTTTGGCGAGGCAAGGCCGACGTGGTGCTTCTCCCCGAACGGGGAGAGGCAGGTTATCCCCCACACCTCACCACCCACACCGTCATCCTGACGAAAGTCAGGACCCAGTCTCGCAAGCTCGATTTCGCCAAACATGGCAATAGCTTGCGTCGCACGCTGGGTCCCGGCTTTCGCCGGGATGACGGTGTTTGAAGCGGAAAATCCACAAAACTTATCCGCCCCCCATCACACCTAGCCCATAATCCCCCTGTCCCGCGTCACTCGAGGCCCGGATTGGTGATCCGGGGGCGTTGGGAGGACGGAGCTCGTCCGGTTGCCTGGAATCACCGCCAGACCAACCCGGCGTGGCCATCGGCAGGACGGCGGCACAAAGCTCGACCGTTTGTTCCTGTCGGTTTCGAGACGGGGCCGGTAACGGCCCTGAGTAAATCTCCGTGTGCGGGGTGCCCGATCACACAAGACAGATTGCCAAACCGGCATCGGCCGGGACCCCGCACGCCTCATATCGCCAGGTGGCAACACCGTGGCGCGGGCAAATCTGCCCGGTTTCACCACTCACTCCGATCAAGAAAGGAAAGCCCATGTCACGTCGCCTCCCCGTCCGCCATCGCCGAAGCCTCGGCTCTCACCGTCGCGCGGCGATATTCCAGGCACGGCCGGATAGGGAGGCCCCTGACGGGCGGATGACGGGACGTCATTGCCTGGGCGCCGCCGCGCTGGCGCTCAATACAGGTGATGACCGGGCAGCGGAAAGACTGCTGGAGCTGGCCAGGGGTTTCATCGCCCAGGCCCGGGCCGAAGTGGCGCTGGCCCGCGAAGAGATACGCCTGACCGCCGAGACCCGGATCGCCCGGCGCGACGCGAAGATGGAGTGGTACAAGGCCGTCGGCGCCAGCGTCGAGGAGGTCGAGTTCGACCTTCAGGTCGAAAAGGACGCCGAACGCATCCGCCGCGCCCGACAGGCCGGCGTCCCAGTGCCCGAACCGCGCTGGGAGACAAGCTGGGAGCTGGTCGAGGGCCGGCGTGAGGGCGAGACGATCACCCCCGGCTGGCATGACTCCCCCTACTCCGCCTCCACCACACACAGCCAGCGGCTCTGATTGATGCCGGCCGGATTGGTCACCCAGCCGGTGACACGCGGCGAGACGAGACGGCGGGTCGCCTCAAAGAAAATCGGCGTGGTGGGGTGCGCGTCGAGCATGAGCTGTTCGGCTTCGCCGAAGAGGGCTGCCCGCCGCGCCGGATCGACCGTGTGCAGGGCTTGCTCGGTGAGCGCGTCATAGGCCGGGTCATCCCAGCCGGTATAATTGATCTCCCCGGCCCGGCTCTCCCATTGCAGGAGGATGCCATAGGGGTCGAGGAAGTCGGGTACCCAGGCCGTCGTTCCCGCCTGGTAGTCGCCGACCCGCATGGCGGCGTAATGGATCTGACTGTCGCGCGAGGACACGTCGGCCTCGACCCAGGGGGCGATCAGGCGCCAGTCCTGCTGCACGACCGGCGCGATACGCGGCCAACCGGCAGCGGGCTGATAGTAGAGGGTGAAGCGGAAGGGGTTATCCGGCCCGAAACCGGCTGCCTCGAGCAAGGCACGGGCCTCGGCGCGGCGGGTCTCCATATCGGTATCGGCATAGTCCAGACCGACCTGCTCGGCCCGACCGGGAATGCCCTCGGGCACTTCGCGCCAGGCCGGGACATCATCGCCGCCGAGAATGTCATTGGCGATAAAGCGACGATCAATCGCCATGGAGAGCGCGCGTCGCACGCGGACATCGTCGAAGGGCGGCGACTGGGTGTTGAAGTCGATGCCGCGACTATAGAGGCCGGGCACAGTCTGGACGATTTCGGGTGCCCGCTCGCGCAGGAAATCGGTATTGGCGGCCGAGAATTCGACATTGAGATCGAGCTCGCCGCCGCGCACCCGCCGCTCGGCCGCGGCGGTGTCGATCGTGGGGTAGAAATAGACATCATCCAGGCAGACCCGGTCGGCGGCGTAGTAGGTCTCGCTGGCACTGAGATGGATGTAATTGCCGGTACGCCAGCTCTCCAGGGTAAAGGGACCGCTGGTGACGATATTCTCGGCGCGGACCCAGGCATTGCCATGCTCGGCGATGACATGGCGCGGCATGGGCTGGCCCCAATACATCAGGATGGAGGGCAGATAGGGCGCCGGATATTCCAGCGAGATCTCGACCGTCGCATCATCGATTGCCACGGCGCCGAGCTCGGAGGTCGCCATCTCGCCGGCATAGATCGCCTCGGCATTGGCGATCGGGAAGAGCGGCGCGGCATACTGGTTGCCGGTCGCCGGATCGAGCGTGCGGCGCAGGCCGAAGACAACATCATCCGCCGTGATGGGCAGACCGTCCGACCACAGGGCGGGGCGCAGGGTGAAGGTCCAGACCAGCCCGTCAGCCGAGATTTCGACATGGCTGGCCAGACCTTCGACCGGCATACCGTCCGGGCCCGCCTCATACAGGCCGACAAACATGTCCGAGACGATGGTGCGCTCGTCCATGATCACGGCGATGGCCGGATCCAGGCTGCCCGGCTCAAGCCGGTTGCCCCGGTGCAGCACCCTGCCCTCATCGAGGGCTTCGCCGCAGGCGGCCAGCCCGGCTGCGAGGCCGAGCATGCACACCAGCGTGGTCAGACGCGACAGTCCGGCAAGTCTGATCATGAGTTTTTCCCTGTTTGCGCGAGCGTGGACCGCGCCCCGTGTCGCAGCAAGGGAATTCGCGTCGGGCGGACCGGTTTGCTTAATTGCATACCTATCCTGCCTGGCCATGCGCAAGAAAAACCGTGACCTCGCCGCCTGTCCCAGTTATGCGGGCCATGCAAACAGGACTGTCGCAATGCTCGAGATTTTCACCTCCGCCCTCGTCACGTTTTTCGTGGCCATCGACCCGCCCGGCGTCGCGCCGATTTTCGCGTCGCTGACCAATGGCGCGCCGAAAGCGCACAAGCGGGCCATGGCGATCAAGTCCGTGGTGATTGCGTCCGGCGTCCTGCTGGGCTTCGCGCTGGCGGGCGGCTGGCTGCTCGAGGCCATGCATATCAGCCTCGACGCCTTCCGCATTGCCGGCGGCGTCCTGCTCTTCCTGATGGCGCTGGAAATGATTTTCGAAAAGCGTACCGAGCGCCGCGAAGAGCGGGCCGAAGGCATTATCGAGGAGCATGACGAGCATCCGGAACGCTGGGACGATATCTCGGTCTTCCCGATGGCCATCCCGATGCTGGCCGGTCCCGGCGCCATTGCCACGGTCATGCTTTACATGTCCGACGCCGGCGGCTGGATGGAAAAGGGCGTCGTGCTGGGCTCGGCCGGTGTGATCCTGGTCATCTGCCTGATCACCTTCCTGGCCATCGGCCCGGTGATGCGGGTGATCGGCGACTCCATGGCCGCCATGATCACCCGGATCCTCGGCGTCATCCTTGCCGCCCTCGCCGCCCAATTCATCATCGACGGCATACTGGGCGCCCTGGTCAACGCGCACGTCTGACGCTTAGTCGGCGAGCCGGGTCAGCGTCATCGACAGGCTGGGAAAACAGTCGCCTTGAGGCGGGCAGTACTCGCCCGTCTCGGTCCAGGTCTGGTCATCGATCACGGCCGTGAACACCATGCGCCCCTGGGCACCCAGCGGAATCTCCCAGACATAGCCGGTCTCGGTAATGGTCATCTCATAAGCCTCGGGACCGCCGCGCGCCGTGGCCGCGAACATCTCATAGCCGCTGGCCTCCAGGCTCACGACACCACCGGCATCATGGACCAGTCGCCCGTCGCGGCCGGCCCCGGCCGGGGCATAGCCCATACCGCGGATCATCACCGCATTGCCGGCCCCGACACTTTCGACACGCTCGAAAATGTCGAAGGTCTCGCGGCTACCATCGGGCATCATGGACCAGCCCGTGCCCTCCCAGCTGCCGATCATGCTGGCCAGGGCGTCTCCCGGCGTTTGTGTCGGCGGCGCTTCCTGCGCCAGAGCCGGAGCGGCCAGGCTGAGGGCCACCGCCAAACCGACAGCGCCGATACGGACGGCGAATGCGGGCTTGGAATTGGGGGCAGACCGGGTACGGGATTGGATGTAAGTGGCAGGCATGTCGTTCTCCTTCGATTGATGCCGCTTACTTTACAACACAAAGTTCTTTTCGCGAGCGGGATTCGAAGCGTGGGAGTCCACCCCGCTGTCATCCCGACCGGCCCGCACCGGCCCGGCCCGCTGACGAGCGCGAGGACGGAAACCAAGTGTTAGCCCAATTCTGCCATGCTCAGGCCATAGAGGGGTCGATGATAACGACCATGCGGGGGTGATGGAGGAATGCATGGGCTACAGCCTTGCCATGCTGCTCACCGCAGCGACCGTATCCGCCGGCGGATTGACGGCATCCGCTTTCAGCCTGACCCAGGGTCAGACAGACCAGGCCATCGCTTTTGGATGGCCGGCCATTGCCGTCGCTTTTGTGATCGTCATGCTCTTGCCGACCGGACGTCGCCGCGCTGCCGGGCGCGACCCGGGCAATCAGGACGAGCGCGTCGAGAAATAGGGCTCGTAGAGGTCCGGACGACGATCACGGAAGAAGCCCCAGGCAGCGCGATGCCGCTGCAGGAAATCCAGATCGAACGTGCCAGAGACGATGCCGGCGTCTGAGCGCCCGAGCTCGGAGACCTTCTCGCCGGTATGACTGGTGACGAAGGATGAGCCGTAGAAGACCTGCCCCTCCTCATCGCCAATCCGGTTGGCCGCGACCACCGGGATCACATTCGACACGGCATGGCCCTGCATGGCGCGCTGCCAGCGCTCTGCCGTATCGAGACTGTCATCATGCGGCTCCGAGCCGATGGCGGTCGGATAAAGCAGGACTTCGGCGCCCATCAGGGTCATCGCCCGGGCCGCTTCCGGGAACCATTGATCCCAGCAAATCCCGACGCCGATCCGGCCGAATTTCGTGTCCCAGACCTTGAACCCGGTATTGCCCGGCCGGAAGTAGAATTTCTCCATATAGCCCGGCCCGTCGGGAATATGGCTCTTGCGATAGACGCCCAGCGCCGACCCGTCGGCATCCAGCATCACCAGCGAATTATAGTAGTGCGGCCCGTCGCGCTCATAGATCGAGACCGGGATCACCACGCCCAGCTCGGCCGCCAGCGGCTGCAATGCCGTCACGCAGGGATGCTCCAGCGCCGGGTACGCCGTGGCGAAGAAGGCCTCGTCCTGGACCTTGCAGAAATAGGGGCCCTGAAAAAGTTCCGGCGGCAGGATGACCTGGGCGCCCTGGCCGGCGGCCTCACGGATCAGCGCACTGACCGTGGCGATATTGGCATCCATATCCGTGCCGAAGGCGGCCTGCAGACCGGCGGCGGTGAGCGTTCTTGCCATGGGCATCAATCCTCCAGGAAGCGGTCGAGCCAGTGTCCGGGCCCATCCCCTGTCCGCAGATCCATCACGGTCGGCCACAACCACCAGGCTGGACGGTTGTCCGAATTCCAGAGCGCCACAAAGGCGAAACCGGTCTCCGGTTCAAGCACAATCTGGGCGCCATAGCCGGAAAGATAACCGGAATGCAGGACCAGTGTCCGACCCTCCCAGTCATAGATGCGCCAGCCCAGCCCGTACCAGGTCTGATCAACACGTTCACGCAACTCGCCCAGCCGCCGCGTCTCGCGCAGCGTATCGGTCAGGGGCGCATGAATCCGCGAACGCACAGTATCGGACAGCCCCGGACGCGCGCCCATCTGGACCTGCGCCCAGACGATCATGTCGTCGAGCGAGAGGTTGAGCCCGGACGCCGAGGGGATGGTGTCATAGGGCGTTTCCGGGTCGCCGGCGCGATTGGCGAGTCGTCGCCAACCGCTGTGCGGCCGTGCCCAGGAGGGCGACGCGGTCAGCGCTGCCGTCCCGACTGAAGCCGCCGGCAGGCCGAGGGGCTCGATGAGGCGACTGCGGATTGCCGTCCCGAAATCCTCACCCGTGGCCTCGCTGACCACGCTTTCGAGCGCCGAGAAGGCGATATTCTGATAGGTATAGCAATCGCCGACCGGGCACAGCAGATCGACACTGGCCAGCCGCTCGCGAATCCGAGATGGCGCCTGACCGGCTTCCAGATCGAGATCATAGGCGTTCGGTGGCAGGCCGGTGCGATGACTGGCAATTTCCTCCAGCGTCGGCTGGCGACTGCCGCGTACGCGCAGCACATCTCCCGGGATCGGCGCAGACAGGTCGACCAGACCGTCCGCTTCCAGCAAGCCAAGCAGGGTGCCGGTAAAGGTCTTGGAGACCGAGGCCGCGCGAAACAGCGTCTCGCGGGTCACGGCCTCGCCGGACCCGGCCGCGGTTTCACCATGCGTGTAAATATAGACCGGCTCGCCATTCTCTATGACGGCCGCTACCAGACCGACAATCCGACGGTCCGCCATGGCCGCGTCGAGGCGGGTTTCGAGCGTCTCGAGATAGGGATAGGCGGCACCGGCATCCAGGAAACCGCTATCGGTCGCATCAGGACTGGCAGATATCTGGGCCTGGCTGGGCACAGACGCGAGGAGACAGGTCATGGCTGTCAGAACGGATCGGATCAATCCTTACTCTCCGGCTTGGTGACACGTCACACAGTGGAAGGCCCCTCCACCGGTCAGTATGGCACGCGCCGAGGCGCCGACCACCTCATGATCGGGAAAAATTCTGCGCAAGGCGGTGATCGCAGCCGCACCGCCGGGTGTGCCATAGACCGGAACCACCAGATGGCGCGGCCCGATAACCCAGTTCATGTGACTGGCCGGCACGACCTCGCCATCACCCAGATCGACCCGACCGGGCGACGGAATGCGCTGCACCTGAAGGCGCCGGCCGCGGGCATCGGTCATGCGCGAGAGCTGACGGGCGATCGCCTCGAGCACTTCAGCCTGAGGATCATCCTCCCCGCAGGGGCTTTGGCAGACGACGACGCCGGGACGGGCAAAGCGGACAATATTGTCGATATGGCCGTCCGTGTGATCAGCGACCAGGCCCTCATCCACCCACAGAACTTTTTTGACGCCGAGTGCGGTCTTCAACCGGGCTTCCACCTCGGCTTCACCCAGGCCGGGATTGCGGTTGGGGTTGAGCAGGCATTGCCGTGTGGTGATCAGCGTCCCCTCGCCGTCAAACTCCAGCGCCCCGCCTTCAGCGACCAGATCAACCGCCTCTTCGCGCGCGCCGGCCAACTTGGCGATCACCCCGCCAATCGTGTCGTCACCGGGCAGCTCATACTTGCCGCCCCAGCCATTGAAGCGAAAGCGCACCGCCACCGCCTCGCCATCGCGGCGCAGGAAGACCGGACCGGTATCGCGGGCCCAGACATCGCCGAAGGGCGCACGAACCACGCGCGCCTGATGCCCGAACGCCTGGCGGGCCGACGCTTCCGCCTGGCCGCTTGCGGCGAGAATGGTGAGGTTCAGCGTGCGGCCGGTCGCCGACGGGGCAATCGCGGCCTTGAGAAAGGTCGCGAACTCGGCCTGGGCTGGTTCCAGATCTTCCTCCCACAACGTGGCATCCGAAGGCCAGCAGGTGAAGAGATGCGCCTGGGGCGAGGTTTCGTGGGGCAGGTCGATTGTCATGGCCGCGCCTCTATCACGCAGCCGATTTCTTGGCGAGATGCAAAAAGGATAGTCGCCCGCGCAAAAAAGCCAGACCTTCACGCAAAAAAGAAGGGCGGCCCGAGAGCCGCCCTTCCCATGTGTCAGATGATGACTGCGCCTTAGAAGTTGTAGCGCAGGCCAACACGGACCGACCAGAGCGAGGCACCGCCCACGCGGGTCTCGGTCGTCGGGTTGTTGAAGTTCGTGTAGGCGAACTGGCTGCTGCCGTTCACGAGGCGAGCATCGACGACCCGGTTACGACGCGGGAAGCCAGCCTCGTTGAGGATGCCCCACTCGTCGTTCAGCAGGTTGGTGAAGTTGTCGATGTCGATGAAGAACTGCGAACGGTGACCTTCCATGAAGCCCGGCATCTCCTGGGAGATGCGCAGGTCAGCCTTGGTCCACCAGCCACCTTCGTCGCCATTGCGCTCGGCAAAGCCGCCCGCATTGCCGCTCAGGCCGGCTTCATTGATGAAGTCGAAGAAGGCCGTGACGTCAGCCGCCGACATGCCGGAGAAGTCGACATTGGCGTCCGACGGACCGGTCGGCACGTAGAGGAGCCAGTTGTCGCCCGACAGGAAGGGCGTGAAGTTCGTCAGATCACCACCGCCACGAGCGCTCATGGTGTAGCTGAACGGACGACCCGACGAGGCCAGCGCGAAGAGGCTGAAGCGGGTCGCATAGTCCTGAACAAACTCGTGCTCGTAATTCACGTTGAGCGTGAAGCGATGCGAGATGTTGTAGTTGGACAGGGACGCGATCTCGTCATTCGCGCCGACAAATGCGCGGCTGGTGTAGTTCGAGAAAGCGACCGACGAGGTCATCGGCTGGACGTCTTCGGCGTCATTATAGGCGTAGCCGAAGATCCAGTTGAGACCGAAGTCATAGTCACGCTCGACCGTGAAGGCGAAGTTGATGCTCTCAGCTTCGACATCGGTGTTGGTCAGCTCCAGCGTGTCCGGCGAATTCGGCGAGGAGTAGAGCGGGAAACCAGCCGGGCCCGTGCCGCTTTCGATCAGGTCACGACGCGTGATGATCGCGGCGTTGTGATCCTGCGACCAGAGCAGGTCGGCATTGATGCGGTAGTCACCGCCCAGGAAGTTGTCCATCGGAACGTAGAGGTCATACGTACCACCGAAGGCGACTTTCCACTCACCCGGGATTTCGAAGTTCGGGTCGAGATTGTTCATCTCGAAGCCCGGCGAACCCGTACCGGCGGCGACAGCGTCGATCAGCTGGGACGGAACCGAGTAACCCGGGCCGGCACCATCCGGATAGACAACGCCTGCGTCGAACAGCGTCGAGAAGCCGGCACCGTAGAAGAGGCCTTCATTGACGCCGAACTGGGAGATGAAGTCGGTCGAGTAGGTGTTGGAGAGCCAGACGTTCGGATCACCACCGGAGAACAGACCGAAGCCACCACGCAGGGAGAGATCGTCATTGACGTCCCACTGGATGCCGAGGCGCGGCTGAAGCAGGTCACGACCGTCCATGTTCTGGGCGTTCGAGTAGCCGTAAGAGGCCAGGAAGTTGGCATTCTCACGCGGCGAATCTTCAGAGGTGTAGAAGTCGTAGCGCAGACCGGCGGTCACGACGACACCATTGCCGAGGTCCCATTCGTCCTGTGCGTACAGGGCGTTGGAGGCATAACCCCAATCGGCAGCCGCGTCGGCCGGGTTCAGGCTCGGCGCGTTGTTGTAGTCGATATCGTCCGGGATACCGTTGCGGAAATCGGCGATGCTGTCGAAGTCGTACTGACCGATCGTGTGCTGGACGAAGAGGTTGAAGATCTCCGTCTCTTCACGCTCATAGCCGAACGAGAAGGTGTGGTTTTCCCAGGTGTAGGAACCGCGGGCGACCACGTTGAACACGGTGTAGTTCAGCTCGTTCGACTGACGGGAGTCGTCTTCACCGATGTAGATCGTGTTGCGCTGACCGGTGCCATCGACGGCAACCGAGTTGCTGTCGGTGATGCGCATCTCGCCAAAGCCGTCCTGGCCGATCGAATTCTGGCGGTTGACCAGATCGGTGAAGCCGATGCGGACTTCGGTGGAGAAATTGTCGGTCCAATCCGAATACAACGAACCAACATAACGGTTCAGCTCGGCGCCACGCTCATAGAGGTGGTTGGAGAATTCGAACTCGTTCGGGTCACCATCAGACGCGGTGATGTTGTAGCCGTCATTGTAGAGATAAACGAAGTCAGCGCGGTGCTGGTTGTTAATCTCCCAATCCAGACGAATAAGCAGCTTGTCGTCTTCGTTCGGGAAGCTCGACGGTGCGAAGCCCGGATCGTAGTTGTAAACGGTGCGGGCGATGTCGAGGATCTCGTCGAACTCGGCCTGCGTGAAGCCGGCCACTTCGTTCAGGGCACCAGAGCCTTCAACGCCGCGCGTGAAGGTGTTGGCACCTTCGAGGTGCTCATAGTTCACGAAGAAGAAGAGGCGATCTTCGACGATCGGGCCACCCACGTGGAAACCGTAGCGCTGCTCGTCGAATTCCGGAGCCTGGACACCGGAGCCTTCAAGGCTGTCGCCCTGCAGGGAGTCACTGGTGTAGTCGTAGAAGGCACCACCGTGGAATTCATTGCCGCCGGAGCGGGTCACGGTGTTGATGTTACAGGCCGAGAAACCGCCGTAGAAGACGTCAAACGGTGCCAGCTCGACAGCGACCTGGGACAGGGCGTCGAACGGGAAGGGCTGACGCTCGGTCGGGAAACCGTTCCGGTTCAGGCCGAAACCGTCATTGATGCGGACACCGTCGAGGGTCAGCGAGTTGAAGCGCGAGTTGGCGCCGGCGCACTGGATGCCGTCGACATCAGCTTCGTCGACATAGACGCGCGGGTCGGTCCGGATGATGTCGTTGATCGTGCGGTTCACGGACGGCAGACGCTCGAGGTCCTGCTGGGTGAAGACGGCCGACGGGCCGACCGCGACTTCAACGGCGTTGATCGCGGAGGCGGTCACGACGATGACGTCGGCGGACTCGGAATCAAGGCTGAGGCTGAGTTCCGTGGAGGCACCCAGTTCGATGAAAACACCCTCGACGCGCTGACCGGCGAAGCCCGGCGCCGTCACGGTGACGATGTAAGGACCACCCGGGCGAAGATTGTCGGCGGCAAAAGCGCCGGTCGAGCTGACCGTCGTCGTACGGACGGAGCCGGTCGGCTGGTGCAGGACAGTGACGGTCGCGCCATTGACCGGGCTGCCATTGCTGGAAGACACCGAACCGGCGATCGAGCCTGTGGTCTGCTGGGCGTAAACCGCGGCAGGCGCCGCAGCCAGCAGGGCGATGGCCGCCGTGCCGAGTGAAAGTTTTTTAGTAAAAGACATTGAGCATGTCCCCCGAATGAACCGAAGAGTGGGGAGGCGTTCCCCGTACGAAGCAGGGGCCGTCTACGCCGGGCCGTCGAACTTTCCAAGACACATACACGAAGCTTTTGTGACAGCCCGCGTGTTGCAGAGCGGCAGACATTGCGCTCGCAACTGCAGCAAACCGCAAGATATGTGTGTGCAGCCGCACAAAACCTCAAAATCCGCCACTCCGGAAATTTTCCAACGCAGATTTTTATCCACGCAGGCCTTTACGGTCGGAGTCGAAAAGCGCATAGGCTGCGGCGAAAATGTAACACTTTTTAACAGGCCTTCGGACCCGACATGACCGAGTCGTCCCCCCCCCTTTTGCCGAATCGTTTCTCGTGGACGCGGGCTGCGCTCGTGCTGATCGCCGGTTTTGCGATCCTGCGGATTGTCGCGCTGGCGATCAGTCCGGTCTCGCTCTACCAGGACGAGTCGCAATACTGGGTCTGGTCGCGCCATTTCGACTGGGGCTATTATTCCAAGCCGCCGATGATCGCTTGGCTGATTGCGCTGTCGACGACGCTCATCGGCGACAGCGACTTTGCCATTCGCCTGCCCGCCCCGCTCCTGCATACCGGGACCGCGATTTTCCTGATGCTGGGCGCGCGCCAATTATGGGGCGACCGGGCCGGTTTCTGGGCAGCGACCCTCTATCTGACCATGCCGGGTGTCTGGCTGTCCGGTGTGGTGATCTCCACCGATGCGGTGCTGTTCTGCGCCTGGTCGGGCGGCCTCTTCGCCTTGCTGAGGCTGCGCGCCGGCGGCGGCTGGGGCGCAGCCATCGGCCTCGGCGTGGCCCTGGGTTTCGGCTTCCTGTCGAAATACGCGATGATCTATTTTCTGGCCTCGACCGGTCTCGTCCTGGTGTTTGACACAGCAAGCCGGACAGCGCTTCTGAGCCTGCGTGGCGTGGCGGCGCTGGGCACATTTCTGGCCATGCTGGCACCCAATCTCGCCTGGAATGCTGCCAATGACTTCGCCACAGTCAGCCATACTGCGGCCAATGCGAACTGGGGCGGCGACCTCTTTCATCCCGGCGAGTTGATCGAATTCCTGCTCGCCCAGCCGGGCGTGTTCGGTCCGGTCACCTTCGCCGTGCTTTTGACCGTGTTCGGCCTCGCCCTCTCCCGCTTCCTGCGCCTCGATCCCGACGAGCGCCTGCTGGTCATCTACGCCCTGCCGCCGCTCGCCGTGGTCATGGTCCAGGCCTTCATCTCGCGCGCCCACGCCAACTGGGCCGCCGCCACCTATATCGCGGGCACACTCCTGGTTGTCGGCTTTCTATTGCGCGGTGCAACATGGCGACGCTGGGCCCTCTTCGGCTCGATCGGATTGCACAGCGCAATCGGCCTCTTCGTGGTCGCGCTCGCCGGCAGCCCGGCGCTCGTCGAGGCGCTCGGCGCGGGCGATGCCACCAAGCGTATCCGCGCCTGGGACGAAACCGCCGACGCCATCGTCGCGGCGGCCAATGCCGACGACTACGCCCTGATCGTCTTTGACGACCGTAATGCCTTCCACCAGATGCAGCGCTACGCGCCGCAGCTGGAGGGACGCATGGCGATGTGGTTGCGTCATGCCGGACCGTCCAATCATGCCGAGGACGTCTGGCCCTTGTCAGACGACCAGGACGGCCTGCTGCTGATCGTGTCCAACCGGCCGCGCGAAGTGCCGCGCCTGCGGGAGGATTTCGCCCGTTTCGAGCCCGTGAGTGAGCTCGCGATTGCGCTGGATGATGGCTATACGCGCGATTTCAGCCTGTGGGTGGCCGAGGGCCATCAACGTGTCGAACGCGACGAAGCGTATGAAATCCGCTGGCGGGCGCATGATGAGGCCGATACCACGACCCCTCTGCGCGGTTATAGCGGCGAGGACGAGTAAGCGCCTTCAGGCAGGCCCAGCGCCAGGGCCAGGTTCTGCATCGCCTGCACCGCAGCGCCCTTGAGCAGATTGTCCAGCGCCGACACAACGACCAGCTTGTGGCCGCTCTCATCAAGCGAGAAGCCGCCAATGACTGCGCCGGGTTGGAGCGCGCCGTCGCGCACTTCCGGAATCCGGTCGATCACCGTGACCAGCGCCTCACCGGCATAGGTCCGCGTAAAGAGCGCCTCGACCTCAGCCACGCTCATCGCGCGACCCAGGGTCAGGTGGGTGGTCGCGACGATACCGCGGAAGAAGGCGGCGACATGCGGAGTGAAGCGCACGCCCTCACCCATATGCCGGGCCATTTCGCGCTCGTGCAGATGGCCGCTCAGCGCATAGGGCATGAGATTGTCGGCCAGCGCCGCCGTGTCATTCTTGCGCGATGGCGTGGTCCCCGCCCCGGAATAGCCCGACACGCCGAAGACATGGGCATCACCGACGAGATGCCCGCGCAGCGGCGCAATAGCCAGCTGCCCAGAGGTCGCATAACAGCCCGGATTGGCAATCCGGGTGGCTCCGGCGAGGGCCTCGCGGCCATGGATTTCCGGCAGGCCATAGGTCCAGCCCTCATCAAAGCGATAATCAGCCGACAGGTCGACAATCACCGTCTCGTCCGGGATAGCGGCGACAAAGGGTGCCGCCGCGCCATTGGGCAAAGCCAGGATGACCGCGTCCACGCCGCGCGCCGCGATATCCGCCGGGGCCAGCGCTTCGAAAGCCAGATCGGTGGCAATCTCCGGCGCCATCTCGCCCACCGGCCGACCGGCCCATTCGCGCGAACTGGCGAAGGCGAGCTCGAGATCAGCCCGGTCCGCAATCAGACGCAGGAGTTCTCGCCCGGTATGACCGCGCGCACCGACCAGACCGACCCGCCGCACACTCATTGCGGGGCCTCGAGCGTCGGCGGCAGGGCGAAGGCCTTCTCGACCACATCGGCAATCTCCGACGGGGCCATATCGCCGCGCCAGAACACGGTCCATTCGTCGCGCCGGATCGCGCCGTCGCATTCCTCGAAATAGAAGCCATTGACCGGATTGCTGGTCCGCGAGCGCCAGATCAGCTGCGGCGCGTATTCCACCAGACGGTTCCAGACCGTCCGCCCCAGACCCTCGCCGCGCGCCTCGTCGAGGACCGCAAACTTGTCGAGATAGATCCAGCCATCCAGTCGCGTGGTGATCGCCGCCGCCCGATAGCTCTCGGTGACGAAGGCCTTGTCGACGACCAGATTGTCCCAATAGCCCGCAACGGCGGAACGCCCGAAGGCGGCGGTGACCAGCTTGTCCATCCGGCCCAGATCGAGCGCCGCCTTGTCATCGGTGGAGACAATGCGCTCACCGCGGCGGATCAGCGTGCCGGCACCGGCATGGGTGAAAAGCTCGCGCGCCAGTTCGGCCGGGCGGGTGATGGAGACCGAGGAAGAGAGCGGCAGATCGTCGAGCAGACGCTTGATCTCCTCCAGCTTCAACCGCATCCCGCCATTGACCCAATTGGCCTGCATCAGCTCGCCGAAATCGGTGGCCAGGTTGATCGAGGACAGGATGTCGCCATCCGCATCCAGCAGACCGCCCGTCCCGGTCAGGAAGACCACCTTGTAGGGTTGCAGGGCGTGCACAAGGGCGCGCACGGCCACATCGGCATTGATATTGACCAGCTTGCCGTCGGGCGTTTCGCCCAGGCAAGCGAGAATGGCCGCCTGCCCGGCCCGGGCTGCAGACCCGACCAGATCGAGATGGATGCGACGCGGCTCACCGACCCGGCCCAGGCGGGCCTCATCGACAATATCCGCTTCGAACACGCCGCGCGGCACAGCGGCGGCCCGGCCGCCGGCATCGCGGATCGCATCGACCAGGGTCAGATTGGCCTGGGTCAGCGTGTCACGAATGATCGGAATGGCCTCATCGCGGGTCACACGCAGTCCGTCGACGCGCTCGGTCGGGATATTGGCCGCCGCGAGAGCCGCATCGAGTTGCGGGCCGCCGCCATGCACCACGACCGGGGTCAGCCCGACCGTCTGCAGGAAGGCGAGCGCCGAGGCGAGGCCTTCCAGATCGTCCTGGATGACAGCCCCGCCGACCTTGATGACGGCGAAGCGTTCCTGGTCGATGCCGGAAAAACGGTGGAGATATTCGCGGATCTCCTTGCCGTCGCGCATGTGCGACAGCAATTGGACGATGGTCTGCCGGACGCCCGGCCCGTTCGTGGTCATTCCACCCCTCCCGCCTGCTGGGCGAGGGCTTCCATCACGGCCATCTGGACCGGCAGGCGATTGGCCGCCTCCTCAATCCCCATGAAGGCCGGACTGTCGACCACGGCATCGGCAATCTTCACATTGCGCCGCATCGGCAGGCAGTGGCTGACGGCGGCCTCATTGGTCAGCGCCATTTTCTCGGGCGTGATCATGAAATCGGCGCCCTTGGCCCGATAAGGCGCTTCGGCATCCCAATTGCCATAGAAGGGCAACGCCCCCCAGCTCTTGGCATAGACCACATCGGCGCCATCATAGGCGGCCTCGACATCGGTCGTCAGGCTGACCGACCCGCCGCCCTCGGCGGTGAACTGTTCGGCCGAGGACATATAGCGCTCGTCCAGGCGGTAGACCTCGTCCGGCACCAGGATGCGGACATTGGCGCCGAATTTGGAGGCGATCAGCAGCGAGGAATTGGCCACGGCTGTGTTCAGCGGTTTGGGATGCGGCACCCAGGTCAGGAGATAAGTCTTGCCGGCGATCGGCCCCATGCGCTCCTGCAGCGCCAGCATGTGGGCCAACTCCTGACAGGGGTGGACGATAGTCTCCATATTGATGACCGGAACCGTCGCATGCCGGGCGAAAGCCTGGATCATCGGATCCTCGCGCTCGGACTGCCAGTCCTTGAAATGCGGGAAGCAGCGAATGGCGATCAGGTCGACATAGGTCGACAGGACACGGGCCGCCTCGCGGACATGCTCTTCCTCATCCCCGTCCATGACGGCGCCATCCCCGAATTCCATCGGCCAGGTCGCGCCCTTGGCATCGAGCACGATGGCGTGCCCGCCCAGACGGTGAGTGCCGATATCAAAGGACGACCGGGTGCGCAGGGACGGATTGAAGAAGACAAGGGCGACCGACTTGCCTTCGAGCGATCGGCTCACCGCCCCGGACTTGAAGGCACTGGCTCGGTCGAGCAGCCCCTGAAGTTCGTTGCGGGTCCAATCTGCGGTCGAAAGGAAATGGCGCATGTCCGGTCCTTGCTGGCGGGTTGAGGGGTGAAACTGTGCGCAGGCCAAGCCTCACGCCCGCACTCTCTAGGACATCCGTGCACGCCGCGCACGGAAAATTCCAGCATCCAGCCCTGTCACCTTTGAAGGGGAGTGGAAATTGCGGCGTGTGTGTGGAACAAGCCGGTCATCACTGGATTTGAGGATCGCCCATGTCCGTTCTCGCCGTCATTCCCGCCCGTTACGGTTCCACCCGCTTTCCCGGCAAGCCGCTGGCGAAGATTGCCGGCCGGATGATGATCGAGCGGGTCTGGCGCATTGCCGCCGCGGCCGAGGGTGTCGACCGTGTCGTGGTCGCCACCGATGACGAGCGGATCATGGACGCTGTCACCGCCGCCGGCGGCGAAGCCGTGATGACGAACGAAGCCTGCCGCAATGGCACCGAGCGCGCCCTGGACGCGGTCCGGCGCCTCAAGAGCGATGCCGAGATCATCATCAATGTGCAAGGCGATGCCCCGCTCATTCCGCCTTGGGTGATTGGCGGTGTGGCCGAGACGCTGCGTGCCGACCCATCCCTGCAAATGGCGACACCGGCCATCGCCCTTCCGAAAGACACCGAAGCCCGCATGCGCGCCGACAAGGCGAAGGGGTCCGCGTCCGGCACAACCGTTGTCTTCAACAAGGCCATGGACGCGATGTATTTCTCCAAGAATGTCATCCCCTTCCGCCGCAAGCCGGATGAAGGCGCGCCGACCTACCAGCATATCGGCCTGTACGGCTATCGCCGCGAGACGCTGGAACAGCTGGTCGCGCTCGACCCGACGCCTTTCGAGCTGACCGAAAGCCTGGAACAATTGCGGGCTCTGGAAAACGGAATCCCGATCCGCATCGTGCTGACTGATTATCGCGGTCGCTCGGCCTGGTCGGTGGACTCGCCGGAAGACGCGGTCCGGGTCGAGGCGATCATCCAGCGCGAAGGGGAGCTGGTCTGATGGGACGCGTCCTGCTCGCCCGCCACGGCAATACATTCGGCCCTGGCGACACGCCGGTCTGGGTCGGTGCGAAGGAAGACCTGCCCCTGGTCGAGAGCGGGGAGGCCCAGGCCCGCGCGCTGGCTGAAGCCCTTGCCGCAACCCGGCTGACCCCGGCCCGCCTCATTTGCGGCCCGCTGAAGCGCACGCGCCGCGCCGCAGAGATCGTGGCTGAGCTGACCGGTTTTGCGGGATCGGTCGAGATCGACCCGCGCCTGACCGAGATCGATTACGGGTCCTGGGGCGGCAAGACCAATGACGAGATCATCGCCGAGTTCGGCCCGGACACACTCGATTGCTGGGACAAGCGCCATACGAGGCCGGGCGGGGTCGACTGGTCACCCTCGGACGACACGCTGAAAGCCAATGCCCTCGCCGCCATGGCCGACGCCGCCAAGACGGACGGCCTCGCCGTGGTCATCACCTCGAACGGCATATTGCGCTATATGCACGCCGCCCTCGACGGCACAGACGCCAATGCCAAGGTCAAGACCGGGCATGTGTGCGGGGCATTCTTTGACGGCAAAACCGGCACGCGGATCTGCTGGAATGAGGCGCCGAATGCGGCCGTGATCACGCGCTATTTCAGCTGATCAGTCGCAATCGGCGAGCAAGGCCTTGATCGCAGTCCAGGCCTCCGGCTCGGTCAAGAAGGGCGCATGCCCGACATTGGGCACGTCTACCGTGCGCAAGTCCGGCTTTTGCCGCTTCATCTCGGCCACGGTCTGCGGCGTCAGAAGGTCGGAGATACCGCCGCGCACAACCAGGGTGGGGATGTCCGCGAAGGGCGTCCAGAACGCCCACAAATCCGGCAGCGGGGCATCGCCCTCCATCTGTTCGACCAGCGCGCCATCATAGGCGAGCGCGATCTTTCCATCCTCACGCTCAACCCAGGTCTTGCGCGCGAAATCATCCCAGAAATCCGCATCATCGGCCCGCTTGGGAAAGGCGGCGAGATTGGACTGGCGGGTGCGGGCAGCCGCCTCCTGCCAGCTGTCCACCGGATCCCGGCTGGCGACATTCGACTTGATCCGGTCGAGGCCGGCCTGAGCGATCTCCGGCCCGATATCATTGATCACCGCGGCGGCGATGCGCTCGGGCTGGAGGCCGGCGATGATGAAGGTCATCAACCCGCCCATCGACGTGCCGACAAAGACCGCACGCGGCAGCTCGATCGACGCCATCAGACCAAGAATGTCGCCGGCATAAGTCGGCGGCTGATAGCGCGCCGCGACCGGGTCATGGTCAGACAGGCCACGCCCGCGGGCGGAGACGACGATGACGCGCCGGGCCAGGCCCGCAATCATCGGCGCAAGGTCCTCGAAATCACGGACATTGCGGGTCAGGCCGTGCAGGCAGATCACCGGCAGGCCGGTTTTCCGGCCCACGGCCGGATAGTCGCGCCAGTGAATGCGCGGACCATCCGTCGTGGTGAAGTGGTGATCGGTGTAGTTCGCGTCAGTCATCAGGACGGTTCGGCCTCCGAAGGCGGTTCCACTTGCGGAACGGGCACGGTCTCACCATCGCCCTCCCAATCCCGGGCCAGATAGCGCGCGGCCCAGAACATGAAGAAGGCCGCAACCAGGTAGAGACAGGCCCCGATCACGATCGAGATGCGCAGCGAGCCATCGCCGAAGGTCGGCTGCAGCACGGTGGAGACCCGGCCGAGCACATAGACCCCGCCGCCAATGCCAAGCAGGTTGTTGATCAACAGGAAGACCGAGGAGGCACTCGTGCGCATGTGCGGCGGCATCAGGTGCTGGAAGGCCGACAGGACCGGTCCCAGCCAGGCAAGGCCCAGCGCGGTCGGGATGAAGAGGATGATCACGGCCAGAAGCGGCGACGGCGCCATGATGCCGGCCCAGTAGAGCGGAGCGCTGAGCAGGAAGGCGATCGCCGGAACCGTGGCGAAGGCCGAGCGCTTGGACTTGCCCATCAGATCGCCCATCACGCCACCGAGGAAAATCCCCAGACTGCCGGCCACAAAGAGAACGCCGCCGAACAGCCAGCCGGTCTCGACCAGACCGAGCTGGAAGCTGCGCGAGAAGAAGGAGGGCAGCCAGAAGAAGACGCCATAGCCCATCATCGAGGAGGCCGAGGCGCCCAGGATCATCAACCAGAAGCTCGGCTTTTCGAGGGCCAGCGACATGAAGTCCCGGAAGGCCGCGAAAAACGCGCCCAGGAGACCACCGACCACGACATGACCGATCAGCCAGCCGATAGCGGCGGTACCAAAGCCGGCCCCGCCCAGCGCCGGAACGATCCAGGCGACCAGGGCGGACAGCGGCATCAGGACGGCAAGGCCGATCATCAACATGGCCGGGCTGGTTGTACGGGCAACCCAGCGCCCGCCCATCCAGCCGGACACGGCACCGACAAGGGCGGCGCCGGCGAGCAGGGGGACGGACTGGATCGATGTCGCACCAAAGACGAGGATGTTGAAGATCGACAACAGGCTTGGCAGCGCGAAAATGACTGCGCCCGCAATGGAGAGAATGCGTGTCTTGCGGTCGGAGTAGACGCCGACAAGCTGTTTGCTCTCGGCTTTCTGGGTCGGAACACTGTCGAACTGGCCGCGCGTGGGTTCTTTCACGATCAGCTTGAAGATCGGCGCGAGCACAATCCCGGCAATACCCACGATGAAGAAGGCGGATCGCCAATCGAGCGCATCGGAAATGCCGCCGCCGGCGATCTGCGAGCCGGCGATGACGCCGAAAGCGGAGCCGACAGGAATGCCGAGCGAGTAGATGGCCAGGGCCCGCGAGCGCTCGGCAGGCGGGTGATAGTCGGCGATGATCGTATAGGCCGGGGCAACACCGCCGGCTTCACCAATGCCGACACCGACCCGCGCCAGGAAGAGCTGGGTGAAGTTCTGGGCGAAGCCACTCAGCGCAGTAAATCCGCTCCAGACGGTCAGCGCGACCGTCATGATCCAGGTCCGGCTCATACGGTCGGCGAACCAGGCGATCGGGACACCCAGCGTGGAATAAAGAACCGCAAAGGCGATACCGCCGAGCAGGCCGAGCTGCTCATCGGTCAGGCCGAGGTCTTCCTTGATCGGAATGGCGAGGATGGAAATGATCTGGCGGTCCAGGAAGTTGAACGCATAAACCAGAAACAGCAGAAGCATGACCAGACTGCGATAGCCGGCACTTGCTTTCTGGGTGGCACCGGATGCGCCTCCCCCACTTTCATTCGCCATGATCTCTCCCCTCAAGGCCTGCCGGTCATTTTTGACCGTGCGATATGCGGTCGTGCAATGCGTCGCTCTCCGTCGACGCAAACATGAATGGTCATTCAGGTTTGGTCAAACCCGATTTCCATGCCGCGCCTGAGTGCGATAGCTTGCACCACGACGTGACGAATGCACGATGTTGCACAGAAACGGGCCAAGCCCAATAAGTCTTAGGGGGTTGAGATGAAACATACCGGATTTCCTGCAGCGCTGATCGGCCTCGCGGTCGTCGCCTGCTCTCCGTCTGCCGAGACCGGCACGGACACCATGGCCGACACCGCGACCGAGACGACCGGCGCGCATACCGAAAGCATGACCGGCGCGGCAATCAATGAGGCGGACCTGCGTCATCGCATCGCCACCCTGGCCGATGATTCCTTCGAGGGTCGCGCTCCGGCCACGCCCGGCGGGATCGCCGCCAGTCAGTGGATCGCCGACGAGATGGCCCGGATCGGTCTCGAACCGGGTTATGAGGGCAGCTATTTCCAACCCGTCTCCCTGCTCGCCGTCAGCCTGGACGCGGAGCAATCAAGCTTCGACGTGTCTTTCGAAGGCGAGCCGCTCGGCCTGAGCATGAACGAGGACATCGTTTATTGGTCCAAGCTCAACGCCTCTGACATCAGCGTCGAGGACAGCGATCTGGTCTTTGTCGGCTATGGCGTCGTGGCGCCGGAATATGGCTGGGATGATTATGCCGACCTCGATGTCGAGGGCCGGACCGTGGTCATGCTGGTGAATGATCCCGGCTATGCCAATCCCGACAGCGGCCTCTTCAATGGCAATGCCATGACCTATTACGGGCGCTGGACCTACAAGTATGAGGAAGCGGCCCGCCAGGGCGCGGCGGCCGTCATCCTGATCCACCAGACCGCCCCGGCCTCCTATGGCTGGAATGTCGTCTCCGGCTCCTGGAGTGGCACCCAGCTCGACCTCGCCCGTGAACCGGGTGAAGGCCAGTTCGCCAATGTCGAGAGCTGGGTCACTGAGGACAGGGCCCGCCAGATGTTCGAGCTCGCCGGATTGGACTTCGACGCCGTCACGGCTGCCGCCGCAGAGCCGGGCTTCACCCCGGTCGAGATGACCGGCCTCACCGCATCCGGCCAATTGGTCAATTCGGCCGAGACCATGGAGTCGCGCAATGTGGTCGGCGTGGTGCCGGGCACGACGCGTCCGGACGAATACGTGCTCTACACCGCGCATTGGGACCATATCGGCATCCGCGACGTGCCCGAAGGCGAGGATGGCCTCTATAACGGCGCCGTCGACAATGCGACCGGCACCGCCGCCATCCTGGAAATCGGCGAAGCCTTTGCCGCCAACCCGGCCGAGCGATCGGTGATGATCCTGGCCGTGACCGCCGAGGAATCCGGCCTGCTGGGCTCGGCCTATTATGGCGAGAACCCGATCGTACCCTTTGACCAGACAGTGGGCGGGCTCAACATTGATGCGATCCTGCCCACCGGCCGCGCCCGCGACGTCGTCGTGGTCGGCCACGGCGCTTCGGAACTGGAGGATATCCTCACCGACGCCGCCGCCGAACAGGATCGCTATATCGTGCCGGACCCCAATCCGGAGGCCGGGTATTTCTACCGGTCCGACCATATCGAGCTGGCCAAGCAGGGCGTGCCGATGCTCTACGCCGATGGCGGGTTTGACCTGCGTGAGGGCGGCCGCGAAGCCGGTGAAGCCATCGGTGCCGACTATCGCGCCAATCGCTATCACGGTCCGGCCGACGAATATTCCGAGGACTGGAATATGGAGGGCATGGTCGAGGACACGACGCTCTTCTTCACGGTCGGCTCACGCTTGGCCAATTCGGACGCCTGGCCGAACTGGTATGAGGGCAATGAGTTCCGCGCCCTGCGTGACGCACAGCGCAGCGAGTAGGTCGCCGGGTATCCGGATGTAGGAAGGGCGGCCCGCCATGCGGTGCCGCCCTTCTTATATGGCCGGACAAGCCGGAGGCACGCCCCCACCCGTTGCACACAATCTTAAGCACCGGGCGTCAGGATCACACCGAAAAACCGCCAGGGGAGACAGGGAAAAATGGACGGATCGACACGGGCATTGAGCCTGGCCGGGCTTGTACTCGCGCTTGCGGGCACGGCCCAGGCCCAAGATTTCAGTATGCCGCAAGACGATGATTACTTCACCGCCTCAGGCCCCGATGGCGCGACCGTGCAATTCCTGTTTGGTGGTCCGAGCGCGACCACGAGCCCCACCCGGGGGACCAGCACCGGCAGTGTTCAACTCGGAACGGCGGACGATCTTCCGGGCTTCTGGACAATGGACAATGAGACCGGCGAGATCACGGTGACAATCATCGACCCCTACTCGCTTGTCGGCACGTGTGATCGCTGGCCGGACTACATAGTCGGCGAAACACTTCCGGCGGCATCTGAGCGGACCTGCTGGCTGCCGGAGCAATTCAGTCAATACACATTGACCTATCACGGCCAGCAATAGCCGGCCCGGCGACTGGCCGGCGATCAGACCTGATCGAAATGTCAGAGAGGAACGCCTGTCGCCACGACCTCTAGAAGGTCCGGCGCACCACAACCTTCTCGCCGCGCTCTTCGAGGCGCTTGGCATAGCGCTTCTCGTCCAGCGTCGCGCCGGAGTGGATGCAATAGACGGTGCGGGCCTCGGAGATGCGCGGCCAGTGGATGAAGTCACACAGCAGCGATTGCATGCCGGAGGACACATTCACTTCCAGCGTGCCCATGCTCTGGGCAAAGGCGAGATTATTCTGGAACATGCCTTCGGCGCGCAGTTTCTCGAGCGCGTCGGTGAAATCCCCGCCGAGGAAATTGCGGATATTGCGACCTTCAATCTCATTACGGCGAATGCCAAAAAGATCGAGTGCGCCCAGGGAGATGGCTTTGATCATGCCCATTGAGTCGGTGACAAATTCGACCGAGGGGTTGAGCGAGACCAGGTCGACCCAAGTTGGTGCCGGCGCGATGACAAAGGCGTCCTGAACCAGTTCCGCCATGCGGCGCTTGATCCGTTCTGGCGGTTCGCTGTCACCATTCTCCCAGCGCGAGATCATGGCCTGAGTGACCCCCAGATCCGCAGCCAACGCCGCCTGCTTGAGGCGTTTGGACATCCGGAAATTGCGGATGACCGACGGCCAGTTGACCTTGCTCGAAGTCATCGACAACTTGATATCTTCTACCAAATCCGCCCCCCTTGCGGGCTCATTCCGGCCCGGACATCTCCACCTGCCCGCCGAACTCACGGCGCAGACGGTCAAATTCCACCGGGCTGACTCTCGCCCCGGTCAGCATCCACCTGACCGTTCCATCTTCGCCGATATGCGGCCAGTGCAGGCCATGAACCGGACCAATATCGCGTTTACCATGTGAATTGGCAAAACAATACCGATCCGCACTTTCAACGCTTTCAAGCGC
The DNA here is from genome assembly GCF_947259345.1 of uncultured Maricaulis sp. Classification (GTDB taxonomy): domain Bacteria; phylum Pseudomonadota; class Alphaproteobacteria; order Caulobacterales; family Maricaulaceae; genus Maricaulis. Next base: position 17,517 of record NZ_CAMYLS010000003.1, on the reverse strand, counting down.
GCCGTCAAAAAATCCGCGCTCAATGAGAAGCGCGTGCAAGGCGACCAGGTCTCCCTGGAAAAGACTTGCCAGGGTCTGGCCCTCGATCTGGTCGCGCGGCCTATCCGCTTCACGGGCAAGACCCGTGCTGGCTGTTTCGATCACGCCGTCGCGATCCACCACTGCGGCAATACCGGGCTGAACGGCGACGTGCTTGCGCCAACCCACCAGCGGTGAGGCCATATCCTCCGGCGTCCCGGCGAGGGCCCGGATCCGCGCCTGCATGTCCGCCGCCGGCTGAACTGCACCAGACTCCCAGCGCGACACCATGGCCTGGGTTACGCCCAGATCATAAGCCAGAGCCGCCTGTTTGACATTGTGAGTGAAGCGGTAGCGGCGCAGGAGGTTGCGCCAGAAAATCGGGTCGCTCCGGACGGGTATTTCAGCGCCCGCCACGACCTAGATCGCCTTGCGCAAGACCATGGCGCCGCCCAGGCGCGCCTTGACGTCAGCATGAACGCGTTCGGAGACATCCGCGCCGGACAGCAGCCACAGGATTTCCGGACCGGGCAGGAAACTGGGGCGATGCAGCCCATGAACATAGCCTGGGCGTCGCTCGCCATCCGGGCTCAGAAAGGTGATGACATCTATGCTCTCCGCGGAAGCCAGTCGGCCTTCGAACAGACCTGCGGCGACAAGGGCATCGAACAAGCGCGGCCAGTCGCCTTCGAAGGCCTCGTGAATATAGCGCCCCTCGAGCTCAAGGCGCTGACAATCAAGACTGCGGCAAAAGCCCCGGCTGGCCCGCAAAATGCGGCCCTCACCATTGATCACGCCCACCACCGCCGGGTGCCGCCCGATCCGGTCGAGCCAGGCCGATCGCGAGACTGATGTCTGGGACGCCCAGTACAAGTCGAACACCCGTTCCTGAACCCCTTCGGAGGGGATTGCGACGCCGGATTCCCAGCGTGAGATCATGGTCTGGGTGACCCCGAGATCATGCGCCATGGCGGCCTGTTTGAGGCCCTTCGAAAGACGATAATGACGGATCACGGACGGCCAGTGAATGGTCTGGACATCAAGGCTGAGCGTCGGGTCGGACATATGCGCTTCTCCGGATTGAGAGGGCGCGCCGGTGCCGGTCATCGGCGGTTATATTTTATAACCCAAGCTGCGCGGCTTGTGAACCCTGAAGCCTAAAGCAACCAAACGGACGAAAACGCTGAAGCGTTTGCGACACTTGTGTGAAGATGCGTCAGAATGGCAAGAGGCTGATTGATCGCAAGGCCTGGTGTTTGCTACCTGCCCCGGCGTTTTGTCTCCAAGAGGGTGCCCGGCCATGGCCGATTTGAACACGACGGTTTGGATCTTCTCGATCCTCGGCTTCCTGATCGCCGCCTATTCGATTGTCGCCAATGATGCGATTCAGACCCTCGGCACCTTCCTCAGTTCCAATACCAAACGACCCTGGTGGGTTTTGTGGGCCTATGCCTGCTCGATCATCGTCGCGGTGATGTTGTGGGGGTTCTACGGTGGCGGTGGCGATATCGCGTTTGGCCGCCTCAATTCCCTGCCCTATCCGGACGGCGGCGTGCAGTGGTGGCACGCCATCCCGCCGCTTTTCCTGCTCATCCTGACCCGTTACGGCATTCCCGTTTCGACCACCTTCCTGGTCCTGACCATTTTCGCACTGACCGGCGGCGCGAATACCGAAGGGGTTTTACCGAGAATGCTGACCAAGTCAGCGCTCGGCTATATCGTCGCCATCAGCGCAGCCTTCTTTGTCTACCTGATCATCTCGCGCATGTTCGAACGCTGGATCGAGCGCACCAAGGACGAGCCCCATCACCCGGTCTGGTATGTCGCCCAATGGTGCGCGACCGCCTTCCTCTGGGCACAATGGTTGATGCAGGATCTGGCCAATATCTTCATATTCCTGCCCCGCACCACCGAGCTGGTCCCGGTTCTGGACGACAATGGCCTGCCGCTCATGCGCGAAGGTGTGGCGGTGCTGCAGACGCAGGTCACCTTCTCGCCGCTGCTTCTGGTCTTTGCGACGGTCGTGATGCTGGCCCTGCACGCAATCATCTTCCGCAATCGTGGCGGCGAGATCCAGAAAATCGTTCTGTCGAAGACCAACTCCACCGACATCCGCGCGGCCACCGCGATCGACCTGATCTACGGGATCATTCTCTACATCTTCAAGGAAGTGAACGATGTCCCGATGAGCACGACCTGGGTCTTCCTGGGCATGCTGGCCGGTCGCGAAATCGCCATCGCCTATATCGCCGGCCTGCGCTCGAAGCTCTCGGCGCTCTGGGATGTCACCTCGGACGTCTTGCGCGCCTTTCTCGGCCTGATCATCAGTGTCGTCCTGGCCATTTTCCTGCCGGCCTGGGCGCGCGGCGAGCTCGGCGAGCTGATGGCGGACCTGCCCGGCTATGTCGCACGGGCCCTCGGTTTCTAGCCTCGTCCACCACCCGAATGGGTGTGGATAATTCATATTTTATGAGTGCCCATTCATATGCGCTGAGCGCCAAGATAACTCCAAGATTCAAAGGGGTTAGAATTCGGTCTTGGGGACGGATTGGGCCAGCACGGTTCGGTCGCTTCGCTTGCGGCTGCGATTGAAGCAGGGCGCGATGGCAGAGCTCATCGGCGTCTCGCAAACCTATGTGTCACGCCTGGAGGCGGGACTGGTGACGCCGCCGGCCGCGGTCGCCGAGGCCATTGTCAAGCTGGCCGAGGATCCACGAACGCGATCCCTGTTTGACGATTTGCGTGCGACGGTCGAGCACAGCCCCTTTCCCTGCCTGCTCCTGCAGACCGGTCCCGAAGGGCTCCGCATCGAAGCCGCGAGCACAATCATGAGGCAGGACTTTCTCGCGGGAGAACACCGGATCGAGAACGCGCCAGCCCTCAAGCGGCTGACCGGCGATCTGGAGGCATTACACAGACAGGGTCTTGCCGACGGCAATATTCTTGGCGCCTCGGCGGTTTGGACCGACCACGATGCGATCAACCGCTTCTGGCAGGTGCGCTATACGCCGATCCGCGACGAGACCGGGGCCAGCTTCATGCATGTAACGCTGGCCGACCTCGAGGACAGCCCGGCGGCCCGCGCCGCCGCCAATGACGCCAAACCACGCATCGAACGCTTCAATGGCAGCGAGGGCTGAGACCGCGAGCCGGGTCGGCCCGCCACTCACCGATAGCGGGACTGTAACTTCGCGAGGGCTGCCTTGCCCGGGGTCAGGCGTTCATAGGGCACCTGGTTGAGCGGGATTTTCGGGAGCTTGTTGGCCGCCTGCATGTCCGGCAGATCGCTGTTGAGATAGAGAAGACCGGTGCGGATCTCGCCCTCGGTCTTGTTCATCAACAGGGTCTCGATCGCCTGGGCGCGGTCACGCGGATCGTAATTGCTCTCGGTCTTGCGCAGGAAAAGCTCGCCACCATCCTGCATGGTCACCCGCATCGCCCCGTCCTTGTCATAGGATCCGGTGACCTCGTCGGCATGGGCGACGAAATCCGTGTGCACGAGCGGATGATAATACTTGTAGGTATGGGCGTAGCTCTTGGTCGAGCCCTTGTGATCATTGAAGGTCACGCAGGGCGAGATGACGTCGATCAGGGCAAAACCCTTGTGCTTGAGACCGGCCTTGATCAGCGGCACGAGCTGGGACTTGTCGCCGGAAAAGGCGCGCGCCACGAAGCCGGCCCCCAGCGTCAGCGCCTGGACACAGGGATCGATCGGCATCTGGTCATTCTCGACGCCCTTTTTCGACTTCGAACCATAATCAGCCGCGGCCGAGAACTGGCCCTTGGTGAGACCATACACGCCATTATTCTCGAGAATATACAGCATGTTGAGATTGCGCCGAATGGCATGGGCGAACTGGCCGAAACCGATCGAGAGCGAGTCCCCGTCCCCGGAAATGCCGATATAATTGAGTTCGCCATTGGCGGCATTGGCCCCGGTCGCCACGGAGGGCATGCGCCCATGCACGCAATTAATGCCGTGCGACTGGCCCATGAAATAGGCCGTCGTCTTGGACGAGCAGCCAATCCCGGAGACCTTGGCCGCGCTTTCCGGCGCCAGATCGAGTTCCCAGAAGGCCTGGACCAGGGCGGCGGTCACCGAGTCATGGCCGCAACCGGCACACAGCGTCGACATCACGCCTTCATAATTACGAACCGACAGGCCGAGCTTGTTCTTGGGCAGATGCTTGTCGATGAAAGGCTTGCTCATGGAGGTCATGCGACGTCTCCCAGGGCTTCGAGATGGGCCGAAATGCCCTCGATGATGAATTTCGGATTCGCCGCCATACCGGCATAATCGAGGATCGAGACCAGCTTGTGCTTGGGCGCTTCGGTCTCATTGACCAGCAGCGAGCGCAATTGCCCGTCACGGTTCTGCTCGACCACGAAGACCTCGTCATATTGCTCGATGAATTGGTCGACCTCGGCATTGAAGGGGAAGCCGCGCACGCGCAGATAATCCAGGTTCACGCCATTTTCGGCGAAGCGGTCGAGGGCTTCCAGGACCGCGCCATCGCAGCCACCGACCGAGATAATCGCCCGGCGGGCATTCTGGCCGCAGCGCGTGATGACCGGCGCCGGGACGGCATTGGCGGCATTTTTCCACTTGGTGGTCAGACGATCGAGCACTTCCTTGTACTCGTCACTGTCCTCGGTATAGCCGCCTTTCCAGTTATGGCCCGATCCGCGCGTGAAATAAGCGCCCTTGGGATGGGTGCCCGGCAGGGTGCGCCAGGGAATGGCGTCGCCGTCGCGGTCTTCATAACGGTAGAATTTCTCGAGGCTTTCGATCTCGTCGGCGGTCAGGACCTTGCCGCGATCGGGCTGGTAGCTGTCATCCCATTCCAGCTCCGGGATCATCCAGTCATTCATGCCGATATCAAGATCGGTCATGAAGAAGACCGGCGCCTGGAAGCGTTCGGCAATGTCGAAGCTCTGCACCGCCATCTCGAAGCATTCCTTCGGATTGGCCGGGAAGAGGAGGATATGCTTGGTATCGCCATGGCTGGCATAGGCGGCCAGGGTGATGTCGCACTGCTGGGTCCGGGTCGGCAGGCCGGTCGAGGGACCGGCGCGCTGGACGTCGAACAGCACGACCGGCACTTCGCCATAATAGGCAAAACCGATGAATTCGCTCATCAGAGAGATGCCGGGACCGGAGGTCGGGGTGAAGGCGCGCGCGCCATTCCAGCCAGCACCAATGGCCATGCCGACCGAGGCGAGCTCGTCCTCACCCTGGATGATGCAGAAATTCTTCTCGCCGGTTTCCGGATCGACGCGGAATTTCTCGCAAAAGCCCTTGAAGCCATCCATCAAGGAGGTCGAGGGCGTGATCGGATACCAGGCGCCGAAGGTCGCCCCGGCATAGACACAGCCCAGGGCGGCAGCCGTATTGCCATCGATCATGATGTGACCGGCCGTCTTGTCCATCGGCTCGATGCGCAGTGGCAACGGATCGGCGAAATGCTCGCGGACATAATCCAGGCCCAGCCCGATCGCCTTCATATTGGCGTCGATGAGGTGTTCCTTGGTCCCGAACATTTCCTTCACCAGGCCGCGAATGACCTCGACATCGAGACCGGTCAGACCGGCGACGGCGCCGACATAGGCCATGTTTTTCATCAGCACGCGGGTGCGGGCATTGTCGAAGGCGGCATTGACCAGGCGGGCGAGCGGCACACCGATCGCGGTGACATCTTCGCGCGCATGCAGGTCCGGCCGCGGCCAGGTCGAGTCGTAAAGGAGGAAACCGCCCGGCGACACCTCGGCGAGATCCTGTTTATAGGTCTCGGCATTCATGGCGACGATGAATTCCGCCGTGCCGGAGCGGGCCATATAGCCGTCCTTGGTCAGGCGGATCTCATACCAGGTCGGCAGGCCCTGGATATTGGAGGGGAAGAGATTCTTGCCCACCACCGGCACGCCCATGCGGAAGATCGCCTTCATCAGCAGGCCATTGGCCGAAGCCGAACCGGTGCCGTTCACATTGCCGATCTTGATGACGAAGTCATTGACCCGGACTTCGCCTGACACGTCCACGAGATCCTTCATTCGGCAGCCACTTTCTTCGTTTCATCGTCGACATGCGGAATGAAGATGTCGGCATCCTGCATGTCCCACGCGGCGGTCGGGCAGCGCTCGGCACACAGGCCGCAATGCAGGCAGAGATTTTCGTCCTTGACCATGACCCGCCCGGTATCCTTCAGCGGCTCCGAGACGAACAGGTCCTGGTCCTTGTTATTGGCCGGAACCCGCAGCGACTGGCGCAGCTCGGCTTCTTCCGCCACCGGCACGATGGACAGGCAATCGACCGGGCAGATGTCCATACAGGCATCGCATTCCTTGCAGAGCGGGGCCTCGAAGACGGTCTGCACATCGCAATTGAGACAGCGCTGGACCTCGGTCGCGATCTGCTCGGCGGTATATCCCGTCTCCACTTCCATCTTGCGATTGGAGAGGCGCGCCTTCAGTTCGGCCAACGGCATTTGCCGGCGAGGCTCGCCGGTATAGCTGTTGGAATACATCCACTCATTCACGCCCATCTTGGCGGATTGAAGATTGACCCCGCGCGGCAGACGCGTCGCCAGCGCCGTGCCCTCGCAATGCTTGTGGATCGAGATCGCCGCCTGGTGTCCATGCTCGACCGCCCAGATGATATTCTTGGGTCCGAAGGCGCTGTCACCGCCAAAGAAGATGCCCTTCTTGGTCGACTCGAACGTCTTCTCGTCAACGATCGGCACGCCCCATTTGTCGAATTCGATCCCGATATCGCGCTCGATCCAGGGGAAGGCATTCTCCTGCCCGATCGCCAGGATGACATCGGTACAGGGAATGATTTTGGTACCGGCGATCTGGGTGTCGGTGATCTGGCCGTCCTCATCGAGCTGATACTCCATCAACTCGAATTCCATGCCGGTCAGCTTGCCATTCTCGACCACAAAACGCTTGGGCGAGTGATTGACCAGGATTTCGACATTCTCGTCCTCGGCATCCTCGAGCTCCCAGGGGGAGGCCTTGAAGAATTGCCGCGGCTTGCGGGCCATCACCTTCACATCATCGGCACCGAGGCGCAGCGAGGTGCGGCAGCAATCCATGGCGGTATTGCCGACACCGATGATCAGGACGTCCTTGCCGATCTTGTCGGTATGCTCGAAAGCGACACTTTCCAGCCAGTCGATACCGATATGGATATTGGCATCGGCCTCGTCGCGGCCCTCAATCTTGAGATCCTTGCCCTTGGGCGCACCGGAGCCAATGAAGACGGCGTCATAGCCGCTCTCGGCCAGCGCCTTGAGGCTCTCGATGCGGTGACCGGTCTTCAGTTCCACGCCCTGGTCGAGAATGTATCCGATCTCCTCGTCCAGCACTTCTTCCGGCAGGCGGAAGGACGGGATGTTGGAGATCATCAGACCGCCGGGGCGGTGATGGGCTTCAAAGATCGTGCACTCATAGCCCAGCGGGGCGAGGTCATTGGCCACGGTCAGCGACGCCGGACCGGCGCCGATCAGGGCGATCTTCTTGCCATTTGTCGTCGCCGGTTTTTGCGGCAGGAGATGTTTGACTTCGTCGCGATGGTCGGCCGCGACGCGCTTCAAGCGGCAGATTGCGACCGGTTCCTCCTCGACGCGGCCCCGCCGGCAGGCCGGCTCGCAGGGGCGATCGCAGACCCGGCCGAGAATGCCCGGGAAGACGTTGGAACGGCGATTGACGAGATAGGCTTCGGTGAATTCACCTTGCGCAATCAGGCGGATATACTCGGGCACCGGCGTATGTGCCGGGCATGCCCACTGGCAATCCACGACCTTGTGAAAATAGTCGGGATCGCGCGTATCGGTCGGCTTCATGCTCCTCACCCCGGGCTTGCGCCCGTTCCGTATTATGGGCCGGCGACCGTCGAGGGCCGCAGAATTGCAACCATTCTCACATGGTCAACGCCGCAAGGGTCAAGCGAATTCCCCCTTAAGCGACCGATTGCGAACGGGTTTGTTTGTTAGTGCGAGTGAGTTGCAAAATGGTGGCGGTAACGGACGAATGCATTGCAGCTAGAATCGATACAATCTCAAAAATGGCAGTTTGAATGGACCATTAGGTGCAGAACGTCTTTGCTCAGTTCGGCCATAGCGCACAGTCCTCGCCTTGGGAAACGGCTGTAGTCTCGTTTGCTGGCGTGTTGCTCGGCGGTCTGATTTCGCTTTTTTCAGCCATGTACTTGAATGCACGCGCGAACAGGAAAAGCACCCTCAAAGACGGACTTATATTTGTTTCGAACGCCACCTCGCTGATAAATGACATCGCATCCATTCATAGGCCAATTATGAATCAAATAAATATGGCCAATTTACTATTTCAAAGCGAATTGTACTGGCAAGCCATCCTACCTTTTGTATCTTCGAGAGATGCATCGTTTATCTCTCCCGCTGAATCGATACATTTCGCTATGGAAAAAATGGATGATGAAACACTTAATAAGTTTACACAACTAATAAATCTACGCAACACGCTTGTTGCGGCGCTCGATTACTACAGTAAATCGCGACTTGAACTATCATCTCTTCTCGATGAGCATTCCACAATAGAAGAAGATAATCCAGTTGGCGGCTTGATGAAGACTGAGTTCACTAGCACCGGAAATGCCGGACTGATACGCCGCATTGGCGAAATTCGAGGCATCGCAAAAGAACTCGTAGAATTGGCAAGCGAAGCGATGGCTCTCGCCTACGCCTTTTCGGAGCACGTCAACACCAAGCTTCATGAGCAGTATCCGAAACGGACCGGACTGTTCGGAAGGAAAATTCCAAACCAATTTCCATATAGACTCGCTCCGATGTAGTGCTGCCCCATGACACGCCCCTCACCGCTGCAAAACCGCGTCACGCCCACCGGCGAGATCTGTGCCCACTCGGCCCGCGGCACGCTGATGGGCAATCGCGGCATCCTGCATGATGACCGCCAACAGCTCGGCACCGCGCGCTGGAAACACCAGGCCTGGGTCACCTGCTCACTCGCTTTCAAGGAGCGCCGCCGCGTGCTGATGGCGCCGGGCTGTTATACCGAGCTCTTCTTCACCGACGAAGCCGTCGCCCTCGCCGCCGGGCACCGCCCCTGCGCCGAATGCCGGCGAGACGATTTCAATCGCTTCCGGGATGCTTTTGCCAAGGCCCATCCCGACCTGCCACATCGCGCACCGGACATGGATCGTGTCCTGCACAAGGCACGGGTCTTCTCACGGTCGCGGGAGCAGGTGACCTATGAGGCAATGCTGGCGGACCTGCCGGAGGGTGTGTTCTTTCGGGTCTCGCCTGACGGGACGCCGCTGGTGCGGTGGCAAGGTCGCGTCTGGGCCTGGTCGTTTGATGGCTATTCGACAGGGCCGGACGCTTTGACGGATCGGGTTGAGGTGCTGACGCCGGAGCCGACGGTGAAGACGATTGCCGCGGGCTATGTGCCGGTGTGCCACGCCGCCGGATAAACCCCCATTTTTCCCGGACGCGCTTGGGCGCGATCCGGGACCCACGAGAGACTCATCATCACCGGAGAGGCCCGTTGGTCCCGGCTCTGCGACCTGCCTGCGCAGGTCTCCGGCCGGGAAAAATGTGTTTTGGATCGAAGGCGCCTCACAACTCATCCACCGAGTGCTCATGCACCCGCGCTTCGGCCTTCAGCCAAGCGATGAAGGCCCGCGCATCCGGGCTCAGCGGGCGGTTCCTTGCCGTGACGATATGATAGGCGGAGCGGACCGGGGTGGTGCCGTCGGGGAAGAGGGCGACGAGGCGGCCACTGGCGAGATCGTTCTGGACCAGGGCGCGCTTGGCCAGGGCGACGCCGCGCCCCGCGACGGCGGCGTCAATGACCAGGGCTGACTGGTTGAACCGCACGCCGCCCGACACATCCACACCCCGTGCTCCACGCGCCTTGAGCCAGGAGGCCCAGTCGGCGCCGTCGACCTCGGTTTCCGGTGAAGCGTCGTGCAGCAGGGTCTGGCCACGCAAGTCCTGCGCGCGGGCCAGCGGCGGGCCGTCGCGCAAGAGGTCGGGTGAGCAAACCGGCAGGACTTCTTCGGCCAGCAGGGCCTCTTCATTCAGGGTCATGTCGCCACCCGGCCCATAGCGTATGCCCAGATCGGCGGCGCCGGCGGCCAGATCGACGCGCTCCGAGGTCGCGGCAATCCAGACTTCCACGCCCGGCACTTCCTCCTGGAAGCGGAAGAGGCGCGGCGCCAGCCATTTACCGGCAAAGGAGGGCGCGACCGAGACGGTGAGGGCGCGGCGATGGATGGGCTGGCGCATCAGCGAGACCGCACGTTCGAGCGTTTCAAAGGCTTCCGATGTGATACCGGCCGCAGCACGACCGGCCTCGGTGAGGCTCAAACCGCGCCCTTCGCGCACAAAAAGCGGGGCACCGACATGCTCCTCCAGCTGCCTTATCTGCTGGCTGATGGCGCCCGGCGTGACCGCCAATTCGTCGGCGGCACGGGCAAAGCTCTCCAGCCGGGCGGCAGCCTCGAAGGCCCGCAGGGCATTGAGTGGGGGAAGGCGAGAGGTCTGAGCCATGGCTTGAGTTTAGTTTTTCTAACGTCAAAAGCCAATAATGGTCGTTTGTAATCGCTGCATCGAATAGAAATATTGAACTCGTCGCGCCACGAAGGCGCAGGAACGGACGAGTGACCATGCGTGTTTTCCCTGCCTCCATTCCCCTAGATGGACAGACGGTGATCGTTGTCGGGCAAGGCCCGATGGCCGAGCCAAAGGCACGCCTGTTTGCATCATCCCCAGCCCGGTTGCTTTGGTTCACCGGTGCGTCCAATGATCCTGTTGCTTCGGATATTGCCCAGTATGCGAAGATTATACGCCGAGTGCCGACCCGGCGGGACCTTCGTGGCGCGACATTGATTTTCCTTGCCGGCGGCGAAGAGCGCCAGCTCGACAAGCTCGCCCGTTGGGGCCGCAGCCAGGGCGCGATGGTCAATATCGTCGACAGTCCGGCCGCCTCGGACTTCCAGACGCCGGCCATTGTCGACCGTGACGGCATTGTCGTCTCCATCGCCTCGGGCGGCGCCGCGCCAGTTCTGTCGGTCGATATCCGCGCCGCGATCGAACAAATCCTGCCCGCCCGCATCGGCGTCATCGCCGACCTCGCCCGCGAGCTGCGCGGCACGGTGAAATCCGTCCTCGGCAAGTTCGACGACCGCCGCGCCTTCTGGGAACGCGCCTTGCGCGGCAAGGCCCGTGACCTTGCGCTTTCCGGTAACAAGTCCGGCGCCCGCCGTGAAATGCTGCGTGAGTTGAATGGCGAGACGTCCGAACGCAATGGCATCGTCCACCTGGTCGGCGCCGGTCCCGGCGATCCCGATTTGCTTACCCTCAAGGCCGCCCGCCTGCTGCGCGAGGCCGATGTCATCGTGCATGACCGCCTGGTCAGCGAAGGCGTGATGGATCTGGCTCGCCGCGACGCCCTGCGCATCGATGTCGGCAAGACCAAGGGCCATCATCCCGTCCCGCAGGATGAAATCGGCGCCATCCTCGTGCGCGAGGCCCGCAAGGGTCAGCGCGTGGTCCGCATCAAGGGCGGCGACCCCTTTGTCTTTGGGCGCGGCGGCGAAGAGCTGGATGTCGTCCGCGCGGCCGGTATCGCGGTCGAGGTCACGCCCGGCATCACCGCTGCGGTCGCCTGCGCCGCTTCGGCCGGCATTCCCCTGACCCATCGCGACCATGCCCAGTCGGTGACCTTTGCCTCCGGCGTGGTCAAGCAGGACGGGCCGGACGCCGATTATCGCGGCCTGTCCGCCGCCAATTCCACCACCGTCTTCTATATGGGCGTCGGCGCTGCGCCGGAGATCCAGGCCAAGATGGTCGCCGCCGGACGCGATCCCGCAACGCCGGTGGCCCTGATCGAGAACGGCACCCGGGACAATGAACGCCGCGTCTACGGAGCGCTCGGCGACCTCGCCGGGCTGGTCACGCGCGAAGCCATTACCGGTCCCACCATCATGATTGTCGGCGAGGTCGCCGGCACCGCCATCAGCCAGGCCGCCGCCAAGATCGGCCAGGAGCAATTCGCATGAAGACCATTACCGCCAACCGCCTCACCGATGGCCGGGTGATCTATCGCACCGCGACCGGCGACTGGACGACCGAGCTGGCCGAGGCCGCCCGCCTCGACGAGGACCAGGCCGATGCCGTGCTCGAGATCGCCTCTGATGAGAGCCATATCGCCGTCGGCGCCTATCTCATCGAGCTCGAGGATGATCGGCCCGGCGGCCAGAAATGGCGCCGCGAGGGCATCCGTCTCGCCGGTCCGACGACCGGTTCCACCCATGCCCAAGCGACGGCCTGAGCCATGTACCAGTATGACAGCTATGACCACGCCATGGTGGCCGACCGGATCGCGGAGTTTCGCGACCAGGTGGCGCGTCGCCTCGATGGTCGCCTCACGGAGGACCAGTTCAAGCCGCTGCGCCTGATGAATGGCGTCTATCTGCAGCTGCACGCCTATATGCTGCGGGTGGCCATCCCCTACGGCACGCTGAACAGCACGCAGATGCGCACCCTGGCCGGGATCGCGCGCGATTATGACAAGGGCTATGGCCATTTCACCACGCGCCAGAACCTGCAGTATAACTGGCCGGCCCTGGTCGATATTCCCGACATTCTCGACCGCCTCGCCGCCGTCGAAATGCATGCCATCCAGACCTCGGGCAATTGCATCCGCAATGTCACCGCCGACCCGTTTGCCGGCGCCGCCGCCGACGAGCTGGAAGATGGTCGCCCCTGGGCCGAGATCATCCGCCAATGGTCGAGCTTCCACCCGGAATTCACCTTCCTGCCGCGCAAGTTCAAGATCGCCGTCAACGGGGCCAAGGCCGACCGGGCCGGTATCCGCGTGCATGATATCGGTCTGCAGATTGTCCGGAATGATGCCGGCGAGACCGGGTTTGAAGTCTGGGTCGGGGGTGGTCAGGGCCGCACGCCGCGCCTGGGTCATCTGATCAAGCCCTTCCTGGCGCCGGAAGACTTGCTCTCCTACCTCACCGCCTGCCTGCGCGTGTACAACCAGCACGGTCGCCGCGACAATCTCTACAAGGCCCGGATCAAGATCCTGGTCGAGGCGCTGGGTCCGGACGAGTATGGCCGCCAGGTCGAGGATGAGTGGGCCGTGATCCGCGAGGGCGAGCTGAAACTCCCTGCCGCCGAGATCGCCCGTATCCGCCGCTTCTTCGACCAGCCCAAACAGGCCGAGCCGACGCCCGTTCCGGTGACGGAGAACCGTGCCTTCGCCCGCTGGCTGGACCGCAATCGCCGCGATCATGCGGTCGAGGGCCTGTCCTCGCTGGTCATCTCGCTGAAGCCCATCGGCGGCACGCCGGGCGATATCACCGACGCGCAAATGGAGGCTGTCGCCGACCTCGCCGAGCGCTTCGGTTTTGACGAAATCCGCGCCACGCCGGACCAGAATCTGATCCTGCCGCATGTCCGCAATGGCGATCTGGAAGCGGTCTGGAACGGTCTGGTCGAGGCTGGCCTTGCCACCGCCAATGCCGGTCTGGCGACCGATATCGTCGCCTGCCCGGGACTGGATTACTGCAATCTCGCCAATGCCCGCTCCATCCCGATCGCCCAGGCCATCTCCACCCTGCTGGAGGCCGAGGGCCTGTCGGAGAAAGCCGGCGATGTGACCATCAAGATCGATGGCTGCATCAATGCCTGCGGCCATCACCATGTCGCCCATATCGGCGTGCTGGGCGTGGACAAGCGCGGCGAGGAATTCTACCAGATCACCCTGGGCGGCGCCTTCGGCTCGGATGCCGCGATCGGCTCGATCATCGGCAAGGGCCTGGCCGGCGAGGATGTCCCCGCCGCCATTGCCCGCCTGCTGCACACCTATCTCGATATTCGCGCCGAAAATGAGCGCTTCATCGACACGCTGCGCCGTGTCGGATCCGACGCCTTCAAGGAGGCCATCTATGCTGACGCTTGATCGCAAGACCGATACCCGGCCCGTCGCCGACGCTCAATTGGCCGCCGGTGGGGGTCATATCGTGGAATTGCCCGGCGATGCCGACTGGCGGGAGGCGAAGGCCGAGATCGCCGGCGCCGTGCGCGTCGATATCCGCTTTTCCAAATTCAATGATGGTCGCGGCTTCACCCTGGCGACCCAGCTGCGCGAACGTATCGGCTATACTGGCAAGCTGCGCGCCGTCGGTGATCTCATCCCCGACCAGGCCCAGCACCTGATCCGCGTCGGCTTCGACGATGTCGAGCCGGACCGCAAGGGGCTGGAGGCCGACTGGACCCGTGCCCGCACCCGCTTTGCCCACGCCTATCAACCCGGTCGCGGCAATGTCACACCGCTCTTTCGTCACCGCCATGCGGAACCGGTCGATGACCTCGCCGGCCTCAATGCCCGCTATCGTGACCTGTCTCCGCAGGAGATCCTGCGCGATGCCATCAAGCAGGAATGGGTCGGCAAGACCGCCATCCTCTCCTCTTTCGGGGCCGAGGCTGCGGTCAATCTTCACATGATCGCGCAGATCGATCCGGACACGCCGGTCATCTTCCTGGACACCGGCCGCCTCTTTGCCCAGACCGAGCAGTATCAGCGCCAGCTGACCGACCAGCTCGGCCTGACCCATATCCGCGTCCTCACGCCGGACAGCGAGGAAGTTGCTGACGAGGACCGTGATGACCGTCTGTGGCGCCGCGACCCCGACGCCTGCTGCGCCCTGCGCAAGGTGCGCCCGCTCGACGCGGTGATCGGCGAGTACGACGCCCTGATCACGGGCCGCAAACGCTTCCATGGCGGCGGCCGGATGAGCCTGCCTGTCGTGGAACGCATCAATGGCCGTATCCGGGTCAATCCACTGGCCAATTGGGACGCTGCCGCGATCGAGGACTATTTCCGGCGCTTCGATTTGCCGCGACACCCGCTGACCGATATGGGGTATGCCTCGATCGGGTGCTGGACCTGCACCGCGCCGGTCCAGGCCGAGGGCGATATCCGCTCCGGCCGCTGGCTCGGCCAGTCCAAGACCGAATGCGGAATCCACACCCCGGCCCCAATCGCCGACGAACAAGTTGCGGCTGAATAAGAAAACAGACGAAAGGACACTGCCCGTGTCTGCCAAACATGTGCTCGACCTGATCGGCCATACGCCGCTGATCCGGCTCGATGGCCCGTCCGATGCGACCGGCTGTGAAATCCTCGGCAAGGCCGAATTCCTCAATCCGGGCGGCTCCGTGAAGGACCGCGCCGCGCTCAATATCGTGCGGGAAGCCGAGACTGACGGCACGCTCAAGCCCGGCGGCACCATCGTCGAGGGCACGGCCGGCAATACCGGGATCGGGCTCGCCCTGGTCGGCGGCGCGCTGGGTTATGACGTCATCATCGTCATGCCGCGCACCCAGTCGGAAGAAAAGAAGGCCGCGATCCGCTCCTTCGGCGCCCGCCTGATCGAAGTCGATGCGGCGCCCTTCTCCAGCCCCAACCACTTCGTCCATTATTCGCGCCGCCTCGCCGAGGAGCTCAATGAGAGCCAGCCAAACGGTGCAATCTGGGCCAACCAGTTCGACAATCTCGCCAATAAGCGCGCCCATGCCCTGACCACCGGCCCGGAGATCTGGGACCAGACCGGCGGCGCGATCGATGGCTTCATCTGTGCGGTCGGCTCAGGCGGTACGCTGGCCGGCGTCGCCGAAGCCCTGCGCGCCCGCAAGCCTGACATCGCTATCGGTGCCGCCGATCCGGCCGGCGCTGCGCTCTACAACTATTTCACCAAGGGCGAGCTGAAGGGCGAAGGCTCCTCGATCACCGAGGGCATTGGCGTCAACCGCATCACCGGCAATCTGGAAGGCCTCGACGTCTCCCATATCTACCGCATCGAAGACGCCGAAATGCTGCCCATCCTGTTTGATCTGGTGAAGTCCGAAGGCCTGTCCCTGGGCGGTTCGGCCGGGATCAATATCGCCGGCGCCATGCGCCTGGCCCGCGATCTGGGGCCGGGCAAGACGATCGTGACCATGCTGTGCGATAGCGGCGCCCGCTATGCCGGCAAACTCTTCAATGCGGACTTCCTGTCCTCGCGGGGCTTGCCTGTTCCGCCCTGGGCCGATACCGAAGCGCCGCGCGTGACGGCCTGAGCGGCCTCAACCCGCCAAAACCGAGTATGAGACGATGACCATGACCGCGACCGCGCCTGCCAAGAAGAATGCCGTGTCCGCCAAGCCGGGCCCCTATACGGTCGAGACCGTGTTGTCGGTGACGCATTACACCGACCGGCTCTTCCATTTCCGCATCACGCGTCCGGATACTTTCCGCTTCCGCTCCGGCGAATTCATCATGATCGGGCTGCCCAAGGAGGACGGCAAACCCCTCCTGCGCGCCTATTCCGTGGCCAGCCCCTTCTGGGATGAAGCGCTCGATTTCTACTCGATCAAGGTGCCGGACGGACCGCTGACTTCGCGCCTCCAGCACATCAAGGAAGGCGATAAAATCCTGCTCGGCCGCAAGCCGGTCGGCACGCTGGTGCTCGACGCCCTCAAGCCCGGCAAGCGCCTCTACATGATCTCGACCGGCACCGGCATCGCGCCCTTTGCCAGCCTGATCCGCGATCCGGAAACCTACGAGAAATTCGACCAGGTCATCCTGACCCAGACCTGCCGCGAATCCGCCGAACTGACCTATGGCAGCGAACTGGTCGAGGCGGTCAAGGATGACGAGCTGATCGGCGAACTGGCGCGCGAGAAACTGGTCCATTTCAGCTCGGTCACCCGCGAGGACGGCCCGGTCAAGGGCCGCGTCACCGACATGATCGAAAGCGGCGAGCTCTTCGACCGCCTCGGCGTCCCGCCCCTCGATCCCGAAGTCGACCGTGTGATGATCTGCGGCTCGGAAGGCCTGCTGAAAGACGTCAAACAAATCTGCCTCGACCGCAATTTCGTCGAGGGCTCGAACGCCGCGCCGGCGGATTTCGTCGTCGAGAAAGCGTTTGTGGCGACGTAGGCGCGCCACCACTGGCGGCCAGACCCTTCCACACATCCCTTCCCCTATTATTTTTCCCGGAGGCGCGCAGCGCCATCCGGGACCAACGGGTTTGGCTTGAAAGGGATATCCGAGGCCGATACACGCGCGTCATCCCGGGCGCAGCCCTGACCTGATCAGGGCGAAGACCCGGGACCCATACGCCCGGTGCGGCCAGCTTTCGCGATAATCGGTCCCGGATCGCCGCCCGGCTCAAGGCCGGGCATATGTCCGGGATGACAAGGTTTTGTGACTTTATCCCACACTGTGCACCGCTTTCCTTCTCCCTTGGGAGAAGGTGCCCCGGAGGGGCGGATGAGGGGGATTCGCTGGACGAGCTGAACGAATATTTCCGCGCTGATGATGACAGTGTCCGCCTCGACATGGTGCAGACCCTGCGCGACATCGCCCGCATGCTCGACGGCGAGTTCGGCGAAGGCATGGAGCCCAACGGCTGGGCCCGCGATCCCGACGAATATCACAAGC
>NZ_CAMYLS010000002.1 GCF_947259345.1 uncultured Maricaulis sp. | reverse complement strand
TGTGCGAGGTGCCCCCGGCGCCACCTACACAAATTCCATAGCAAGGCACCGGCAAGGCACCTCGCACCCCTCTACGGCCCACACCGCCAGGCGAAATCGTCATGGCGCGAATGGGCGCGTCACCCTTTCCGTCAACAGATATGAGGTGAAGCCATGTCAGCTCGCCGCCCTGCCCGCGTTGGGGTTTTCCGATCTGGCGCTCACGCGCCTTTCAATCCGGGCGGGGCGGTTGCTGACTCAAGTCTGTGCTGAGCGGGGGACAGGTATAATTAACGCGCCGCCCGGTCGCGCCCGGCACATCCGAGGCGCGTTAATTATACCTGTCCCCATTATTTCAGGTCTGGCCGGTCTTGATGCGGACATCAGCGGGCGGCGGTTTGTAGGCCTCGAAAGCGTCCAGAAGCTTGGTCGGACGGTCGGCGACGATCAGCGCGCCACGATGCTCCGGCGCGAGGAAGCCCTGTTCCGTCATCTTGTCGAGGAAGGCGACCAGCTCGTCATAATAGCCATTGACGTTGAGCAGGCCGACCGGATGGCGGTGCTGACCGAGCTGGGCCCAGGTCCAGATCTCGAACATCTCTTCCATCGTGCCAATGCCGCCGGGCATGGCGATAAAGCCCTCCGACAACTGCTCCATCTTGGCCTTGCGGGCATGCATGGATTTGACGACATGCAGCGTCGTCAGCTCCATGTGGGCGATTTCCTTGAGGGCGAGAAATTCCGGAATCACGCCGACAACCCGTCCACCCGCGGCCAGGGTCGCGTCGGCGATACGGCCCATCAAACCCACACGTCCACCGCCATAGACGAGCTCGATACCGCGTAGCGCCATGATCTGGCCAAGCCGGTCAGCCACTTCGAGAAAGGCTGGATCCTGGCCCGCATTGGAGCCGCAATACACGCAGATGGACTTCATTTTGGACCCGTTGGTCTTGGAAAGGCGGCAGGCTGTCGTATCCTGCGTCAAACCGGTTTGGAGACAAGCATGAAACAGGTCGCGATCCTGATAGTCGCGCTGCTGGCGGCGGGCAAGATGCTTGCGCCCGCGGCGGCACAGATTGACGCGCCCGTCGTGCTGCCTGCCGAGGTCTGCCGTGGCTATTTCTTCGTGCCGGTCACGCTGGAAGTTCGCGACGGGGAAATGGAATCGGACCGGACGCTCTGGTTCCTCTACGACACGGGCGCCGCATCGAGTTATGTCGATCCGGACAGTATCGAACGCGTCTCCGGGCGACGGCTGGACAGCGGGGTTCGCGCCAATTTCGGGACCACGACCACGGGCCCGCTGCGCCTGACCGGTCTGCGGGCCCGGGTCCGTGATCTTGATCATCTCTCCATCGCCCTGGGTCGCGAGATTGATGGCATTCTGGAGTTCGACGCTTTCGAGGACGTCCTTTTGACGCTCGATTATGCCGCTGGCGAAATGCGGGTGGTGAACGGGGAATTGCCGAGCCCGAACGGCGAAACGGTGTTCCGGGCCAACGGGCCGGATATTCGCCCCTGGATCCAGGTCCGTTTTCCCGGTCGCGGCACACGTCGCCTCCTGATCGACAGCGGCGCCGCGCTCAGCCCCATCATCCTGCGCGATATCGAACGCTATGACACGGTGGTGCCGCCGCGCGCCACCGGCGCCGCCGTACGATTTTCGGAGATTGAACGTCGATCGTCGGCCCGGCTCAACACCAATGCCATGATCGGACCGAATGTCCTGGTCCAGCCGGTCATCCAGTCAACGCCCGGCACCGAAATCCTGGGCGGTCAGGCGCTGCGCCATTTCAACTGGACCTTCGATCAGCGCAATGAACGGGTTCTCATTGAGCGCAATGCGCCGGAGGTCCCGATCACCTTTGAACCGCTGGTCACCCATGGCCTGGTCCTGGTGCCGGAAAATGACGGCATGCGCGTGGCCGCGGTGATTGCCAATTCACCGGCTTTCGACGCAGGCGTAGAGATCGGCGACTTCATCACACATTTCAATGGCGCGGAGATGCGCGAGCGGTCCTGCGACCTGGACACCGGGCCGCCGGAAACTCTCGATCTGGATCTGATCCGGGACGGCGAAGCGCTGGCGCTGACGCTGAACCTCTATCCGCTGGTCGACTAGGCCTTGGCCAGATGCGCGCCCATCGCCCGGATTGCGGCGATGATGCGGGCCGGGTCGGCGGCCAGGAGGCGTTCGCCGACCGTGATCTCGAGCGCCGGCACCGGGTCGCACTCGAAATGCCAGAAGCGATTGCCCAGCCAGACGCCGGTCGCCTCCGCCGCCGCGTCACGGGCCGCCTCGGCGGTCGCCACATCGCAATCGAGACGGACATGCATCATGTTCACAGGCGGTGTTTGCGGCGTGATCGTCAGCCCTTTCACCGCACCGACACCGGCCGCGATCTCGCGGGCCCGGGCCACAAAAGCGGGCATCTTGTCGAGCCGTTCCTCGAGCACGCGCAAGGCGTCCGGCACCATCGGCCAGGCCGAGACCAGGCGTCCGCCCATACGCGCCAGCCAGAGCCGCGCCTCGGCCACGAAGTCGTCCTCACCGGCCAGAATGGCCCCGCCGGACGCGCCCAGATCCTTGTAGAAAGACGCATAGACCGAGGCGAAACCATCGCAGATTTCCGGCCAGTCATGACCGGGCCAGGCCGAGGGCAGGCTCCAGATGCGGGCGCCATCCATGTGAAGCGCCTGACCGAGCTCGGCAGCGCGCGCCTTGACCGCGACCAGCGTCTCCCAGTCCGGCACGGCGCCGCCATTATGCCGTTGCGGCAGCTCGACAAACGTACAACCCGCGCGTTCCGGCAGGTCATCGGGCCGCATCGCGCGCGACCAGTCTCCGCACATCACCGGTTCCAGCCCGTGCAGATGGATGTGACCGTCTTCTTCATGCAGGGCGAGGTGTGAGGTCGGGTGAAGGCCCAGGCGTGTGTCGCCGGCCGCGGCGCAATGGATCCGCGCCGCAACGCCCTGGGCCATGGTACCCGACGGGAACCAGACCGCCGCCGGTTTGCCGAACAATTCGGCAATGCGCGATTCCAGACGACCGACGCTGTCGCCGGTCAGATAGGCTTCCTCACCCAGGTTTGCCCGCCGCATGAAGGCCGCCACCCGCTCCAGGCGGTCAGCGGGCTCGCCATCATTGTGGAAGGGAAAGCCGAGATCGAGATCGCAGCGCGCTTTCAACGCCGCATTCATTCCGCGGCACTGGCCGTCAAACTGGCAAGCGTGCTCGCACTCCAGCCGACTGATACGACAGTACCGGCCTCGATAACAGGACGTTTGATGAGGGTCGGATGAGCAATCAGCACACCGGCCGGGTCATCCTCGGCGATGGCGCGATCCTCGTCCGACATGTTGCGCCAGGTCGTCGAGCGCGTATTGACCAGCGCCTTGGCGCCGACTGCATCGAGCCAGTCGGGAACCTTGACGACCCGGTCCACCTCCTCGCGGATATCGACAAAGCGATGAGCCAGGCCGGCTTCATCCAGAGCTTTCATGGCCTTCTTGCAGCTATCGCAATTCTTCAGGCCATAAACCGTCAATCCTGCCACGAAACTCTCCCCATACGCTTTCAATTCTGACTACTCGGCGGCTTCAATCCTGTCACGATCAGCCCGCAGCTCGGCGGCGCGGGCTTCGACCATTTCCACGATATGCTCGACCATTTCCTCATTGGAGACATTGTGGTCGGGCCGACCAGAGACATACATCTTGCCACGCCCCGCCCCGCCGCCGGTGAAGCCCAGATCGGTCATCAAGGCTTCGCCGGGTCCGTTGACCACGCAGCCGATGATCGACAGCGAGATCGGTTCGGAAATATGCGCCAGCCGGCTCTCCAGCGTCTCGACCGTACGGATCACGTCGAAGCCCTGACGGGCACAGGACGGGCAGGCGATGATATTGACGCCCCGGGTCCGCAGGCCCAGTGATTTGAGAATGTCGAAGCCGACCTTCACCTCTTCCTCCGGCTCGGCGGAGAGCGAGACACGGATCGTGTCGCCAATCCCGGCCCACAGGAGCGAACCGATCCCGATGGAGGATTTGACCGTGCCGATCCGTGTCCCGCCCGCCTCGGTCACGCCGAGATGGAGCGGTGCATCCGTGGCCTCGGACAGGGCCTGATAGGCCGCGACAGTCAGGAAGGCGTCCGACGCCTTCACCGAAATCTTGTAGTCGCGGAAATCGAGGTCATCGAGGATACGGGCATGATCGAGGGCGCTTTCCACCATCGCCTCGGGACAGGGCTCACCGTATTTCTCCAGCAGATGGCGTTCCAGCGAACCGGCATTGACCCCGATGCGGATGGCACAGCCGTGATCACGCGCCGCCTGGACGACATCCTTCACCCGCTCCATCGAGCCGATATTGCCCGGATTGATCCGCAGGCAGGCCGCCCCGGCCTCGGCCGCTTCGATGCCGCGCTTGTAGTGGAAATGGATATCCGCGATCAGCGGCACATTCGCCGCTTTGGCAATCGTCCTGAAAGCCGCGGTCGAGTCCTCATCCGGGCAGGAAACGCGGACCAGATCAACGCCCGCCTCTTCACAGCGCCGGATCTGGTCAATCGTCGCGCCGGCATCAGAGGTGGGTGTATTGGTCATGGTCTGGACGCTGATCGGGGCATCGCCGCCGACCTCGAGCGGTCCGACCTTGATGGTGCGGCTCTTGCGGCGCTCGATCATCCGCCAGGGACGGACCGAGCGCGGATCAGCGCTGGATTGTGACATCAACACTCTCCCTTGTCGGATACGTCGCGGGGCGACGATCCGGGACCTGTGCTGGATATAGCGTCATTGTGCCCGGCATGCGACCGGGGGTGCGGCATTTTACTGCGGCTGGCGACTGCGACGGACTGCCACGCAGCCCGGGGCGGCGTGCCTGTTATTGAGGTTGTATGTCCGCAGTATCGGCCTCGGCCATGACCGGCAGGTTTTCAACCGCCATACCGGCATCACCCAGCAAGCCAACAGCTTCGCCATCGCGCATTAATTCGATCGCTCCGGCATTGGCGGCCGAAACCGTCAGGCCCGGCTCGAGCGCCCTGTAGACCTCGCCGACAGCGAGTTCACGCGAGAACAGGATACGGCCGGAGGCATCGCGCACTTCCAGCCAGGTCGGCAAGACCGCTCGCATCACGACCTGCCCGGATGCGGCCGCCGCTTCGCCGAGCGGCAAGCCGGACCAGATTTCATCAACGCTGACGGCCACGCGCCCGGTCTCGAAATCCGGCCGCGCCCAGTCCGGCGCGGCGTCCGGCGGAGACGGCATGTTGGTCAAGGCCGAGCCACCCGCGAATTCCTCGGAATACCACCAGGCGGCACCCGCAACGGCAGCGAGGATAAGGAGCGCCCCGAAAGCCCCGCGCGGCAGTTTGATCGGATCCCGCGTCTTGGCAGCGGCGCTGGGCTGTGCGCGCCCGGTTTCGGTATCCACTTCGCGCTTGAACTGGTCGACCACGCCGCCGGCATCGAGGCTGAGAAAATTGGCGTAGGTACGCAAATAGCCGATGGCATAAGCCCGGGCCGGCAGGCCGCGCGGGTCCATGGTTTCCAGGGCTTCGAGATAATCGGCACGCACGCGGGTACGTTCGGCAGCCTGTTGCAGGGTCAGATTGAGTTTGTGCCGGGCGTCTCGGAGGCGTTCGCCAGCCGACAGGTGTACGTATCCAACACCGTCGTCGGAATAGACTGCATCAACGGGCACGAAGTCCGCACTGGGCGTCTGACTCACCATCACCATACCGCCGCTCATCCTTGCCGGAGCGATCGTCACTCACAAACGCGTCTGGAAAGAATTTCCTTAACGCTTTCTTATAAGATCAAATCCCTCGTCCACTTTCAATGGCCTCGCGAGGCAATCCGGCATTTTCTCCCGCCTCGATGAGGAGGGGACGCAGACTGTCCACGGGTTGTTGAAGGTGGTTCGCAAGCCAGGTGCCAAGTTTTCCAGCATCCAGTCCGGACACCAGTTTCTTGATCGGGCCGATATTGCCCGAGGCCATGGAAAGACTTTGATAACCAAGCCCGATCAGCACAGCAGCCTCCAGCGGCTTGGCGGCAATTTCACCACAAACAGAGATCGGCGTATCGTGTTTCGCACACAGATCGCGGACATGTTTGAGCAGGTCCAGGGCAGCCGGAGCGAGCACATCGTATCGTTCCGATACACGCGTATTCTGGCGATCTGCGGCGTAGAAATACTGCATCAGGTCATTCGCACCGACCGATACGAAATCGACGTCGTCGATCGCGTGCTGCAGCGCCCAGGCCATGCCCGGCGTTTCCAGCATGATACCGCATCGCACGTCTGACGGCATTTCATGCCCGGCCTGACGGGCATGACGCAACTCGCGGTCGAGCATTTCACGCGCCGCTCGCGCCTCCCAGGGCGCGGCAATCATCGGAAACATGACGTTGAGCGGGCGCCCGGCCGCGGCCAGGATCAACGCGCGCAATTGGTAGCGAAGCAGGCCGGGGCGATCGAGGCCCATCCGGATCGCGCGCCAGCCCAGTGCCGGATTGGGCTCGATGGTCGATGGCGCGAACGGCGCGACCTTGTCACCGCCAAGATCGAGCGTGCGGAAAATGACCGGCTTGTCGCCCGCCGCATCCAGCACTGATTTGTAGACTGTGGCCTGGGCTGACAGCCGCGGCAGGGTCTCGGCGACCATGAATTGGAATTCGGTGCGAAAAAGGCCAACCCCGTCAGCGCCGGTTTCCTCCAGAGCGGTCAGCTCGATCAGGAGACCGGCATTCATGTGCAGGCCGATCCGCTGACCGTCAGCGGTGACTGACGGACCCCGCAATTCGGCATAGGACTGCCGCCGCTCGGACAAGGCCGCGACGCGGACTTCATAGGTCTCGACAACATCGGGCTGTGGCCGGATATGCAGGATACCGAACTCACCATCCAGGATCACCGGATCTCCGTTTTCCGCCCGGTCCAGCGCACCTTCGAGGCGCCCAACAAGGGGAATGCCCAGCGCCTTGGCGACGATGGCCGCGTGGGACGAGGCCGAGCCTTCTTCCAGGGCGATGCCCTTCAGCTTCGTACGGTCAAAATCGAGCAGTTCGGCCGGGCCGATATTGCGCGCGATGATGATCGCATTATCAGGCAATTCCAGCGCCGCCCCGCTGCCATCGAGATGACGCAAAAGTCGATTGGCCAGGTCCTCGAGATCATGCAGGCGCTCGCGGAAGAGCGGATCGGACGCCTTCATCAAGCGGGCCCGGTTCTCGTTCCGCACCCGTTCAACCGCGGCTTCCGCCGTCAGGCCGCGGCGGACGGCTTCAAGCAGGCGCTCCAGCCAACCGCGATCATGCGCGAACATGCGATAGGCTTGCAGCACATCACGGGTCGGGCCACCAAAGGGCACCCGTCCGCCTTCGAGCATTTCGTCGATCGATGCGCGCAGCGAATTGATGGCCGCATCCAGACGCTCTTCCTCACGCGACGGATCGTCGGCGATCAGGCGGGTCGATTCAACATGTGGCTCGAACAGGACGGCAACGCCACTGGCCACCCCACCGGAATAGGCCCCGCCCTGGAAGCGTTCCGGACGCGACTGGCGCACATCCAGCCCCGCCATTTCCTCGGAATCGACAATGTCACCGGAGGCGACAATCTCGGCCAGAACCATGGCCACGGTTTGCAGAGTCTCGATCTCGTCCCCGGCGACCTGGCGCTCGACCGAGGTCTGGGCGGTGAGGACACCGACCATGCGGCCACCGCGCAGGATGGGCACCCCGACAAATGTGTCGAAGGGCTCCTCCCCGGTTTCCGGCTTGTAGGAGAAGGCCGCGTGGGCCCGCGCATTCGACGTTGCCAGCGGTCGCGCCCGACGTGCCACCAGGCCGACCAGGCCCTCGCCCGGTCGCAGGCGGACCGTGTGCACCGCCTCGCGCTTGAGGCCGAAGGTGGCACAAAGCTCCAGCGCATTGGACGGACGGGCGAGATAGATCGAGCAGACGTCCCAACCCGCCTCTTCCGCGATCATGGCGGTGAGGTGATCAAGGCGCGCCTGGGCATTCTCCTGCACCGCCATGAGCTGGCGCATACGCTTGAGAAGGTTGCGCGGATCGCGAGCCGGTTTGGTCGTCATGTCTTCCATGCCTACACCTGATCCAATCCATACGCCGCGTGCAAGGCCCGGACTGCGCGTTCCACGGCATCATTCTCGATCAAGGCCGAAATCTTGATCTCGGAGGTGGCGAGGACCTTCACAGCGATGTCTTGCTCGCCCAGCACCGCAAACAGGGAGCGGGCGACATCGGCACGCTGACGCAGGCCGGCGCCGACCACGGAAACCTTCGCCAGACCGGTCTCGGCCGAGACGCGCACACCTTCGACGGCGTTCTCGAGCACGGCCTGGGCGCGATCGAGGTCGCGATGCGCGACCGAGAACTCGAGCGTGACCATGCCGGGCTGGCGGGCATGGGCCTGAACGATCATGTCAACACCGACATCCGCCTCGGCGAGGCGCGCGAAACACCGCGCCGCCATATCAGAGCGGTTGGAGGCGCCGTGCAGCGCGATCCGGGCCTGGTCACGGGCATAGGCGACACCGGACACCAGCCGCCGCTCGGCAATATCGCTTTCAGCGACGACATCCGTGCCAAGGCTGTCGCCGGAATTCAGGAAGGAGGATAGCACGCGCATCGGCACCGCGCGCGCCTTGGCAAATTCGACCGAGCGTGTCTGCAGGACCTTGGCGCCCTGGGCCGCCAGTTCCAGCATCTCGTCATGACTGATCGCATCGAGACGTTTCGCGCCGGGTTCGATGCGGGGGTCGGTTGTATAGACCCCGTCGACATCGGTGTAGATATCACACCGCGCCTTCAAGGCTGCCGCGACTGCCGCGGCTGACAGGTCCGTCCCGCCCCGCCCCAGCGTGCGCACGTCACCCGCCTCGGTAATGCCCTGGAAGCCGGCCACTACCGGGATGATTCCCGCCTCGATGGCCGCCTCGAGGACCGTCGCATCCATGCCGGCAATACGTGAGGCGCCGGGCGGACCGTCGGTGATCACCGGCAGTTGCCAGCCGAGAAAGGATTGGGCATTCAGGCCGCACTCGCGCAGGGCCAGCGCCATCAGGGCGGAGGAAACCTGCTCGCCCGCGGCCAGGGCCACATCGGCCTCGCGATCCCCCAGACCGGATCCAAAAGCATCGGCGAGGCCGAGAATACGGTCGGTTTCGCCGGCCATGGCCGAGACCACAACCGTCATCACCTCGCCCTTCGCGGCGGCGGCGGCCACCAGGCCGGCCGCATGCCGGATACGCTCGACCGACCCGACCGAGGTGCCACCAAATTTCGCCACGACACGCGTCATGCCATCTGTCCCTCGCGCTTCCCCAACAAGTCCGCTGCGACCATAACGTCGCACCGGGCTCGATTAGACGCACCGACAGGGCCATATTAAGGCTCAAGCGGGGCGCCGCGCTGGCGGTTAGGTAAGCGCGAAGCGCACCGCACGCAACGCCTGAACGCAATCAGACGCGGATTCACCCGCGAGGAGAAACGCATGACCAGCGCCGCCGCGCCCGACACGCTGAACCGGCCCTCGATCGACCCGGAAGAGGTCGAGAAATTCTCCCGTATCGCCGCCGAATGGTGGGACCCGGACAGCAAGTTCAAGCCCCTGCACAAGTTCAACCCGATCCGGCTCGGCTTTATTCGCGACACGATCTGTCAGCATTTCGGCCTCACCGGCGACACGCCGCTGGCAGGCCTGCGCATTCTCGATATCGGCTGCGGCGGCGGCCTGGTTTGCGAGCCCATGGCGCGGCTGGGAGCGAGCGTGACCGGCGTCGACGCGGCCGAAGCCAATGTGAAGACGGCCAGCGTCCATGCCGGCGAGCAAGGTCTCGACATCGACTATCGCCACGGTGTCGCCGAGCAATTGATCGAGAATGGCGAAGCGCCTTTCGATGTCGTGCTCAATCTGGAAGTCATGGAGCATGTCGCCAACCCGCACACCTTCCTGGTTGATTGCGCCAGCCTGGTGAAGCCGGGCGGGCTGATGATCTGTGCCACCATCAACCGGACCTCGAAAGCCTTCGCACTGGCCATTGTCGGCGCGGAATGGGTGATGGGCTGGCTGCCCAAGGGCACGCACCGCTTCCACAAACTGGTCAAACCGACCCAGATCCGCGCCGCGCTCAAGGAAGGCGGAATGAGCCTGCAGCCACCGGTCGGCGTCAGCTACAACCCGCTCACCGACCAGTTCTCGCTCGGCGAGGACACAGCGGTGAACTACATGATGGTGGCGGAGAAGCCGGCAGGCTGACTCAAGCGACGGCGGCCGCTTACAGTCCCGTCGCCGCACACATGTCCCGGCCAGGAAGTGCGGTTCTCGCCGGGTTCAGGTGAGACATTTCAGCGCGCGCACTTTGACGACCGGTCTGTAACGGCCTTGATTGGGCTGAAAACACGGGTGACCAGGACAGTGAAGCCTTTGTCACCGGTTTGGCCGTCACATGCTGTTACCGTCAAAGTTTTTAAGGTTTTGGAAAACTCCCGTTTATCAAATTGCGGGCCTGTAACGAACCTGAAGAGCGCCCCATGACCGCAATCCCGCAAACCGCCGCAGCCTCAACCGACGCGTCCGCCGACCTGCTTGACCGCCTGTTGAATTTTCTCGAGCCGACACCGGTGTCGGAACAGGATGCAGCGGATGCTTGGTCAGGCCTTGAAGGTGAGCTCCCGGCCATCCTTGACGATTTCTATGCTGCACTGGACCGCGACCGCGACCTGCGTGCGATCTATGGCGATCGCCACGATCAGACCAAATCCCTGCAGGCGCGCCAAACAGCGCACTGGAAAGCCCTGATGACCCAGAGACCGGGCATAGCCTTCCAGGGTCGCTCCATCCGGATCGCCGAAGCCCACGTGCGGATCGGTCTACCCTCGCATTGGAATATTGCCGCCTATGGACGTGTCCTCGCCGGCGCCATCCCGAGCCTTTTCGCCAAGCATCGGCGCAACCCGCGCAAAGCGGAACGCCTTGTGACCGCCCTGGTATCGCGCGCCTTTCTCGACATTTGTGCGGCCCAGGAAGGGTATGAGAACGGGATCCGCCGCCGCGTCGAGGAGTCTCGAGAGCGCGACAATCATCTTCACAGCTTGCGCAGCGTCGCCGAGACCATCGCCTCAATCAATGAACTGACGCTCAATATGGCGGTCATGCAGTCGGCGACAGACGAGGCCAGCACCAACAGCCAGTCCATCTCGGCCGCCGCGGAGGAATTGCTGACTTCGGTCGAGCAGATTGCGGAGAACTCGAACGCAGCGACAGCCCGGGCCAATGACACCAATGCCTCGGTGTCCGAGAGCATTGACGCGATGGACAGCGTTGCCGCGTCGATCACAGAGATTGCCCGGACGGCGGAAACCAGCACCCAGAGCCTGTCTGAACTGAACGCGGCGTCGGAGCAGATCAGCGGCTTCCTGGCCGTGATCCAGACAATCGCGGACCAGACGAACCTCCTTGCCCTCAACGCCACCATCGAGGCCGCCCGCGCCGGTGAAGCCGGCAAGGGCTTCGCGGTCGTTGCCTCGGAAGTGAAGAGCCTCGCCAATCAGGCGGCGAAGGCGACGGAGGATATTTCAAGTCGGATTTCTGCGCTCAAGAACGGCATGCAGATCATCGAATCGAGCCTGACCGAGTCCCGCGACGCGGTCGAACGGGGACAAACCACCATTGCCGGCGCAAATACCCTGATCCGCTCGGTTGGCGACCAGGTGTCCGATGTCTCCACACGCATGCAGGAGATCTCGTCAATCCTGACCCAGCAGACCGAAACCACCGCGGAGATTTCCTCGAATATCACCGGCGTCGCCGACCACGCTTCCCAGAATCAGGAAAGCCTGGCGCAGATGAATGCATCCCTGCAGCAGAGCAATGACAACTTTCTCGCCAATGCGCGCGACTGGTTCCGATCCGACTCACACCGCTCTCTCGTCCAAATGGCCAAGATTGACCATGTCATGTTCAAAAAGCGGATTCTGGACATTCTGTCCGGCCGCGCCGAAGGCAGCGCCGCGGATCTGCCGGATCACCATGGATGCAGACTCGGGAAATGGCATGATGGCATCCAGATTCCCGAGATCCGCAATCACCCTGCCTTCAACAGCCTCGTCGCGCCTCACCAGGACGTGCACGCCATCGGCAAGCGCATCCTGGAAGCGCAAGCCGCTGGCGAGCACCGCCGCGCCTTTGCGATGCTCGGGGACCTCGACAAGGCCAGCCGGGACGTCCTGGCGGGGCTCGATGCGCTGGCCAACGCGCTCGATTCCGAACTCTCGCTTGCCGATGCCCGCTCCCATGTACGCCGACCCGTCCCGAATGAAGCGGCCCATACCCGCCGCGAGCTAGGGTCTTCCAGCGTCCGTGTCCGGGATATCTCCACCGGTGGCCTGGGCGTGACCGGTGATCAGGTGGGCGAGCTAGGAGAAACCGTACAGGTTGAATACCAGGGCCAGGTCGTGCTGGGCGAAATTGCCTGGAAGCGGGATGGCCAAGCCGGCATTCGCCTGTTGAAAGGGACACTCGACCAAGCGTCGGCCGGCAAAGGAAATTGAGCGGTCAGTTCGCCTTTTTCGGCGGGGTCGGCGCGAAGGCATCGGGCAGCGGCGTGACCGGTACGCCGTCTTCGCTGAGGGCTTTTGTGTCGTTGAGACTGGCTTCGCCATAGATCAGGCGCGCGGGCTTGTCGCCGTCATGGATGGCGCGGGCTTCGCGGGCGAAATCATCTCCGACATAGTCGTAATTCTTGCGAATATGCGCCTTCACCTTGTTCGCCATCTCGGCCATTTGATGCGCGGCGCTGGCTTCGCGCTTGCGCGATGTCGCCACGGCCGGCGCGGCCAGCGCCTTGCGAACCTGCATCGACCCACAATGCGGGCATTCGACCAATCCGCGAGCCGCCTGATCGTCAAAGCCGTCAGAATTCGAGAACCAGGCCTCGAACTCATGGTCGGCATCACACAGGAGCGAATAGCGGATCATCTGGGTGGTCGTCTCTCAGCCGGCGTCACAGCGGGCCCGTCAATGCCCGGTCATGCTCCAGCGCCGGCACACGACGGCGGGCCTCGGCGACCTTGCGCAGATCGAGCGAGGCCCGCAGCAGGCCGGGATTGTCGTGATCGAGCTCGGCAATGGTCTCGCCCCACGGGCCGATGATGATGGAATGCCCCCAGGTCTTGCGGCCATCGGCATGGAGCCCGCCCTGGGCCGGTGCGAGGACAAAACTCCCCGTCTCGATCGCCCGGGCCCTCAAGAGCACGTCCCAATGGGCGCGGCCGGTCGGCCTGGTGAAGGCGGCGGGGACGGTCAGGATCTGCGCGCCTGCCTGGGCCAAACGCCGATAGAGATAGGCGAAGCGGATATCATAGCAGATTGACAGGCCGAGCCGGGCCCCGTCGACATCCTGTACCACCAACCGGTCGCCGCCCTCGTAATTATCGCTCTCGCGATAGGTCTCGCCCTGGCCCAGCCCGACATCGAACATGTGCGCCTTGTCATAGGTCGTGGCGATCTCGCCAGCGGGTGAGAAGAGATAGCTGCGATTGGCGGCCCGGCGCTCGGCAATGCGCACGGCGAGCGACCCGATCAGGAGCCAGATGCCCAATTCCTTCGCCAGGGCGGCGAAGACCGGTATGGCCGGGTCGGTCTCCGGCGTGCACATGACGGCGAAGGCCGCATCGGCATCCTTCTGGACCAGATGGGTGGTTTCGGGCGTGGCAATAAAGGTCGCACCATCGGCAGCGGCCGCACGGATCAACGCGCTGGCCGTGGCCACATTCTCGGTCGGGTCGATGCCCGAGCGCATCTGGACGAGGGCGACTTCCATGCCGGATCAGGCCTTGAGCAAGGCGTCGAGCTTGTTGCCACGCTCGAGCGCCATCAGGTCGTCGCAGCCACCGACATGCATGTCGCCGATGAAAATCTGCGGGAAGGTGCGACCGCCGTTCGAACGCTGGATCATTTCCTGGCGCTTGGACTGGTCAAAGCCGGCATCGATCTCGTCAAAGGTGACGCCCTTCTGCTTCAACAGCGAAACCGCGCGCGAGCAATAGCCACACATGGGGCGGGTATAGATGGTTATGTCAGCCATGAATCACTCCAGATGATCCGTCTTAGATAGTCGGATCGGTTTCGCGTACAACTCGGCACAATGCCACAACACGCACCGAGGCGGCACCGGCCCGTTTCAGCTGCCGTGCACAGGCCGACATCGTGGCCCCGGTCGTGATCACATCATCGATGAGAACGAGGTGGCGGTCGCGGACCTGCGCGGGGTCCGGGACGTGAAAGGCGGCCGCCATATTGCGCCGTCTCATGCGGGCTGTAAGACCCGCCTGACTCGGCGTGGCGCGGCGGCGCAAGAGGCTATCGGTCCAGACTGGCAAACCGGTCAGTTCACCCAAGGCTCGCCCGAGCAGGGCCGACTGGTTGTAGCGCCGCGAGACCAGGCGCCGCCAGTGCAAGGGCACGGGGACCAACGCGTCGGCCCCGTCCAGACAAGCCTCCCCCGCCCGCGCCATCCAGCGGGCAAAGGGCGCGATCATCTCGCGCCGGTCGCCATGCTTGAAACCGACCACGAGCGGGCTGGCGGCTTCGTCATAGGCCAGCGGCGCCCGGGCCCGGTCATAGCGCGGCGGGTTGGCGACACAATTGGCGCAGATCGCCGCGGCGCTACCACCTGCCCCACCCGGATAGGGAAAGGGCCAGCCACACAGATCGCACCAGGGCGCGTCAAGAAAGGTCAGGCGCGACCAGACCGGGGGCGAGACATGTCCGACCCGGTCGACCGGGTCGCCGGCCAGCGGGCAGACCGGTGGCCAGACCAGATCCGCCAGGTAGCGGCCCGCTCCGTTCAGCCCTCGCCAAGCCATCGCGCCCTCCCCTTTTAAGCAGCGCCCCTCTTTTCCTGACCCGGGCTTGGGGGCATATCCGCTGCATGACACCGCAAGCGCCTCCCGCCCTGTTCGACCGCACATTGCTGCGCCAGCGCCGCAAACGATCAGCGGGCAGTGTGTCAGATTACAACTTCCTCGCGCAACGGGCTTTCGAGGATATTGGTGACCGGGTGGCTGGAATCACGCGGAATTTCGACCGTGGCGCTCTTCTGGGTGGCGGCCCGGGTCTGATGTCTGCCCCTGCCGGCGCGTTGGTCCGGGGGAAGGTCAGCTGGCTGTGTCGCGCCGACCTTGCTCCCTCCATCGCCGCGCAGCTGACCGGCCCGGCACTCACCCTCGACGAGGAGGCCCTGCCCTTTGCCAGTGAGAGCCTGGACATTGTCCTCGCACCCTGGGGCCTGCACTGGACCAATGACCTGCCGGGCGCCCTGGTCCAGATCAATCACGCCCTCAAGCCGGACGGTTTCTTCGCCTGCGCCCTGCCGGGCGGATCGACCCTGACAGAGCTGCGCCAATGCCTGATGGCCGCCGAGAGCGAGCTGACGGGTGGTGTCGCGGCGCGTGTCTCGCCGCTGGCCGGGACTTTCGACCTGGCCGCCCTGCTCCAGCGCGCGGGCTTTGCCATGCCGGTGGCCGATGTCGACCGCGTCACCGTGCGCTATGATCATATCTTCGCGCTGATGGCGGACCTGCGCGGCATGGGCGAAACCTCCATCCTCGCCGACCGTCCCCGGACCCCGGCCACCCGCACCCTCTTCGCCCGCGCCGGCCAGATCTATGCCGAACGCTTTGCCGATCCCGACGGCCGCATCCGCGCCAGTTTCGAAATCATCCACGCCGCCGGCTGGACCCCGCATCCGGACCAGCCGAAGCCAAAGCGACCGGGGTCTGCCACGCACCGGCTTGCGGATGCGTTGGGGGTTCAGGAAAAATCGCTGGGTGAGAAGGCGGGGGGTTAGGGGGTTGGCGTCGCTTGAATTTTAGACGGTGAGCCACTTCGAATAAATCCAACTTCACCCAAGTGAATCGCTTGCTCCCATGCGACATTTCGGCCCACCTCAACAGGGCAAGGCCTATTGAGGTGGGGCACTTATCCTGTCGAAAGCCCCACTCTCCGAAAATCTCAGCTGGAGAACCCCAGCACGTTGGCCCCGCCGAGCTGCGGGCAACCGAACAAGGGTGTTGCCCACCTCTTTCCAAAGTTCCGTGGCGTCAGTAGTGTAAGAGACGCTCATTAGACGCGTATAGGGATAGGTGTTGAGATGGCTCAGCCATAGATACTCGCCGTTCACGACAAGGGTGTCCTCAGCTACGCGCCCATCTTCGGTGTAGACGCGAATGACCCCATGAGAGCGCGGCTCCTCAGGCCTGACATCAGCGCTTTGCAGCTCCCACGGATAGTTACAGATAACGCTTGCAAACGTGGGGGAGCGGCCAAGGTCGATAGATATCTGGTCGGGATTGAGGCACTGGAACTGGTCCACCATATCATAGCCCTCCGAAGAGCCGTAACCAACGCGAACATTAGAGCGAAGCGGCTGTTCGTCCGGGAAATCAGTACAAACCTCGAAATGGTCCGTCGCAGGCGCAAGCCGCGAAGCATAGTGCTCTTCGAGACAGTTGACTTCGTGTTGGCCTACAAGTTCGGCGAGTTGCGGTTGCGGCGACATTTCGTCATCCGTCCGGCTAGATACGTTGCAAACAATGGTCCAACGCCCACAGTCCAGCGCCAACCAGAATGAACCCACTGCAGCGATAGCTCCGAGAGCGGTGAACGCAAGAATGGCTCGTGACATAGGCTCTCCCGTAGATGCGAAGCATTGTGCTTCCACATTGCCACGATGCAAGCCGGTTTAATCGATAGCGTGCAGAGGAATAGGGGGCGCGCGCGGGCCCTCATTTTGTTAAAGGCGCTCTAATCTTAGACAAAAAATAGGCCAGCCTGAAGTACAAAATCGATCGAGCATCAGCATGTACCGCGAGAGGTCAGCGCACTTAACATCCCGAAATAAATATGCTATTCACATCCCTTCGACTTCGGCGCGACCTTCTCCTGAGCACCATCCATGAGCCGCACCGAATATGAAGACAGGCACGCGCCTCAGACCACAATCAAATCTAGAATCGTGAAGCCGCCCGCCTAGAACGGCGCCTGCGCGTTCGTGAACATGTCCATCACGGCCGGGCCGATGACCGCCAGCGCACCGATCCCGATGATCGAGACAAGAACCGCAATCATCGCATACTCGATGGCTGTGGCGCCGCTCTGTTCGCGGGCGAAACGGGCAAGAAGTTTCATCACAGACGATCCCTCAGCTCGGCGGCCAGGGAGATGTCCGCGGCGGACATCTGATAGTCGCGCAGTCGTTCCTTGCGGACCCAGGCCAGTTCCTGGCCTTCATTGGGGTGCGGGAAGCCGTCCCAGGTGCGGCACAGGAAGAGCGGCATGACGATGTGGAAGTCGTCATAGGGGTGCGAAACAAAGGCAAAGGGGTGCAGACACCGTTCGCACGGCTCGACACTCAGCTCTTCGCGCAATTCACGCACCACAGCCTGCTCCGGTGTCTCTCCCGGCTCGATCTTGCCGCCCGGGAATTCCCAAAGCCCCGCCATGGCCTTCCCTTCGGGTCGCTTGGCGATGAGGATGCGGCCATCGGCATCCAGCAAGGCACAGGCGGCAACGAAGAGCACCGGTTTGGGGCTACAAGCGGTCATATTCCCACATCTCCCTTAAGGACGGGTGCAGAAAGGCGGTTAATACGCACCTAGCCAGGCTGGTCGGCATTCAGGTTTTCTTCAGCGCCCGCAGTCGCCTCGTCTCCGGACATGTCCAGTGCGCCATCCTCCCCCTCCGGGGCAAGCGTGAGCGACAGGTCGGGACGCTCAATGACCGCATTGGTACGCAAGCCGTCAATCAGGGCCTCGATCTGATCGAAGGTGTAGAAGCGTGTGATATTCGGGCGCAGCGCCTCCAGCGAGGGCGGAGGCTGCCGGCGCCGATCCACAACGGTCAGCAAATGCCACCCGAACTCGGTTCGGAACGGTTCCGACACCGCGCCCTCGGGCGTCGCAAAGGCCACCGCTCCGAAGGCTGGCAGGATACCCTGGCGCGAAAAATAGCCCAGATCCCCGCCCTCCAGTCGGGTCGCCTGGTCCTCACTGAGGGCAACGGCAAGTTCCGCGAAATCCCGGCCCTGGTCGATCAGATCCTTGATGGCGACCGCCTCATCCTCGGTCTGCACCAGAATATGGCGCGCCCTGACCTCCTCACCCAGGGGAATCAGCCGGATCTGTTCCTCATAGATGCGCTGGATTGTCTCTTCCGGCACGGCCTCATCCACCGCAGTCTCGACCAGGACATTGGCCAGGATGCGCTCCTCGGCCAGCGCCAGACGGCGGCGGGCAATCTCGGACTGGTGCAGGCCGCGACGGCGCGCTTCCAGGGCCAGCAGGCGCTGGTCAACCAATTCGTCGAGAATACGATCGAAATCCTCGCTGCCCATTTCCGGCACCGGCTCACCGGTTTCCGCCGACTGGGCGGTCGCTTCACGCGTGACATCAGAGCGCCGGATCAGCGTACCGTCGACCCGCGCAACGACCGGATCCGCTTCATCGAGGGACAGGTTGGGCGCTTCATCGGACAAATCCTCCACCGTCCGCCGCGGCTCGGGGCCACAGGCGAAGCAAGTTGCAGTCAGCACAAAAATGCAAAAGAGCCTGAAAACAGACACCTATAGCGCCTCACCTGTTGAAGTGGCGGGACTTGATTGCCGCGCCGCTTGATTGACAGTTACACCCCTCATCCTTAAGTCACCCTGACGTTTCAAAGCAATGCTGTCGTCCCCGGCGAACGGAACGAAACCTGGGCGCCGGACGCCAGCTGCCCAGTAGTTCGCAAAGCCTGAGCCACATGCTGTCCATTGCCCGCAAGATCTTCGGTACCGAAAACGACCGTAAAGTCCGCCGCCTGCGTCCGATCGTTGAGAAAATCAACGCGATGGAGCCGGATTTCGAAGCGCTCTCGGATGACGCGTTGAAAGCCAAGACGGTCGAATTCCGCGAACGCCTGGAGAAGGGCGAAAAACTCGACAATCTCCTGCCGGAAGCCTTTGCCGCTGTTCGAGAAGCGTCAAAGCGCGCCCTCGGCCTGCGCCCCTATGACGTCCAGATGATGGGCGGTGTCGTTCTGCACGAAGGCGCCATTGCCGAGATGAAGACCGGTGAGGGCAAGACCCTCGTCGCCACCCTGCCTTGCTATCTCAACGCGCTGGAAAACAAGGGCGTGCACGTCGTCACGGTCAATGACTATCTGGCCACGCGCGACAGTGAATGGATGGGCCGGGTCTTTGCCCAGCTCGGAATGACGACCGGCGTGATCGCCCACGGCATGACCGATCCGGAACGCCGCGCCGCCTATGCCTGCGACATCACCTACGCGACCAATAACGAGCTCGGCTTCGATTATCTGCGCGACAACATGAAATACTCGACGGACGAGATGGTGCAGCGCGGCCATGGCTTCGCCATCGTCGATGAGGTCGACTCCATCCTGATCGACGAGGCGCGCACGCCGCTGATCATTTCCGGCCGCACCGAAGACCGCACGGAATTCTACAAGACCATCAATGAGCTGATCCCGCTTTTGGGCGAGGATTGCTATGAGATTGACGAGAAGGCCCGCTCGGTCCTCCTCACCGAAGACGGCAATGAGGAAATCGAGCGCCTGCTGAAAGAGCGCGAACTCCTCGCGGAAGGCGATCTCTACGATGTCGAGAACATCCAGGCCGTCCACCACGTCAACCAGGCCCTCAAGGCGCACAAGATCTTCGTGCGCGACAAGGATTACATCATCAAGGACAATGCCGTTGTCCTGATCGATGAATTCACCGGTCGCATGATGCCGGGCCGCCGCCTCTCCGATGGTCTCCACCAGGCCATCGAGGCCAAGGAAGGCACCGAGATCCAGCCGGAAAACCAGACCCTGGCCTCCGTCACTTTCCAGAATTACTTCCGCCTCTACAACAAGCTGGCCGGCATGACCGGTACGGCGCTGACCGAAGCGGACGAATTCTTCGACATCTACAAGCTCGGCGTGGTCGAAATCCCGACCAACAAGCCGATCGCGCGGATTGACGAGGAAGACGAAGTTTATCGCACGCTGGAAGAGAAATACGCCGCCATCATCGACGAAATCGTCGACTGCAAGGAGCGGGGTCAACCTGTCCTCGTGGGCACGGCCTCGATCGAGAAGTCCGAAGTCCTCGACCGGCTGATGAGCGACAAGGCCCTGTTCAAGAAGATGTTGGGCCATCTCTATCCGAAAGACGAAGCGGCGAAGGCCGAGTTCGAGAAGTCGGCCCGCCCGTCAAGCCGGACCCTGCCGGAAATGCTCAAGCTGATCCCGCTTGACCATCAGGTGCTCAATGCCCGCTACCATGAGCAGGAAGCCTTTATCGTCGCCCAGGCCGGTGTGCCGGGTGCAGTGACGATCGCCACCAATATGGCCGGTCGCGGTACCGATATTCAGCTCGGCGGCAATCCGGACATGCGTCTGGACGCCTGGAAGGCCGAACAGGAAGAAGCCGGCAAGACCCCGACCCAGACCGAGATCGACCGCGAGATGGACGCCATCAAGGCCGACATCGCCGAGAAGAAGCGAAAAGCGCTGGATGCGGGCGGGCTCTACGTGCTCGCCACCGAGCGCCATGAAAGCCGCCGCATCGACAATCAGCTGCGCGGCCGGACCGGTCGCCAGGGCGATCCGGGCCGTTCGAAATTCTTCATCTCCGTCCAGGACGATTTGCTGCGCATTTTCGCGCCGGAGCGTCTGGACGGGATCATGCGCACGCTGGGCATGAAAGAGGGTGAGGCCATCCAGCACCCCTGGATGTCCAAGGCCCTCGAGACCTCGCAGCGCAAGGTCGAGCAGCGCAATTTCGACATCCGCAAGAATGTCCTGAAATACGACGACGTGATGAATGACCAGCGCAAGGCGGTCTTCGAACAGCGCATCGATTTCATGCTGTCGGACGACGTTGCCGACGTCATCAAGGACATGCGCCAGTCCACCGCCGAAGACCTGGTCACGGCCCATATCCCGCCCAAGGCCTTTGCCGACCAGTGGGACATCACAGGCCTCAAGGAAGAGCTGAAGAATACGTTCGGGCTCGATTTGCCAGTGGAAGCCTGGGCGGACGAAGAAGGCATTGCCGACGAAGAAATCCTTGAACGCATCAGCGATGCTGCCGACAAGGCCTATGCCGAGAAAGCCGCCAATGCGGGCCCGGACCTGATGCGCCGGATCGAAAAATCGATCCTGCTCCAGGCCATCGACATCAATTGGCGCGAACACCTGCAAAATCTCGACGCGATGCGCTCGATGATCGGCCTGCGCTCCTACGCCCAGCGCAATCCGCTCAACGAGTTCAAGACCGAGGCCTTCAACCTGTTCCAGCGCATGATGGACAATCTGCGCGGCGAAGTGACCAAACAGCTCATGCTGATCCGCTTCGAGCGGGCCCCGGCGCCGCCCAAGGCTCCGGAAGACATGACAGCGACGCATATCGATCCACGTACCGGTCGCAATGAAATGGCCGATCCGGGTGACGGACCCGTCGCACCGCGTGTCTCGCCGACCCAACGCCGCGTCTCCACACCTGCGCATCCGAACAAGCCGGAGACCTGGGGCCGCGTCGCCCGCAACGCGCCCTGCCCCTGCGGTTCCGGCAAGAAGTACAAGCAGTGCCACGGCGCCATCAGCACCGCGCCCGGCGCCTGATCCGGCAAAGGTGACGCGATGAGCGAGGTCCGCCTTCGTCCTGCCTGTGCCGGTGAGGAAGATGCGCTCTCTGAACTCTGCCTGAAATCCAAGGCGCATTGGGGATATGACGAGGCCTTCATGGCCGAAGTCGCGCCCTATCTGCGTGTCACTGCCGAAGCCATCGATGCGGGTCTGACCACCGTCGCGGAGCTCGAGGATGGCACGATGCTGGGTGTGTGCCAGATCGATCCGGGCGGGCACCACGGCACGCTGGACCTGCTCTTCATCACCCCCGCCGCCATCGGCAAGGGCGTCGGCCGCGACCTCTTCGAGGATGCCAAGGCCAAGCTCAAGGCCCGCGGCGAGACAGTAATGACCATCCTCTCCGACCCCTATGCCGAAGCCGCCTATATCCATATGGGCGCCCGCCGTGTTGCCATGCGCCCCAGCGATGTCTTCAAGGGCCGCGAACTGCCCTGGTTGGAAGTGACGCTCTAATCGCGACCCAGCGGGCGATTGCGGTAGGACTCCACCAGAAAGTCGATCAGGGCCCGTACGCGCGCCGAATGCTCGCGATGGCCTGGATAGAGCACATGCAAGGCGCGCGGCTCGCTCTCCCAGTCGGCCAGAACCCGTACCAGTTTGCCTTGTGTCATTTCTTGCTCCGCAAGAAAGGCCGGCACCAGACCAATGCCCTGGCCCCGGGCCAGAGCCCTGACGATGGCGATCGAGTTACTGATCCGCATCGGCCCGGAAAATCCGACTTCGACTGCTCGGCCAGCTCGATTGAAGCGCCAGACATCCGGTGTTGCCGCATGGCTGTAGGCCAGACACGCATGCGCGGTGAGTTGGTCCGGCGAGGCCGGTGTTCCGTGCGCTTCCAGATAGCCCGGTGAGGCGAGTAGCCAGCGGTCCATCGGCGTCAAACGGCGCCCGTGCAGGGAGGAATCCGCCATCGGGCCCGCCCCGCGTATGGCCAGGTCCAGTCCGTGCTCGACGAGGTCGACCTGGCGATCATCAAGCAAGACATCGAGTGTGATGTCGGGATGCCGCTCGCGGAAGTCCACGAGCCGGTCGGTCAGATCAGCCAATCCCAGCGACATCGGCGCGGTCATGCGAATTCGCCCGCGCGGCGCAATGCCGGCCAGACCGGCCTGATCATCCGCCTCCGCGAGCGCCTCGAGAATGTGCACCGCATTGCGATAATAGTCGCGCCCGGCATCGGTCAGGCTCAGCCGTCGCGTCGTTCTGACCAGAAGCGCGACCCCCAGCCGGGCCTCAAGCTGGGCGACATGCTTGGAGACCGACGCGTTGGAGAGGCCCAAATCACGCGCGGCGGCCGCGAAGCCGTCCAGTTCGACCACACGTCGAAAGGTTTTGAGCACAAGAAAGCGATCCATTATTCACTCTTACGAAACATTGAGGTGAGTAATTACCCAATTATTTAATCCATGCCAAACCCGTATCTCTCCCGGCAATGCTGCCCCGCCGCCAGCCAAAGGAGAGTCAAATGCGCCTATCCCTTACCCCGCCCCGCCTCGCCAGCCTCGCCCTGTTCGCGCTTGTCGCCACATCGGGCGGGCAGGCCCAGAATGCTGGTCAGAGCCCCTGGGGCGCTGACGACGAGATCGGTCGGCTCAATCAGATGACCGAGACAAGCCGCGCCGCCATCCTCTCGCGGATTACCGGCGGGGCAAGCTATGACCTGTCGGTGGAATATTTCATCGGCATGCCCAGCTGGCAGGCCGCCGGCGATCCGCACTATCGCCTTTGGATGACACACACACCGCACGGCACCACCGTGGATGATCCGCTGGGCGTTGGTGGGAGCGTGAACGCCCATGTCAGCTATTCCGGCTCGGCCATCAGCCTCTACACCCACACCGGCACCCATATCGATGCGCTCAGCCATTTCGGACTCAACGGCCAAATCTGGAATGGTTTCAGCGCCGACGAACATCTCGGCGATCGTGGCTGGCATCGCGCCGACGCCGGAGCCCTTCCGCCCATCATCGCCCGTGGTCTGCTGGTCGACCTTCCAGCCCTGTTCGACGTGGACAGGCTGGAACCGGGCTATCGGGTGACCACCGCCGATATCGAGGCCGCCCTGGAGCGGGCAGGTCTGGCCATCCATACCGGCGATGTTGTCCTGGTGCGGACCGGCTGGATGCAGGATTTCGAAGACGCAGACGCCTATATGGGCAATGCGCCCGGGCTCGGCATGGACGCCGCCCGATATCTCGCCGAGG
Organism: uncultured Maricaulis sp.; assembly: GCF_947259345.1. Lineage (GTDB taxonomy): Bacteria > Pseudomonadota > Alphaproteobacteria > Caulobacterales > Maricaulaceae > Maricaulis. Next base: position 44,914 of record NZ_CAMYLS010000002.1, on the reverse strand, counting down.
CCGGCGCCATGGTCGTGGGAGCCGATAATCTGAGCTTTGAAGCTTTCCCGTCAGAGGTCGACGGCAATTACGTCCCGGTCCACACCTTTCTGTTGGCCCAATCGGGAATACCCATCCTGGAAGTGGTCAATCTTGAGGGCCTGGCCCGTGACGGTGTGCAGGAGTTCGCCTTCATCGCCGCCTCCCTGCGCCTGCGCGGCGCCGATGCCGCGCCGATGCGGCCCATCGCCCTGCCGGTGGAGTGATCGTCATGCCGCGACTGTCGGATATCGCGCTCACGGCGCTCGCCCCGGCGATCTGGGGCTGTTCCTACCTCGCCATCACGCTGAGCTTGCCGCCAGGCCACGCCCTGGGGATCGCCGCCCTGCGTGCCCTGCCGGCCGGCCTGCTCCTCCTGATGCTCGTGCGGCGCCTCCCCCGTGTCGACTGGGTCGTGAAGCTTTTCGTACTCGGCGGACTCAATTTCACGATCTTCTGGAGCCTGCTCAACATCGCCGCCTATCGCCTTCCAGGCGGCGTGGCTGCGACGGTCGGTGCCATTCAGCCCCTGCTCGTCATCGGGCTCGCGCATTTCGCGTTGGCCAGCACGATCCAGCTCAGGCATGTCCTCGCCGGTCTGGCGGGTCTGGCGGGTGTGGCACTTCTGGTCATGACAGGTGAGGCCCGGCTGGACGCGTTCGGTCTCATGGCGGGACTGGGCGGCGCGGCGGCGATGGCGGCCGGCAGCGTGCTCACAAGGCGTTGGCATTTTCCGGTCTCACCGCTGACGCTGACAGCCTGGCAATTGACCGCGGGGGGCCTCCTGCTCCTCCCCCTTGCCTTGCTGACGGAGGGTGGGCTGCCACCGATCACGCCAACCTCGCTGACCGGCCTCGCCTGGCTGGCCATCCCGGGCGCCGCAATGACCTATTGGGTCTGGTTTCGCGGCCTCGCGGTGATCGGCCCCGCGCGAGCGACACTGCTCGGCTTTCTCAGCCCGATGACCGCGGTTTGCCTGGGCTGGATCGTGCTCGGCCAGACCCTGTCCGCGCTGCAGATCGCGGGGGTTCTGATTGTGTTCGCCAGTCTGTGGTTGAGCCAGGCATCCGCGCCTCAGAGCGCGAAGCCTGCCAGTCTCGTCACGAAGTCATGAGATCAGGACGTCTGAACGAACCAACCGCGCCGGACCGCGCAATGTCGGGGCTCAGGCCCCCGGCAGGGTCCGGCCGATGGCGAGGAAGCGCTCGCGGCGTTGCTGGCGCAGGGCCTTGGCATCCATCTGCTCGAGCTGGCCGAGATGTTTCTCGATGGCATTGCCGACAGCAGTCATGGTCGCCTGGGCGTGACGATGGGCACCGCCGACCGGTTCGGGAATGACCTGGTCGACGATCTTCATCGCCAGAAGGTCCGGCGCGGTGATTTTCATCGCTACAGCGGCATCCTTGGAGCGGGTTGAATCATTCCACAGGATGGAGGCACAGCCTTCCGGCGAGATCACCGAATAGATGGAGTGTTCCAGCATCATCACCGTATTGGCACTGGCCAGGGCCACAGCCCCGCCGGAGCCACCTTCACCGGTAATGGTGGAAATCAGTGGCGTACCCAGCGTCAAGCAGCGCTCGGTCGAGCGGGCGATGGCTTCGGACTGGCCGCGCTCTTCCGCGCCAAGGCCCGGATAGGCGCCAGCCGTATCGACAAAGGTCAACACTGGCAGGTTGAACTTCTCGGCCAGATCCATCAGGCGGATCGCCTTGCGATAACCTTCCGGGCGCGCCATGCCGAAATTGTGCTTGATGCGGGTTTCGGTGTTGTGGCCCTTCTCATGGCCGATCACGACCACGGACCGCCCGCGGAAGCGGCCCAGACCCCCGACAATCGCGGGGTCTTCGGAGAAACGGCGATCTCCGCACATTTCCTCGAAATCCTCAATCAGCGCCTTGCGATAATCACGGAAATGCGGCCGCTCGGGATGGCGGGCGACCAACGTCTTGCGCCAGGGGTCGAGCTTGGAATAGAGCGCGGCGAGCTGTTCGCTGGCCTTTTGACGCAGGCGCGCCGTCTCTTCCGCCGTATCGGGAGCGTCATCACCCGCGAGGGATTCGAGCTCTTCAATCTTGGCTTCCAGCTCGGCCAGCGGCCGTTCGAAATCGAGATAGGTACGAGTGGGGTCGGACATGTCCTGCCAACGCCTGTGATCACAAAAGTGGAGGGCAACCTAACGACCCCGCACCGGGGCTACAAGCCTCAAAAGCCGCACTTACGCATACGTCAACCGGCGCTCCCATCCTCGCCGCGCCGGGCCAGGGGGTGCGCCGACTGGACGAGGGATTTCAGCCTTTCATCAAGCACATGCGTGTAGATCTGCGTGGTCGAGACATCGGCATGACCGAGCAGCATCTGGACGCTGCGCAGATCCGCGCCTCTCGCGAGAAGGTGTGTCGCGAAGGCATGGCGCAGAACATGCGGTGACACCTTTGTCGGGTCCATTCCCGCCGCCAGGGTCAGTTCACCGAGTATCTGGGCGAAACGTTCCCGGGTGAGGTGCCCGCCTTTCGCGGTTCGCGAGGGAAAGAGGAAGCGGCCTGCCTTGCCGGCCTTGCTCTTGTCGGCAGGCAGGTGAGCCTCACGCACGGCCTTGTACGCCGCCACAGCGTCGAGCGCGGCCTCGGTCAGCGGAACCAGCCGCTCGCGTCCCCCTTTGCCGGTGATCTGGATACAGCGCTCGGCCCGCACGAATGCCCCCAGCGGCAAGGAGACCAGCTCGGTCACCCGCAACCCGCCGGCATAGAGCAATTCCATCAGCGCCCGGGTTCGCGCCCCGGCCGGACCGGGCAGATCGGCGGCTGCCGTGAACAGCGCATCGACATCGGCCTCGGAGAGAATCTTCGGCAGGGCGCGACCCTGTTTCGGCGCTCGCAAGGGCGTGGCCGGATTGTCGGTGCGGACACCATCGGACAGCAGGAAGCGGTAGAAGCGCTTGATCGCTGAAAGGCGCCGCGCGGCGGTGGAGGCGGCCAGGCCGTCGGCTGCAATACCGGCCAGAACGGTCTCGAGATTCGGCGTCGTGGCCGACTCCAGCTCCACGCCCTGGCCGCTCAGCCGCCCGGCGACATCCATCAGGTCCCGCCGGTAGGCATCGAGCGTGTTGGCGGCGGCGCCGCGCTCGGCCGCCATCATGTCGAGAAAGAGTGCGATCAGGGTCCGGTCCTGGGACCGGCGTGCTGACGGCGCGTCACTCACCGCGCCCTCGCGATCACCCGCTCCAGAACGAGAGAGAGGGCATTGCCGCGCAGACCAGCCGCGTCCAGCGCCGCGATGGCGCGACTGAAGGCGACCGGGTCGGCGGCGGTCTCCGGGCGGTTGAGCAGGCTGACCGCCAGCATCGCGGTCTCCGCGCGAGCGCCGGCCCGCTGACTCATCTCCATGGCGGCGAGTTCCGACGAGGCGACCGGCGCGTCAAGGCCGAGAACCGACAAACGGGGCGAGGCGGTCAATTGCGCGCCGAGTTCGGCAAGGGCCAGGCGTTCGCCGAGCGCCTCATCGCCCTGGCTTTCCAGCCAGGCGGCCAGGACCGCATCGAAATTCCCGCCGCCCAGCGCATCGCGGGCGATGGCCAGGGAGAGATCAAGCGCAACCATGCGGCGCGGCGACGGTGCTTCCCAATCGATTTGCGGCTCGACCGCATCGACCGGCGTGCCATCGGCATAGACCAGCTGACCATCGGCTGTTTCCAGGATTGGCTGACCGACCCGCTCGGCCGGTCCGGGACGTTGGGGCGGACCGTCAATCAAGGCATCGCGCCAGCGCACCGCGGATCGCAAATCGCCGATGATCACCGCCGCCAGGGCGATGTCATAGCCGTGCTCGAGCGTGGCCGCCGTCACCGGCAGGGTTTCGATTTCACGGCCATGATGACGCGCGACATGGATAAAGCGGGCGGCTTCACTTTCATCGGACAGGAGATAGCCAAGCGCCTGACCGGCCAGCTCGCGGTCACGGGCCCGGGCCATGAGATCTTCCAGCGCGTGATGCCGGTCGCGACCGGATAGGGCCAGCGCCGCGTCAAGCGCCGCTGCGCCGTCTTCAACCGGCACGGGTTCATACATCGGCCGGTGAACCAGCGAGGCCAGCCAGGCCGGCGCACGGTCGGCGACTTCCGGCATGAAAGCTTCCGGATCGACCAGATAGCGTGACATTGCGAAATCCAGCCCGCTATCCGGCGCGGAGACGCTATCCGCGACCGGGGTTCCCAGCGTGATGGCAAACAGACGCGCGTCGAAATCATCATCCTCGGAGCTCGCCCGCGCCAACTCCGCCGTCAGTTCGGCTGCGGCGCCCTGGTCATCGAGCGCAAGGCAGAAGGCGCGTCGCCGCAGCCAGTCCGGCGCGTCACGGTTTTCGATCAGCGCATTGGTGGTCTGGCAGGCACGATCCGTGTCCCCCAGGGCAAAGCCAAGTTCAGCATGACGCTCTGCCAGCGCCGGACGGCGATGAATGCCCGGCGTGCGCTCGAGCAGGTCAAAGGCATCATGCGGTCCGCCCGCTGCAAGCAGCCGGTCCACGCGCAGTTCGGCGAGGCGAGCATCGCCGCGGCCCCCGACCGGCGGACGACCACCGGTCAACAGGATGAGCCGGGCGATATCGCCGAGCGCTTCGCTGGCATAACCATTGTCACCAGTCCCGGGCAAACGGGACAACACGGCTTCGGCCATGTCCCGGTCGGAGCGGGACCATAGCCGGTCACCCAGACCTCGATCGGTCAGCGAGACCTCAAGTGGGTCCAGCGCATCCAGTTGCTCGACTTCGATCGGGTTTTGGGCTGCGGCGGTGCCGCACAGAAGCGCTGCCAGCAGGCTAGCGCGGGAAATCGTCTTCCAGCTCGACACGCACATTCTCCCGGGTCGGTTCAAGGCCGTTGGCAATCAGGACCAGCGTGCCGAATCCGATCGCGACGAGACCGGCGATAACCGCCACACCCACCAGAAAACCACGCATGAAACCGACTCCTTGACCCCGTGAAGACCCGCCTTCGCACTGCGGGTCGTAGCGCGCACGAGCCTAACCCTGATTGCGGCGATTTCCAGACCGTTTATACCGCTAGCATGTCGTGCGTTCACAAACCGCAGAAATCGCTGGTCCTGATCGGCCTGATGGGGGTGGGAAAAACGACCGTTGGTCGCCGCCTCGCGCATGCGCTGAAGCTGGACTTCCGCGACGCCGATGAGGAGGTCGAACAGGCCGCCGGTCGCAGCGTGTCCGAGATCTTCGAGGATTTCGGCGAGGCCGCCTTTCGCGATGGCGAGCGCAAGGTGATCGCCCGCCTGCTCGAGGAACCGCCCATGGTTCTGGCCCTGGGGGGCGGCGCCTTTGTCGATCCGGAAACCCGCGCACGGGTAAAGGCCGAGGCGACTTCGATCTGGCTGCAGGCCGATGTCGAAACCCTGGTCAAACGCGTCTCCAAGCGCGATACCCGCCCGCTTTTGAGAGAAGACGATCCGGAAACCGTGCTGCGCGCCTTGCTCGACAAGCGTCAGGCCGCGTATGCAGAGGCCGACATCCATGTGGATGCCTCCGGCGGCTCGCACAATTTGACGCTGGATTTGATTTTGCGGGCGATTGAGGCCCGGGAGACGTCAGCGTGAGCGAGATCTTGCGGGTCAATGTCGGTCTGGGTGAGCGCGCCTATGACGTGCTGGTCGGGTCCGGGGCCCTCGCGGCGGCAGGCGCTGAGCTGGGCGAGCGCTTTCCGCGGGGCCGGGCCATTCTGGTGACTGACCGCCATGTCGCCAACCTGCATCTCGAACGCGTCAGCGATCAGCTTGCCGGCCTTGGCCTGCGTGTCGATCCGATCATTGTCGAACCGGGCGAGACCTCGAAAAGCTGGGCCGGGCTGGAAAGCGTCGTCGACGCCCTGCTGGACCGCAATGTCGAACGCTCGGAAGCCATCATTGCGCTGGGCGGCGGTGTTATTGGCGATCTGACGGGCTTTGCCGCCGCCGTGACCAAGCGCGGCGTGGACTTCATCCAGATTCCAACCACGCTATTGGCCCAGGTCGACAGCTCGGTCGGCGGCAAGACCGGTATCAATACGCGTCACGGCAAGAATTTCGCCGGTGCCTTCCATCAACCGCGCCTGGTGATCGCCGACCGCGACTTGCTCGCCACCCTGCCCGATCGCGAACGCCGCGCCGGCTATGCCGAGATCGTCAAGGCGGCGTTGATCGGCGACGCCCCGCTCTTCGATCGCCTTGAAGCGGCGGGCAAGGACGTGCTCGACGGGGCCGCCCTGGACGCCGCCGTCGCCGCCGCCATCGCCTTCAAGGCCCGCATCGTCGCCGAGGATGAGCGTGAAGGCGGGGTCCGCGCCCTGCTCAATCTCGGTCATACATTCGGGCACGCCTTCGAAGCCGACGCCCCGAAAGACATGATCCGGCACGGGGAAGCCGTCGCGGTCGGCACCGCGCTGGCCTTTGCCTATTCCGCCCATCGCGGCGACTGCCCTGCGGTCGATGCCAACCGCGTGAGCGCCCATTTGCGCGCCGTCGGCCTGCCGGCCAGCCCGGCCGAGCTCGCCCATACCGATTGGGATGCCGCAAGCCTTGTTGACCGCATGCGAGACGACAAGAAAAACCGCGACGGTCGTATCACCCTCATTCTCGCCCGCGCCATCGGCGATGCCTGGATTGACCCGGCCGCTGATGAAGCCGACCTTCTTGCCTTTATGGAGACCCAGCTCTCATGAGCCTTGACTGGACGATTATCGGACCGGCCCTGACCATTGTCGGCCTGCTCCTTCTTTCAGCCTTCTTTTCCGGTTCCGAGACCTCGCTGACGGCGACCTCACGGGCCCGCATGCTGCAGCTGGAGCGTGACAAGAACCCGGCCGCGGCGCGGGTCAATATCCTGATCTCCGACGGGGAAGGCCTGCTCGGCTCTATCCTGCTCGGCAATAATCTCGTCAATATCCTGGCCTCGATGATCGCCGGGCAATTGTTCGAAACCCTGCTGGGCGGCAATAGCGTCGTCTGGGCGACACTGGTCATGACCATCCTGGTCCTGGTCTTCGCCGAGGTCATGCCCAAGACCTATGCCCTGTCCAATCCGGAACGCTTTGCGCTCGCGGTTTCTCGCCCCATCCTGCTGGTCGTCCGCGTCTTTGCGCCCGTAGTCGGGGCCGTGCAATTCGTGGTGCGCAATGTGCTGCGCACTTTCGGTGCCAATGTCGACGGGCCGGTCCTGTCCTCGCATGACGAATTGCGCGGCGCGATCGCCCTGCATCACGAAGAAGGCGGGGTGGTCAAGGATGACCGCGACATGCTCGGCGGCGTGCTCGACCTGCGTGACCTGACCGTCGACGACATCATGGTGCACCGCAAATCCATCCTGATGATCGACGCCGACAAACCCTCCGAGGCGATCGTCACCGAAGCCCTGCACTCACCGCATACGCGCCTGCCGATCTACAAGGGCGACACCGAGAATATCGTCGGCATTCTGCATGTCCGCGACATTGCCCGCGCCCTTCATGAGGCGGACGGCAATGCCTCGGTGATCGATATCGATGCCCTGCGCCGTGAGCCCTGGTTCGTACCGGAGACGACAGAAGTCCTCGACCAGCTCAATGCCTTCCGCGAAAAGCGCGAGCACTTCGCCCTGGTCGTGGATGAGTATGGCGCCCTGATGGGTCTGGTGACGCTGGAAGATATTCTCGAGGAAATCGTCGGTGCCATCGAGGACGAGCACGACGTCACCGTCGAAGGCATCCAGCCCGATGGCGATGCGGTGTGGATTGTGGATGGCACGCTGCCGATCCGCGATCTCAACCGGGCGCTGGACTGGGAATTGCCGGACGAAGAGGCTGTCACCATTGCCGGCCTCGTCATCCATGAAGCCCAGACCATCCCGGAACGCGGCCAGGTCTTCGGCTTCCATGGCGCCCGTTTCGAAGTCGTCGAACGCCGTCGCAACCAGATCACCAAACTGCGTGTCTCGGTCAGCCCGGATGATGTGGGAACGGGCGGTTAAGCCGGCGACATCTCCGGCTGGGGCGCGATCTCCGCGTCGATCAGCTCGCGATACGCATCGCAGGTCCCGCGCGGCGTCTCGGACTCGACCACGTCCTGGCCCGCGCGGGCTTCTGCCACCAGATCGCCCAGCGCATCGGCGAACACGCTGGACAGGTCCATGACATCGGCCAAGTTGGTAAAAGCGTCAGGGCCGTCCAGGATGGTCGTGACGCCGCCGCCCGAAGCGAGATGGTTGCGCGACGCCCAGCGGATCGCGGCGACCTGACGGCCTTCGCGGTCGAGGATTTCCGCCTCGACACCCAGAGCCCCGATCCCCAGCGGGACGCGCGGATTGAGCGGACCCGGCACGGCCGCACCGAGAAGGCGCGAGACGCCGGTCGTCGCGACATTATTGCGGCGGATGCCACTGACGGATGCCAGGACCTCGCCATCAATCTCGACATCGGGCATCTCGCCGCTTTCACCCGCTTCTGTCGGCACCGGGCGAACATCAAAGCCGGCCCGCGCCAGGCGCTGGCAGACATCTTGTGACAATTGCCGCCGCACATCATCCAGCCGGGCCGGTGGGATATCGCCATCGATATCAGCTTGTGGGGCGATACTGACCGGCGGCAGATAGAGCACGCCCATCTCGGCCAGGGCGGCGCTGTCGGCATATTCCTCGACAGCCAGAAGCCGCCGCTCACCGGCCGCCAGACGCTCGGTCGAGGACAGGGTGGTGGGCGTCTCGAAACTGGTGCTGCAAGCTGTGCTGCCAGCGGCGACAAGCATTGGAAGCGCGAGCGTGCGCAAAGAGCGAAGCATGTGTCAGTCCCCGATTGCGAAGGCGCCGCCTCGCCTGACCCGGGACTTGGCACCTGTGGCTTATTCGGTGGAACCGCGCGCCCGGATCACCAGGGCATGGACCGGACCGGCCAGTTCCTCGGCGAGGGCCTCATTGACCAGCCGGTGACGCGCGACCCGGTTCAGGCCATCAAACCGGCTCGCGGCGATGTCTACGGTGAAATGGCTTTGACCGCCGGGCCGCGCACCGGCATGACCGGCATGCAGATGGCTGTCATCGGTCACCGTCAGGGTGGTCGGCGTGAAGGCTTTTTGCAGCTTGCTCTCGATCCGCGCGGCGACGTCGCCCATATTCACACCTCTTTGTTCATCGGCTTCATTGCCGCTTTACTGACGCATGACCATAATTGGGGATCATGTCGGAAGCTTACAATTACAAACCGCGGTTCAAAGACATCCGCATCAAGCCGCCCAAGGACGAGCCGGCGCCGGAAGAGCGTGTCTGCGAGTGGCCGGGCTGCCGCAAGCATGGCGACAGCCGGGCGCCGAAGGCGAATGACCGGCTGAATGACTTTTACTGGTTCTGCCAGAGCCATGCCTCGGAATACAACAAGTCCTGGAATTTCTTCGAGGGCATGGGCGAGCAGGCGGCCCAGTCCTTCCGTGAGAGCGCGGCCTATGGCCATCGCCCGACCTGGAATTGGCGCAATACGCATTCCGCCTCCGCCAAGGCTTCTCGCGCCAGTCGCGATTTCGCAGACGGGTTTAACGACCCTTTCGGCATGTTCGGCGACCGCAAGGACCCCCACAAGGAAGCTCCGCGGGAAAAATCCATGGGCCGACTGCAGACCAAGGCACTGGAAACCATGGCGCTGGATCCGGACGTGAAACCGTCCATCGTGCGCAAACGCTATGCCGAACTGGTCAAGCAATTCCACCCGGACGCCAATGGCGGCGACCGTTCCAGCGAGGAGCAATTGGGCCGCGTGATCGCCGCCTATCAGATACTCAAGAGTGCCGGGATGGCCTGACGCCGCCGTCGGCGCTGAATTACAGCCACTTCATCACTGTGAAACACCGCAGCAATCCCGGATTTGCATGCTGCGCCATGTTTGGTTTGGGGAATGACACATGGTGGACTGTGGAGCGATCGCGGCGGCATTGCTGGCGCTGAATGCACAAGGGGGCACGGATTATGCCTGCAAGGCCAGCCCGGCGGGTCTCGCCGTGGCACGGGATGCAGACCAGGCCAATCACTATCTTGCCGCCCTGGACAGTGGTCACGCGGCCTTTGTCGCACAATTCGGCGAAACACCGGGTCCGGCCGCCATCATTCAGGGCAATCAGGCCCGCGCCGCGCTAGCCGGGCCGCTGGAAGCCGCTGGCTATGGACGTGTCCTGCCCTGGGTCGATGCGGTCGAGGAAGCACAGCGGCGGCGCGACCGCATCCGGGCCCAGATTGAAGACCAGGCTCCGGGTTTGCCGGAGGCGCAGCTGAATGCGCTCGTTGAACGCGCCCTGGGCGGCCAGGGCGCGACGGACGAGCCACTCGATCCGGCCGTCGAGCAGGCCGCGATTGCCCACGAGCTTGGCCATCTCTGGTATATTGACGCCTTCTGGCCGGACGATCGCGATGCCCCGGCCCATTATGGCGGTCACGCGCCGGACTGGCTGGACGAGATGGCCGCAGTGGCCATGGAAGAGGGCCCCCTGCTGGAAACCCGGCGCGAACAATTGCGCGATGCCGACGGTGAAACCCCGATCGCCCTGGATGCCTTCCTCGCGATGGAACACCCGCTGGCCAGCCTCGGCCAGGCGGCGCGAGCCAATCTGGCCGATCGCAATAACTCAGCCGACACGGCAGCCAGCGGCGGGATGCAGGTCTTGCGACTGAGCGGCGAGGAGGCGGATGAGTTCCTCTCCCAGGCCGCCATCGACCCCGGCAGCTATTACGTCATGGCACGCGGCTTTCTGGACTATCTCACCGCCCGGGCCGGTGCAGCGCCGCTGGGCGAGCTGTCCACCTGGATGCGAGGTGGTGGCACGATGGAAACCTGGCTGGCCGAACACGGTGCCGCCCATGGCCTGCCCTCGAATACCGACTTGCTGGTGGCCGATTGGCAGGTCTGGCTGGACGGGGCGTGAGTGCGAACCGGCGCGGTCGTCCTCCTAACCCTTTATTTGCCAACTGCGTAGAAGCTGTACGTGGGCAACGTATCGGGGCGACGTCATGAGCAATGAGGACAAGGGTTTCGGCCCGGTTCGTATTATCGCGTTCGTGCTGGTCACCCTTCCCCTGCTTTATATGGGTCTCTGGTCCGCGATGATCATTGGCACTTTCAGCGGTCTCTGGCGTCCGGTTCTGGGCGAGGTCGATGTCGGAACCGCGATTGCCCGGTCCGAACCGATCGAGATCATCGGGTTTGCCGTGATGAGCCTCGCCTGGCTGGCCGGTGTGGCCCTGCTGGCCCTGTCGCGGCGGGCTGCCGTCTACGCCCTGGCAGCGGGTTCGCTGGTTCATATCGCGGTGTGGCTGAAAATCACCGACGGACAGTATTATGCCGGCCAGTTCGGCATGATCATCATCATGCTGGAAATGCTGGCGATAACCCTCGCCCACTTTGTTACCCGCGGTCGCCGACTGATCTGAATTGCTTGCAGCAACCGGCCTTGACTTGAAGGCGGTGCGGACGTGCGATACCTCCCATGTGTCCGATGATCACGCACCGCAGCAAATGACGTGTGCGTCCAGCCATAAAGACCGGTTCGATGAGCGATAATTTCCCCCTTGCCCTGCCCGACGCCAAAGCCGATTGCAAGGAGCTGTTCGGCTTTGATCCGGGCTTCGAGGTGGCGATGTTCTCGACGCCGGACGAACACACGCCCATCCTGGACCCGGACTATGTTTTCGACCCGGCGACCACACGCGCCATCCTGTCGGGCTTTGCCTTCAATCGCCGCGTCATGGTCCAAGGCTATCACGGCACTGGCAAGTCGACCCATATCGAACAGGTCGCGGCGCGCCTCAACTGGCCGATGGTCCGGGTCAATCTGGACAGCCATGTCAGCCGGATCGACATGGTCGGCAAGGACGCCATCGTCTTGAAGGATGGCAAGCAGATCACGGAATTCCAGGAAGGCATCCTGCCCTGGGCCCTTCAGCGCCCGGTCGCCCTCCTGTTTGATGAATACGATGCCGGCCGACCGGACGTGATGTTCGTGATTCAGCGCGTGCTGGAAGCCTCCGGCTCGCTGACCCTTTTGGATCAGACCAAGGTGATCCGGCCGCACCCCTCCTTCCGCCTGTTCGCGACCACAAACACGATCGGCCTGGGCGACACGACCGGCCTCTATCACGGCACCCAGCAGATCAACCAGGGCCAGATGGACCGCTGGTCTATCGTCGCCACGCTGAACTATCTGCCGCGCGAAACCGAAAACGCCATCGTGCTGGCCAAGATGAAAAAGCTGGCCGCCACCGAAGACGGCCGCAAACAGGTCGCCGACATGGTCAAGGTCGCCGACCTCACCCGCGAAGCGTTCATCAATGGCGATATCTCCACCGTGATGAGCCCGCGTACCGTTCTGACCTGGGCGGAAAACCAGGAAATCTTCGGCGATCTCGGCATGGCCTTCCGCCTCACTTTCCTGAACAAGTGCGACGAGCTGGAACGCCCGGTCATTGCCGAGATGTATCAGCGCGTCTTCGCCGAGGATTTGCCGGAAGCCCCGGTGAAGAGTGTCAGCGCGGCTTAGCCCACGCTCTCATCGACTTCAGCCGCGATCACCACCAACTCGCCATCGCGGCGGGTCACGGTGACGATCAGTGCGGCGCCCGGCTGGAACAGCTCGATTTCCACGCCCTCATCGATCGCGAAGGGCATGACCATGGCGCCCATGCCCAGTTCCGGCATGGCTTCATGTCGCAGGAGCGTGGTGCGGGCCTCTGTGTCGACCGTGCGAACATCAGCGGAGACGATTGACTGCGCCATCGCTTCGGCATCGGCCATGGCGTGACCGCCATGATGGCCATGATGATCAGCGGAGGCGGTGGCAAGCAGGAGGCTGGTGGCGAGAAGCGTGATCATGGGTGATGTCCTTGATGCGGGTTGGCGGAGGCCGGAGCCTCCGAAGCCGTCGTGTTGATGCCGTCGCGGCTGAGTTCGTCAGCACGAGCCAAGCGGGCCTCGCCCTCGGGATTGTCATACCAGCCCGGATCGCCATCGCCGGTGAGACGGTCGCGGACTTTCAGGATGGTGAACATGCCGCCCATGGTGATGTAATCGCGCGGGCCGGGAGCCCCGACCATGGGCAGAGAGTTTTCCGGCACCGGCATATGGCCCATCTCGATGTGCTGGCCCATCTCGCCCATCCCGTCCTGGCCCATCGTCATATAGGTCGGCAGGAGGGCGCCGACGGCGCGGTCGATACGGCGGGCATTGACGCCGGTGAGATTGGGAATGCCATGGCCCATCTGGTTCATGACGTGATGGGTCATGTGGCAATGCATGGCCCAATCGCCCGGATTGTCGGCAACGAAGTCGACTGTCCGCGTCGACCCCGTCGGCACCAGCACGGTGGTGTCGGGATGACGCGCCGAGACCGGGATCACGCCGCCATCGGTTTCCGTGATGGTGAAGGCATAGCCGTGCAGATGGATCGGATGATGATCCATCGCCGACAGATTTCCGAAACGGATCCGCACCCGTTCGCCGCGCTCGGCGATGAGCGGCGAAGTGCCGGGATAACAGCGCGCATTCATGGTCAGGATGTTGAAATCACCCATCGCGTTGGGATCGGGCCGCTCGGCACCGGGATGCAGCACCCATTCCGACAGCATGATCGCATAATCACGATCCGGGCGCGGACCGACCGGCTGGCGCGGATGAACCACGATCATCCCCATCATGCCCAGCGCCATCTGGGTCATCTCGTCATGATGCGAGTGGTACATGAAGGTGCCGTGCTGGCGGAAGGTCCACTCATAGACGAAGGTCTCGCCGGGATGGATGGCACGCTGGTTGAGACCGCCCACCCCGTCCATGCCGGAGGGCAGGATGACGCCATGCCAGTGCACGGTCGTCGGTGCCGGCAGACGATTGGTGACATAGACCCGCACCCGGTCACCCTCGACGGCCTCGATTGTCGGCCCGTGCGTGCGGCCATTATAGCCCCAGGTCTTCGCATTGAGGCCCGGCGCGAAACTGTGCTCGACCTCTTCGGATATGAGGTGGAAGACCTTCACCCCGTCGACAATCCGGTAAGGCAAGGTCACACCGTCCGGTGTGACCACCGGCGTGTAGTCGCGGCCGGGCCGCCCCGGCGAATAGGTCCGGTCATGCGCAACTGAGGCGCTGTGGGCGCGCGGCGCAACCGGCTGAGCCGAGGCCGAACCGGTGGCCAGTCCGGTCGCGGCAAGGCCGGCAGACCCGGCGAGCAAGGCATCCCGTCTGGAAATTCCCATCAATGGTCTCCCTCGCCCCGGCTCGGAGCTGTATCCGAGGCCTCACTGACCGCCACCATCGCCGGAGACCCGCCAGAGCGGATCTGGTCGAGCGCGATCCGGGCCCGGTGCCAGTCCGCCAGCGCGTCAACATAGGCCTGACCGGTCCGGCTGCGCATCTGCACGGTCGCCATCAGATCAAAGACGCTGACCTGCATCGCATTATACTGGCGCATCGTCGCATCCATCAGACGCTCACTGGTCGGCAGGGCGTCATTTTCAATATGCGTGACACGCCGCTGAGCCAGCGTCGCCACGGCCTGGGCGGATTCCAGGGCATTGCGGATTTCATAGGCCAAGGCGGCATGGCGATGGATCGCCTGTTCCGCCCGCAGCTGCGCCGCCGTGCGACGGGCCGATCCGGTATCGAAGACCGGCAGGGCAAATTCCAGCATCCAGCCTCGCGACCAGTCGCCGTCCTCGCGCTCGAACACCCCGCCCAGTTCAACATGCTCGAGCAGGCTGGCCCAGTTTTCCAGACCGGCCTCGCCAGCGGCAGCCTCGACATTGGAGCGCGCGGCGGCCAGCGGCAGGCTGGCGCTCAGCGCCGTTTGCGCATCAAGCGGCGCCAAAGGCCCCTCACCCGCTTCCAGCCGCGTGGGCAGCTGGTCTGCCGACACCGGAACACCCAGCTGGCGTGCAAGGGCGAGCCGGGCTTGCAGAGCGGCGTGTTCCGCATCCAGATAATCCAGCTCGGCCTGCTGGGCGAAAATCCGCTCACGTTCAAGTTCAAGCACCGGTGCATTGCCGGCCGCACGCATTTCCTCGGCCACGACCAGGCTTGCCGCCGCCGCGTCACGGATGCGCTGTTGCAAGTCCAGACGCTGGCGGGCCGCGACTGCCTCGACCCAGGCAAGCCGCGTTGCGGCCACGAAGTCCAGCGTCGCCAATACGGTCTCCGCCTGCCGGACCTCATAGCGATCCTGAGCGACCGCCGCCCGCCAGGGCGTAGCGGCAATGCCAAGCAGGGAGGCGCGCAGATCAACGTCCCAGATGCGCCCATGACCATCGCCCGGCAAGGTCACGACCTCGACGATCGGATTGACCGGACGCGACGCCATCACCTGGTCGGCCCGGGCCAGACCCGCTTCGTTCAGACGTGCCAGCAAACGATGATTATTGGCGAGGGCCAGAGAGACCGCCATGGCCTCGCTGACAGTTTCACCCTCGCGCGGCAGGACCGGATCGGCGACCGGGCCGGTCCGCTCGGTCAGGCTCGCCATCACTCCGGCTCGCTCTGCGGCCGGATCGACCGTTGTGCAGGCCGAGACGATGAGAAGGCCGGCCAGCACCGGCAAGACGTTCAAACGCATTCGTGTCATAGGCTTGCGCTAGCATACCCCCCGGGGGTATACAAGCGCATGTCCGATCTCCACACGCCCCTCACCCCGGCTCGGGAAAAATCACTGTCCCGCCTCAAGCGCATTGAGGGTCAAGTGCGCGGCATAGGCCGCATGCTGGAAGAGGATCGCTATTGCATTGACGTGCTCACACAATTGTCAGCGGTGAAGTCAGCCCTGGCCGCAGTCGAAGGCGAAATCCTGCGCGATCATGCCGGCCATTGCGTCGCCCACGCCATCGAAAGCGGCGATGCCGAGGCCCAGAAGGTCAAGATGGACGAACTGATCGGATTGCTGGCCAAGCATTACCGGCTCTGAGTCGCCAGCATGCGCCCGGCCAGGGCGCGCCCGGACAGATACGCCGCTTCGACCCGCGGACCAAGACACCAGTCGCCGGCCAGGCCGATACCGGCCTCACCATCCCACAGACAGGGCGCGTCGAGGGCTTTGAGGACACGGGCATAGCGCCAGCGGTGGACCTGGCTGGACCGAATATCGGGCAAGGCGCCAGCCCAGGACTCAAAGGCGTCGTGAAGCAATCGGCTGACGGTATCGGAGGAGTCCTCGAGATGGATTTCGCTCCAGCCCGGCCCGGCCTGAATCACCCAATTCTCCCCGTCTGCCGCACGGCCCGGCTTGGAGGAGTCGCAGGCGATCCAGGCACAAGGCCCGTCCGAGGCGCGATAGACGCGCGGGGCGGTCTCCAGCGGTTCGGCGAGCGCGACCATCAGGGTCCAGCAAGGCGCATAGCGCACGACATCAAGGCCATCGGCGAGCGGCGTCACGCCGGCGAGAAGCGTCGCGGCCTGGGGCGCCGGGATCGCGATGGCGAGGTGATCCGCCTGGACAATCTCATCGCCCTCACACGCAACCGTCCAGCCCGGCGCGTTGCTCCGAACCGCCTCGACGCGGCAGGCCTTTCGGACGTCGAGCCCCTCAGCCAGCGGGGCGACAATCCGGCTCATGCCCGGGGTTCCGACCCACCAGGTCCGGTCCACGCCCAATTGCTGCCAGGGCGCGGCCGAGCTCGCGAGCTCGGCTTGATCGAGCCAGGCGGCAAAGCCAGGGTTTCGGGCGGTGATATACTGGGCGCCATGATCAAAAGCCCCATACTCGCTGCGTCGGGTCGCGAGGCGGCCGCCCAGCCCCCGCCCCTTGTCGAGCACGATGACATCCTGCCCCGCATCGGCGAGGTGACGGGCACAGGCCAGGCCGGCCATGCCGGCTCCGATCACAATGGTTGAAGTCACGCTACCCGCTCCGCCTGTTCGACCGCTCAGATAGAGCGGCCATCCAACAGCGACAAGCCGGGCAAGCTTACTGGAAGAAATTGAGAATGACGCGCGGCGCCTGATTGGCGATCTGCAACGCCTGAAGGCCCAATTGCTCGCGCACCTGGAGCGCCTGCAGCCTGGCGCTCTCGCGGCCGAGATCCGCGTCGACCAGATTACCGATGCCCGCGCTCGTCGCATCGCTCTGCTTGACCAACAGCGTCTTCTGGATTTCCAGCGAGCGCAGCCCGACACCCAGGCGCGAGATCGCGGAATTGACGTCCGTCATGGAGCTTTCAAACGCGGTTACATCGGCCGAGGTCGGCTGGGTGACGACGGTGCTGTTATCGCTCTGCGGCAGGGTCGCGGCGAGGCCGGCGTCAAAGATACCGCCGCCATCGGTGAGGTCTTCGGCCGCGATTGTCAGGGTCTGATCCGGTCTGGCGCCGATAAGGACGGACAGGTCTTCACCGCCACTTTCCAGCAGGTTGAGGTCATTGAAGCTGGCATTCTCGGCCAACCGGACCGCCTGATTGCCCAGCTCGATATAGTCCGTCATCAGGCTGCGCCAGCTCTGTTCGTCCAGCGTCGTATCGGTTGCGGCGACAAGTTTGGAATGCATCTCCACCATAAGATCGGAAATGCCTTCGGAGGCCGCCAGGGCCGTCTCGACAACGCCGGTTCCCAGATCAATGGATGTGAGGGCGCTGGCCCGGGACTCATTGTCCGAGCGCATGACCTGGGCCATCGCCCAGACCGTGCCATTATCACTGGCACTGCCAACCTTGAGCCCCGTCGCGATCCGGTCCTGCACTGCGGCAGTCTGGCTTTGCAGCATGCTCATATGCTGCAGCGCGGAGTTCACGGAGGCCATGGAATGGACCGAAAAGGTCATCCTGCCGACACTCGCCACCATCGTTACGGCCCGGCAGGCATTTTTGCCTGTACGGGTCCGGGTTCGAGTTTTCCACGATTGGGTTAGCGAGAGGTTGACGCCGCGATCCCGCTTTAACCTGCGCATGCTCCGGCAGCACGGTACAGGGCGGCGCCTGTCAGGACACGCCGTTTTGCTTGTTGGCGGTACCCGTCCGGTCGCCACCATCATCGCCCAGCGACTCAAGCGCCAGGGCCACCCGGCGTAGCAGGGTCGGCGTTTCACCCGACATGCCCTCCTCGACCGCCACGGCTTCTTCATGCGCGGCGTATTGCCAGCGTCGCAGGAGTTCGATCTTCTGGTTGCGGCTCAGTTCAGCGCTTTCCAGAACAGCCTCCGGCGTTGCAAAAACATCCGCCGGATCGAGAAGCGCGTCTTGATAGTCCGATTTCGACATCAGCCTAACCCCTCTCATCTGCATGCCGGCAACTGGCCGACATGAAGGAGGAGGATAACGCAGATCGGACGGGAAAGCACGGGAAGTCGGCAAAAACTTGGTCTCCGCGCCTGTGCCAGCTGTGGTTTTTGCGGTTGTCCGCACTCGCAATTCCGCCTGAATGAATTACCCTTGCAGCCATGAGCCAACCGCCTGCCGATCCGGACGCGTTCAAGCGTGCCCTGTCCATCACCACCCGCGCCATTGCCGGCGACCGGGAGCTCGACGTGCGCTTTGGTGGCGAGATTGCCGGCCTGTCGGGCGGGCGCATGGTCCTGCCCAATCCCGGCAGTGAACCCTCGCCGGAGGCGGCAGCTGCCGTGCGCGGCCGGGCCGATGCCCTGGCCCTGCGCCTGGCCCATCATGACGAGGCCGCCCATGTCCGTGTCCTGCCGCCGGGCGCGACCGCACGCGCTATCTTCCATGCGGCCGAACAGGCCCGCGTCGAGGGTCTGGGCGCCCGGGACATGCGCGGTATGGCGGGCAATCTCGAAGCGGCCCTGGCCATGCGCTGCAAGCAGAAGGGCTGGCAGCGGGTCGAGGACCGGCAGTCTGCCCCGATGGAGGAGGCCCTCGCCCTTCTGGTCCGCGAACGCATCACCGGTCAGCCCTCCCCGCGCGAAGCGGATGGCCTGATGAATCTCTGGCGCGACCAGATGGAAAGCGTGGCCGGCCTGTCGCTGGATGCCCTGGCCGAAAACGCCGACGACCAGACCGCCTTCGCCGATCTGTTGCGCACGGTCATCCAGGATCTCGATCTCTCCGACGAACTCGGCGGCGATCCCGATCAATCGGAAAATCCCGAAGACGAGGATGAAGGCGTCGATCGCGAGGAACGCACCGGCGATGATGCCGAAGGCGACGACCAGCAGGGTGACCAGCCCGACACGCCTGATGCGGCCGGCACCGCCGGCGATGAAGACGAGATCAATGCCGACACGGATGATGCCGAGACCCGTGTCGATGCGATGGATGATGAGGGCGCCGCACAAACGGCCATGCGTCCGAACTGGCAGCCGGCCAATGATCCCGATGCCAAGTTCTACAAGGTCTTCACGCGCGAGTTCGACGAAATCATCCAGGCTTCCGATCTGTGCGAGCCGGACGAACTGGAACGCTTGCGCAAATATCTCGACAATACGCTGAAAGGCCTCGACCAGGTCGTCGGCCGCCTGGCCAACCGGCTGCAGCGCCGCCTGATGGCGCAGCAGGAACGGGCCTGGAATTTCGACCTCGAGGAAGGCGTGCTGGACGGCTCCCGCCTCGCCCGTGTCATCGCCGACCCGACCCTGCCGCTCTCCTACAAGCAGGAGAGCGATACCGAATTCCGCGACACCATCGTCACCCTGGTGCTGGACAATTCCGGCTCCATGCGCGGTCGGCCGATCATGGTCGCAGCGGCCTGTGCCGACATCCTCGCCCGCACGCTGGAACGCTGCGGCGTGAAGACCGAGATTCTCGGCTTCACCACCAAGGCCTGGAAGGGCGGGCGCTCGAAGGAAAAATGGCTGGCCGAAGGCAAGCCGCCGCATCCGGGCCGGCTCAATGATCTGCGCCACATCATCTACAAGGCGGCCGACACACCCTGGCGCCGCGCCCGGGTCAATCTCGGCCTGATGATGCGCGAGGGCCTGTTGAAGGAAAATATCGATGGCGAGGCCCTGATGTGGGCCTGGAAACGCATGGCCGCCCGCCCGGAACAGCGCCGCATCATGATGGTGATCTCGGACGGCGCCCCGGTCGATGACGGCACCCAATCGGCCAATTCCGCCGGCTATCTGGAACGCCATCTGCGCGAAACCATCGCCATGATCGAAACCCGTTCGGAAGTCGAACTGCTCGCCATCGGCATCGGCCATGACGTCACCCGCTGGTATCGCCGCGCGGTGACGATCAATGACGTCGAGCAACTCGGCGGCGCCATGACCGACCAGCTCGCCGCCCTGTTCGAGGAAGACGGCGGCAAGGGCACCGGCTTTTCCAGCGGTAAGCAGGGCATGAGCCGGACGGACTTCTCCTCAATCGCGGGGCGTGTTTAGGGGACAGGTATAATTAACGCGCGGCTCGCACCGACCTGCGCCACGGCGACGCGTTAATTATACCTGTCCCCCGTTCAGCGGCCGTCCCGCCCGCCTGGCGACGCAAGTGCGTCAGACAGGAATTGCCAGCGACGGGCGGGAAGGCGCGCCAGTGGGGCTCCTTTCCTGTGTTTGAAGTGATCGACAGGTTTGCCCGCGCCATGACGATTTCGCCTGGCGGTGTGGGCCGTAGAGGGGTGCGAGGTGCCTTGCCGGTGCCTTGCTATGGAATTTGTGTAGGTGGCGCCGGGGGCACCTCGCACACGGAGATTTACTCAGGGCCGTTACCGGCCCCGTCTCGAAACCGATGGGAGAAAGCAGTCGAGCTTTGTGCTGCCGTCCCATCGATGGCCACGCCGGGTCGGGTGGTGGTCAACTCCACCAAACCGGACGAGCTCCGTCCTCCCCACGCCCCCGGATAACCAATCCGGGCCTCAGGTGACGCGGGAACTGGAGGATTATGGGGCGGGCCGGATGGGGTGCGGATAAGTTTTATGCCCCAAACACCGTCATCCCGGCGCAGGCCGGGACCCAGCTTGCGATGCAAGTTGTTGCCGGGATTGGCGAAATCGGCCCTGCGAGACTGGGTCCTGACTTTCGTCAGGATGACGGGTGTGTGTGGTAATCGCGGGGATAAATGCCCGGTTTTCGAGCTTGTCATCCCGGCTAAATGTCCGGCGAAGTCCGGACGCAGGACGGGGACCTAACTCGTTGCAATCATATAGGTCCCTGCCTTTCGCCCCGCCTGCGCGGGGCGTCCATCAGGGATGACAAAATCGCTGTGATACTGCGGGGTTTTCCCCCGGCCCGCACCCTAATTCCCGAAGCGATAGCCCAGGCGGATGCCGGCATTGTCGAGCGCCTGGTTGCGGCCGGAGGCGAGGATCTGGCCGTGCGAAATGTGCTCGTAATAAACGCCCACAGACCAGCGGTCATCGAGGTCGTAATCGAGGCCGATGGCGTTGTGGAAGAGGATTTCATTGCCCATCAGCGCGCGCGTGGTCGCCAGGCGAATGCGCGTCGGGTCGCCCGGGGGCGAGTTGGGATCAATATCCTCGACACCGTCATTATAGGACAGGCCGGAGCGGAATTCGAAATTGAGATTCTCGGCGACCTCGAAATCCCAGGCCAAACCCGTGCCACCGAAATTGGTCAGGCCATTCGTGTTGAAGGAGCCGTAGAGATAGGGGCGCGGCGACCAGATCGCGTCGAGAAAATCCGGTGAGGCAAAGAGCAGATCGACGGTGATGTTCGGGCCATCTTCGACATGATCGGCCAGATCATGCGCGGTCACACCGAGGCGGAATTCCATGCCACGATCATCGGCAAGACCGGCTCCGGTGAGCAGGGCAAAAGCGGCGGTGCTCGTCAGGATATGTTTCATGATGTCCCCTCGAGGTCGCACGCGCGACCGGTCTGTTGTCGGTAGCTCACGGGATAAAGCGTGTCTCAACCCGCGTCCAGCGCTTCGCGATAGGCCCAGTCGAGCCAGGGACCGAGTGCGGCCAAATCATCACGCTCGACCGTCGGCCCGCACCAGATGCGGATACCCGGCACCGAGGCGCGATGCATATTGATGTCGAGCGCGGCATTCTCGCGCTCCAGAAGCGATGAGATTTTCTTCGTCAGATCCCATTGGGCGTCCTCACCCGCCGCAATCACGGCCGGGTCGGTATATTTCAAGGTCACCGAAACCGGCGAGCGGTGGTCCGGATTCTCGCACAGATAATCGATCCAGTCGGCCTGGTTGACCCAGGCGTCCAGGGCCGCGAAATTCTCTTCGCGACGCCGGATGAGCTCCGGAAGGCCGCCAATGCGCGAGGCCCATTTCAGGGCGGCGAGATAGTCCTCAACCGCCATCAATGACGGCGTGTTGAGGGTCGAGCCCTCATAGATGCCCATATTGGCCTTGCCCTTGGCGTGCAGCTGCAACAGGCCCGGGATCGGCCAGTCCGGACGCCAGGTGTTGAGGCGCTCAATGGCGCGCGGGCTCATCACCAGCATGCCGTGCTGGGCTTCGCCGCCCATGCATTTCTGCCAGGAGAAGGTCAGCACATCGATCTTCGACCAGTCGATCTCGACCGCGAAGGCGGCGGAGGTCGCATCACACAAGGTCAGCCCCTCACGATCGGCATCAATCCAGTCAAAGCCCGGAATCCAGACCCCGGCGGCCGTACCGTTCAGCGTGAAGATCGCATCGCGCTTGCCATCATACTGATCAATATCCGGCAGCACGCCTGGCTCGGTCTGGAAGACGCGAAGGTCTTGCAGCTTGAGCTCGTCGCGGGCGTCATAGGTCCAGCGATTGCCGAATACATCCCAGGAGAAAACATCGGTGCCGCGCTGGCCCAGGAGCGACCACATCGCCGCTTCCATGGCGCCGGTATCCGAGCCCGGCATGAGGGCGACATGATAGCCCTCGGGCAATTCGAGCAGGGCATGGGTGCGTTCGATGGCTTCCTTGATCCGGGCGACCGGCGCCCCGGCGCGGTGAGTGCGCGACAATGGCGCGTCGGCCAGCGCATCCCAGGACCAGCCCGGATATTTCTTCACCGGCCCGCAGGAAAAGCGCGGGTCGGCGGGACGCAGGACAGGCTTGGGATTATTGCTGCGGGTCGCGGTGGGCGTATCGGTATCAGCCAAGTCGGTCTCCGGGGAATCGCGGGCGGCGGGACAGGTTATGTTGCAGCGCACGTTGACGCCCTGACCGGCGCGGGGCAAGAGCTTTCGCCATGAGTTCCACCTCCCTGATCCCGCCGCAGCGCGACCGGTTCGAGCTGCCGCGCGAGACCTGCTATCTCAACGCCGCCTATATGGGCCCGATGCCGAGCGCCGCGGTGGCGGCCGGACAGGCGAGCTATGCCCGCAAGGGCCAACCCTGGCGCTACTCCGTGCAAGCCGATTTCTTCGACGCGCCGGAACAGCTTCGCCGGCAGGCGGCCCGCCTGTTCGGCGCCAGCCCGGACGATATCGCCCTGGTCCCGGCCGCCTCCTACGGGCTGGCCAGCGCCGCGCGCAATCTGGCGCCCGATGCGAAGAGCGAAATTCTCGTTCTCGATGAGCAGTTTCCGTCCAATGTCTATGTCTGGCGCGAGCTCGCCGCCGAACATGGCGCCCGCCTGCGGACCGTGTCCCGCTCGGACAATCAGAGCTGGACCGAGGCCATGCTGGCGGCCATATCGCCAGCAACGTCGATCGTCGCCTGCCCGCACGTGCATTGGGCTGATGGCGGTGCGCTCGACCTGGCGGCGATCAGCGATGCCGCGCGCCGTCAGGGCGCGGCCCTGGTTCTGGACCTCACCCAATCGCTGGGCGTCATGCCCTTCGACCTCGTCGCGATCCAGCCGGATTTCGCGGTCGCGGCGGCCTATAAATGGCTGCTCGGCCCGTATGCGATGGGCTTTCTCTATGTCGCGCCCCACCATCAGGCCGGCGAACCGCTGGAGCAGAACTGGATCGTCCGCGACAAGGCCGAGGATTTCGCCCGCCTGGTCGATTATGCCGACGACCACGCGCCCGGGGCACGCCGCTTCGACATGGGCGAGCGCTCGAATTTCCAGCTCGTCCCGGCGGCGATCGCGGCGCTGGACGCCATGCTGGATTGGGGCGCTGACGATCTCGCCGCGACCCTGGGCGCGAATAACAGCAGACTGGCCGAGCGTCTGCAGCCGCTGGGTCTGACCGAGACGACACCGGACCGGGCCGCCCATTATCTCAGCCTGTCCCTGCCGTCGGGCGCACCGGCCGATCTGGTCGCCCGACTCGCCTCACGCAATATTTATGTCTCCCAGCGCGGCGACCGGATCCGCATCACACCCCATGTCTATAATGATGAGGCAGACTTCCAGTCTTTCGCCACGAGCCTGGAAGATCTGCTTTGACCACACCCCATACGCCCCACCAGGTTGGCCTGAAAGACTGGGCGGCCCTGCTTTTACTGACAGTCCTGTGGGGCTCGGCCTTCGCCTTCATCAAGCATGGCGTCCAGACTCTGCCGCCCGGCGCCCTGATCTTTGTTCGCCTGAGCCTTGCCGCCCTTGTACTGACCATCTGGGCCTATGCCCGCGGACGTCGCCTGCCGCCCCTGTCAGACAGGCGCTGGCTGTGGATGGGCGGGCTGGGCTTTTTCGGCAATGCCCTGCCCTTCTTCCTGGTCAGCTGGTCGCAGCAATTCATTGACAGCGCGCTGGCCGGTATTCTGGTCTCGACCATGCCCTTGGCGACGATCGCACTGGCTCATGTCTTCGTGCCCGGTGAACGCATGACCATGCGCGCCGTGCTGGGACTGATCGTGGGCTTCGCGGGTGTCACCCTCCTGCTCGGGCCCTCGGCGCTAGCCGGACTGGGTGGCGCGGACACGCTCGCCCAGCTGGCCATTATCGGGGCCGCGATCTGCTATGCGATCAATGCTATCCAGGCCCGCCTGCTGCCAGAAACCCCGCCCTCCGTCTCCGCCGCCGGCATGCTGATCATGGCCACCATCTTCACCTTGCCGCTGGGGATCTGGGATCTGATGCAGGTGGAGAATGTGGCCGGAAGCGCCTGGGCCGCCGCCGCCTGGCTGGCGATCGGGCCGACCGCCTTCGCCTCGGTCATCCTGATGCAGGTTGCGCGGACCGCCGGCCCGAACTTCCTCGCCATCGCCAACTACCTGACCCCGATTGCCGCCCTCCTCACCGGCTTGCTGATCGGCGAGACGATCGGCTGGACGGTACTGCTTGCGCTGGTCGTCATTCTCGCTGGTGTCTGGTTGGCCCGCAGCGGTCAGCGGATCGACTAGGGCCGCATGACCCAGGCGTGATTGACCGGGCCGTGGCCGGCACCGAAGCCGGGCGCGCGGGCGATGGCCTCATGCAGATAGTCACCGGCCCGCCGCACCGCGTCCGGCAGGGCAGCGCCATCGGCCAACAAACCGGCGATTGCCGATGCGAGCGTGCAGCCCGTGCCATGGGTGTTGCGTCCGGGCAGGCGCGGTCGTTCCATCAGCTCCATCCCGCGTGACGAGACCAGGACATCGGTCACGACATGGCCTTTCAGATGGCCGCCCTTCACCAGCGCGGCACGCGCCCCCATCCCGACGAGCCGATTGGCCGCCTCGAGCTGACCGGCAATATCCTCAATCACCAGGCCGGTGAGCTTTTCCGCTTCCGGAATATTCGGCGTGACCAGATAGGCGAGGCGCAAAAGCCGGTCCCGGATAGCCGCCTCGGTTCCCTCATCGACCAGGGCATCGCCCGAGGTCGCAACCATCACCGGATCAAGCACCAGCGGAATGGGCGGGTCGCAGGCTTCCAGACGCTCGGCAACGAGGGTGACCACATCCGCCGTGCCCAGCATGCCGGTCTTGATAACATCCGCCCCGATATCATTCAGGACGGCGTCGATCTGGCCCTTGAGAATGTCGAGCGGGATCGGGTGAATGGCCGAGACACCGAGCGTATTCTGCACGGTGATCGCGGTGATCGCAGTCGCGGCATACCCGCCCATCGCGGTGATCGCCTTGATGTCCGCCTGGATGCCGGCGCCGCCGCCACTGTCCGAGCCGGCAATGACGAGCACGCGGCCCTTCGGTTCGCTGATATCCATGAGTGATCCGTCCGCTTGGCTGACTTCGTCCGCCTATTGCTCGCGCAAGGCCCGCAGCCGGGCCCGCGCCCGCGCCGCTTCGGCATCGGATATCGCATGCGAGGCCGCCTGGTCATAGAGGTCGCGTGCGGCCTGGTTGTCGCCCTGCTCCACCCGGATCTCGGCCAACGCCACCGTCGCGCGGAAATTTTCCGGCTCGAAGGCCAGCATTCGCTCATAGATCGAAGCGGCAGAGGCGAGATGGCCCTCCGCGCTGAGGCAGGCCGCCTGGGCGTGCAGCAAGTTATCATCCCACGGGCTTTGCTCGACCGCCTCTGCCTCGGCGACGCAAGCACCGGGCGGCGCGACGGCCGAATTGCCACGCGCCGACGCATCCCGCTCTTCGAACAAGGGGGTCGGCGTCTGTGTAGTCGGCTCGCTTGGTGCCGAAGCCGTGGGCGCTCCGGAGTCTGTGCCCATTGGATCGGTCGTCTCATTCAGGGCTGTTTCGCCGAGGGTGGAGCCGGCCGGCATGACCGCGTCACGCTCCGCCACGACCACATCAATCGGCGCGGCCTGGTCGATTTCCATGCTGACCAGGATGCCGCCCTGGCGCAGCTCGGCCCGGGCACCGGTCCAGGCCCGGCTGGCATAGAGATGAATGACGCCGCCCTGCTCGATCGGGTCAACGGACACCGCCGCCACCAGCGTGTCGGAGGCTGGCGATATGGCCCGGCCGCCCACCTCGACGCCGGTCACGGTCAGATTGAGCCCGGTTTCCGTCACTTCCGTCGTCAGGCCGGAGGGTTGTTCGTCGAAGGCGATCCATATTCGACCATGCCCGTCATCAAGGCGGGCACGCAGATCGACGATCTCGGCCGCGACGGGCGCGGTCAGAACAAGGCTGGTCAGAAAGGGAAGAAGAATGGCACGCATGCCGATGGCCTTGCTCTGCTTCGCGTAAAGACCCGGTTAAGCCCACACGCGCCGGGTAAAGCCCGCATTCAGCCCACCTCGGGGTCCAGGGCGGCGACCGGACCGGCATCGCAGGCATCGAACCCGAACGCCCCGATCAGCGTTTGATCCGCCTCGCGCACCGCCTCATAGACATAACACCCCTCGCCGAATGTCGGCAGCTCGCCACGCACGAAGATCGGGTCGCCCTCGCCAAACATGGCGTCAGCGGCATCGAGTGGGCGCACGGAATTGATCGCCGTGCCCTGCTCGCGGGTCGCGCATTCCCAGGTGCGCGTGTCGAGATCGACAATGCGTACGCCGGTTTCGCCACCACTCATCGTGTAGGCGATCGAGACATGCTGGGCCCGGTCCCGAAACTCCGCCAGGCAGAGATCAATCACCGGCAGATAATCGATCAGGTAATTCGACCAACGATCGTGCTCCCCGCCGACTTCGCGCCCGCAACCGCTGGCCGTACGCCGTCCGATCGACATGTCGGCAAAATAGATCAGCGTATCGCCGCTCTGGGTCCGGCACGGCCCGGCCTGGAGTTCGAGATGGATGAGGCGACCTTCGCTGTCCTCACCGTTGAACTGGCGCAAACCGCCATCAAGATAGGGCATGGCAATATCAAGATAAGCCCGCACTTGCCGCCCGTCTGCATAACTCATCTGCAACAGGGCCCGCGCGTCGCCTTCATCATCGACATAGCCTAGCTGACCGGTCCAGTCGCCACCGCGCAGGTCATAGCCCGCGCCGGTGACTGGCGCCCGCCCCGACGGCGCGTAATTGAAGGCCGAACTGGCCAGCCCGCCGCCCGCCGCGCCGCCCGTATGAGTCGTGGTCGAGGCACACGCCGCCAGGCTGGTACCGATCAATGCAAGAAAAAGAACACGCAAAAGCATCTGGTCCAATGCCCCCTGATTTGTCCGGGCCCCGGCCGCGCAACCCGACCCCCTCGTCCACGCTTGCCCTTTTTCAGCCTAACACATGAACACAAGCTGAGTGCGAGAATTCGGGACGACCGGGCCTGACGTGAGCGGATCAGATCCGTTCGGGGAAATGCTCGGCCAGGAAATCGACAAAAAGACGTACGCGATGGGCAAGATACCGATTGGAGGGAAAGACCGCCCACAGGAAGCGCTGTTCCGCCTCCCAATCCGTCAGAACTTCAACGACGCGCCCATCGGCGAGCGCCTCTTCGGCTGCCCAGCGCGGAGAACAGGCTATGCCGACACCGGCAGCTGCGGCGCTGACGGCAGCGACGGCACCATTGAGAGTCAGCCGACCATTGACGCGGACATCCACCTCCTCCTCGCCACGGAGGAATTTGAGCATGTGCGGCGCCGGTTTGTTGCGGTCAATCACCACTTCATGTTTCGCCAGATCCGAAGGGTGTTCAGGCCTGCCCGCGCGAGCGAGATAGTCCGGCGACGCCACGACCGTCATGCAGGCCGCCGCCAGGCGTTTCGCAATCAGGGCACTGTCGGGCAGGTTACCGATCCGCACGCCAACATCGAATCCCTCATTGACCAGGTCGACCATGCGGTCCGCGAAGGAGAGACGCACCTCCACGCCC
The DNA here is from genome assembly GCF_947259345.1 of uncultured Maricaulis sp. Classification (GTDB taxonomy): domain Bacteria; phylum Pseudomonadota; class Alphaproteobacteria; order Caulobacterales; family Maricaulaceae; genus Maricaulis. The sequence goes on along the minus strand of NZ_CAMYLS010000002.1, from coordinate 16,462 downwards.
GGCCAGTCATTCATGAATTCCGTGACGATTGGCAAAAGCCGACGGGCGCCGAAATCGACCGGTGCCGCGACGCGCAGCACACCGGCCGGTGCCGATCGCGCATCCGCAACGCCCTGCTCGAGACCGTCATACTCATCCAGCCAGGGCCGGACGCGATCGAGCAAGGCCTCCCCCGCATCCGTCAACCGAACGGACCGCGTCGTCCGCTCGAACAGACGGGCCTGCAGGCGTTGTTCGAGCGCGGTGATCTGCTTGGACGCCGCGCCCGGCGTCATGGCCTCGCGCTCGGCCGCCTTGGTGAAGCTCTCCAGCTCGGCGACCGAGCAGAAAAGGCGAAGGGCATCAATCCGGTCCATTTATTCCCCAGCAGAAAGAGACGCGCTCGTTGCAGCTTATTTATCTTAAAGCGCGCACCATTCCTATGGGCATTTCAATGAGGTCCCGCGACGCCCTGTTGACCGGGCGGATCAATCTGCCGCGCGCGGGCCAAGTCGTGCCGCCACATCCGGCCAATCCAGCATCTCCGCAACCGCATGAAAGTCCGGCGTGCCGTCGGGGCGGATGTCGCTATCCGCGCCGGCATCGAGGAGGGCAAGCACGGCCTCCCGCTGCCCCTCGAAGGCCGCCCAGTAAAGCGGCGTCGCACCCGCGACATCCTGGACATCAGGATTCGCCCCGGCAGCGGCCAGCGCCGCAATGATATCGACATGGCCGGCGATCGCCGCCACATGGGTCGCGGTCAGCGCCATGCCGTTTTCCCCGGCGACATGATCGGGGTCAGCCCCTGCACGAAGGAGGCGGCCCACCGCCGCTCCATGTCCCTCACGCGCCGCTTCGAAGAGCGCGGTGAAGCCGATCGCGTCAACCGCATCAATCTCGGCCCCGGCCTCTATCAGGACGTCCAATCCAGCCTCGTGACCAACCCGCGCGGCCGTGTGAAGAATTGGCCGCCCGGCCCAATCGGTGACCGCGTTGACCTCCGTCAGTGCGAGCAGGGACAGGAATAGCTCGCGCTCATTGCCGAGCAGGGCGGCCTCCAGGGCCGCATGGGCGGCCGACCTTAGCGGCCCCGGCCTTTGCGGATCCTGCGCTGTCGCGTCAAGCGCGAGGGCAAGCACGTCCTGATGACCGCGGCGGATGGCGATTTCAGCGACCGTACCATGACCGACCTGTTCGCCGCTCGCACCGGCCCGGAACAGCTCGGCCACAACCGCGGCATGGCCATAATAGGCGGCCCAGTTGATCGCCGGATCACCGGCCGAGTCCGGCGTATCGACTTGCGCGCCAGCGGCGATAAGCATTCTTGCAAGAGCCGGGTCCGGATTGGACGCGGCCAGCATCAAGGCGGTCGCCTCCAGCCCCGTCTCCGCTCGCGCGTCGGGGTCGGCGCCGGCCTCCAGTATGGCTGCCAGCGCGCTGGCATCACCGGCCTGCAAGGCGGCCTGCATGTCGGGCGGGATCTCCGCATCAACGGCCGTGGTCGCGAGCAGCCCCGATACCGCAATAACAAGCCCGGTCCGAAAGCGGGATATAAGTGTGCGCATGATGTCCTCCCGTGCCAGCGGCAAGGTTAGACCGCGCACCGGAATGCTGCGCCCAACATCTTTGTGATCAGTCCGCGAGGGCGAGCTTGAAATTGCGCCGCTGGAGGCGCACTGGCAGCCGGAAATCAATGAGATCCGCGGCACCAATGCTGCGCAGCATTTCATCCACAGACTGTCGCGCCTCACCAGCCAGGCCTTCACGATAATCCGTGACGCGCTGGAGCATCCAGAGCGCGTAGGGGATGATGGCGCGGTCGGTGGTCACCGTCGCACCGCCATGCCCCAGTTCAACCTTGTGAAAGCCCAGTATACGCGGGATTTCAGACCCGGGCGCCTGCTCGCTCGACCAGGCCTTGAGGGCCTCGCTGGTGGCTTTCAGGACCGGCCATTGCTGCGCAGCAAAACGCTGCAGCATTTCCATGACGCCAACCGGAATTTCATCCCCCTCAAGGAAGTCGCCGGCCAGGCAATGCTGCGGCGCATGCGTGTATTCCGCCCAGGCGGCAACACGCGGCGCCAGCCGCCGCATCAGCTCGCCCGATTTGGGATCGCGCAGCAAATGCGCATAGAGCGGGCCAAGCAGACCATAGTCGGCAATAGATGGTCGGCCGCCGAAGAGGAAGGGCTGTTCGGCCAGATGCGCGTCAAAGACGCCGAGGAAGTCCTCATAAGCAGCCTCGATCGCGGCAACACTGTCCGGATTGACGCCCAAACCACCGACCGAGCCGGAGAAAAAGCCGACGGCCTTCTCGGCCGCGGCGAATTGTTCCTCCGGTGCGAGATGGGGATGGCTGCTGGCGCCGAATTCCTGCTGCGCGAAATCGCGATTATAGGCCCAGCGGTAATGCATGGCCGGGATCACCAGCCACTCATCGCCGAATAGCTCCAGGATGAGCGAAGCCAGACGCTGCCGCGGCGTGTCAGGATAGATGGACGGGCCGGGTTCACGGGCCTCGACATGATCGATGATCTCGGTCGTGTCCTGCAGCGTCTCACCCAGCTCGCTGTCATCATGATGGATGACAACCGGAATGACCGACCAGCCGACACGCGGCAGGATGTCAGCCTTGTAGACCTCACGCGTCGACAGGCGCTCGGTGAAGGCGACATTCTTCCAGCGCAGATATCCGCGCACCTTGCCGGTATAAAGCGATACCGGCGCTCCGATCAGGGTGTAGGTCAAAGCACTCTCCTCGTTGCGGCCGAGCCTAACGAGGTTTGCGGTGACGAAAAGCGTGAAATTACGGCGCGGTGATCAGCGCCGGGCGCTGTAGATCTCGCGCACCTTGACGACGATGCCCGCTTCGTGACGCGCCACAACGCGGTCGACATTCTCCGCGGCGGTATCAAAGGCCGACCAGGCGGACCAGCCCATGACGCCGGTCATCAGAACCGCCGCCGCCCAGCAAACGAGCGCGATGGACCGTGCATAGCTGGTCCACGTCGTTAGCTGCCAGCGATGTGATCCCGAGAGAAACATGGGTCCAGAAACCTTGTGCGCCGAGGCAATTTAACCTCGCCCCGCATTCTGCCGATGAACAGCGTTAACGCATCTCATATTTGATTAACATCTTGTTCAATAATCGCGCCAAGCGTGTTTTGGCGGAAATCTCAACACCTTACCACATCGGTTGTGGAGGATGACGAACACAATATTCGCGTTTCAGGAGAATTGGGCGAATTTTCGCTGATGATTCCAAGGGGAGTGACCTGACCGCGCCCCGGCGGGCGCGAATGCGCGTGTCGCCCAAACCCCAAACGCACCAACCGCCCGTCCCTGACCTGGCAAGAGGTGAGGAGGCGGGCGGCCGTGTTGCGTCCGGGTCGGGTTTTGACACCTCTCCCTTCAGCGTCCCCTTTCTTTCGATCAGGGCAGCACCGCGGTGAGGCAGCGCTGGCATCTTGGCGGCCTGGTCCCCGGCCTTGCGGTCGGTTCAGTCCCTCCGGTTCGGCGAGCCCTCCGCGCCGGTCCTTGCAGACCCTTGCCTTGGAACCTGACCTGAATTTCGGGCCCCTTGCGGGTCCTTTTCTTCCGGCCTGCTGTCCGGAACCGGTCCTTGCGAACCTGCTCCTTCGAGCCACCTCTCCGGCGATCCCCGGTCCTTTCGGACCACTTCGGTCGCTGTCGATGATTGAAGTAGAGCAGGCCGGACCCGCCTCTGCAACGCACGGAAAATGCGTTTTCGTGGACAAGTCGCCGGACTTGGTGGAAAACCTTCCACTTTCCGTGGAAAAGCTGGTGAAAACTTTCAACAGCCTGATTTCACGCCCTGATTAGCGCAGGTGCGGACAAGAAAAAACCGGCGCGAACAGTGCCGCGCCGGTTTCTTGCAGTCGCCGTGAGGCGTGAGGCGGATTACTCCGCCGCCACTGCCGCCGGAGCGCCGAAGCGGCCGTAGAAGGTCTCGCCCTTCTCGGCCATTTCGACGAGGAGGTCCGGCACCGCGAACTGGTCGCCATAGGCGGTTTCCAGTTCCTTGGCGCGGGCCACGAAGGCCTTGGCGCCGATGGTGTCGATGTAGGACAGCGTGCCGCCGGTATAGGGCGCGAAACCCCAACCGAGGATCGAGCCGACATCAGCCTCACGCGGATCCTGGACGATGTCCTCACCCATGCAACGCGCCGCTTCCAGCGCCTGGGCGTAGAGGATGCGGTCCTTGATCTCGTCGGCGCTGGGCTGCTCGTCGGCATATTGGCCGCCGGGCGCGAACTGCTCCAGCTCCGGCCAGAGACGCTTGGGCTGACCCTTTTCGGCCGGGTAGTCGTAGAAGCCCTTGGCATTCTTGCGACCGAAGCGCTCATATTCCTCGACCATCTTGAACAGGATCGGCTCGGTCTTGGACGGCTTGTGCGCGTCACCCAGATCGGCCTTGGTCTGCTTGATCAGCTTCACGCCGAGATCCAGCGCCACTTCGTCCTGAAGCGACAGCGGGCCAACCGGCATGCCGGCCATCCTGGCGGCATTCTCGATCAGGGCCGGCTTCACGCCCTCGGCAAGGAGGTTCATGCCCTCACCGATATAGCGCATCACGCAGCGATTGGCGTAGAAGCCGCGCGTGTCGGAGACGACGATCGGCGTCTTCTTGATCTTGGTGACGAAGTCGATCGTGCGCGAGAGGGCATAATCGCCCGTCTTCTCACCCATGATGATCTCGACCAGATTCATCTTCTCGACCGGCGAGAAGAAGTGGATGCCGATGAAATTGTCCGGACGGGCCGACGCCTTGGCCAGATCGGTGATCGGGATGGAGGAGGTGTTCGAGCCGAACACCGCCGTGGTGCCGATCTGCTCTTCCGCCATCTTGGTGATCTTGGCCTTGAGTTCGGAATTTTCGAACACCGCCTCGACGACCAGATCGACGTCCTTGATAAGGGTATAATCCGTGGTCGGCGTGATCAGGGCGCCCAGCTTGGCCGCCTTCTCTTCGCTCAGCTTGCCGCGGGCGACGCCCTTGGCGAAGTGGTCGGTGCAATGCGTCTTGCCCTTGTCGGCGCCCTCTTGCGTGGCATCGATGAGAACAATCTCGATCCCGGCCTGGGCCGAGACCGTGGCAATGCCCGCACCCATGAAGCCGGCCCCGATGATGGCGATCTTGTTGATCTCGCCCTTGTCCTGACCGGCCGGACGGCGTCCGCCCTTGTCCAGGTCCTGCTTGGACAGGAAGATCGAGCGGATCATGTTGCGGCTTTCCGGGCGCAGCAGAAGCTTGGTAAAATACCGGCTCTCGATGCGGATCGCCTGATCCATATTGACCTGGCTGCCTTCATAGACGCAGGACAGGATGTAACGCTGGGCCGGGTAATTGCCATAGCTGGTCTTGCGCAGCATGGGCGAGGCGGCGCCAAACATCTGGCCACCGGCGGGATGGTAGGGACCACCGCCCGGGAAGCGGAACTTGTCGCCATCCCAAGGCTGTTTGGCACCCTTGGGGTCTTCCTTGACCAGGCCCTTGGCCTTGGCCACCAGCTCGTCGAGCGGGGCCAGGGCATCAACAATGCCCTGCTGCTGTGCGGTTGCAGCGTCGAGCTGCTTGCCCTGCAAGAGGATCGGCGCGGCATTCATCAGTCCGACCAGGCGCGGCAGACGCTGGGTGCCGCCACCGCCGGGCAAAACGCCGACCATGGCTTCGGGCAGGCCGAGCTTGGCGGAGGGATTGTCCGACGGCATGACCCGGTAATGACAGGCCAGGGCGATCTCGAAGCCGCCGCCCAGGGCGAGGCCGTTGATCGCCGCGGCTATCGGCTTGCCGCAGGTCTCCAGGGCGCGGAAGGTCTTGTTGAGACGGAAGCACTGCTCGAACAGCTTCGTCTTCATGTCCTCTTCCGGCAGCTTGGCCAGTTCGGAGGACGAGCTGCCCAGTTCCGACAGATCGGCCCCGGCGCAAAACGCCTTCTTGCCCGAGGTGATGACCACGCCCTTGATGGCATCGTCAGAAATGATCTTGTCGGTCAGCGCGTCGAAGTCATCCATGACCTCGGCCGAGATGACATTCATCGACTTGCCCGGGCTGTCAAAGGTGACCAGGGCAATGCCGTCTTGATCGATTTCGAGTGTGAAGTTTTTCAAAGACATCAGGATTTCTCCTCTTCGGACGCGTCGCCAGTGTCGGCGGCGTCCTGCTTTTTCTTGAGTTCTTTCGCCTTGGCAGCGCCGAAGGCGAGCGACATGGAGACAGCAAAGGCGACGCCCATCGACAGGCCCAGGGCGAAATTATCCAGCGCCACGCCCATGGAGACACCCAGGGCGATGCCGACCGGCAATCCCAGGGGCAGGCCCAGCTTGAGAATATTGGCTTCGCCTTGCGGCTTGTCGTTCGGGTCGTCGCTCATGGCTAGACCCGCTCGATGATGGTCGCGGTGCCCATGCCGCCGCCGACGCAGAGCGTGGTCAGGGCGGTTTGCTTGCCCGTGCGCTCCAGTTCGTCGAGGACGGTGCCCAGGATCATCGCGCCGGTGGCGCCCAGCGGGTGACCCATGGCGATGGCGCCGCCATTCACATTCATGATGTCGTGGTCGATGTTGTAGGCCTGCATCAGGCGCAGCACGACGGCGGCGAAAGCCTCGTTGAGCTCCCACAAATCGATATCGCCTGCTTCCATGCCGGCCTTTTTCAGGGCCTTGGCGGTGACCGGGACCGGGCCGGTCAGCATGATGGTCGGTTCCGAACCGATCGAGGCCATGGAGCGGATCCGCGCCCGCGGCTTGAGACCGGCACGCTCGCCCGCCTCTTTCGATCCGACCAGGACCATGGCCGAGCCGTCCACGATGCCGGAGGAGTTGCCGCCGGTATGGACCCAGTTGAGATATTCGACTTCCGGATAGCGCTGGGTGGCCACCGCTTCAAAGCCGACAAAGTCGGACATGTCCTTGAAGGCCGATTTCAGCGAGCCGAGGCCCTGCATGTCGGTGCCCGGACGCATGTGCTCGTCATGGTCGAGAATGGTCGTGCCCAGCTGGTCCTTCACGGAAACGACCGACTTGGCGAAGCGGCCCTCTTCCCAGGCCCGCGCCGCACGCTTCTGGCTTTCCACGGCATAGGCGTCGACATCGTCGCGCGAGAAGCCGTATTTGGTGGCGATCAGGTCGGCAGAGACGCCCTGCGGCACGATGTAATGGTCGAAGGAAATTTCCGGATCGACACCCATGGCACCGCCATCGGAGCCCATCGGTACTCGCGACATGGCTTCCACGCCGCCGCCGATTGCGAAATCGGCCTCGCCGGACATCACCTTGGCGGCTGCGACATTGACCGCTTCCAGGCCGGAGGCGCAGAAACGATTGAGCTGATAACCGCCCGTGGTCTCGGCATAGCCGGCATTGATCACGGCCGAGCGCGAAATATTGGCGCCCTGCTCACCAACCGGCGAGACGACCCCCATGATCACGTCATCGACGAGCGCGGTGTCGAGATTATTGCGGTCACGGATCGCGGCGAGCTGCTGGGTGGCCAGCTGCAGCGCGGTGATCTCGTTGAGCGCTCCATTCTTTTTCTTGCCGCGCGGCGTGCGCGTGGCGTCGAAGATATAAGCTTCTGTCATGGTCACTTCCTTTCCCTTGGCGGGGTGGTTCCCTTTATCGACGTAGTCATCTGATGAGGGCGGGGCGCGGGACTAGTCATCCTCTTCCGCCTCGTCCTCGATCATGTGGTAGGCGACGGCATGTTCGCCGCGTTCATTGAGGGCGTGGGCGATGCGCAGACGCTCCTCCAATGGCTTGTTCTGGGAGAGCTTGGCCTTGCCCTCCAGGCGGTCAATCTCGAGCTCGAAGGGCTGGATGGCCATTTCCAGCATGGCCCGGCGTTTCTCTTCCAGCTGGGTGATCCGCCACTCGCTTTCAAAATCGGCGATCTGCGAGGACAGCGCCCGTTCGGCCTCAACGCCCTCAAGCGGCACCAGCGAGCCGAAAGCATGCACGGCGACATAATTCCAGGTCGGCACATTCTCGTGCGGCCGCGAATACCAAGTCGGTGAGATATAGGCATGCGGACCGGTGAAAACGACCATCGCCTCCTTGCCCGCCTTGATCGCGGCGGAGGCCGGATTGGCCATGGCGACATGACCGATCAGGACCAGGCGTTCATCGGCCAGCTTGAAAGGAATATGCGTGGCCGCCAGATCAGGCTCGCCCGGAATCAGGAGCAGACCGAAATCATACGACCGCATCACCGCCCGCATCTCGCTCTCGTCTTCCATTTTGAAATGTGTGGGCGTGTACATCAGGCGCGTTTCCCGGAAACGAAGACGAGGGCGACAAGGAAGGCGGCGCTGGGTGCCAGAAGGGTCAGCACCATCGGCACCAGCGAGACCAGGCGCAATTGCGCGAACTCGCCCGGATTATCCCCGCCGAGCAGGAGATGGGCGGGGATGGAGATCAGGATGGGCGCCGTCGCGATCACCCAATAGCCGATCAGCGCGGCCAGCACGCGCAGGCGCGAGCCGAGCAGAAAGGACACCCCCAGCGCGAACAGGGTCGCGATGGCGGGCGGCAGGGCCAGGCCCAGCCATTGCGGATAGTTCTCGAGCGCGAAACTCGCTCCGAACCAAATGCCGGACCCCAGACGCGCCGAAATCACGGTCCCCGCCCCGCCCGCAAGGGCGGCGACAAGGAGCGAGCGCAGGGAGTTGTCGCGGGGGTCAGTCATGCGCGTGGGCCCTCTCGCAGCGATAATCGGCGGGCGGATAGCCGGAGACACTGTCACCGACCAGGCGCGTGTCGTCCTCGATGATCCAGACCTCGGTTTGGCGGTCGGTCGCATCGCCAGTTTCCGGGTCGCGGCATTCCCAGGTCAGGCGGAAACCGCCGGTATGGGGATCGCGGATGAGATAGGTGAATTCGCATTGATCGCCATTGGCGCGGGTAAAGCCGGTTGAGGCATAGCTCTGACCCGAGGTGCAGGCCTCTTCGCCCCATTCGCCCGCCAGGCAGGCGTCGAACTGGTCTTCCAGCGCGCCCTCGCCGCCATAGCCGATGCAGCCGGGCTGAGCGGTGAGGAGCATGAAGGCGAGAGTGGACAACATCCCTACAGCGTCCTCGCAATCAGCAGCTTCATGATCTCGTTCGTCCCGCCATAAATCCGCTGGACGCGGCTGTCGGTCCACATTTTCGCAATGGGATATTCGCGCATGTATCCATAGCCGCCATGCAGCTGGACGCATTCGTCCATGACCTCGTTCTGGGCTTCGGAGACCCAGTATTTGGCCATTGAGGCGGTGGCGGCGTCGAGTTCGCCTTTCATCAGGCGTTCCGAGCAATGATGGGTGAAGACCTCGGCCAGGGTCGCCTTGGTCTTGCATTCGGCGAGCTTGAACTGGGTATTCTGGAATTTCAGGATCGGACGGCCAAACGCCTCGCGTTCCTTGGTGTAATTGATCGTCTCGTGCAGGGCGCGCTTCATCGCGCCGACACCCTGGACGGCGATCTGCAGGCGTTCCTGGGGCAATTGCTGCATCAGCTGGATGAAGCCCTGCCCTTCTTCCTGGCCGAGCAGCGCGTCAGCGGGAACCCAGACATCCTCGAAGAAGAGCTCGGCCGTGTCCTGGGCTTTCATCCCGACCTTGTCGAGCAGGCGGCCGCGACGGAAGCCCTCGACCTTGTCGGTCTCGACCATCAGCAGGGAGACGCCATCATAACCCTTTTCCGGGTCGGTCTTGGCGACGACGATAATGAAATTGGCCGAACCGCCATTGGTGATGAAGGTCTTCTGGCCATTGATGCGATAGCCATTGCCGTCCTTGATCGCGGTGGTCTTGACGCTTTGCAGGTCGGAGCCCGTGCCCGGTTCGGACATGGCGATGGCGCCGATCAGATCACCGGAAATCATGCGTGGCAGGACGGATTTTTTCTGATCTTCCGAGCCGTAATGGGTGACGTAGGGGGCGATGATGGAATTGTGCAGGCCGACACCCCAGCCGCCGGCGCCGATCTCGGCACCTGCCGTGTGGAAGACGTATTCATGGCCCCAATCACCACCGGCGCCGCCATATTCCTCGGGCACGGACGGGCAGAGAATTCCCGCCTTGCCGGCCTTGGTCCAGATCTCGCGATCGACCATGCCCTGGTCTTCCCAGCGTTCGGCATTGGGCACGCATTCCTTCGCCATGAAGCCGCGCACCGAGTCCTCGAACATCCGCACATCCTCGCGTTCGAGAAAGGCCGGACGGGGTACATTGAGTGGATCCTGAAACATGAAACGTCCTCCCCAGACGTGTCGTCTTGTTGGTCTTGAGACCGGGCCTGACCGCCTGTCGGTCCTCGCCCTTTATCAACCGGAATGGTGTGGCGGGCCGGTCTCTCTTGCCGGACCGGTCCCGCCGATATGTCGTCAGTTGGCGCCTAGAAGGCGTCGGCTTCCAGCGCCATCATCGAGTCGGCACCGGCCTCGACCTTGGCCAGATGCATGGCCGCTTCCGGCACCCAGCGGTCGAGGAAATAGCGGCCCGTGGTGAGCTTGTTGGCATAGATCGGATCACTGTCACCAGCGGCGACCTTGGCCGAAGCGACCTTGGCCATTTTCGCCCACATATAGGTGAGGCAAGTCAGGCCGAAGAGGCTGAGATAGTCATGGCTGCCCGCGCCGGCATGATCGAAATTCTTCAGCGCATTATTCATCAGCCAGTCAGTCGCCTGCTTGAGCTTGCCCTTGGTCTCAGCCACCGCATTCACGAAGGGCTGGGTCTCGTCATTGCCGCCCTCAGCCACAAAGGCATCGAGCTCGGCGAAGAAGCTGGTGATCGGGCGCATGCCATTCATCGCCAGCTTGCGACCGACCAGGTCGAGTGCCTGGATCCCGTTCGTGCCTTCATAGATCAGGGTGATGCGGGCATCGCGCAGGAGCTGGGAGGCGCCCCATTCCTCGGTGAAGCCGGACCCGCCATGGATCTGCAGGCCGGACGAGACCATGTCATAGCCCTTGCCGGTCAGATAACCCTTCACGATCGGGGTCAGCAGCGCCATGTAATCGCCGGCCTTCTCGCGCATGGCCGGATCGGACGCCTTCTCCTCGAGATCACCCTGCAGGGCGGTCCACAGAGCAAAGCAACGGGCCGCTTCGACGAAGGACTTCTGGTCCATCAGCATGCGGCGGACATCGGGGTGGACGATGATCGGATCGGCCGGGCCGTCCTGGTTTTTCGGTCCGGTCAGGGAGCGGCCCTGGAGACGGTCTTTCGCAAATCCGAGCGATTGCTGATAGGCGGCCTCGGCGACGGCATAGCCTTGCAGGCCGACACCCAGCCGCGCCTCATTCATCATGATGAACATGATTTTGAGGCCCTTGTTTTCTTCGCCGACGAGCCAGCCGGTCGCCTCGTCATAGTCCATGACGCAGGTGGCATTGCCGTGAATGCCCATCTTGTGTTCCAGGCCACCGCATTTGAGCGAGTTGCGTTCCCCCGGATCGCCATTCTCGTCGGGAATGTGCTTGGGCACGACGAAGAGGGAAATGCCTTTCACGCCTTCCGGCGCGCCTTCGATCCGCGCGAGAACGAGATGGATGATATTCTCCGCCATGTCGTGTTCGCCGGAGGAGATCCAGATCTTCTGGCCGGTGATCTTGTAGGAACCATCGGCCTGCGGCACGGCCTTGGTGCGCAGGAGACCGAGATCGGTGCCGCAATGCGGCTCGGTCAGATTCATCGTCCCGCCCCACTGGCAGGAGATCATCTTCGGCAGGTAGAGCGCCTTTTGCTCGTCCGAGCCGCCGGTCGCGAGCGCCGCTGCGGCACCCAGGGTCAGGCCCGGATACATGCCAAACGCCATATTGGCCGAGGAGACCATCTCGTTGAAGGCGAGATTGAGGACATGCGGCAGGCCCTGACCGCCATATTCCGGATCGGAAGAGAGGGCCGTCCAGCCCCCTTCCGACATCTGCTTGAAGGCATCCTTCCAGCCGGTCGGCGTCTTGACGTTGCCGTCCGCGTCACGCGTACAGCCTTCCTCATCACCGACCTTGGAGATCGGGGCGAGCACGCCCTCACAGAATTTGGCACCTTCCTCGAGGATGGCGTCGACCGTATCGGCATCGGCATCGGCAAAGCCGGGCAGATCGCCATACTGGCTGATATTGAGCACGTCATGCAGGACAAAACGCTGGTCACGAACCGGGGCACGATACGGGGTGGTCATGATGGGTCTCCGGGGAGCGGGTGTGGATTGTTGTGATTGTGAATGTCAGGTCGGTGCAGCCCTGCCGGTCATCCCGGCGACAGGCCGCTCCAGTCTTCCAGATGGGCATTGGCCAGGGCCTCGAAGGCCCGGGCGCGGCGTCGGACATCATCCGGCGGGGTACGGTCTTCCAGGCGCTCGCGCATCCAGTCGAGGCCGGCGGTGAGTTCGGCCAGGGCGCGCTCGACATCCTCGCGCTGCTGCTGCAGCACGGTAATGCGATGTTCGAACCGCTTGATCGCCGGCTCGAGCCGCTCGCGGCCACCGCGGTCAATCGCCTGCAGATCGAGGATTTCCTTGATCTCGTCGAGGGCAAAACCAACCCGCTTGCCGCGCAGGATCAGCTCGATACGGGCCCGGTCTTCGGCGGAGTAGACCCGGGCCGCGCCACGACGCAGCGGATGGATCATGCCCTTCTGCTCATAGAAGCGAAGCGTGCGCGGCGTGATGTCGAACTCCATGGCGAGTTCGCGAATGGTGAATTCAGTATCGGGGGCGACAGGCTTGATCATGGAGTGAATGGTGTTCACGAAGTTACGCGAACGTCAACGTCAAATATATGACAATGGGGATTTCCCTGTGAGAACCGGCACTGCCGGTTTTGCCCCCTTTCATTGTCACCGCAGGCGCGGCAAAGTCCGGCCCATGTTGCGTTTCCTTGTCCTGCCCGCCCTCGTACTGGCCCTGCCCGGCCTGCCTGCCCATGCCATGAGCCAGGCGGGACAGCCCGACCCCGGCTTTTCGATACTCGCCGAACCGGAGCCGACACCGGACACAATTCCCGCCCCGACACCCGACCGACCAGCACCCGACCTCTCGGACGAGACCTATACGGTGATCGGCCCGCATCTGGACCGCGACTCCTACCTGGCCCTGCGTGGCAATCGGGACGACCAGGTGCTGCGGACACGCTGGCAAATCACACGCACCGCGCTGGACGGCACGGAACTGGGCGAGGAACAGCGCGAGATTGTCATCGGCGACGGTTATGTCACCGAGACTGGCGAGACCGAACGCGTCATCCAGGACTTCGTTACCAGCCGCACGCTGACCCGTGTGCCTGCGCTGGACGGACCGGTCATGCGCAATGAGCCCTTCGTCTCCCATGTCCATCGCCAGATGAATACCTTCGCCTATTATACTGAAGGCGGCACGCTGGAAGAGGTTACCGGACCCGGGGGCACCTCCTTTGACCGCTTCTGGATCGAGGCCGCCATGGGCGTGCGCCTGGGCGAGGCCCAGCTCATCTCGACGATGACAGATGAGGCGGTCACCGAAGTGCGCCGCAGCGCCGAAGGCTCCCCCGTCCTGACGCACCGCGATGACGGGCTGGGTGCCGGGCGCGCGGCCGCGCTGTTTCGGGGCTGGCTGCAGCATGCCGTCCCGATCCATCCCGACGCCCTGGCCACCCTCAATGCCGAGACCGGCATTCCCGAGGCGTTCAGCTTCCTGGTCTTTTCGCCATCAAGCCCGGACGGGCGCCGGGAAAGCTGGACCCGTCTGAGCTCGCATGAAGACGAAGCCGCCTTCCCCTGGCCGGAAGGCCTCTCACCGGCCCGGGCCGATAGCTACCAGATTGATGACCCGGCCGTGCGCCGGCTGCTGCAGGCCGGGCTCGAAGCCGCCGCCCGCCCCTCGGCCACGCCGGAGGAAGCCGATTTCCTCGCCGCTGCCGAAGCGGCTCAACGTCGGGCCGATCCGTCCGGGGCCTATCTCGCTCTCTACCAGATATCCCATCACCGCGGCCCCTGCCGCGCCGATTCGACCTCGCCGGTCTGCGGCCGAATGAGCCAGGTCACCGCATCCGGCATCGGCAATGCCGGTTTTGAAGCCCTGATGGGCGGGATCAGTCGCATGCAGAGCGACCGTGCTGCCGCGCTCAACGTGCTGAAAGACCATTTGCATCGCGACGGTCTGGAAGGGGCCGCCGCCAATCTGCTGGCAGCCCAGGCGCTGGCCGCGCTGCGCAGTACGCAGCCGACGGCATTCCCGGAGCTCAACCTTCAGACCCTGTTTGCGAATGCGGCGGTGGCTGACCCCTATGCGCCCCTTGCCTTCTGGCACGCGGGCCGCTTCATCGCCAGCCAGAGCGATGTCGAGACAGCCTGGCTGCTCTTCGATATCGCTCGCGCGCTGCCCGCGTCCCGCAGCCTTCCGCCATCGCGCGAAGCCGTGGCCATGAGCGAGCAGTTACAAACGCTTGCACCAGGCTTCTTCGTAAGCGTGCCGGAGACTCCATCGGACACCGGGGATGATAATCTCGACGCGGATGAGACCGACCCGCCGGAGTGACGGCGCGCGAGTGCGGGCAAAATCCGGGCAAAAACTGAGTCGCGACGCCAACTTATCCACACATTTTACCCACCATTAACCGAGTCAGAGCCTTGTTCAGACTCAGGATTTCGCGGCTTTGCGGCTCGATCTGAGATTTGGTGTGGAAACACTACATATTGGGTCTCCACCCTTGGTTTACACTATATTAACTGCGGAATAGCCTTCCGCAGGTTTGGCTGGGAGTGCGAATCAGATGTCGTCTTTGGGTGGTCCATGGAGCGTGAAGGGGATTGATCCCCGCGCCCGGGCGAGAGCCAAGACGGCTGCGCGCAAGGAGGGCATGACCCTCGGCGAATGGCTCAATCGCGTCATCCTCGAAGACAATGACCCATCCTCCCCGCACTGGGACGACGCCCTGGAAGCCTTTCCCGGCTTTGGCGGGCAACAATCGCTGAGCGAGGACGAGGACAAGCTGCTGCGCGCGATGGTCAATCGCCTGTCCGATCGTCTGGAGAACACCGAACAGATGTCGGCCCGAACACTGGGCGGTATCGACAAGGCGCTGACCCAGCTGGCGGAAAAGATCACCAAGACGGGCGAGCGGACCAGTGGCGAGCTGAGCGCAGCGCGCGACAGCATCAGCCGGGTCCAGAAAGCCCAGGACGAGTTGGGCGATCGCGTCCGCTCGCTGGAATCCGGCACGGGTGGCGGTGCCTCACCGGATACGGTGAAGGCGGTCGAAACCACCATCATGAAGCTGGCCCGGCGCCTCTATGAACACGAGAATGACACGGCCGCCCGCGTGCATGAGGTCGATGCCGACACCAAACGCCTCGCCGAAACCCTGGAAGACCGCCTCGCCCGCCTGGAAAACCGGGCCGAGGACTTTGCCGACCTGACCAAGAAGCGTGAAGACCGCACCGCCGAGACACTGAACGGCCTGCATACCTCGACCGAAATGCTCAAGGCGCGCGTCGAAGGGTCCGAGCGTGTCACCAATGATGCCGCCCGCCTGCTCGAGACCTCCTTTTCGCGGCTGGATGACCGTTTGCGCCAGCTGGAAACGCGCAACTCCTCCGACACGGTAGAACTTGAACGCCGCTTCGAACGCCTGACCGATGATGTCGCGCGCACCATTGCCGAGACCCGCAACCAGGTCAGCCAGGCGCTCGACAAGGCCGCTGCAGAGCCGCGTGTCGATCGCCTCGAGGACGCGCTGGCCAAGGCGCTCGACCGCATTGACCGCGCCGAGCGCCGCCAGGGCGACAACATGTCCCGTCTGGGTGGTGAGATCACCAAGCTCGCCGGCGCCATCGACCGTCGCCTGACCGAGAGCGAGCGACGCTCCGCCGACGCCCTGCGTGAAAGCCAGTCGGAACAGAAGCTCGATCGCCGCCTCGACGAAGTCCGCCAGGAACAAAAGGACTCCATGAAGCGCATGGGCGAGGAGGTTACCCGCCTCGGCCGCGCGCTCGGTGAGCGGATCGTCAAGTCCGAAGAACGCTCGGCATCCATGGTCGAGACCGCGACCGACCGCATGGCCCAGATGATGGACCGGCTGGAACAATCCGGTCGCGAGGACAATCTGGAAGACCGCCTGCGCCAGTCCGAGGAACGCACCGCCCAGCGCATCGAGGACGCCCTGGCCGGCGTCAAGGATCGCATGAGCGCCGTCCGCGCCGAGACCGAACAGGCCCTGTCCCCCGTCCAGCGCGCCATGTCGGCCCTCGCTGACCGCCTCGAAGCGATCGAATCGCGCGGCAAACCGGTCGAACCCGAGCCGGAAGCATCGGATAGCGCCAGCGACGCCCCCGTCACAAGCGCTGACGACGACATCGACTTTGACACGCCGCTCTCGCCGCCACCCCAGGCCGAAACGCCGTCGGGTGGTTTCGATATTGATGGCGATGACCCTTTCCTGGCGACGGCGGAGCCCGTCGCGCCGACGCCACGCGCCGCCCCCCGGGCCGCGACACCGGTCG
>NZ_CAMYLS010000001.1 GCF_947259345.1 uncultured Maricaulis sp. | reverse complement strand
CGCTGGCGGCGCCAGCGAGCTGAGCGTCACGCGCCGGCCGCGCATCGGCGTGCTGGCCTCCGGTGACGAGCTCGTCCCGCCCGGCGCCCCGCCCGGCCCTGGCCAGATCATCAATTCCAATGCCCCGGCCCTGGCCGCCCTTCTCACCCAATGGGGCGCCGCACCGATCGATCTGGGCATAGCCCGCGATACGCCGGAGGCGGTCCGCGCCGCACTTGAGCAGGCCCGCGACCTCGATCTTTTGGTGACAATCGGCGGGGCCTCGGTCGGTGATCATGATCATTTGCGCCGCGTCTTCGCCGACATGGGCGGAAAGCTCGCCTTCGAGAAGATCGCCCTCAAGCCCGGCAAGCCGACCTGGTTCGGACACTTGCCCGACCTGCCCGTCCTGGGACTGCCCGGCAATCCGGTCTCCGCCCTCGTGGTCGCCGAACTGGTTTTGCGACCGGCCGTAGAGGCCCTGCTGGGCGAAACGCCACGCGCGCGCTTGCGGCCCGCCCGACTGGCCACCAGCCTCCCTGCCAACGGCCCGCGGGAGACCTGGATTCGCGGTCGCTTCGACCCGGAAACGGGCGCGGTCCGCCCGGCCGGTCGTCAGGAGAGCGGACTGGTCTCGGCGCTCGCGACAGCCGAGCTTCTCATTCCCCGCCCCATCGATGCGCCCGCGCGCCAGGCGGGGGACAGGGTCGATATCCTGCTGCTCGACTGAGCGGGCTCACGGGCGGGTTCACGGGCCGGTTCACGCATCGCATGACAGGACGCGCGGGCCCGCCTAATCTCACCGCCTGTGCCATGTCAGATTCGGAGCGCCGCGTGCCCGGCACCGAGATCAAGTTTTCCGATCCCATTACCCCGGCCTCGGTCGTCGACCTGCTGGCCGCGCGGATCCGTGCGCGCATTCTCGGCAATGAATTCAAGCCGGGCGAGGCCCTGCGCCAGGAAGCCCTGGCCGACGCCTACAAGGTCTCGCGCATGCCGATCCGCGAAGCGCTGCGGCGGCTGGAAGTGGAAGGCCTGGTGGTCTTTCACCCCAATCGCGGCGTCACCGTGTCGGAAGTCTCGGCAGAGGAGATGGCCGAACTCTTCGACATCCGCCAACAGCTGGAACCGGGCCTCTTCGCCCAGGCCATCGAACGCGCCAGCGCCGCTGATATCGCCGCCGTGGACGCCATCCGCGCCCGGGAAACCTCGGCCCTCGCAGACGGTGACACGGCCCGGTTCGGCGCCCTCAATCGCGATTTCCACGCCGCCCTGCACGCCCCGGCCGGTCGCCCCCGCACCCAGGCCATCGTGCAATCCCTCAACCAGCATATCGACCGCTATGTCCGCCTCCAGCTCTCCCTCGGCGCCGATGCCCGCAAGACCGCCAATCGCGAACATGACGGCCTGCTCGACGCCCTGAAGTCCGGCGACCCCATCGCCGGCGCCAACCGCATGATCCAGCACATCGTGACGGCCCGGACGGCGCTGGAAAAGGCGTTGGGGAGTTAGGGCCGTCAGGTGCGTTTGAGCGAAGAATCCCGGAGAGGTCCTCGCCCTTGATGGGCGAGCTGGATCGCCCGTGAGGGCGAGACGGAGTGGGTGAAGGGCGGTCGATGAAGGAACGCTGCGCGTCTCACCCGATCCGACCCGCCGCTTCGCGCCGGCCCACCTTCCCCATCAAGGGGAAGGACCTGATTCGCTCTGGCTCACCTCTTTCGGCGCTACCCCGCGAGGAAATAGCGGCCTTCCTCATCCAGTTCCGCCTGCCCCAGCGCTTCCATCACGTCGAGCATGTCGCGGACGCGATTGATCTTGGCCTTGGTATTCTTGCCGGACAGGCGGCGGGCGAGGGTGTCGGGGGTGACCGGGCCGGTGGCGGTTTCCAGCAATTCGCGGACAATGCGGGCTTGGGCCCGGCGGTCCTTGGCTGGCAGGGCGGGCAATTTGGCGCCGGTCTCGACCACCGCGGCCGCGCCGAGATCGAGATCATCCTGTTTGCCCTTCGCCGATTTGGGCGCAAAGCGCGGGATCTGGAAGTCGGGCCGCAGCCAGCGAATCTGGCCGCGCCTTTCCTCCTCATGACGCTCCAGATTGAGCGCCACCAGCCGTTCCAGGATCGCCTCGTCATCGAGATCCGCCGGCCAGCCATAGACCTCGAACACGGCGGCATCGATATCGTCATGAATGGATTTCAGCGTCCCGACCAGCCCGGCGTCGTAAATGTCGCGCTCGGCGTCGGTGAGGGGTGGCTCGCCCGCCTTGCCGGCGTCGAGCGCCCGGACCCGTTCGAGCACATTGTAGAGCTTGGTCATGGTGAGAAAGTCGTGCCTGTCGAGCACGGCTTTGCGATGCGCATCAAGGCGTTCGCCGAGATCACCGAGCCGGGATTTGAGGGCGGGCTTGTCTGTCAGGTCGGGGAAGGGGAAGGGGTCGAAACAGCGAGATTTTGAGTATCTCGGATCATTTCCGACGCCCAATCGAGCCCCAGCAGCAAGCGCCCATCTACAATGAACTCTTGAAGCGAGGATAGAAAAAACATCCCCTCTACTTGTAGCTATCGCTACCACCATGTGATCGGGGACAGTTTTTGCGTCTAAAAATTGAAAGTGCCGGTGCTTCGAGGTCTCCGTTGTTGCAATGTACCGAGGAAGGTCCTCGAGCGCTGCCCTCAGCGTTGGTCTACTGCGCCCAAAAAGCCACCAATTTTCTCGAAAGGCCTTGTCTCTTGCCGCATCACGCTGAGGCTTAACATTCTCGATTAGAAACTGGACCAATTCTGGAGAGTGGCTCCACTCGCGGGGGTCTTGATACCCAAAAGTGTCAACGACAAAGCGCCCAACCGGTCGCCTGGCTAACTCAAAGCCATGTTTATACGGACGGATCATACCCTTCGCTTGCTCTGACACCTCGGACAGTCGCAGTGCTTGGTGCGGCTCCAGCACGAAACCCGCAGCGGCCAACATCATACCGTTCCAGGAAAGTGCTCGATTCGCGAGAAGTGAGACTACTGCCGAGACACGTGCGCCCGTCTTAAGCTGCGCGCGTATTGCCCCAACCTGACCAGAAACTTTCACTATCGGCTGATCCGTATGCAAAGCGCTTTCGCTTACAACAGTCTCGAGCTTTCCGTCACAGGCTTCGCCGGGGCCAGCCACAGTCATGGAAATCCGGACGGCGGCGCGGTCGGCGCTTTTCATCCAAGGATGATCGGGAATAGCATAGATCAGCGAGAGTGGCGGCTTGCCCGACAACGCTTTTTCGATCACCCGACGATTGAAGGTCTGGCGGATGGAATTGGTGGTGATGAAGCCGAACCGGCGAGGCTGCCCGCCGCCGCCCTTCTTTGCTGCCGCTGCCGTTAACCGCGCAGCTTGGTTCCACCAATACATCACAAAGTCGGCAGATTTGGGCATATCCCGATGCGCCGCCCACAAGGCCTCTGTGTAACCGTCACCAAGGTCCGACCGCAGCCCCCCTTTGCCGATAAAGGGCGGGTTCCCCACGATAAAATCCGCCTTCGGCCAGACCGCCGGTTTCGGGTCGGCATAGTCATAGATCTCGACCCGCGCGCTTTCGTCCGGCACGTTTTCGCCGGTGACCGGATGGGCTTTCATCGTCTCGCCATCCCAGCGCGAGACCGGCTTGCCATTGTCATCCAGACGCAGGGTGCGTTCGCGATAGTCCAGCACGGCGTCGCGGCATTCGATATTGTGGAAATCCTTGAGGACCGGGTCGCGCACCACGTCCTGACCGCCGGTCTTGAGCTGCCATTTGATGAAGCCGATCCACAGCACCAGTTCGGCAATCGCCGCGGCGCGCGGATTGAGCTCGATGCCGAGGAATTGGTGCGGATCAACCGTGTGGCCCTGGAATTCCAGCGTCGCCTCGCCGCCCAGCTCGGTGATGAAATCGACCACATCGCCTTCCAGCTTCTTCATCATCTCCATGGCGACATAGAGGAAATTGCCGGTGCCACAGGCCGGATCCAGCACGCGTGTTTCGCACAGGCTTTCATGGAAGCGCCGCGCCTCACGCAGGGCCTCGTCGGTTTTGCCATCCTCGATCAGGGCCTGGCATTCCACCATCACATCGCGCCAATCATCGCGCAGCGGCTCGATAAGGGTCGGCGTGACCAGACGTTCGACATAGGCGCGCGGCGTATAATGGGCGCCCAGCTTGTGGCGCTCCTTCTTGTCCAGCGCCTGCTCCAGCAGCGTGCCGAAAATGGCCGGTTCCACATCGCGCCAGTCGCGGCGGGCGGCGATGGTGAGTTCGGCCACCATTTCCGCTGTCAGCGGCAGGGCGCGGGCGTCGCGGAACAGGCCGCCATTGAATTTGCGCACCGGCTCGCGGATCCAGGCATTCAGCGCCGAGCCCGTATCCATATCGGTCCACAATTGTTCCAGCGCCAGATGCGCCCTGTCGGGCATGGCCTGAAGCTCTTCCAGCATGCGCGTGAAGCTGTGGCGTTTGAGCAGATCCACATCCTCGGCGAACATGGTGAAAAGGCAGCGCATGAGGAACATGGCCACCGTCTCGGCGTCGTGCTTTTGCTCCAGGTCGCGAGCAACAATGGCGAGGCGGGCGGCAATGTCGCGCGTGACCTCGGCCGATTTCTTCGCCGGGTCGAGCGCGTGCGGATCGGTCCAGATCGCGCGCAGGCGTTCGCGCACCACCGGGCTGCGCAAATCCTCCAGCAGAACCCGGAAGGAGCGGCGGTCCGGGAAATGCGCGTAATTCTTGCCCTGGCCGGAGAAGTCGGCATAAATTTCAAAGCAATAGCCGACATCGCAGACGATCAGGAATGGCGGCCAGCCATGCTCCGGCGGCAAGTCCTTGGCATAGGCCTCGGCCTGTTCGCGCGCCTTTCGCATGGCCGTGACCCAGGCATTGGTGCCGCGCTTGGCGGTCCCTGTCTTGCGATCACCCGCCTCCAGCCCGTGCAATTCGGTCTGCGCTGCATCGACCTTTGACTTGCCGGACTTGGCGCTCTGCTTCGCCTCCAGCACGAAATGGCCGCGCTTGTAGAGATCAAGAAAGCGGGTCGAAGTGTGACCATCGGCATGATTGCGGGTGACCGAGCGCTCATAGACATAATCATTGAGATGATTGGCTTCCTGCACCGGGTCCGGGTGCGGCTGGCCGATCAGGTCGCAAAGCTCGTTGAGGAAGGATTGGGTATTCGAGCGCTCTGCCCCGCCGGATGCCTCCCAGCGCGCAATGAACGCGTCCACGATCGCCGGGTCGAGCCCGTCATCCATGTCTGCGTCCGCCATGCTGACCATCCCCGTCATCAAGTCCTTCACGACTGTATGCGGCGCCTGCCCGGCGCGGCAATGCTGGATTGTGGGCGGTGGCAGCGGGGAGAGACGGAGAAGCCCCGCCTCACTTTTCCTCAAACACCCAAACCTCCGTCATCCTCCGGTGACCGCGCAGCGGGCATCCGGGGGACCTCGGCCAGCCCCATGAAGCGTGAGCAAGCCGGTAGAGGCAAGACGATTGGCGGGGTGGCGGAGGTCCCCCGGATCGCGGCCACGCCGCGACCGTGGGATGACGGGCGTGGCATGGAAGCGCCGGGCTTCACCCCACCGTAAATCCACCCGCATAGGGGTCGCGATCATCGACCCAGATTGTGTTGATGCCGGTCTGGATGGCCCAGCCCTTGATGCTGGGGATGATGGCGGCGTGGTCGCCGATTGTGGTCGCGGCCTCCACCTTCCCCTCAAACAGGCTGCCGATCAGGCTTTCATGGATGAAGTCGTCGCCGGGCCTGAGCTCACCTCTTGCCGCGAGCTGGGCCATGCGGGCGCTGGTGCCGGTGCCGCAGGGGGAGCGGTCAATGGCGCGTTCGCCGTAGAAAACGGCATTGCGGGCCTGGGCCCTGGGATCGCGGGGACGGCCGGTCCACAGGGCATGGCTGACGCCGGCCACGCGGGGGTCATCGGGATGGCTGAGCGTGACAGCCTCGTTGGCGGCAGCGCGGACGAGCGGGCTGAGGCGGAGGATGTCGGCGACGCTCATTTCGTCGAGATCGGCATAGCCGGGCTGGGGCTCGATGATGGCGTAGTAATTGCCGCCATAGGCGATATCGACGGTGATGGCCTGCCAGCCGGGAATGTCCAGCATCAGACCAGTGACAGCGAGATAGGAGGCGATATTGCGGATCCGCACGCCAGCGACGCGGTCGCCCTGCCAGTCGATTTCAGCTTCGATCCGGCCGGCGGGCGCGTCGAGTTTCACCTGCTGGCGATCGGCCGGTGTGAAGACGCCGTTTTCCAGCGCCATGGTCAGCGCGCCAATCGTGCCATGGCCGCACATGGGCAGGCAGCCGGAGGTCTCGATGAAGAGGATGGAGGCGTCGGCATCGTCCGAACAGGGCGGGTAGAACATCGCCCCGGACATCATGTCATGGCCGCGCGGCTCGAACATGAGCGAGCGCCTGATCCAGTCATGGTGGGCGATGAAGTCCGCCCGCTTCTCCGCCATGTCCGCGCCCTTGAGGAAGGGTAGCGGGCCGGTGATCAGGCGGACCGGATTGCCACAGGCATGACCGTCCAGGCATTGAAAGACATGGCGCATGGCGCGCTCCGAAACCGGCCTAGTGGGCCAGGACCGAGGGCAGTTTGATCGGCCGCGTATCGCGCGCCGTCTCGACCATCTCGATCACGGCCTTGCGGCGCGCGCCCGTGAGCGGCATGCGCGGCATGCGGACCCGCTCCGAGCCGCGGCCCATCACCTGCTCCGCCAGTTTGATCGACTGGACGAGATCATGCTCGGCATCGAGATGCAGCAGCGGCATGAACCAGCGATAGATGGCGCGGGCGGTTTCCAGATCACCGCTCTCGACCGCCTCCCAGAGCGCGATCGACTCGGCCGGGAAGGCATTGGTCAGGCCGGAGACCCAGCCCACGGCGCCGAGCAGGATTTCCTCCAGCGCGACATCATCGAGGCCGGCAAAGACCCGATAGCGATCGCCGCAGCGATTGAGAATATCGGTGATCCGGCGCGGATCGGGCGCGCTCTCCTTGATCGCCACCAGGGTCTCGACATCACCCAGCCGCTCCAGCGTGTCGAGCGAGATCGAGACGCGATAGGCGGGCGGATTGTTGTAGAGCATGACCGGCAGGGAGGTGGCGCCGGCGACGGTGCGGATATGCGCCTCAAGCTCGGCCTCGGTCGGGACATAGACCATGGCCGGCAGCAGCATCAGCCCGTCCGCGCCGATCCGGGCCGCATCGACGGCATAGGTGCGGGCCAGGTCCGTGGTCAGCTCGGACACGCCGGTGAGGACCGGAATACGGCCATCCACCGTGTCGACAATGCGCGCCAGGACCTGGCGCTTCTCCTCGGCGGTGAGGGAATTATTCTCGCCGACCGTGCCCATGGCGATGAGACCATGAACGCCGTCCTCGACCAGCCCCGCCACGACCGCCGCCGTGGCGTCGAGATCAACCGAGAGATCCTCGGCAAATTGTGTTGTCGCCGCCGGAAAGACGCCGCCCCAGTTTGCTGTCGTCATGATGTGTCCCTTCTCGTCCCGGAGCCGGCCTTCCGGCCGCGCTCCGATCCCTGTTCCGCTTCGGTCTGGCCGGCTTCGTTCTGATCCGGGCCGGGCTGATGTCCGGCCCATCCGGGTTCAGCCTGTCACTCCCGACGCCGGAAATCGACTGAATCCCAAATTGGATACAATATCCAAAATGGTCAAGCCGTCCGGGTGACACTCCCGCCAAGCTCGTCTAGCGTCGCCACAAAGAAGGGGATGATGACCACCATGAAGACCACCACGAAGATGCTCACAATGATCGCCGCCTGCGCGCTCGCCTGTTCCGCCCTGACCCCGATCGCGGCTGCCCAGGACGAAACCAGCTGGGCCGGGACGATTGAAAACCTTGAACTGCGTGAAGGGTTTATCCCGCTTTACATCGATGCATCCGATGGTCGGATTCTCGCCCGTCTGGACGTCGGCGAAGGCGATGATCTGGGTCGCATGATCTATACAGCCCGCATGACATCCGGCCTCGGCTCCAACCCGATCGGCATTGATCGCGGTCTGGGCTCAAGCTCTGAAATCCTTCGCTTTTTCCGGGTGAATGACCAGGTCTTCGCGGAGTTCGAGAACACCGGCTACCGGGCCGACGGCGCCGGTCCGGACGAAGCCGCCGCCACCCGCAATTCCTTCGCCCGCTCCATCGTCTGGTCGACCGACATCATCGCCGAGGAGAACGGTCAGGTCCTCATCGACCTGTCCGGCTTTCTCAAGCGCGATCCGGTCGGCACGATCGATCAACTGAGCAATAGCGGGCAAGGCTCGTTCTCGATTGCCGAAGACCGCTCTGCCCCGATCACGGACACGGCCCTCGCCTTCCCGGACAATGTTGAAATCGATACGCTTTTGACGCTGACAGGATCCAGCCCGGGATCCGAAGTGCGCGCGGTCACCCCAGCCCCGAACGCGGTGACAATGACCGTCCACCACTCCTTCGTGGCCCTGCCGGATGAGGGCTATGAAGCGCGCGAGGCGGATGACCGGTCCGGCGCGATCACGCTCGATTTCTACGATATGGCAACGCCGCTGACCGATCCGGTCCGACGCTCGCTCGCCCTGCGCCATCGCCTGGAACGTGTTGATCCGTCAGCACAATCCGGCCCGGTCGTCGAACCCATCATCTATTATCTCGACCGCGGCACACCGCCGCAAATCCGCGACGCCCTCATTGAAGGCGGAAACTGGTGGGCCGAAGCCTTTGAAGCGGCCGGCTATGAGGACGCATTCCGCGTCGAACTCCTGCCCGAAGGCGCCCACCCGCTGGATGTGCGCTACAATGTCATCCAATGGGTCCACCGGCAGACCCGCGGCTGGTCCTATGGCGGTTCCGTCATCGATCCGCGCACCGGCGAAATCCTCAAGGGGCACGTCATTCTCGGCTCCCAGCGCGTGCGTCAGGACCGGATGATTTTCGAAGGCCTGGTCGGGGTCGAGCAAACGGGGAGCGGCGGCGCGGATGATCCGCTGGAACTCGCCCTCGCCCGCATCCGCCAGCTCTCCGCGCACGAGATCGGCCACACGATCGGCCTCGCCCACAATTTCGCTGCCAGCGTCTCGGACCGGGCTTCCGTGATGGATTATCCCGCCCCGCTGGTCACGCTGGATGCGGATGGCGCGATCGATACCCGCCAGGCCTATGACAGCGGCATTGGCGCCTGGGACCGGATTGCCATTACCTGGCTCTACGGAGAGTTCGGAGAGGGCGAACGCGAAGCAGCCGCGCTCGACGAGATTCTCTACGGAGCTCGGGCCAATGGTCTGCTCTACATCACCGACCGCCACGCCCGCGGCAATGCCAGCGGCCACCCGCTCGCCAATCTCTGGGATAATGGCGCTGACCCGATCGCCATGCTGAATGAAACCATGGCCGTGCGCGCGCGTGCCCTCGCCGGTTTCGGACAGAATGTCCTCGCCCATGGGCAACCGGCCAGTTCGCTGCGTCAGATCCTGTCGCCGATCTATCTCTATCATCGCTACCAGGTCGAGGCGGCGGCCAAGGCCATTGGCGGCGTTACGTTCGAGTACGGGCTGAACCGTCGCGACCTGGTTGGCATGGCGTCGGTTGCCGCCGAAGACCAGGACAGGGCGCTCGCCGCCCTGCTGGCCACGCTGGATCCGCAGGCCCTCGATATTTCGGACGACATTCTCGCCCTGATGATGCCGGCACCCTTTGCCGACTACGACGCGGCGGCCACGCGCGAGCTCTTCCGCTCCAACGACTATCCGGCCTTCTCGCGAAGCGGAGCTGCCGCCGCTTCCGGGCGCATCACCCTGCAGGCCCTGCTCAACCCGGCGCGCCTGTCGCGGCTGGCCGACCAGGCCGCTCGCGATGACAGTCGCATGAGCCTCACCAGGCTTCTGGATGCGGTTGAGGATCAGCTTTTCGACACGCCGCGCGACGAAGCGGCGCGACTGACCCCGATCCGCCACGCTCTGCAGACGGAATATGTCGCACAACTGATGGAAGTCCTCGCCGCTGACCCGACCGTACCGGCAGCGGCGGCCCGGCTTCGGCTTGAAGCCATTGCCCGCAATGAGCCCTCCCGCCGACGTGATGATGCGGAGGCAGCCCACCAGCTCTGGCTGGCCCGCGCGGCACGCGCCGGGCTGGACCGTCATGACGCCGGCGAGACACCGGAACTGGTCGAGACCCGCATTCCGCCCGGCAGTCCGATCGGTGCGGATACGTGCTGGCATTGCGACAGTGCCAGCCTGCTCGGCCTGGAATGATGGGCAAGGTCGCCGTCGCGGGTGGCGCGGTATGTATGCTGGTGCTCGCCGCGTGCTCGCCACCACAGGAGACGCCCGCCGCAACCGCCTGGTCTCTGACACCCCAGGAGAGCGGGGTTTCGACGTCACTGCGAGGTCTGAGCATCGTGTCGAACGAGGTCGTGTGGATCGGCGCGCCGGGCGGACAAGTCCTGCGCACGGTGGATGGCGGTGAACACTGGCACGTCACCACCGCGAACCTGGCTGAGGGTGCCGATCTGCGCTCCGCCCACGGCTTCGACGCCAACACCGCCCTGTTCATCACCGCCGGCCAACCGGCGCGTATCCTGCGCACAGAGGATGGCGGCGCGACTTTCCGGTTGATCTGGGAGGATGAGAGCGGGGCAGCCTTCTTCGACAGCCTGGCCTTCTGGGACGATCAGCGCGGCCTTGCCTTTTCCGACCCGGTCGACGGCGCCTTCCTCGTCTTGCGGACGCTGGATGGTGGCGCCAGCTGGACGGCCCTCGACACACTGCCTGATCCGCTGGATGGCGAAGCGGGCTTTGCCGCCTCCAACTCCTCGATCGCGCTTGGCCCGGAAGGCTGCGCCTATATCGGTACCGGGGGCGGCGTCGTCGCGCGCGTTCTGCGCAGTTGCGATTTCGGCGACAGCTGGACGGCGCTCGACACGCCGATGGCTGCCGGCAGTGGCGGCGCGGGCATTTTCGCCGTCACAATAAGCGCCGATGGGGTCCTGGCCGTCAGCGGCGGAGACTATCAACAGCCCGACGCGAGGGCTGGCAATTTTGCCCTGTCGCGCGATGCAGGTGAAAGCTGGATGACCGTGGCCTCCCCGCCCGGCGGGTATCGCTCCGATCTGGTCGAACAATCAGGGCGCTGGCTGAGCGTCGGGACGAATGGCGTCGACACCGGCGGGTGGCAGGACGACCAGATCGTCTGGCAACCGACCGTCTGGCCGATCGAGGCACCCAATGCGGTCGCTTTCGCGCCCTCCGGCGAGGTTGGCTGGATCATCGGCGCGAATGGCGGGATCTGGCGGGTCAGACCGCAATGAAAACGGGCCCGGCTTGCTGCCGGGCCCGTCTACCCACAACAACACGCAGACCGGCGATGATCAGTCGCCAAAGCTCTGCGAGAAGGTCACGACGATGCTCTCATCGCCGCCATCGGAGAGGTCGTGATAGCGCAGATCCCAGCCGACATTGCCGAAGACCGAGCCGGACACGCCGAGCTGATAGTCTTCATAATCGGCGCCCGGGAAGTCGTCGAAGCGGCTCGCGCCGATGCGGCCATCGACACTGATACCTTCAAAGATCTCCATCCCGAGGCCGGTTTCGAGATACCAGGCCTGACCGGTCTCGCCGTAGAATTCGGGGGAGTAGGAGAGCTTGGCATCCCAGCTCACCGGGCCGAAGCCACGACCAATCCCGCCATAGAATTCAACGAAGTTCTGGTCCCCGCCAGCGCTCGGGCTGTCGGGATAGGCGTAATAGATCACGCCGATATCATAGTCGAAGCCTGCGCCCGAGAAGGCGTAACCGCCGTAGAGGTCGAGCTCCATCGTTGTGTCATCCTGGAAGTCGACACTTGAAGCCCAGACACCGACATAGAAGCCCTCGGCCTCAACATCGAAACCACCGGAGATGGCCGGACCACTATCGGTCTGGGTGACGCCGCGGAAGATATAGTCGGATCCGAGCGCGACATTACCGGTGACCTCCTGGGCAGCAACCGGGGCGGTAAGGGCGCAGGCCGCGAGGCCGAAAGCGAGAGATTTGATTTTCATGACTTACTCCTGGGTGGAAGATCAAGTGTTGATGGTCTGGATTTCCTGAGACTCCGGTCAGCGGGGCGGGAGCGCAGCTCTCCCGTTGACCGCGTGATGACCGGCGCGGATCTCAGTGTCTGTGGGTGGGTCGGCGAGGACCGACGCTCCCAGGTTGAAGAAGTGGTCTGACCTGGTTCCGGGACGGCCCCGTCCGGCGGCGGACCGGGATCTGGTAGGGCAGGCCCTCCGGATCCGGCCGCTCGAGCCGTTACTGCGCCGGGGCTGAGCTCTTTCCCACGTCACTGGCGAAGATGGAGCCGGCGTCATGACCCAGTTCGGACAGGTCGCCGCCGACATTCTCGGCGTCCGGCGAGAGACGGATACCCACCGTGATCTTGAGGATCAGCCAGACAGCAAAGCTGGTGGCGAAAACGAAGGCACCGATGGCACCGACACCCACCGCCTGACCGAAGAAGCTGGCGTCCGAATTGGTCAGCGGAACGGCCATCGTCCCCCAAATGCCGGCGAAGAGGTGGACCGGGATGGCCCCGACAACATCATCGATCCGGACCACTTCGAGCAATTTTGCGCCGAAGGTCGCGATCACGGATCCGACGGCACCGATGGCGATGGCCTGCATGATGGTCGGCGTCAGCGGCTCGGCCGTGATGGCCACCAGACCCGCCAGGGCGCCATTGAGGCAGTAGGCGAGATTGGCCTTGCCACCACCGAGCAGCATGGACAGGAGATAGGCTGTCACGACGCCACCGGCAGCCGCCATATTGGTGTTGGCGAAAATCTGCGAGATGGCTACGGCATCCGCGGAAGAGCCCAGCGCGAGTTGCGATGCGCCATTGAAACCGAACCAGCCAAACCAGAGAATGAAAGTGCCCAGTGTCGCCAGCGGCAAGGAGCCCGGGGTCATCGGCTTGGAATCCGGACCGAAGCGACCGGAGCGAGCGCCAATCAGGATGGCACCGGCGAGCGCGGCCCAGCCACCCGTGGAGTGAACCAGGGTCGAGCCGGCGAAGTCGGAGAAGCCGAAATCAGCGTCCAGCCAGCCGCCACCCCATTCCCAGCTGCCCTGGATCGGATAGATCAAGGCGGTGAGGACAACCACGAAGATGAAGAAGGGGCCCAGCTTGACGCGCTCGGCAATCGTACCGGAAACGATGGACGCCGCGGTGGCCACGAAAACCATCTGGAAGAACCAATCCGAGGCTGCGGCGTAGCCGGTCCCCAGATCGATGGCTTCATCGCTGGCCAATTCGGACGGCGCCCAGATCGCGGGCAGTCCGAAATACGGCGTCTGGCCGCCATACATGACCTGATAGCCGACCAGGTAGAACATGATCCCGGCGATGGAGTAGAGAGCGATATTCTTCAAACAGATCGCCGCCGTGTGCTTGGTCCGCACGAAACCGGCTTCCAGCATGGCGAACCCGGCCGCCATGAGCATGACCAGGAAACCCCCGATCAGGAATAGCAGCGTGTTGAAAACAAACGCTGTTTCCTCTGACACCTCAGCATGGGCCGCACCGGTCAGACCGATGCCGGCCACCACGGCGCACAACGCGCCTCGAGCCAGTGTCTTGTTCATTTGTGTCTTGCCAATCATTGGGATCCCCCCGTTTCTGGCAACTGCCCCTCACCATCCGGCCTGTCATCAGGTCGCGAACAGGGCTGCAGACTGCCTGCAGCACTCGAAAACTTTTCAGGATCAATGAGGTAGCGGTCGCCAGGCGGGGCGCCCTGACCGGCATGACAGGCCCGGTCGGAACTCATGATCCGCGCCACACAGGTGTGGCGGCGGATCCAATCATTTGCGCTCTGCGGTCAGGTCACCTTGTGGCGACTCTTGATTTAGCGAGCCTAGAACGCACCCTGCTGCAGTGCAACATTTTTCTTACAGCGCGCCATAAGCGGTATTTTATTTCATCGGGAGTCCCGATGTTGCTCCGATCTGGAATTTTCTTCCCCGGGAAAGAGGCTGGCGTCGGCCGCCGCCAGCAGTTCAATCCACAGAGTCGCGACATGATCGGATGTCGCCCGAAAATTTGCTGCGCGCGCACAAATTTCCGTCAACCGCTTCATGACGATTTTTGGCCGGACGGGTCAGGCTGCACGGAATTGAACGTCACTGCCCGGCGATGCAGCAAGGTGACGCTGGGTTCATTTACGACATCCGGTTTCGTCTCGAGGCCCTTCGGGACGCGTCAGGACGAAAAAGGCAGCACAGGCGAGGACAAGACTCTGGATAGAGATGACCAGGAGACTCACACCGAGCGCGACGCTCAATAAGAGGGCCAGAATCATGGTGAGGACAGCGACCAGCTTGGCCTTGCGATCGATGCCGCCATGCGCCTGCCAGTTCCGGATCAGCGGACCAAACCGCTTGTGCGCGAGCAGCCAGGCATGAAGTCGGGGCGAGGATCGCGCGAAAGCAAAGGCCGCAAGCAGGAGAAACGGAGTTGTCGGAACGAGCGGCAGAACGACGCCCGCAATCGCCAGGCCGACACAGACCAGGCCGAAGACCCGCCAAATCAGTCGCTTCATCCACATGCGGCAAAGCTAAACTGTTTCGCGCGCGCGAGCGCGTAATATTCTTGTGCGCGAAATATGGGACTTGAGGGCAATTCTGCTCTTCTGTGCCAAAAATTGCCATTTGGTGCAGTTTTTTTCCAAACCGGGGTTGCCTTAACCAAATTCGCGCGTCACGTTGCACCGCAATAGAGTTCTGGAAAGCCGATCTGATGATCAATGCGTACGCCCTGCCGGTTGCCCCGGCCGCTGCCCTGACGGGCGAGCGGGCGAACACGCTCGGCCTCCTCCTTCTCGTACTTGTACTTATTATCCCGACCATAACGGGAGCGGTAAGCGCGCCTGCCTGACGAGAGACCTCGCCAACCGGCAGACACAAAAAACCCCGCTCCCGGAAACGGAGCGGGTTTTTTTGTGTTTCGAGCCACGGAATACGATGATGACCCACGACCACCGCAAGACCTCTGATGCCATCACTGCCGGACCGGCCCGCGCGCCGGCCCGCGCGATGATGCGCGCCACGGGCATGGAAGACGGCGATTTCGACAAGCCGCTGATCGGGGTGATCAACACCTGGACCACCGTGACCCCATGCAACATGCATCTGGCCGACCTGGCCGAACCGGTCCGCGAGGCTGTTCGCGAGGCCGGCGGCCACCCTGTCGACTTCAACACGATCGTCGTTTCCGACGGCATTTCGATGGGAACCGACGGCATGCGCGCCTCGCTGATTTCCCGCGAGGTCATCACCGACTCGATCGAGCTGGCGACGCGCGGCCACAGTCTGGACGGCGTCGTGATCCTGGTCGGTTGCGACAAGACCATCCCGGCTGCGGCCATGGCTCTGGCCCGCATGGATGTGCCCGGTTGCATCCTCTATGGCGGCACGATCATGCCCGGCAAGCTGGGCGACCAGGCCCTGTCGATCCAGGACGTGTTCGAGGCGGTCGGCGCCCATGCGGCCGGTACGCTGGACGATGAAGGCCTGGCCAGGGTCGAGAAAGCAGCCTGTCCCGGCGCCGGCGCCTGTGGCGGCCAGTTCACCGCCAATACGATGGCCATGATCCTGACCATGCTGGGCCTGTCGCCCATGGGCGTGAACGACATCCCCGCCCCGCATCCCGACAAGCCGGACGCCGCGGCGCGCTGCGGCCGACTGGCTGTCGAGCTGGCAAAGGCCGGCACAAGCGCGCGCCGCTTCATCACCGAATCCTCCCTGCGCAATGCCGTCATCGCGGCCTCGGCCTCGGGCGGTTCGACCAATGCCGTCCTGCATGTTGCCGCGATCGCCGCCGAAGCCGGTGTCCCGTTCGACATTGCCGATTTCGACCGCATCTCCAGCGACGCGCCCGTCATTACCGATTTGAAGCCGGGCGGTCGCTTCCTCGCCCACCACATGTTCCTGGCCGGCGGCTCGCGCCTGTTCGGCCAACGCCTGATCGAGGGCGGTCTGCTGGCGGACACGCCAACCGTCACCGGCCAAAGCCTGCACGCCGAGTGCGCCAGCGCCCAGGAAAGCCTCAATCAACGTGTCATCCAATCAGTGGCCAATCCCGTCAAACCCGATGGCGGATTCCGCATCCTGACCGGTGATCTGGCGCCTGAGGGTGCCGTCCTGAAACTGTCCGGCCATGATCGCAATGAATTCTCCGGTCCGGCCCGCGTTTTCGAATGCGAGGAAGATGCCTTCGCCGCCGTCGAGGCCAACTCGGTCAAGGCTGGCGACATCATCATCATCCGCAATGAAGGCCCCAAGGGTGGCCCCGGCATGCGTGAAATGCTGGGCGTCACAGCCGCCCTGGTCGGCCAGGGTCTGGCCGGTGATGTCGCCTTGATTACCGATGGCCGCTTTTCCGGCGCGTCCAAAGGCTTTGTCATCGGCCATGTCAGCCCGGAAGCCGCCGATGGCGGCCCGATTGGCCGGGTCCGCGATGGCGACATGATCCGCATCGATGTGGCCACGCGACGCATCGATGTCGACGCCGATCTCGACGCCCGCCCGGCCTGGACCTCCAGCCGCGCCGCGCCGACCGGCGTTTTCGCCAAATATGCCGCCCTGGTCTCCTCGGCCGCGCGCGGCGCCACCACACTCATCGCACCGCCGCAAGCCGCGACGGCGCAATCCACACACACATCATCCAAGCAGGAGATGCCCGCATGACTGCCTCCACCCCGTCCCGCCGTGCCGCCTTCGAGGTCGACACGACAGCCTTCAAGGCCCAGCCGGTCGCCGTTATCGGCTATGGCAGCCAGGGCCGCGCCCACGCCATGAACCTCAAGGATAGCGGCTGCGACGTCATTGTCGGCGTCCGCCCGGGCGGTGCCGGCGAGAAGAAAGCCAAGGCCGACGGCCTCAAGACAGCCACACCGGAAGACGCCACCAAGGCCGGCAAGCTGATCGCCATCCTGACGCCGGACATGAGCCATGAAGCCCTGTTCCGCGAATCCATCGCAACCAATCTCTCGCCCGGCGATGCGGTCCTGTTCGCGCACGGCTTCTCGGTGCATTTCGGGCGAGTCACGCCACCCGAGGGCGTCGACATCATGCTGGTCGCACCGAAAGGGCCGGGCGATCTGGTCCGCCGTGAATACGAAATCGGCCGGGGCGTGCCTTGCCTCTTCGCCGTCCAGCAGGACGCGACCGGCACGGCGCGCGAGCGGGCGCTGGCCTACACATCCTGCATTGGCGGCGCCAATTCCGGCGTCATCGAGACGACTTTCGCCGAGGAAACCGAGACCGATCTGTTCGGCGAACAGGCTGTCCTGTGCGGCGGCGCGACCGAGCTGGTGATGGCCGGGTACGAGACCCTGGTCGATGCCGGTTACCAGCCAGAAGTCGCCTATTTCGAATGCCTGCACGAGCTCAAGTTGATCGTTGACCTCCTCTATGAGGGCGGCATGGCGAAGATGCATGAATTCATCTCCGAGACCGCCATTTACGGCGATTTGCGCTCGGGCCCGCGCGTCATCAATGACGAGACCCGTGCCCGTATGCGCGAAGTCCTCAAGGACATCCAGGACGGCACCTTCGCCCGCGACTGGATCACCGAGAACCAGGCCGGAAAGCCGCAATACCAGGCGCTTTTGCGCAAGGACCTGGAACACCCGATCGAGAAAACCGGTGCCGCCCTGCGCGCCGACATGCCGTGGCTGCAACCCGGCGCCAATGCCTGACCGGCGTTGATCTGACAAAGGACGAGATGAAATGACGGCCCTGCCCGCCACTGAAATCGACGACACGGCAACCGCCGGCGCGACCGAACACCCGGCTCCCCGGCAAACCGGGGCGCATGCGGTCGTGCGCACGCTGGAAGCGCTGGGTGTCACCCGTGTTTTCGGCTATCCGGGCGGGGCCATCATGCCGGTCTATGACGCGCTGACCGGCTCGTCCCTGCAGCATATCCTGGTCCGCCATGAACAGGCCGCCGCCTTTGCCGCCGACGCCCAGGCGCGGCTGACCGGCAAGGCCGGCGTCTGCCTGGCGACCTCCGGACCGGGCGCGACCAATCTCTTGACCGGCATCGCCAATGCCTATCTGGACAGCGTCCCGATGATCATCCTGACCGGCCAGGTGCCGTCCGGGCTGATGGGGACTGACGCCTTCCAGGAAGTCGATGTCTTCGGCATGTCCATGCCGGTCGTGAAGCACTCGATCATCATCCGCGATCCAATGCGGATCCCGGAGTTGATCGCTGAAGCCTTCGCCATCGCGGAAGGCGGGCGCCCCGGCCCCGTCCTGATCGATTTGCCGAAGGACGTCCTACAAGCCGAGGCGTACCCCACCTTACCCCCAGGGCCTCGGCCTGAGGCCGGGCCGTCGCACCCGCCAGAATCAGACCTGGCAGCTGCGACGGCCCTGCTGGCCCAATCGAAACGTCCTGTCCTCTATATTGGCGGCGGTGTCACCCTGGGTGGCGCGGTCGATGCGGTGCGCGATTTCATGGCGCGGACCGGCATCCCCACCGTCGCCACCCTGAAAGGACTGGGCTGCGCCCACCCCGACAGCGAGACTTATCTCGGCATGCTGGGCATGCATGGCGGACGCGCGGCGAATGTCGCCGTTGATGAAAGCGACCTCCTGATCTGCTGTGGCGCCCGCTTCGACGACCGGGCAACCGGCCGCCTCGACAGTTTCGCGCCGGGCGCCCGCATCATCCATATCGATGGCGATGCCGCCGAGATCGACAAGCTGCGCCGGGCCGAGATCGGCCTGGCCGGTGACATCACCGCCATCCTCGCCGGTATCACCAATGACTGGCTGGACGTCGCCGATTGGCGCGACACCTGTATCGAGCGCAAGCACCGCCACGCCTTCCGCTATGACGCGCCGGGATCCGGCGTCTTTGCACCGGCCATGCTGAAGCAATTGTCGGAAGCCGCCGGGGACGACTTCATCGCCGCCTGCGATGTCGGCCAGCACCAGATGTGGGTCGCCCAGCATTGCCGCTTCTCGCGCCCGGAACATCATCTGACTTCCGCCGGTCTGGGCGCGATGGGCTATGGCCTGCCCGCCGGGATCGGCGCCGCCATGACGCGGCCGGACGCCAAGGTCGTCACCATTACCGGCGACGGCTCGATCATGATGAATATCCAGGAGCTGGCGACCGCCCGCCGCTACGGCGTGCCGGTCAGGATCCTGCTGCTGGACAATGCCTCGCTGGGCCTGGTCCGGCAGTGGCAGGAATATTTCTTCGACCAGAACTTCTCCGAGATCGATCTCTACGACAATCCCGATTTCGCGGAAGTGGCCCATGCCTTTGGCATCGAGGCCTTCACCGTTCACAGCCGCGAGGAAGTTCCCGCGGCGATCGACCGCCTGCTCGATGCTCGTGGCCCCATTCTGGCGCATGTCCTGATCGACCCACGCGAGAATGTCTGGCCGCTGGTGCCGCCGGGCGCGTCCAATGCCGACATGATGGAGGACTGATCATGCGCACGTCTCTTCGTATTGATATCGCCGACGCTGAAGGCGCCCTGATGCGGCTTATCGGTCTCATTGAGCGCCGCGGCTTCACCATCGCCACGCTCGACAAGGCGGCCTCATCGAACGGTCAGTCCACCGTGACCATGTCGCTCGATGCCCGCGATGACGCGCGAAACATGGACGTGCTGGCCCGCCAGGTCGCGCGCCTGCTCGACGTGCGCGGCGTCTTCACGCCCGACACCCAGCCGCACATTGCCCCGGAGATCGCCGCCCAGGCGACCGGGACGCCCCACCGATGGAGGCAGGCATGCCCGCCCCGACACTGACACCAGTAAAGACCCCGCAACCCGACCGGCTGCACATCTTCGACACCACGCTGCGCGACGGCGAACAGGCTCCCGGCTTTTCCATGAATCCGGGCGAAAAGCTGGAGATCGCACGCCTGCTCGAAGCCATGCGGGTGGACACGATCGAGGCCGGTTTCGCGGCCGCCTCGCCCGGCGACAGCGAAGCCATCCGCCTGATCGCGTCGGAAATCCGCAAATCCACACTGTGTTCGCTGGCCCGCGCCACCGAGAGAGATATCGACGCGGCGGCCCATGCGCTGGAGCCAGCGCAGCGCAAGCGCCTTCACATTTTCATCGCTACCAGCCCGATCCATCGCGAAGCCAAGCTGCGCATGTCGCGTCGCGAAGTCCTGCAGACGATTGAGCGCTGCCTGCAGCATGCCGCCGGCACATTCGACGAGATTGAATTCTCCGCCGAAGACGCCCTGCGCACCGAGCCGGACTTCCTGATCGAAGCCATGGCCTGCGCCGCCACCTATGGCGCCGATGTGCTGAATGTGCCGGACACGGTCGGCTATTCCGAACCGGACGAGATCCGCGCCGTCTTCGAGAATCTCGTCGCCAAGGTCGAGCGGCCGGAGCATGTGATCTTCTCGGCCCACTGCCACAATGATCTGGGACTGGCCGTTTCCAATTCGCTCGCCGCCGTGAAGGGCGGGGCCCGCCAGGTCGAATGCGCGATCAACGGGATTGGCGAACGGGCCGGCAATTGCTCGCTGGAGGAAATCGTCATGGCGCTGCAGGTCCGGGCCGATATCTTCCCGGCCGTCAGCCATGTCGACGCCACCAAGATCTGGTCTGCCAGCCAGCGTCTGGCCCGCGTAACCGGGACCGCGGTCGCGCCCAACAAGGCGATCGTCGGCAAGAATGCCTTCGCCCACGAGGCCGGCATTCACCAGCATGGCATGATTTCCGACCGCCGGACCTATGAGATCATGACACCGGAAAGCGTCGGCGCGCCGGGCTCCGCCCTGGTCTTGGGCAAGCATTCGGGCAAGCACGCCCTGGTCCAGCGCCTGGCCAAGCTGGGCTATCAGCCCGATCCGGAAAAACTCAACCAGGTCTTCAAGGACTTCAAACACTTGGCCGACGAGCTCGGCGAGGTCAATGACGCCGATCTGGTCGCGATGATGGAAGGCTTTTCGCCCAGTGGCTCGCGCTGGACCGTGCTGCGAACCGAGCTGCGCACGACCGCCGGTCGCCAGCCCAAGCAGTTTGCCCGGGTCGAGCTGGAACATCCCGATCGCGGCCGTGTCTCGGATATTGCCTCCGGCGATGGCCCCATGGCGGCGGCCTTTGCTGCGGTCCAGCGCATTACCGGCACCGACGCCACGGTAATCGGTCTGGAAACCCGGATGCGCTCGACCGCCACAGGCCGCGAATTCGTCGCCGACATCAGCGTCGACATCAATGGCGAAGCCTTCTCGGGACGCGCACGCGGCCCGGACGTCGTCACCGCAGCGATCGACTCGCTGCTCTTCACACTCGATCGCGGTGAGGCCTATGGCCGGGCCGACATGACCCAGAAACAACCGGCTCAGGCCGTCTGACAGGACACAGTAAAATGGCAATCCAGGAAACCGACTTCATCTGGCGCAATGGCGAACTGATCGACTGGCATGAAGCCCAGACGCATGTTCTCTCCCACGCCCTGCATTACGGCTCCTCCGTCTTCGAGGGAATCCGCTGCTATGACACGGCGACCGGTCCGAATATCTTTCGCCTGACCGATCATATCAAACGGCTGTTCAACAGCGCCAAGGTTTACCACATGCCGATCGAGCACACCGAAGCGGAGGTCGAAGCAGCTTGCCGGATGGTGATCCGCGCCAATCATCTGAAAGACGCCTATATCCGCCCGGTCGCCTTCTTCGGCTATGGCGGGATCGGTGTCCTGCCCGGCGCCGACACCAAGCCGGAGATCTGCATCGCCGCCTTCCCCTGGGGGGCCTATCTCGGCGAGGAAGCGCTGACCAAGGGCGTGGATTGCTGCATCTCCTCCTGGAGCCGTCCGGCGCCCAACACCATCCCGACCGGCGCCAAGGCCGGCGGCAATTACCTCTCCTCGATGCTGATCAGCCATGAGGCCCATTCGCGCGGCTTTGATGAAGGCATCGGCCTGGACGTCAACGGCCTGGTGTCCGAGGGGGCAGGCGAGAACATCTTTGTCGTCACCGACGGCGTCATCCGCACCCCGCCCAGCTCGGCTTCCATCCTGTCCGGCCTGACCCGGGATTCGGTGATGAAGCTGGCCGAGGCGGAGGGCTTCGATGTCCGAGAGCAGACCCTGTCGCGCGAAAGCCTGTATTTTGCCGACGAGATTTTCTTCACCGGGACGGCTGCCGAGATCACGCCGGTGCGCTCGGTCGACGGGCATGTCGTCCGGGCCGGCGGCCGCGGTCCGGTCGCCGAACTGATGCAGGAGCGCTTCTTCGGCCTGTTCTCCGGCGCCACGCCGGATCGCCATGGCTGGCTGCAGCCGGTCCAGGACAATGCCATGGAGGTCCAGCATGTCGCCTGAGACCGAGCGCGCGGACAAGACCCCGCGCTCCCTGTTCGACAAGGTCTGGGAGGCGCACCAGGTTCGGGCCGAGACCACGGAGACGCCGGGCCTGCTCTATATCGACCTGCATCTCGTGCATGAGGTCACCTCGCCGCAGGCCTTTTCCGTGCTCGATGAGCGCGGCCTGACAGTGCGCCGTCCCGATCGCACCCTGGCGACGATCGACCATTCCACGCCCACGCTCGACTTCGCGGCCGGCGAGGGACCGCCCTATGCCACAGCCGCCGCGCAAAGCCAGGTCGAGCGCTTGCAGGACAATGCGGCCAAGCATGGCATCACGCTGCATGGCTGGGGCAGTGGCCATCGCGGGGTCGTGCATGTGATCGGTCCGGAGCTGGGCGCCACCCAGCCGGGCATGACGATTGTCTGCGGCGACAGTCATACCGCCACCCATGGCGCGTTCGGTGCCCTGGCCTTCGGCATCGGCACGACGGAGGTCGGTCATGTCCTGGCTTCGCAGTGCCTGCTTCAGCGCAAACCGAAATCGATGCGCGTGACCGTCGATGGCGAAACCGCGCCTGGCATTTCCGCCAAGGACATCATCCTCGCTGTCATTGCCGAGCTCGGCGTTGATGGCGGCACAGGCTGTGTGATCGAGTATGCCGGCGGCGCCATCGAGGCGCTCGACATGGAAGGCCGGATGACGGTCTGCAACATGTCGATCGAGGCCGGTGCCCGCGCCGGCATGATCGCGCCCGACGCAACGACATTCGCCTGGCTTGAAGGCCGCGAGCATTGCCCGCACGGCGCGGATTGGGACCAGGCCGTCGCCGAATGGCAAACCCTGCGCAGTGATCCGGGCGCCCGCTTTGACCGCGAAGTCATGATCGACGCGGCGACGATCCGACCCATGGTCACCTGGGGCACAGCGCCGGATACCGGCATCGCCGTCAACTCGCCCATCCCGGAACCACGCTCGGCCTCACAGAGAAAGGCGCTCGCCTATATGGGTCTCGAAGCCGGCAAGCCGGTGGCCGGCGCCCGGGTCGATCAGGTCTTTATCGGCTCCTGCACCAATTCGCGGATCACTGATTTGCGCGAGGCGGCGGCGATCATGAGCGGCCGACGGGTGGCTGACGGCATCCGCGCCCTCGTCGTACCCGGCTCGGTCGCGGTCCGGGCCCAGGCCGAGGCAGAAGGTCTCGACCGGATCTTCATCGATGCCGGCGCCGAATGGCGTCAGCCGGGCTGCTCCATGTGCATTGCCATGAATGGCGATCGCGGCGAACCCGGGCAGCTGGTCGTGTCGACCTCCAACCGCAATTTCGAGGGCCGACAGGGTCCCGGTGTTCGCACCATCTTGGCCAGCCCGGCAACGGCCGCGGCGGCAGCGATTGCCGGCCATGTCATCGAACCAGCCGAATTGATGGAGCCCGCCCATGCCTGATCCCGCCGCCAATTCCGAAGATGATATCCGCCAGATCGACAGCCGGACCTTCGTCATTGATCAGGAAGACATTGATACGGACCAGATCATTCCGGCCCGTTTCCTGACCACGACCAGCCGCGACGGGCTCGGCAAGCTCGCCTTCCATGACTGGCGCTATGATGGTGAGGGCAAGCCATTGGAAGCGGTCTCGCTGAACAGTCTCGACACGGCCGAATGCCGGGTCCTGGTGGCCGGGCGCAATTTCGGGTGCGGCTCCTCGCGCGAGCATGCCCCCTGGGCCTTGCATGATTTCGGCTTCCGCGCCGTCATCTCCAGCGAGTTTGCCGATATTTTCCGCTCGAATTCCGCCCGCAACGGATTGCTGCCGATCATGGCGCCGGAAGCGGCGCACAACTGGCTGCTCGCCAATCCCGGTGTCTCGATCAGGATCGATCTGGCCAGCCAGCATGTCGATCTGGGCAATGGCCCGAGCTTTGATTTCGAGATCGAGCCCTTTGCCAAACACTGTCTGATGGAAGGCACGGATCCGCTCGGCTTTTTGATGAGCCATTCCGACGCCATCGACGCTTACGAGGCCGACATCGCATGACCTACCGCATCACACTCCTGCCCGGTGACGGGATCGGACCGGAAATCACCGCGGTGGCCCGGGCCGTGCTGGAACATGTCGCCGCCCTGGACGGTTTCCGGATCGAATTTGAGACCTGCGCCTTTGGCGGCGCGTCGATTGACGCGTTCGGGGAACCGCTGACGGACACGACCTTGGCTGCCTGCCGCAAGGCCGATGCCGTCTTCCTTGGCGCGGTGGGCGGCCCCAAATGGGACCAGGCCGATGCGCGACCGGAAGCCGGGCTTCTCGCCCTGCGCAAGGCGCTCGGCGTCTATGCCAATTTGCGACCGGCCGCCGTGCACCCGGCCCTGGCCGGCAAATCGCCACTGCGCGCGGACCTCGTCGCCGGCACCGATGTGCTGATCGTGCGGGAATTGACCGGTGGTATCTATTTCGGCGAGCGCGAACGCTCGGCCGACAGTGCCAGCGATAAATGCACTTATACGCGCGGCGAGATCGAGCGGGTGGCCCGCATTGCTTTCCAGCAAGCCCGGCTGCGCCGCGGCAAGCTGACCTCGGTCGACAAGGCCAATGTGCTGGAAACCAGCCGTCTCTGGCGCGACGTGGTCACCGAGATGGGTGCCCGTGATTTCCCCGATATCGAGCTCGACCACATGTATGTCGATGCCGCCGCCATGCACATGCTGCGCGCCCCGGCGAGCTTTGACGTCATCGTCACCGAGAACATGTTCGGCGACATCCTGTCCGACGAAGCCTCCATGCTGCCCGGCTCGATCGGCCTTCTGGGCTCAGCCTCGCTGGGCGACAGCAAACCCGGCCTCTTCGAACCCATCCACGGCTCGGCCCCCGACATAGCCGGCCAGGACAAGGCCAACCCGTTCGGCGCCATCGAAGCGGCGGCGCAATTGCTGGAAAGCCTGGACGAGACGCGGGCGGCGGGGCGGATTCGCGACGCCGTTGATGCCATGCATCGGGCGGGCGAATGGACGGGGGATCTGGGTGGTTCGCTGAGCTGTTCGCAGGCGGGGGTGAAGCTGGTGGAACATCTGGAGGCGGAGGCTGTGGCGGCGGAATAGGGGGTGCCCGTCTGTGCCTATTCCGCCGGCAAATTCTCCAGGAAGAACCGGATCGTATTCTCGCCCATCACCTGGCGGACCTCGTCTGCGCTCAGGCCGGCAGCCAGCAGGCGGTCGGTCAGCACGGCGTATTCCGAGGCGTCGAAGGTGGTGGTGACCGTGCCGTCATAGTCCGAGCCGAGGGCGACATGGTCGATGCCGACCAGGTCGATGGCGGCCATAATCGCCGCGGCGACGCCTTCGGGGCTGTCATCGCAGGTCACATCGGCCCAGAAACCGATCCCGATCAGCCCGCCGCCGGCGGCGATCCGCTGCATCAGGGCATCGGGGATATTTCGCTTCACTTCGCAATGGCCGTGCACGCCGGTATGGGAGACCACAAGCGGGCTGTCCGTCATGGCCAGCACGTCCTCGACGACTTGCGGGGAGGAGTGGGCGACATCGATGATCAGGCCGCGCTCATCCATGCGGCGGATCACCTCGCGTCCGAAATCGGTCAGCCCGGCCTCGGAGACTCCATGCAGGGAGCCGCCGAGCTCATTGTCGAAGAAGTGCTGCAGGCCGAGCATGCGATAGCCCGCATCCCAGAGCACATCGACATTCCCGATCTGGCCCTCGAGCGGATGCGCGCCCTCGGTCTCCAGCAGGCCGGCCATCGCCGTCGGATCGGTTTCGCGGGCCGCGAGGACGGCCTCGAGATCGGCGCGGGTCCGAACCACGGTGAAACTGTTATCGCGATCGGCCAGCCGGTTGAGGCGATCGGCGTGATAGACCGCGCGCTCGAGGATCGAGTCCCAGGTCCGCATCGGCCAGCGCTGGACGATGGCCAGGGCGGTGATGTCGTCACTGTCGGCGGTATTGCTGTCATAATTCTGGCCGGACGGCGTCTTGGTCACGCTCGAGAAAACCTGAAGCGCGACGCCGCCTGCTCGCAGGCGCGGCAGATCGGTATGACCACGATCATTCCAGCGCGTCGGATCGCGCATCCATAGCAACATGTCGGAGTGAAGGTCGGCGACCCGCAGCGTGTCGTGCAGGGACACCGCCTCGTCGCTCAGCGCGTAGGGCTCATGCGGCGTCACGACATTCATGTCGGCATCGATCCGGGCCGGCAGTATGAAGAAGATGAAGCCCGCCGCCGCGAGCAGAAGCGCGACACAAACAGCCAGAAAGATACGCATGAAGACCCACCTCGATAATCAGGATCAAAGGCATAGACCGGAACCCCGAACAGAAAAAGGGCGGCCGTTAGGAAACGGCCGCCCTGGTCTGCAT
The DNA here is from genome assembly GCF_947259345.1 of uncultured Maricaulis sp. GTDB lineage: Bacteria > Pseudomonadota > Alphaproteobacteria > Caulobacterales > Maricaulaceae > Maricaulis. Next base: position 124,393 of record NZ_CAMYLS010000001.1, on the reverse strand, counting down.
CAATCGACGTTTGAGGCTTACTCGCTGTAGAGCTCCGAGATCGACAGCGTGGCCTCGGCATTCTGGCCCTGGCTGTAGGAGCCGATCCAGATGTCATAGGTGCCCGATGCGGCGTTGTGGAATGTCAGCGCCGGATTGAGGCCGGCATTGCCGCCATCATCATCGCAATACCAGTTGCCGTTCGGATCATTGACCAGGATTGTCGTGTCCGAGCTCGAGGCTGCCGACAGGATCAGCGGAAGCGAGCCCGCGGTGAAATTCAGCTCGAAGTCCGGCGCCGAAGACACCCAGCCCGCGCAGCCGCTGCGCACTTCCGAGGCACGGTGTGAGCCGCCGGAGATGATATTGACCCGGTAGGGATCCGGCTGGAAACCGCCGCGCAGATTGGCGCTACCGAAATTGGCCGGAAGGGACCAGTCAATGCTCTGATAGCTGCCGCCGCCTTGCGACGGCTGGCCACCGGCCATGCCAAGCTCGGAAATCGACAGGGTCGCCTGGGCATAGTCACCTTCCGAATAGGACCCGACCCAGATGTCGTAGCGCCCGGAACCGGGATTGGCGAAAGTCAGGCTCGGATTGAGACCTTCGCCACTATCATCATCGCAATACCAATTACCGGACGGCCCGTTGATCACGAGCGTGGTATCAGAACTGGAAACCGAACTGATGGTCAGATCGAACATGTTGCCGGCCTGATAATAGACGGAATAATCAGGCGCATTCGCGATCCAGCCGCGGCAGGAGCTGGAGATATTGCTGGCCCGCAGCTGGCCGCCCGATGTCAGGGTGACATTGTACGGATCCGGCGTGAAACCGGAGCTGAGATTGACCGACCCGAATGAGGGCGGTGCGGTGAAGTCTTGCGCCGTCGCGGCGCCTGCCAAAAATGCCGATGCGATCACGCTCGCAATGATTTGGGTTTTCATCTGGATCCCCTCCCTGCAGTCCGTGTGGAACACCCCTGCGTTCCGAGTAACACGTCTTGTCTGGAGCAGATTAGAGGATTTCTCGACTGAACCATAGCTGAACGCGAGAATATTCGAATTGCTTTCCCGCACCGCCTAATCGGCCTCGCTCGCCGGCAATACGATCGTCGCCTCTACAAGATTGCCCGCGCCATGATAGGTGATCGACGTGAAGGAGAGATCACGCGCCATGGCGATGCCACGCCCTCGATACCCGTCAACAGGCGACGTGTTCGAAATATAGCTGGCATAATCAAAACCCTGACCATCATCCTGAATTGTCATCGATATTATGCGCTCGCTGCGCTGAAAACTGAGGATCACTACCCGGTCGATATAGGCCGGATCTTCGAGGCGAGCCTCGACCTCTTCACGCCAACGGCCTTCCAGGAGCAGATCCTGCTTCATCGCCGCACTAATTTCGAGATTTCCATGCTCGACCGCGTTGATGAGCAATTCCTGCAAACCAACCGCGACCAGATCGGAATTGGGACAGGCCAGCGCGATCATCGTTGCGAGATTACGCGCTTCATCGAGTGTTCGGAGCACGAACTGGCCATTCACAATCGTGCCAATCGCCGACTTCCGTCGAGCGACATCAGCCCGCAAGGACATCACCTGATCGTGGAACTCCTTCGCGGAGCGCAAAACCGACATGATCGATTCAATGTCGACATCATTCGGCAGGACAAAATCGGCCCGCGTCCCGGTCGCCGGGTCATCGGTTATGAGGATGGATTGGAGTGCGCCGGCATTGTGATTTGCGGCATGGGTTATGGCCTCAACGTGGGCGTCGTCGGCGATCACAATGCCGATCATCGCACCATCGGGAAGCGTGGCGCTATGGATGACGGCATCTCCAAAGCTGTCCAAAAGCGACTTGGACACCGCGGCAGCCAAGGGTGACTCGTCAAGCCTAACCCAAATGCCGTCACGAATCGGTCGCTCTATCTCAGCCATGCCCTCTCACCTCGAGAAACAAGAGTGTCAGATCATCCTGGCTCTGCGCATCTGGTCCTTCGAAAAGCCGCTCGATGAGAGCCGGCAGGAATCCGGGGCCCCGTTCGACGGGCAAGAGTTCACAGGCCAGTCGCGCGATATCCGCTGGCTCCAAAGACAGTTCAGGCCGCTCGAAATTCTCATACAGCCCATCGCTGTAACACAGCACGCGATCGCCACGCTCCAGATCAACTTCGTATGCTTCATAGTCGGTCTTTGGCGCGCACCCGAGGATCAATCCACTCCCCTCAAGCGCCTGCCAGCCGCCTGACGCTTGCAGCACGATCGGCGCCGGCGCTCCAGCAATCGCGTAGTCCATTTTCCCCACACTCGGATCAACCACGCCGTAGAATGCGGTCGCGAAATGCTCGACCGGCAGCATCTGGCATAGATAGTTATTGACCGCCGCGAGGAAGCGAGCAGGTCGGGACCGGTGGCGAGACAGCGCATCTGTCAGCATATGAACCCGGAAGGCATTGATGGCGGCGGCGACGCCATGGCCCGAAAGGTCAACCATGAAGAGACCGAAACGTGTTTCGTCTATCTCGAAGACCTGCCAGAGATCCCCGCCGAGCCGATTGGACGCCTTGTAGAAAGTCCAGAGGTCAGCGCCGCGCGGGGACGCAATCGCGGCGACATCCTCATCCGATTTGAGCAGCGATATCTGCATCGCCTCGGCGGCCTGCAGCTCGTCGTCCATCCGACGCTGATAGCGTTGAAGGCGATCCAGCATTCGGCGCCGCTCAAGATGCAGCCTAACCCGCGACGCGATCTCGTGCGGGTGAATGGGTTTGGAGATCACGTCCGAGGCGCCGGCGTCAAATGCCGATGCCCGCTCGTCGGCATCCTGAAGCGCCGTCTGGATAAGGATCGGCACATTCAATCTCAGACGTTGGCGAACCTCCCGGCAAACATCAAACCCGTCCTTGTTCGGCATGACGATGTCGAGAATTACCATCTCAACCGGCTCACGCTCGAGGATTGCAAGGGCTTCGACACCATCGCTCGCGAAAAGATGGTTGGGAAAGCCTGCCGCATTGAGGATTGAGGCAATCATGCTGCGGGAGGATCTCAGATCATCGACGATCAGGATCAACGCGTTATCCGCCGTCTGACCGATCTGATTTGCGTCGACATCGCCCGGCATCGCGATCTCAGACGATCTTGATCAGTTGATCGATCTTGGACAGCTCGACAACCTTGGCGACATGACCTGTCACACCGGACAGAATGAGCGCTTTGCCAGATTTGTCGGCCTTGTCCTTGGCCAGCAAGAGCATGCCGATGCCGGCAGAGTCGATCATCTTTGTGCCGGCGAGGGAGAGTTCGACCATGCTCGGATCAGACCCGGCGATCTCGCTGACGATCTGACGAAACGCCTCATGATCATCAAATGTGATGACGCCTGATATCGACACGATGAGCCGGTCGCGCCGGGCTTCGATCCTGTACTCCATCTTGGCCTTCCTCCCAGCCGTTTAGCACTCTGAACCGACAATCGCGGCAAGTTTCAAGGGGTCACTTCCAAGCGAGCGATCGACCGATCAACAACCTCGTTCAAGACCTCACCCGGATCACCTGCATCACGCTCCAACTCTGCCGCAATCTGCGTGAGTTGCGCCAGACCAATGTTTGAGGCCGCCCCTTTCAGGGCGTGCGCGGCGGCCTTGGCCGCCTCCACATCAGAGTCGGCAATGGCCTCCTGATAGGCATTTGAAAGCGCACGCAAATCATCAACAAACTGGCCTCGCATTCCAACAAATGCGTCCAGTCCAACCGCATCGACCAATGCCTGAATGATGCGGAGATCAATTTCCGGTTGGCTGCGCCAATTGCTCACAAGCCTCTCCCCAATTCCCAGACGCGCGGCGAAATCCTTCGCGACACGCCACAATGGACCGTACGCCTTGCCGTCCGCTGCTCAAGGTTCTCTGGCAGCTTTCTCGAGGCAATCTCTGTCAATCCGGGGCCGCACGGCGCCGTTTACAGCAGGTGATGTGAAGCTAGGGAGCGCGTGGAGCGGAAGAGTCCCGAATAACAATCTCGGAGCGGATCTCGCGACGTGCATCCGCGTCGGGGTCGCCATTGAGATGACTGGCCAGCAGCTCGATTGCAGCGCTTGCCATGTCGGAAATCGGCTGCCGGACAGTGGTCAGTTGCGGCCAGATCGCGGTGGCGGTCTGGGTATCGTCGAAACCCACCACCGTCAGTTCCCGAGGCACGTCGAGCGCGTGCTTATGGGCCAGTGCGATCACGGCCACCGCCATGTCATCATTGGATGCGAAGATCGCGGTCGGTCGATCTGCGAGCGACAACAGACGGTCCGCCGCCTCAAGCCCGGACTTGTAGGTGAAGGCACCGGGGGCGATCAGCTCCGCGTCATTGTCCACGCCGTGCGCAGCGAGGCCTTCGAGAAAACCCGCATAGCGTTCACGACTGGCGCCATGTTCTTCAGGACCCAGCACAAATCCAATTCGACTATGGCCCAACTCGACCAGATACTCGGTCATCCGGCGCGAGGCCGCTCGGTCATCGGTGAGCACACATGGCGCGCGATCCAGATCTGTGTCCGGTGCTATTCGAACGTGCGGAATGCCCGCCTTCTCTACCGCATCCATGACATCCACATTGTCGCAAACCGGCGGCGGCATGATGATGCCGTCGAAATTCGAGGTCCGGAGCATGGCTGCGATCTCGGCCGCCCAGTCATCGCCAGCGGTACCGCAACTCTCGAGCACCAGGTGATACCCCGACGCGCGACAGCGATTCAGTGCCCCGATCAGCAACTCACTGATATAGCCGGCGCTCGGATTGTCGTAGAGCAGGCCGATAAAATAGGCATTGGCCCGCGCGAGATTTCGCGCAGACAGGTTTGGCCTGTAGTTGAGCTCGACGATGGCCGCCTGGACACGTTCGCGCGTGGCGGGCCGCACATTCGGCTCGGCATTGAGAACGCGCGAAACTGTCATCGCCGACACGCCGGCCGCGCTCGCCACATCCTTGATCGTCGCGCCGGACTGCTTGTTCGCCCGTGTCTTCACACTCATGCTGGCCGCCACCCCGGAACCTGACGAAATCACGTGATCCGGCATGGTAGCGCAAACGCCGCGCGCCCGCACCCGCCTTCGTCACTCGTCCGGGAAACCTGTGTTGGTGCGGTTGCCCGGCTTAGAGACCGGTAAAGACCTGAAATGCCCGAAGAAGCGGATTGTCGAACCGCAGCTTGCCGCAGGTCAGCGCCAGACAGACGCAGACGCCAGATGGATCGATTCGGATATCGTGCTCGATATCAGGATGCGCCTCTTCCACATCGCCGCGCCGATACTCCTGCTCGCCATCCCAGAAACTGCCCTTCAGGACGAGGGTCAGCTCCGAGCCATTATGGCCGTGATGCGGAATGGAGACGCCAGGCTCTGCCTTCAACAGCCAGAGACGCTCGTCTGCATCGCCGCGCCACAGCACAGCCTTGCGCAGACCCGGGCCGAGAAACTCCCATTTCACCTTCACACCGGTTCGCGCCAGATAGGCGGCGAGCGCCGGCGGAATGTCGACATCCGACAGAGCGTCCGGAGGCGCCGGCAGGGCAGACTCAGCAACTGCCCCTTCGGTCGCATCAGCGAGGTCGAGAAGATCGTCGGCGCTGAACGGCAGGGCCTCGCCGATCGGCAATTGCTCGAGAAGGGAGCCGCCGATCTGGTCGAGGCGGGCCAAACGAGCCTCGGCGTCATCATTGAGTTCGATGTGGGAGCGAACAAGCACGTCCTCGGCCTCGCTCGCCAGAGCGCCGGCGGCGTAGTCGAGATACCAAGTGTCGTCCAGCACATGACCGCGTTGGGTCATACCAAGTCTCCAAGTGTCGTTTTCAGCTTGCCCATGGCAAGCCGTATTCGTGATTTTACCGTGCCGAGCGGCAAGTCGAGCCGATCGGCGATTTCGCTGTGGGACAAGCCTTCAGTAAAGGCCATGTCGATGACCTGACGCTGGTCAGGTGAGAGGGTTTCGAGCGCCGCTCCGACACTCTGCGCGGACTCAGACATCTCACACAAATCGTCCGCCGCCGGCGCCGGTTCCGGTTGCAGGGACGGATCGGTTTCGTCCATCTGCTCGGCCCGTTTGGCCTTGCGGAACTGGTCGATGTGCTGGTTGCGCGCGATTGTGTAGATCCAGGTCGAGGCGCCGGCTTTGGCGGGATCGAAACTGGCCGCCCGGCGCCAGACCGATAGCATCACGTCCTGGGTGATATCTTCCGCCTGCGCCTTCGGCACGCGCCGCTGCAACAGGAATGACCGGATGCGCGGCGCGAAATGATCGAACAACGCCCGGAAAGCTTGACGGTCGCGCGCCTGCCCGACCCGAACAAGCAGGTTGGACATTGTTCGGCTGTCGACCGCAGCACTCGGCCGCTCAGTCAGGTCCGTCATGAACCTCTTTCCCGGGTCGGAAGCCCGGGGATCGGCCGGGCGGGCAAATGTCTGGACAGCAGCGTACATGTTTCCGCTTACGAAGACAGGGCCGGACCGGATCACTCCTCAGTCCCATCCACCGGCGATGACCGCGCGCGTCAAGCGTGTGATCCGCTCTGCCCAAGCCTGCGTAACTCCTTACCAGAATGATTTTGAAGCCTTGCACGAGACCCCTATGACCCAGATTCCCAAACGCCGCATCGCGGTCATAGGCTCCGGCATTTCAGGACTCGCCGCCGCCTGGCGACTTTCGCAGACCGACAATGTGACTCTCCTTGAAGCGGCCGACCGTCTCGGAGGACATGCGAATACCGCGCAGATCGAGCTTGAGGGACAGTCTTTCGGCGTCGACACTGGCTTCATCGTCTATAATCCGCGGAACTATCCCAATTTCGTCAGCCTGATGGACCAGTTGGGAGTCGAGACGGCCGAGAGCGACATGTCCTTCGCGGCGTCGATCGGCAATGGCGGTTTCGAATACTCGTCCAATCCAAGCGGACTCTTTGCCCAGCGGCGCAATCTCGTGCGTCCGCGCATGTGGCGCATGATCGCGGACATTCTCCGTCTGAACCAGCATGCCCGAGACAGCCGGAGCACCGACACCAGCCTGACCCTCGACGAATTCCTAAAGGAAAAGGGCTATTCCCGCGCCTTCCGCGAAGATCACATCCTGCCCATGTGTGCTGCGATCTGGTCGTCTCCCGTCGACCAGATGCGTGGCTTTCCGGCCGGAAGTTTCTTTCGCTTTTTCCTCAATCACGGCCTTCTGCAGCTGACGGACCGCCCGCAATGGCGGACGATTGCAGGTGGCAGCCAAGCCTATGTGGAAGCGCTGGCTGAGGCGATTGACGGGAAAATCCGTGTTGGAACACCTGTTCATGGCCTGCAGCGATCAGATCAGGGCGTCACGGTGTCGCTCGCTGATGGCACCCGGGAGGTCTATGACGATGTTGTCCTGGCCTGTCATTCGGACCAGGCGCTCAAACTCGTCTCGGATGCGGACCATGAAGAGAGAACGCTGCTCTCCGCGATCCGCTACCGGCCGAACACAGCTGTCCTCCATACCGACACTCGCCTGATGCCCCGCCGGCGCTCGGCCTGGGCGAGCTGGAATTATCTGGAGCGGCGCCACGGCGACACCAATGAGATCAGCCTGACCTACTGGATGAACCGGCTGCAGCCCCTGCCCGTGAAAACGCCGGTGTTTGTCACCCTCAACCCCCAGACCGAGCCGGACCCGGGCACGGTGCTGCGCGTCGATTCCTATGAGCATCCGATCTTCGACCAGGCCGCCATATCGGCGCAATCCGCCATCGGGCAGATCCAGGGACGCGGTGGCGTCTGGTATTGCGGCGCGTGGCTGGGTTCGGGCTTTCACGAGGACGGCCTGCAGTCCGGCCTCATTGTGGCGGATAGCTTGGGCGCGACATCACGCCCGTGGTCCCATTCGGACATGAATGCGCGCATCGCCTGGCCCGGCCATACGACCCCGGCGACAAGCGACGCCTTGCCCATCGCTGCCGAATGACCCCTCGCCCCGCCTCACTCCTGATTGGCCAGGTCGGCCATACGCGGCGAAGGCCGCGCCATCACAGCCTGCGCTACCGCGTTGCGTCCGTGCTGGTGGATATCGACGGGCCCGAAATGCCGCGCTCCCATCGCCTCGGCTTCGGGTTCAATCGCGCCGCACTGGTGAGCCTGCAAACACGAGATCATGGCGGCGCGGATCTGGACTTGCGCGACTGGGTCGAGACCCGGCTTCGCGACGCCGGTGTGTCAGGCCCCTTCGGTCGGATCCAGCTTCTGGCCGCGCCGCGCGTGCTCGGCCTCGCTTTCAATCCGGTCTCCGTGTTCTTCGCCCATGCCCCCGACGGCACGCTGATCGGCCTGATCTTCGAAGTCAGCAATTTCCACAGCGGGCGCTGCGCCTATGCCTTCCCGGTGGGGCCCATGACCGACGCCGACGGATTGGTCCGCTTGCGAACGGAAAAACGCTTCTTTGTCTCGCCCTTCAATCCGGTTGCCGGGACCTATCATTTCCGCATCAGCCTCGAGGGCGATCGGTACCGCCTCGGTATCCAGCTGGAGCGCGACGGCGAGGTTGTGCTCAGCGCGGCCCACACCGCGCGACTGGAAGATCTCGAGCCCGCCCGATTGCGCGCCGCCGCCTGGCTCGTCGCAACCAATACGGCGCGGATTTTTTTTGGTATCCTGTGGGAGGCGCTGAAATTGCGCCTCAAGGGGCTGGCGCTATTCGCCCCCCGCCGCGGAACCATTGACACCATGCCGGGGAGGCATTGATGGACGCGTACAGTAACCATTCGACGACGGGAACGACCCGTCCGTCCCGCTTGCAAGCCTTCGCCGCGCGACGGATCACGCGTGCGCTCGATGGGTTGACGTCTGCACGCCTGCGCATCGAGCTGCCCGGCGGCTACCGGTTTGCGGTCGGCCCGGACCAGGCAAGCATGGTCGCCGACTGGACAATCCACCGCTGGAACGCCTTGCTGCGCATTGCCGCCAGCGGGGTGCTGGGATTTTCCGAAGGCTATGTGAATGATGAGTGGAAAACCTCTGACCTGCCCGCCCTCCTGACAGCGCTCGCGACAGAGCTGGACAAGGTGGACGCGGCCCATGGCCGAGGCGGCCCAAGCCGTCTTCTGGCGCGTCTCCAGCACTGGATGAACGCCAATACCCGCCGCGGCAGCCGCCGCAACATCTCGTTTCACTACGATCTCGGCAATGCCTTCTACGAGCAATGGCTTGATGAGAGCATGACCTATTCCGCAGCCCTTTTCGAAAGCGAGGACGACACGCTGGCACAGGCCCAGGCCCGCAAATACCGGCGGATCTGCGAGAGCCTGAACCTCAAACCAGGTGACCGTGTTCTGGAGATCGGCTGTGGCTGGGGCGGGTTTGCCGAAGTCGCAATCCGGGATTTCGGCTGTCATGTCACCGGGCTGACCCTGTCGCGCGAGCAATTGGACTATGCCCGGTCACGCTTGGAGTCAGCGGGGCTAGGCGACAAGGCCGATCTGCGACTGCAGGACTATCGCGATGTCTCCGAACGATTCGATGCTGTCGCCTCGATCGAAATGTTTGAAGCGGTCGGCGAGGCACATTGGCCGGTCTACTTCAAGCAGGTCCATCACTGCCTCCAGCCGGGTGGCCGAGCGGCCCTGCAGGTCATCACCATTCGCGAGCGGGATTTCGAGCGCTATCGCAATGCGGTCGACTTCATCCAGAAATACGTCTTTCCGGGCGGCATGCTGCCTCCGGCGCCACTTCTGGACACGCTCGCCGCCGAAGCCGGCCTCGTCGCCAAGGACACGAAGATGTTCGCGGATGGCTATGCCCGCACGCTGGCAATGTGGCATCGCGCCTATCGGGCAAGCTGGCCGGACATCGAACCCATGGGGTTTGACGCCCGCTTTGACAGGATTTGGCGTTTCTACCTCGCCTATTGCGAGGCTGGCTTCCGCACCGGCCGCATTGATGTCGGTCAATTCGTCTATTCCAAACCCGAACTCGAAGCCGGCTGAGCTTGCGGCCCCGACTCCCCCGCGTGCATGAAAAATGACGTTATCCCGGGGGGTAATGTCGAGAATTTGAATCAAATCATAATCCGGCGCTGACCGGACCTTTACCTCTTTACGCCATCGTCCGCCTTTCCAAGAAGACCAACAGGTGGACTGGATGGGACGGACACTCGACAGCACTTTAGGGCGCTACATCAATGTGGCGACGCTCGTGAGTCTGATTGCCTCCGTTTTGACGATCTATTTCTTTGTCGGCGCCCTGAATCGCAATGCCGTGCAGAATGACCGTCAATTACTGAGCGCGGGCATCGAAGCGGCGTCTCGCCAGAATGAGACCTGGGTCGCTGACTATGGCTGGTGGGGAGAGTTGCTCACGCTGTGGAATGAGCGCGAGAAATCCGTCCTTTCGGAAAGCCTTGCCTCGTCTTTTTCGGACCATACTGCGTTCGATTTTGTTTCCATCGTAGGCGTGGACGACGCACGAAGCATGGCGTGGCATCGGGAGTCCGGTCAGCAGCTTCGGACCGACGTGCTCAACCATGAACAGGTTTCGGACCTGCGTGCCGACCTGGCCGCCGGCTACAATACCGAACGCTACATTTCGACTCACTACCTGAAGATCCGGGGTCAGCTCTATATGGCCTCGATCACGGTTCTCGGCGAGTATGACGATCGCGCAACCATGACCAATCCGACGGTTGATCCTGTGATCATCATCGGAACCGCCATTGATCAGAATTTCCTGACCGAGCTCGAGGAAGTTTTCCTCGTCTCGAATGTCTCGCTCCATCAGGGCGCTTTGCCGCGCGCCAATGCCGGCCTGGAGATCATGGATGATGAGGGGCACTCGCTCGGCTGGCTCGGCTGGCAAGCCTCCCGCCCGGGCATCGAGACTCTGCGGCTCGCATTCCTGCCGCTGCTCGCCTACATCATCGCCTTCTTCATTTGCGCGCAACTGATCGCCTTCAAGGCCCGCACGCTCGCGCGTCACGCGGCGAGCAACGAAAAGCGCGCCATCATCGCGGCCGGCACCGACAATCTCAGCGGCCTGCCGAACCGGCTCGGCTTTACCAGCTTCATCGAAAGCAAAGCAGCGACCCGGGCCGCAGAGGATGGCGAAGCTGCGGTGATCTATATCGACCTCAACGGCTTCAAGGCCGTCAACGACAAGGCCGGACACCGCGCCGGTGATGATGTCATCCGGCGCGTGGCTCACCGCTTCCGCGGTGCCGTCGATGCCGACATCCATATCGCTCGCGTCGGCGGCGACGAGTTTGCCTGTGCCCTGGTCGGCGCGGAGGATGCCCGTGAGGCCCTCAACATTGCACGCAGCTTGTCGGAAAGCCTCGCGCGGCCGTTCGAAATCGACGGTCGCCCGTTCGAGATTGGTGCCGCGATCGGCATCGCCCATTCCGATGAAGGGGCGCCGAAGACCTTCAACCAGCTTATTCATGACGCCGACCTGGCCATGTATCGCGCCAAAGCCGATCAGCTCGACAAACCGCTTGTCTTCAATGCCAGCCTCGGCCTTGAGGCCGATGCCCGCCGCGCGCTCGAAGCCGATATCGAGGCCGGGCTGGACCGCGATGAATTCTTCGTCGTCTACCAGCCGATCGCGCGCGCCTGTGACGGCAGCACAGCCTCGGTCGAGGCGCTCCTGCGTTGGGAGCATCCGACCCGTGGTGCAGTGCCTCCGGACGTCTTTATTCCGGTCGCCGAAGATTCCAAACTGATCCGCCGCCTCGGAGATTTTGTGGTTGAGTCCGTTTGTCGCGAAATAGGGCCGAAAGCGCCTCACAGTGTCTCGATCAACCTGTCTCCGGCCCAGCTCAATGATGGTCGCCTGTGTGAACGATATCTGCGCGAACTAACGTCACACGGCATGAGACCTGACCAGATCGAGTTCGAGCTGACGGAAGCCGTCCTGGTTGATGATTTCGAACAGGCAAAGAGCCGTTTGCTGGAGCTTCATGAAGCAGGCTTCACGGTCAATCTCGATGACTTCGGTACAGGCTTCGCCTCCATGGGCTATTTGCACATGCTGCCCTTCTCGAAGATCAAGATCGACAAGACCTTTGTGCAATCCATTGGCCGCGGCGAAGGCCCCAACAAGATGTTGCAGGCGCTGGCCCTGCTGGGCGATGCCCTGTCACTGGACATGGTGGCAGAAGGTGTCGAAACCGAGGGCCAGGCTGCCATGCTGCGCCTGCTCGGCTTCGAGTATCTGCAAGGCTGGCATTTCGGCTACCCGCTACGGTCCGACCAGCTCAAAATTCGCAATTCAGGTGAACGGGCAGCCTGACACTGCCCAACACGCCGCCCCCTATTTAGTTGCCTGCTCCGCAGCCACCGCGCGCGCCTTCCGCTCAATCCGCTTGGCCAGTCCGGCATGCAATCGGGCGTGGCGGCTTGGTGTAAGCGGGTACCCCCAGATCAGCGGGACAGACAGGGCGTAGAGGGCGATCGGACCCAGGCAGTAGACCAGTCGCAAGGACAGCACGCCAATATCGGTCGACGCGTCTACGCCGCCGGATGCATGATAGCCCAGCAAGCCGACAATGTTCAAAGCCACGCCGGTAAAGATGGCGGCAGCCAGCTTCTCCGACAGGCCAAGCACGGCGAAATAGGTCCCGGCGCGGCGGCCGCCCGAGCGGACGCTGTCGATATCCACCACATCGGCCAGCATCGCCAGCGGCAGGAATTGCAGGCCGCCGAAGGCAAAGCCCTTGAGCAGGAAGAGGCAGAAAAAGGCGAAGTAATCACCCCGGCCCAGCAGAAGGTTGCAGGCACTGACCACACTGACGAAACCGAGCGTGACCATGAAGGCCCGATGCTTGCCAATGGTTCGGCCCAGCCAGAGCCAGAACGGGATCGCGGCAATGCCGGAGATGAAATAAAGAAAATAGGCGGCGCCGATCGTCGGGATCCCGATAATGTCGCGGATAAAGAAGAGCGAAACCGCATTGCGGAGGCTTTCACCGGCGATCACCAGGAAGGCGATGATCAGCACGCGCCGCATCGGGCCATTGCGCCAGAGGTGGCGAAAGCCCTCGATCATGGGGACACGTTCACGCGGTGCGGGCGGCGGCTCCTTGACGGTCGTGATGATCAAGGTGGAAAGCAGCGGAACCGCGATGATGATGGCAATGGCGAGGCCCATCAGGACCGGCCCGGTCAGGGCCGCCCGACTGGTCGGCGTGCGCGTCATCAGCTCGCCGGTGAAAGCGCCGGTTATATCCCGCCAGATCGCCACGAAAATCTCGGTCACCGCGCCACCATCCGCGAATATCTCGATCACCATCGGTACAGCGGCGGCCATCAGAAGACCGGTCAGATAGTAGAACTCCCGCGCCGCGGTTACCTGGCTGCGCACATGATAATTCCCGGATAGCTCAGCCCCCCAGGCGCGAAAGGGAATCTGGATCATGGTGGCGCTGGCGAAAAACAGTGTCAGCCAAAGCAGGAAATAGAGAATTCCGGCCCCGTCATGAGGCACAAAAAGAAACCAGGTTGAGACCATCAGCGCCGGCGCACCCAACGCGATATAGGGCTTGCGACGTCCGAACCGCGTGCGCCCCCGGTCCGAAATCTCACCCATCAACGGATCGGTAAAGACATCGGTGAAACGGGCCACCATGATGATCAGGCCAATCACCGAGAGGGATAAACCGAGTTGGCCGGCATAGTGCGCGGGCAGCCAGATCGCCAGCGGATAGCCATAGACCGCCAGCGGCAAGGCGAGGGATCCATGAAGGAAGATTGTTGAGCGCTTGACAGGCGGCTCCCCACCGGAGTCTGACGCCACAGCTGGCGACGCGGCCGGATCGGCCGTCACGTCTGCACTCATAATTTACCTCCCAGTACCGCCGACCATATTTGTATTGTTAGCGTGTCGAGCTCTTTTCCAAGTTTGAGTATGCCGGGGGGCCGGTGTCAAATTAAACAGAAAGAAGAGTGCAGCAGCGCGGCGGCGTCAGGCTCGACGGAGCGGTCCGGTCGACTCGCGGTAGATGATTTCATAGTCGAGATACTCGTTCGGAGCGTCCATTTGCGTCGGGTCGGACTGTGTCGCCGCATCAATCAGCTGCCGCGTCGCCTCATTCCCCATCGTCAAGAGCGGCTGCCTCACGGTTGTCAGGGATGGCCACATTTTCTCGGCAATCTCTGAATCGTCAAAGCCGACAACCGACACGTCGTCGGGTACGTCGAGTCGCAACCGGTGAGCCGCCATAAGGACGCCGGCAGCCATGTCATCATTGGCCGCAAAGACCGCCGTCGGCCGGTCGGTCATGGCAAACAGGGCATCGCCAGCCTCCAATCCGGCAGAGAAGTCGAAATCCCCCGGTCGCACCAGGCGCTCATCCAGGGCTATTCCGGCCTGGTCAAGCGCATCCCTGTAACCTGCATAGCGCTCATGCGTGGCGTTCTGGTCCTCCTTGCCGCGCACAAAGGCGATCCGGCGATGACCCAATTCGATCAGATGCGCGGTCAGTTCACGCGCGGCCTCGCGCTCATTGATTTTGACGCTGATACGCGCGTCGGGCAGGTTATTGGGACCCACACGCGCGATCGGCATGTCGAAACGCTCGAGCACGTGATAGAGGCGCTCATCATTGGACAAGGGCGGCACGAGGATCAGGCCATCCGGCTTGGAAGCCTCGACCAGGCGCTCGAACCGTGTGACCAGGTCGGCCTCCGGCATGTCGCGCAAGTCCTCCATCAAGGACACCATGAGTTGATAGCCACGCTCCTGGCAGGTCTGCACTGCGCCGAACTGGATGGCGTTCACATAAGCTGAACGATGCGAGTGGCTGACCATATGGATCGCGTAGGACCGTCGGGAGCGCAGCGCCCGCGCTGTGCTGGACGGAACATAGCCCACTTCCTTTGCCGCGGCGCGGACACGCTCGCGCAGTCCTTCCTTGACGTGCGGCTCATTGTTCAGGACCCGTGATACGGTCTTGATGGAGACGCCCGCCTTCTCGGCAACGTCGATCATTCTCGCCATGGCAGCACCTCCCCCGAAGCCCGCAACGATCTCAACTGATCCTGCTCCATCATTCCCGCCCGCCCATCTGCCCGACAATTCGGGCATGGAGGCGACGATTCAGCGGCAACTTTAGAATGAGCAGCACCGACAAAGCCAGCAACAGGGATGGCATCAGGAAAATGTGAAATCGAATACCTTCGGCTGTGGCTGCACTTTGGGTCGCCGCATCAATGTCATACCCGACCTCGGACAACATGAAACCGACAAACAGGCCCATCAGCCCGCCCGAGAGTTTCTGGACCAGCAGCACGGAACCGAACACCGCGCCTTCATTGCGTTCGCCGGTCTTCCATTGCCCGTATTCGACCGTATCGGGAACAAAGGACCAGACCAGAACACCGAAAGCACCAAAAGCCGCTCCATAGCCGATGATCTGGAGCGGCACGCCAGCGATAACGCGTGCTCCGGCAATTGCGAGATCAAGCCCGCAAACAATCGCCAGGCCGCAGGCCAGCACCCAGCCGGCCTTCTTGCCAAATCGGCGGATGAAGAGCGTCCAGACCGGAATTGAGGCCAGCGTCGCGCTGGCATAGGCGGTCATCACGACTTCCTTGCGGGCGAAGACCGGGGCGTTGACCTCGATAAAGAAGGTGAGCGGAATGAGCAGGCTGGCAACAGCCCCGGACTGCAAGAAGATCATGCAAAGCAGGATTGCCAAGGCGCGATTGTCCCGGATGGCTGGAATGAAGCGCCATAGGCCAGGAGGCGGGTCATCGGAACATCGTCCGGGCAGGGGCTGTTCCCGCGTTCCCGCAAAGCAAAGGGCCAGCGCCATGGTTGCAATCACGGCCCCAATAAGCGCCGCCGCCTGAAAACCGGGTGCTGCCGTGTCATCGCCGCCAAACGTTCGCACGAGCGGAAACCAAAGGCCGGAGACGGTCAGCAGCCCGGCAAAGGCAAAGAACATCCGTACGCCGGAAAATGTGGTCCGCTCGACGCTGTCATAGCTGAGCCGCGAGGCGAGTGCCGAATAGGGGACAGCGACGATCGTGTAGACAGTTCGAAAAAGGATGTGAGCCAGGGTCAGGGCGGCAATGAGCGCCACCCCCTCCAGGGGCGGGATCCAGAACAGGACGCAAAAACTCACGCCCAGCGCCACGCCACCAAAAAGAATGTGCGGCCGATAGGTCCCGAAGCGCGACCGTGTTCGTGCCGACAGACTGGCAACGACGGCATCGGTCACCGCATCCCAAGCCATGCCTACGAAATATATTCCGCCCGCCACGGTCGGACTCAGCCCGACGACTTCGGCGTACCAGAACATCAGGACGAGCGAGAGCGCGTTCCAATAGATATTCAGTCCGAAATCACCGACGCCATAGCCAGCATAGCGCCCAATACCTGTCGTCGCCGCCAAAACCCCTCGCCTTCCGGTCACTGTCAGACCAGTAGTGACAGGATGAGCGCCGCGGCGAATCCCGCAAGTCCGATGATCAGCGTGGCGACGGTCCAGCTCGCAAGCGTCTGCCGGACATCGAGCCCGAAAATGCGGCTGACCAGCCAGAATCCGCTGTCATTGACGTGCGAGAGCGCGGTCGCGCCGGCAGCGATGGCAATCACGCAGAGTGCCAATTGTGTCGGCGCGAGGCCGGCCGCGTCCGCGAGCGGGGCGGTCAGACCGGCAGCGGTGATCATGGCAACCGTCGCACTGCCCTGCGCAACGCGAACCAGAAGCGCCAGAACAAATCCGGCGACCAGCGGCACCAACCCCAGCGCCATTGCACCATCGGCCAGCTGCGCGCCGGCGCCCGTATCAACGAGCACTTGTTTGAACGCGCCTCCGGCTCCGGTCACCAGGATAACAGCTCCGGTCGGCTCCAGGGCCCTGGCAATCCCGTCCGATAAATTGCGGCGCTGCGCGTCATTCGTCGGCCGGAAGACGAGCCAGGTCATGCCGCAAGCCAGCAGCAATGCCATGAAAGGATGCCCGATCACGGCCAGCGAATATCCGAGCGCGGGCGGGAGATCAAAGCGAGACGCCAGCGTGCCGGCCAGAATGAGCGCCAGGGGAAGACTGATCAGTGCCGCCGTCAGACCGGCATTGGCGGGTCGCTCGGTCGGGGTTCCTGCCTCACCGGCTATTGCACCGATGGGCAGCCGCCCGGTGCGGTCCAGCCAACCCGCGAAGAGCGGGCCGGCCATGGCCAGCGCGGGCAATCCGGCGAGGATTCCGAACAGAATGACCAGGCCCAGATCAGCGCCGAGGATCTCGGCCACGGCGATCGGGCCGGGCGTGGGCGGAATGAAGCTGTGCGCGACGGCCAGCCCGCAGACCAGGGGCAGGCCGAAGCTGAGCACCGGTCGGCCGGTCCGGCGGGCGAAGGCGAAGACCAGCGGCGCCAGAATGATCAGGGCGACATCAAAGAAGACCGGAATCGACGCGAGCAGACCGAGCCCGCCCATCAGCCATCGCCCAGCGCCCGCCTGCCGCCCTGTGAGGAGCCGTTGGGCCAGGCTCTCCAGTCCGCCCGATCGCTCAAGTATGACCCCGAAAAGTGCACCGAGCCCGATCACCACAGCCACGAAGCCCAGCGTCCCGCCCATGCCACGCGTCAGCGTGTCGAACGCGTCTGACGGTGCCATCCCGGCCGCGAGCGCGGCGAGTGCGCTGACCAGGATGAGGGCTGCAAAGGCGGGCATGCGCGCCCGAAGGATCAGCGCCAGCAATGCCGCAATCGCGACCAGCGTGGCCAGGAGCGGCCGGTATTCGGTCAGCCAGCCGCCTACATCCATTGCACACCCCGGCTGAGGGTTTCGAGACGCAGGAGCCGGTCCTGCGCGGTCAGGAAAAGCGTGCGACCATCTTCACCAAAAGCGCAGTTCGCTGTACCGCGACCGGTCAATACCCGGCCCAGCAAGGTCCCGTCCGGTGCCAGGACGAGGACCCCGCCCGGCCCGGTTGCAAAGACATGGCCCCGATCATCGACCGCCATGCCGTCCGGCAGCCCCGGGCCATCCAGACCCGACGCATCGTAGAAGCGCTGATCGCCGATGACATGGCCATCGGGATCCAGATCGAGGCATCGTATGACAGGCGATTGTGGGTCCGACTGGGCCACATAGAGACGACGTTCGTCGGGCGACAGCGCGATCCCGTTCGGAAAGCTCATATCCGAGATGAGCCGCTCTACCTGCCCATCCGGAGCGCGGCGATAAACGCCATTGACCACCATTTCCTTGAGCGGAGACGCGTCCAGCCCTTCAAGGCCGTAGGGCGGATCGGTGAAATAGATACTGCCGTCCGCCGCCTCGACCAGATCATTGGGCGAGTTGAAACGCTGCCCCTGGAACTCGCTCACCAGCCGCGTTCGCGACAGGCTGTCCGGGTCGAGTATTTCCAGGGCCCGGCTGCCGTGGACACAGGCGAGCAAGTTGCCATCCTCGCGCATCCACAACCCGTTTGCCCCCGGTTCGCGAAACCCCTCGGCTTGATCAGCCGGAATGCCCGACGGGTCGAGCCAGACTTCGACCTCATGACCGGGCCGCCATCGATAGGCCCGGTTGGCCGGAACGTCGGTAAAGTAGAGGCAGTGGCGCTGCCGGTCCCAGGCCGGGCCTTCAGCCCATTGATATCCGGTCCCGATTATCCGGGCGTCCGTGCCCGGTCGAATGAGCGTGTCCAGACGCGGGTCGCGGCGCTCGACCTGAACGACTGGCGCCGGGCCGGACTCGGCCGACGTGCGTTGGCAGGCAGCCAGCAACAGGCTGGCACCGCCGCCGGCCAGGAGGGTACGTCGCGTTGCCATCATTCCACCTCGACCCGACTGGCGATCGCAGCCGCCGGACGGGAGGATCGTCCCGCCTCACTCACTGTAAGCTCCGCGCTCTGGCGCAGATCTGCCGACGAGGCCCCGACATGCAGGGTGATCGCGCCGGCTTCGATCCGCCAGTCGCCCGGCGCCTGGAACACCGCGAACTGGGCTGGGTCGAGAATGAACGTGACTGAGCGGGTCTCTCCCGCCTCCAGCGCAATGCGTGCAAAACCGCGTAATTCCAGACGCGGTCGCGCAACCGAAGCGACCGGGTCACGCATGTAGAGCTGCACCACCTCGTCCGCCGCCCGATTGCCGGTATTCGTGACCGGGACGGTGAGGCGAATGAGATCGCCGGGCGCAACACGGGCGGCGTCGAGACGGATCGCGCCATATTCGAATTGCGAATAGCTCAGCCCGTGGCCGAAGGCATAAAGCGGCGTGATCGGCAGATCATGGAAACGATTGCTGTCACGCGACAGGTCCGGGTCCGCCGGACGGCCTCCGGGATGCTCTGAATAGGTGAACGGCGCCTGCCCCGTCGTGCGTGGGAAGGAAACGGGCAAACGGCCGGCCGGTGAAACGCGGCCGAAGATGATATCGGCAAGCGCCGGTCCGGCCTCTACGCCCAGCATCCAGCTGGCCAGCACCGCATCGGCTTGCTCGGCGATGTCCGGGATGGCGAGCGGACGGCCGCTGACCAGGACGACGGTGACCGGGCGACCGGTGTCGAGTACGGCGCGCGCCAGGGCACGCTGACTGTCTGGCATGTACAGGCTGGAGCGCGATCGCGCTTCACCGGACAGGTCATAATCCTCGCCCACGACCAGGATCACATGATCAGCCGTCTCGGCAGCGGCGATCGCTGCCGGGATGCCGGACAGGTCATCGCTCGTGGGAGAGACCCCGGCTTCATAGGTGATTTCCACCCCCGCCGGGGCGCCTTCACGCAAACCCTGCAACAAGCCGGTCACCGTCTCCGGTGTTCCGCGGGCGCGCCAGGACCCCAATTGCGTGGACGCGTCCTCGGCCAACCCGCCAATCACCGCAATACGACCGGTTTCCGCCGCAAGGGGAAGCGTTCCGTCACGGTTTTCCAGCATGACAATACTGCGCGCGGCAATGCGCCGGGCTTCGGCGCGAGCCGCTTCAGTCAGCATGGCTGAGGCTTCCCGTTCGGGATCGTGATAAGCCATCGGGTCGTCGAACAGGCCAAGGCGCTCCTTGGCTGTCAGCACATGCATGACCGCCCGGTCGAGATCCGCCATCAGGGCCGGATCGGCTTCGATCGCGGCGGCGAGGTCCTGCGCGAACACATCGCTGGTCATGTCCATATCGACCCCGGCCCGCAAGGCCAGCGCACCCGCGTCGGCCCGGGTGTCAGCGACGCCGTGATTCATCAGCTCGGCAATGGCATTCCAGTCGCTCACAATGAGCCCGTCAAAGCCCCATTCGCCGCGCAGGACACCGTCAATCAGGTGCTCGTTCGACGTGCTTGGCACGCCGGCGATATCGTTGAAGGCCGTCATCATCGACGCGGCACCGGCCTCACTGGCCGCATAAAAAGGTGGCAGATAGGTTTCGTGCAGCGAGCGCTCGGATATGTCGGCAGTCCCGTAATCGCGACCGCCGATCGGCGCGCCATAAGCGCCAAAATGCTTGGCCGTCGCCATCAGCGTGTCGCCAGCAGCGAGGTCCTCGGACTGGAACCCCTCAATCTGGGCCACCGCCATGCGGGCGCCCAGATAGGGATCACTGCCCGCCCCCTCGACGATCCGGCCCCATCGCGGATCGCGGGCAATGTCGATCATCGGCGCGAAGGTCCAGTGCAGACCTGCGGAGCTGGCCTCTGCGGCCGCGATCCGGCTGGCGCTTTCCAGGTCAGCGGGGTCCCAGGTGCTGGCCATGGCGATCGGGACCGGAAAAATGGTGCGATAGCCGTGAACCACATCCATCGCAAAGAGGAGCGGGATGCCCAGACGGCTCTCCTCGACGGCAACCTGCTGCAGCTCGCCCAAGGGCGCGGCGCCGGCGACATGCAGGTAGGAACCGATCTCGCCCCGACGTACCCGATCAAGCTCGTCGGGTGTGAGGCGTGAGTTGAGATTTCGCGAGCGACCGCCCGCAGCCTGGTGCAATTGACCGAGCTTCTCCGCCAAAGTCATTTGCGACACCAGGGCTTGAACCCTGGGCGAGACGGCGGCTGCAGGCGCGGTTACACCGGCGTCCGTTTGAGTGACGGTTTCCGACGAACCACCGGTCGGCTGGCAAGCGGCAAGTACGGCCGAAACGGCGAGCACGGGAATACGCAATGTCATGAACAGTCCTAGCAATTGGCCGAAAAATACCGGGGCCTCGTCACCAGGCCCCGGCCAGTCATTCAGAGGGATGAGAAGCCGAAGAGTGAACGGCCCAATCGACCTGCTGTCGCCGGAACCGGAAAGCCTGTGCACGCTCTTTCGATGACCTGAATTCGCATGATTGGCCTCCCCGTGACGCGCCGTTGACAGCGTTGTCAATTGCTGACAATTTCACGCCAAGATCGCAGTCTGTCAAGCGCGGCTCGGGAGGGGCTGGGAACGGGCAAGTCCCGCAGCCAGCAGCGAGCGCGGCCCAATCCAGACGCGGGTCGAACCGGGGAATACATTGGAAAACAAGCGCAATATAGCCAGGCACTTGAGCTTCGCGGCAAATGCGGCGGCCTTCGTCTTGATGGCGAACAGTGCGGCAATAGCCGAGGCGTGCCGGGTTGAACCAGCCTTTCCCGATGATGCGCCTGCCTTGCGCCTGAACCAGGTCGGTTTCGAGACCGCAAGCGCCAAGACAGCCATTCTTCGCGCCGCCATCAATAGCCCCGTCAGCTGGCAGATTCTCGACGCGGACGATCAAATCAGGCTCACCGGTGAAAGCACGGTCTTCAGTGCCAATGCCAGCTCCGGGGACGCGGTTCACCGCATCGATCTGAGTGCCCTGGACACACCCGGCGAGGCCTACCGGCTGCAAGCCTGCGGTGAAACCAGCCACCCCTTCACAGTCAGCGCGCGCCCCTTCGACCAGCTCAGCGTCGATGCCCTCACCTATTTCTACCACAACCGTCTGGGCACGCCGATCGAAGCGGACTTTATCCAGGGGAGGGCCTGGGTCCGGGATGCAGGCTTCCCGAACAGCCAACCGACCTGTTTTCACGGGACGGACGAGGCGGGCAATACCTGGCCGGGCTGCGATTATCGGCTCGATGTGACCGGCGGCTGGGCCGATGCCGGCGATTACGGGAAATACGTGGTCAATGGCGGGATTGCGGTCTGGACACTGCAGAATTTCGTCGAGCGGCTGGCTCACCAGCCAGACGCGGTCCGCGCCATCTGGAGCGATGGTCGCGCGCCCATGCCGGAGAACGGCAATCATGTCTCCGACATCCTCGACGAGGCGCGCTGGCAGCTTGAATTCATGCTCGCCATGCAAGTGCCGGAAGGCGCCCACCTGTCTGTCCCGCTTGGCCGTCAGAATGGGCGCGAGCCGCTTGAGCTGACCGAGATTGATGCCGGTGGACTGGCCCATCACAAAGTCCATGAGCGCCAGTGGCTCCCACTGCCGATCCTGCCGTCAGATGCCAGCGAAGAGCGCTTTCTCCTGCCGCCCTCAACTGCTGCCAGTCTCAATCTGGCGGCCTCCGCCGCCCAGGCGGCGCGTCTATGGGAGACGCTCGATCCGGCTTTTGCTGCGCGCAGTCTGGAGGCCGCCCGGCGCGCCTATGCTGCCGCCCGCCGGCACCCTGAAATCTATGCCTATGGCAATTTCGGCGGCGGTGGTGCCTATGGCGATTTCAATCTGGAAGACGAATTCGCCTGGGCCGCGACCGAACTCTATCTGACCACCGGCGAAGATGAATTCCTCACCGATCTGCAGGCCGGCGCACCAACACCGGAGGAAGCTCCGATCCTGCAAGTGCGCGGTGCGACTATCGCCTGGCCCGCCGTCCACCTCCTGCCGGCGATCACGATCCTGCAAAACGAGGCCGGTCTCCCGGCCGCGCTCGTCGACAGCGCGCGCCGACAGATCCTCGCCACCGCGGACCAGTATCTCCTGGACCGGGACGCGGAAGGATATGCGGTGCCGATGAGTGCCGACCAGTATGTCTGGGGGTCGAACGGCAATCTTGCCAATCGCGGCCTTGTTCTGGCCATCGCCCACGACCTCACCGGCAATCCGTCCTACCGCCAAGGCGCCATCGACGCGATGGATTATCTGCTTGGCCGCAATGCGCTCGACCAATCCTATGTCGGCGGATATGGCGCCCGGCCGCTGCAATACCCGCATCACCGCTTCTGGGGTGCCGGGGCCGATCCCGAGTTTCCGCCCGCACCGCCCGGTGCCCTCTCGGGCGGCGCCAACGCGACCAATATGAGCGACCCGGTTGCCCGCGAAATGCGCGGCCAATGTGCGCCGCAAACCTGCTGGGTCGATGATTACCGTGCCTACGCGCTGAATGAAGTCGCGATCAACTGGAATGCGCCCTTCTTCTGGCTCGCCGCCTGGCTCGACACCACCGCCACCACAACCGATTGACGCCGGCTGACACCCTCACCTGCTCAATCCCCACTGCTTGGACCAAGGACATTCACATGCGCGGATACGCCCGACACGCCCTCCGACTGACCAGCTCCGCGACCGTCCTGCTCGCGCTTGCCGCCTGCCAAGCCCCCGATGAGCAGGTCGATGCAAGCTCGCCGGCGCCGACGGAGATGGCGACCGCGAATGACGTCGCGGCCGACGGGGTGATCCATCCGGAATTATGGCCCAGCTTCACCCCGCCGCCGCTCGACCCGGAAGTTGAGGCACAGATCGACGCCATCCTGGCCGTCATGACGCTGGAGCAGAAAGTCGGCCAGGTCATCCAGGCCGACAGCGGTTCGGTGACGCCGGAGGACGTGCGTGAATACCGGCTCGGGTCAGTGCTGAGCGGTGGAAATTCGGCACCAGGCCCGCTCCCCTATGCGGACACCGAGACCTGGCTGGAAGCCGCCGACGCCTATTTCAACGCTTCGATTGATCCGGAAGGCGTTGAGGTCGCGATCCCGATTATCTGGGGCATTGATGCCGTCCACGGTCACGCCAATCTGCGTGGTGCGGTCGTTTTCCCGCACAATATCGGCCTCGGTGCGATGCGGAATCCCGACCTGATTGAAGATATCTACCGGGTCACCGCCCTCGAACTATCAGTCTCAGGTCATGACTGGACGTTCGCGCCGACCCTGGCCGTGCCTCAGGACGATCGTTGGGGCCGCACCTATGAAGGCTTCTCCGAAGACCCGGCCATTG
Organism: uncultured Maricaulis sp.; assembly: GCF_947259345.1. Taxonomy (GTDB): domain Bacteria; phylum Pseudomonadota; class Alphaproteobacteria; order Caulobacterales; family Maricaulaceae; genus Maricaulis. The sequence goes on along the minus strand of NZ_CAMYLS010000001.1, from coordinate 100,306 downwards.
TCGCCTCCTATGGCGACCGCATTGTCTACGGCTTGCAGGGACGCCCCGGAACCGAGAGCTTCATGTCGACCGGCCACGTGATCTCCAGCGCCAAACACTATCTCGCCGATGGTGGCACCGAGCGTGGCCGTGACCAGGGCGATGCCCTGATCTCCGAGGCCGAACTGCGGGACATTCATGCTGCAGGCTACCTCACCGCCATTCCGGCCGGCGTTCAAACTGTCATGGCGTCCTTCTCGAGCTGGTGGGACCAGCCAATGCACGGCAATGAAGCCTTGCTGACCGACGTGCTGAAGGACCGGCTTGGCTTCCAGGGCTTCGTGGTCGGTGACTGGAATGGTCATGGCCTGATCCCGGGCTGCACATCGACCGATTGCCCGGAGGCCTTCAATGCCGGGCTCGACATGTATATGGCGCCGGACAGCTGGCGCGAGCTCTATCAATCCACCCTGGCGCATGTCCGCTCCGGCGTGATCAGCGAAGCCCGCCTTGATGATGCGGTACGACGCATCCTGCGCGTCAAGATCAATTCCGGCATTTTCGAACTGCCAGCCCCGAGCGCCCGTCCGCTGGCCGGAGATGCCAGCATCCTGGCTGCGCCGGAACATCGTGCGATAGCCCGTCAGGCCGTCCGCGAAAGTCTTGTCCTGCTCAAGAATGCCGACCAGACCCTGCCGCTGGATCCCGGTCTGACAGTGCTCGTCGTCGGCGACGGTGCCGACAGCATCGCCAAGGCTTCCGGCGGCTGGACCCTGTCCTGGCAGGGTGGTGGTCACGAGAACTCCGAATTCCCGAACGGCCAAACAATTCTCGACGGTATCCGCGAAACCGTCGAGGCCGCTGGCGGTACCGTCATTCATGATCCGGACGGCCAGTCCGGTGCCAGCGCCGATGTCGTCATCGCCGTGTATGGCGAGGACCCCTATGCCGAATTCCAGGGCGATCGTGACCATCTCGACTTTGTGCCGACGGGCTTTGATACCGCGCGCCTGTCAGACCTGGGTGCCGATGGCACGCCAATCGTCAGCGTCTTCCTGTCCGGGCGCCCCATGTGGACCAATCCGGAAATCAACGCCTCCGACGCCTTCGTTGCTGCCTGGCTGCCGGGAAGCGAGGGTGGTGGTATCGCTGATATGCTGTTCCAGACCCAAGCGGATTTCGACTTCACGGGCCGGCTTTCCTACTCTTGGCCCGGTAACGCCGTCGGCGAACCGCTCAATCCGGGCGATGCCGACTATGATCCGCTCTTTCCGCTGGGTTATGGCCTGAGCTTTGATGATATTGACCCGCTCGGCCCGCTGTCCGAGGAGTCGGGCCTGTCAGTTAGCGATACGGCCCCGGACGGGACCTATTATTCGAGAGGCCAGGCCATCGAACCATGGCAGATGACCGTGTACTCGGGCCGCGCGGCTGACACCTCGCAAACCCTGCCCATCGAGCTCGACGGCATTCGTGTCGGCGCGACTGATCGCACAGCGCAGGAAGACTCCCTCCACATCATCTGGAATAGCGCCGACACCGGGCTTCGCATTACCTCAGATGACGCCATTGATCTGGAACGCCAGGCGAACGGCGCCATGGAACTGGCTTTCCTGGCGCGCGCGTTCGGCAACGCCCCGGAAACCGTGCAGATCGGTATGGGCTGCGCGGCTGATGCGCCCTGCGAAGCAGCTCTCCCGCTCAGCATCGCGCAGGGCAATTGGGTCGAATACCGTGTGTCGCTCAATTGCTTCGCGGAGGCCGGGGTCGACATGAGTGCCATCAATGCGGCCTTCACGCTCGACCTGCCAGCGGATGGCGGCGAAATCGGCATCAGCGAGGTGCGACTGGAGTCGGATACTGACGCCATGCGGACCTGTGGCGACACGGACAACTGAGACGGAACCGCCACGCGACTTGCCGCCGGGCGGCGGGCAGGGACAGAGTGTCCGTCCCAGCCTGCCAGCCCGGAGCCTTCCGTGACCGACGCGCCGATCTATCTTGAACGCCATGACCGGCATGCGACCCTTGTGCTCAACCGGCCCACCCGTCGCAACGCCCTCAATGCGGCGATGTGGGCAGCATTGCCCGACTTGCTGGACGAAGCCGCGTCGGATGACGGGATCAAGGTCCTTCTGGTGCGTGGTGCAGGCGAAAACTTTACCGCCGGCGCGGACATCTCCGAGTTCGAGACTGTCTATGCGACCCCGGAATCAGCCCTCGCCGGGACCCGTGCCATCGCCGCCGGCCTCGATGCGCTGGCCCATTTCCCCAAGCCCACACTTGCGGTCATCCGTGGCGCCTGTGTGGGCGGCGGATGCGGGCTGGCCTTGTCCTGCGACCTGCGCTTTGCCGCTTCCGATGGTCGCTTCGGGATCACGCCGGCCAAGATGGGGTTGGCCTATACGCTCAATGACACCAAACGGCTGATTGACGCGGTCGGCGTCTCTATCGCCAAGGATCTGCTCTACTCGGCCCGCCTTGTCGATGCGGAAGAAGCCATGGAGATCGGCTTGATCAATCGCTGTTTCGCGCCAGACCGCCTGGACGCCGAAGTCGCCACCTATCTCGACCTTATGCTCTCGCGCTCGACCGGGTCGGCTCGCGCCATCAAACGCGTCATCCATCTGATCCGCGCCGGGGTCGACGGCGATACGGACGAAACACGGCAGCTTTTCCTGGACTCATTCCAGAGCGACGATTTCCAGGAAGGCTATCGGGCCTTTCTGGAGAAGCGGGCACCGGACTTCAGCGGCAAGGTCTGACGCCTGTCGCTATTCGGCCGGCACTTCCACGGAATCATCGCCATGCTGGCGCGCCTCTTCTTCCAGCCGGCGCGAGACCCAGTTCGGGGTCTTGGTGAAGCGACCGAGTACGCCATAGGCGACCGGAATGACGAAGAGTGTGAAGAGCGTCGCCACCGCCACGCCGGCAAAGATCACCACGCCGATCGTGATTCGGCTCTCCGCGCCTGGTCCGGTCCCGATGACCAGCGGGAAAGCACCGATCGCCGTCGAGATGCCGGTCATCAGGATTGGCCGGAAGCGGGTTTCCGCCGCATCCAGCGTGGCCGTCCGCAAATCGCGACCCGTCTCGCGCAGCTGATTGGCGAACTCGACAATGAGGATGCCATTCTTTGCCGCCAGTCCAATCAGGATAACCAGACCGATCTGCGAATAGATGTTCAAACTGGACCCGACCAGTTCGAGCCCGAACAGGCCGCCGGCCACGGCGAGCGGCACTGTCAGCATGATCACAAGCGGCTGGATCAGGCTCTCGAACTGGGCAGCCAGAACCAGGAAGACGATCAGCAACGCCATGCCGAAAGCAAAAAGAACGGCCGAATTTGCGTCCAGGAATTCCTTCGCTCCACCCAGATAGGTCGTGCTCATTTCCGGCGGCAGGTCGCGCTGGGCCCAGCCATCGAGCCAGCCAACCGCTTCACCGAGCGTATAGCCTTCAGCGAGCGTGGCAGAGATGGTTATCGAGCGCTGCCGGTCGACCCGATTGCGGGAAGACGCTTCGCCGACCTCACTCAAGGAGACCAGATTGGAGAGCGGGATCAGCTCACCGCTGCGACCGGAGACATAGAGCGTTTCCAGATCCTGGGCGCTGGAGCGGGCTTCGCGGCGGTTCTCCATGATGACATTATAGGCTTCACCGCGATCGATGAATTGGCCGACCCGGCGCGAGCCGAGATGGGTCTGGAGGGTCTGACCGATCTCGGAGACCGAAACGCCCAGATCAGCGGCCCGTTCGCGGTCGATATCGACGATCAGGCGCGGGCTGGTCGGCTCGTAATTCTTGCGAGCGCGCAACAGGCCCGGATTGCCCTCCTGGATGGCCGCCAGCAAACGCTCTGCCTGCCGGTCGAGACTGCCATAGTCGGGGCCCTGCAGGACGAATTGGACATCGTCACCGCCGCCGCCACCGCCGAGTGAGGAACGCATTGAGGCAAACGCCTGGATCCCGGTCAGCTGCCCCAGGCGACCATTGATCTCGCGCATGATCTCGCTGCCCGGGCGACGCTCGTCCCAATCGGCCATGGTCCCGATCACGAAGCCGGAATTGAACCCGCTGCCACCCCAGCCCGGCGAGATCACCAGAACCCGGTTCAACTCGCCGGCGTTCACATACTCCATGGCGATCGCCTCAACCTGGTCGGCCTGCGCCGACATGTAGTCAAAGCTCGCCCCTTCCGGTCCGGCGAAGCGGCCGAAGAAGGAACCGCGATCTTCCGGCGGTGTCAGCTCGGCCGGCAGGCGGTCGAGCAGGAAGGCTGAGCCGCCCATGGCGACCACCACCATCGGCACGATGATGATTGGCATCTTCAGCGCGATCTCGAGACTATCCCGGTAAGCGCGTCGGGCTTTCTCGACCAGGAGATTGACCCATCTGGCTAGGCCTTTGGCTTCGCGGCTGGGCTTCAAGAGCTTGGACGCCATCATCGGCGAGAGCGTCAGCGCGACGAAGCTGGACAGCACGACCGCACCGGCAATGGTCAGGGCCAGCTCGGTAAAGATGCGGCCGATGAAGCCCGGCAGAAAGACAAGCGGCACGAAGACCGCAACAAGAACCGCGGTTGTGGCAATCACCGCGAAGAAAACCTGTCGCCCGCCGCGAAGCGACGCCAATGCCGGCGGTTCGCCCATATCGACCCGGCGCTGGATGTTTTCCAGCACCACGATGGAGTCGTCGACGACAAGGCCGATCGCCAGGACCAGAGCCAGCAAAGTCAGGATATTGATCGAGAAACCCGCGACCGAAAGGACCGCAAACACACCGATCAGACAGACCGGGACCACCGCAGCGGGGATGATGGCGGCGCGGAAGCTGCCGAGAAAGAGATAGATCACGAGCACCACAAGGGTCGCGGCGATCGCCAGGGTGCGCCAGACCTCCTTGATCGACTCCTCGATAAAGACCGTATCGTCCGAGGCGGAGATCATCTCCATGCCTTCAGGCAAGTTGAGCCGGATGCGGTCAGCCTCAGCCGCAATCAGATCAGCCACTTCAACCGAATTGGCCTGGCTCTGGCGCACAAAGCCCAGTCCGATCATGTTCTGCCCATTGCCGCGGAACAGTGTGCGCGGCTCTTCGGCCGCCAACTCCACGTCTGCGACCTCGGCCAGCCGCACAACATGCCCCTCGCCTGTACGGGCAATGGGGAGGCGGGCGAAAGAGTCCGGGTCAGCGAAGAGGCGCTCGACGCGCACAACAATCTGGGTGTCCGGCGTTTCGACCGACCCGCCCGGGACCTCGACATTCTGGGTTCGCAGCGCGCCGTCGATATCCGCGACCGTCACCCCGCGCGCCGCCATGGCCTGGGGGTCGAGCCAGATACGCATCGAGTAGCGACGCTGACCGCCGATACGCACCTGGGCGACGCCATCAATCACCGAGAAGCGGTCGAGCAAGGTCCGTTCGGCGTAGTCCGACAACTCCTCGGATGTCATCCGGTCGGAGAGCAGATTATACCAGATGAAGGGGCGTGCATCGCTATCCTGCTTGCGCACCTCGACCTGTTCGACGTCTTGGGGAAGTCGGTCGATAATGCGCGATACCGAGTCCCGGACATCATTGGCCGCGGCTTCGATATTGCGATCCAGCGAGAAGGTGATTGTGACCCGCGAAGAGCTGTCGCGCGAGGACGAGGTGATCGTCTCGACACCATCAATGCCGGACAGCTGGTCTTCGATCAGCTGGGTGACGCGGTTCTCGACCACTTCGGCGTTGGCGCCGGGATAGTTCGCGGAAACCGACACAACGGGACGATCGACATCCGGCAATTCGCGCAGCGGCAAGCCACGCAGGCCCAGCACGCCGAAGACGACAATCAGGGCACAAAAAACAAAAGCCAGAACGGGACGCCGGACCGCGATATCGGAAAGTGTCATTGTGCTGCGCTGCTCCCTGAAACAGCGATGCCGGTCATTGCGCCATTGGCACCCAGCTGCATCTCTCGCGTGATCGTGACGGCAGCGCCATCACGGACGCGATGCACGCCCTCCGCGATAATCTGCTCGCCCGTCTCAAGCCCTGACAGCACCTCGACCATGGTGCCGGAGCGGCGGCCGAGGGTGATCGTCCGTTGGCGAACCACCGTCTCGCCGTCACTGCTTTCGACGACATAGACATAGGTCTGATCCAGATAACGGGTCAGGGCCGCACCGGGCACAGCGGGACGATCGCGAATATCGCGGCGGACCTCCACGGTCATGAGCTGGCCGGGCAGGAGTCGCCCATCAAGATTCTCGATTTCAGCGCGAATGATCACACTACGGGTTACCGGATCAATACGGCTGTCGATCTGGGCGATTTCGCCGGAGAAGACCTCACCCGGGTAGGCTGAGGTTTGCGCAGCAATCTCCATGCCGGGGGCCACCACGGCCAGAAAGCGCTCGGGCACGGTGAAATCGAGCTTGATCCGGCTGGTATCATCGAGGCGGGCAATCGTGTCACCGGGCCGGACCAGACCGCCGAGGCTGACTTCACGGAGCCCCACAATCCCGGCGAAAGGCGCCCGCACAATACGGTCAGCCAGCTGGGCCTCGATGGAGGCAACGCGGGCGGCCGCGCGCTCGACGGCTGCCGTTGCCTCGTCCAGGCGCGATTGGGGCACCACCGCGCGGGCAATCAGATCATTCGTCCGATCAAGATCACGCCGTGCTTCACGCAGCGTCGTCCGCGCTTCGGTGAGCCCGGCCGCCTCTTCTGTATCGGTGAGCTCGACCAGGATCGTTCCGGCATCGACCCGCTGGCCGGATTCGAAATTGATACGCGAGATCGTATCGGTGACGCGGGCCGTTATGGTCACCGTCTCATTGGCACGCGCGGTTCCGAGCGCTTCCACCACATCGGCAAACTCGACACTGGGCACGGTCGCGACGGCCACCGGCAGGACGCGAGACCCGCGCCCCATCTCGGCTTCGCCTGACGGCATCAGGGTCCGAAAGGCGACGATGGCGGTCATTGCCACGAAGGCAACAAGAATCAGGATCAAAAAACTGGCGCGGCGCATGGCAATCTCCTGCTCGCATAGATGGCTTGCGCCGGTGCAAAGGCAAGGATTGAAATAGGCGTCAGCCGTCAAAGAGCGCGCGGATTGCACCTGCTGGTTCGGTTTTGCCTCCGAACGCGCCGGAAATTACCCCGTATCAACCGCGAGGCGCCGCAGCCTCGAACGCTGCCGCAATTGCAGCGCGCAACGGTTTCGCCCGGAAATCGGCATCATAAGGCGTCGGCCGCTTGGCCGCACCATCGCTCCGCGGCCAGACATTCTGAAGCCAGGAATAGCGATCCGAGAGCCCCCAGACGAGGACATCCCGTGTCTGGGGGTAGCTGAACATCAGATCGAGATAGCGGCGCGCCAGTTCGGCTACTGCCTGATCCCGGCTCTCGATGTCATAGGGCAGATTCTTGTCGTGGACGTCGAACTCGGTGATGGCAAGGTCTAGGCCGAGGCCGGTAACCTGATCCAGAAAGCCCCGCCAATGGTCGTCGCGGGCTGTGTCGAAACCGACGGACGTATCGTAATTGCCCGAACCGATATGGCTCTGCACGCCAAGCGCGTCGATCGGGACGCCGCGCTCAACCATGCCTTCGAGAAGACGCAGTACGCCTTCCTGATGGGTTTCATGGCCGGCTTCCCAGCTCATATAATCATTATAGACAATCTCGCCGTCCGGATCGGCCTCACGGGTCGCGTGGTAGGCGATGTCTATGATGTTTTCTCCGAGGTGGCGTGTCAGCGAGGTTTCGCGCAGGCGTCCGGTCGACGGATCAATGGTTTCATTGATCACATCCCAGGAGGTGATCCGGCCACGATAGCGCGCAACAATCGCGCGAACATGGTCGACCACGAGGCGTTCCGCCTCCGCCCCCGGACGGCTCCCGAAGTTGTAATTATTGACCCAGGCTGGCGAGTATTCTTCCCGGTTCCAGAGCAGGGTATGGCCGCGCACCGCCATGTTTTGCTCGCTGGCAAAATCCACCAGCCGGTCGGCCGGGTCATAGAAATAGGTGTCGGCGTCAGGGCGAAGTACATACCATTTAAGGGCATTCTCATGGACCAAGATGCCGCATTCACGCTCGATAAGAGCGCGATAGTCCGGATCGCCGAATGCACCCGTCAAGGTCCCCGCCTGCCCCATGCCGACCGCAGTCCCGAAGCGCATGCCCTTGGCCTGGGCCAGTCTATGAAGGGACCGCGACTCGTCTGCCAGGACGTTCGGAGCGGAACAGGCGGCCAAACCGCCGGCAGCGAGAAGAAGTGCCTCACGTCGATTGATGGCTTTGACCATGGACCCCTCCGGGTTTGTCATTCACGCAAGAAAAAAGGGGCGCAGGGACGGCGAACCGTTCCTGCGCCCCCCAATTATTGGGCCAACCTAGTAGGTTGCCCGCAGGATGAAGGTGACCCGACGGTCATTCATGAACCAGGAGCGCGGCGCGGTCAGCAGGTCGTCATTCAGGACCTGGCTGGTGCGTGTGACCTGGTTGAGCAGGTTCACACCCTGCACCCCGACACGGATATTGTCATTGATCGAGAAGAAGGCGGAGCCATCGAGCTGACCACCACTCTCCTGCACGATCGGTGCGAACGGCACGATCACATCACGAACGGTCACCACGAAGTCGGAACGCCAAGCGTAGGCAAGGCGCAACGCCAGTCGATCCGATTCATAGAAGCCGGACACGTTGAATGTGTGTTCGGACAGGCCCTGAAGCGGAAGCAGGCTGGTGTCGATATTCGCCACCCGGCCGGCCGCCACATCCGGGTCGGTCGCGGAGAGCGTGGACTGAACCACCCCTTCACTGTCGACATAGGTGTAGCTTGCGTTCATGCCCAGGTTCGACAACGGGCCCGGCAGGAAGTCATAGGTCTGCTGGTAGGCGAGCTCGAAGCCCTTGACCGTACCCTGTTCCGGGGAATTCGACGGCGTGGTCACGATCCCGTCGAAAGTCGCTCCGTTATTGGTGAAGGACAGACGGTCGGTGCCGTTCGTGATGACATTGTCGAGCTGCTTGTAGAAGAGCGCGACGGTCAGCGAGCCGACATCGGCGAAATACCACTCGGCCGATGCGTCGAAATTCATCGACTCGATCGGGTCAAGATAGGGATTGCCAACGGTCGAGCTAATGCGCGGGCCGAGGAATTCGTTGTTCTGACCAAATTCCGGACCTTGCAGGGTGATGTTGTAGTAGTTCCTCGTCAGGCCCACATCCGGCATGGTGATGGTCTTGGACGCGCCGAAGCGGAACTGCCAACCATTCTCCATCCGGGCCACGACGTTGAAGCTCGGAAGATAGTATTCCATTTCGTGACTGGTCGCGTTCGGCGTGATCGAGCCGTCCGCAAAACTACGGGCAGCGTCCCGCTCGGCCTGACTGAGCAGACAGAAGTTCGGCGGCGTCTGACCGGCCGGAATTGCCGCACATTCCGCATCGGTGTTGAAGTTCACATCCGTGAAGGAATGATAGCCCTGCGTGTCGCGAGTCATGCTGACCCAGCGCAGGCCAAAATTGCCGGAGACCTGCGTGCCGCTATCCAGATCCTGATCGAAGCGGAACATCGCATAGAGAGCGTCGGAGGTCTCCTGGATCGGATTAACTTCCTGCAGAAGGAAGGGCGTACCCGGCTCCATCTGGCCGCAACGCGCGGCAAGCGGTTCCCAGTTTTCGCACGTCGTCGTGGGGCGCCATGAGGTGCCGACGGTCGAGGCGAAATTCTCCATGTTCGCGTAGTTGTCGATAATGTTCTCGCCCCAGAACAGTCGCGGCTGGTCGCCGGTCGGTACGGGCACATCACCACGCATGAAGTTGTCGAAGGCAAAGGTCGAGAAGTTGTCCGCAAGATTGCCAACGCCAGCGACATTGCCGTCGAGCCAGACAGGGCCACCATTGCCCCACTGCTCGGAGATCACGCCCCAGTTATAGGTCGAGAAGCGTGTGATCTGGTCGCGGTTTGCATGCCGATAGCCAAAACGGATGGATTCTGCCCAGCGATCGGGATTGTTGAAGTGATACTCACCGTCGGCGCGGAAAGAATCGAGCGTCCCTTCGCTTTGCTCGAGATGGTCCATCGCGGCGCGGGGGAATGAATTGAACGGGTCCGAAAAACTGTCATGCGGCGGACGGAAATAGCCCGGACAGTTTGCCGTACCCGGGTCTCCGGCACACGGCGTGCCGTCAGGACCGGGCGGGGTGAAGGTGACGGACGGGATGTCGTCACCATTCATCTGAATGACCGCGTTCTGATAGGTCGAGGTCCAAAGACCGATATCGATGACATCGACCTCGGACTCGACGCGCTGGAAGTCGAAGTTGAAAGACCAGCTTTCATTCGGCGCCCACTTGAAATTGAAGCCTATATCCTCGGTCAGATAGTTCTGCATCACATCACGACGGATATTGTTCGACTGCAGACCACCGATAGGAGAGCGGGCGTCGGCACCGTTTTGGTCAGCCCGCCAACCATTGTCATCGGACGTGATCGCGCCCGAGGTGAACAGGCCGGTCGGGCCGAAGGTCAATTGCGTCCCGGCCACAGCACGAGAATCGCCGGACGACGCGACATTGTCGGTCGCGATTTCCATCGCATGCTCGGTCCAGGCCTGTTGCGAGTCGGAGCGCAGGTACTGGAGCGTGGCCTCCATCGTGCGATCTTCCGAACGCCACTGGGCCGCCGCACCGAGACCTTCGCGTTGACGCTCGAAAATCTGAGAGCGGAAGGCCGCACCGCGCGGGAAGTAGACCGTGCCGACCGGCGTGCCGGCCCCCGGATCCACGACATCGCCGTTGTCATAGAGAGTGCGTTCGGCGTAGTTCGAAATCTGTTGCCCGTCAGAACGGGAAATCAGTTCGGAGTTCACATAGTTGATCAGCAGACCGAACTCACCGCTCGTGCCGGTATCCCAGCGATTTGACCCCATCACGGAATAGGTCGGCGCCGACTCCTCCGCGAAATCTCCGTAGCTCGACTCGATCGAGCCGGAGATGGTCGGCGCCCCATCGAAGGGACGGCGAGTGCGCAGGTTGATCGTGCCGGAAATTCCGCCCTCGATCATGTCCGCGGACGGACTCTTGAACACGTCGACGCCGCCCATGAGTTCGGACGGAACGTCGGAGAAGCTGAGGATGCGGCCGTTATTGGCCGAGAAGGTATCACGTCCGTTGAGTTCAGAGCGAACCCAGGTCAAACCACGCACAACAACGCCCGACCCTTCGATCGAGAAGTGATCCGGATCGACACCCGCGCGGAAGCGGTCAATCGAGACCCCCGGCACGCGCTGCAGCGCCTCGGTGACGGAGCGATCCGGCAGGGCGCCAATGTCGTCAGCTGTAATCGAGTCAACCACGACTTCACTGTCGCGCTTGATCGTTTGCGATGTTTGCAGACTGGACCGGAATCCGGTGACCTGGATAACATCCGTCGACGAACTTTCCTCTGCATCGTCCGGCGTATCGTCGTCCTGGCCATAAGTCGGTGACACGGCAAGCAGCGCAGTCAGGGCGAAAGCAGATACGCCCGTCTTCCAGCCGCGACAGCGACCACGACCCGCAAGGTACACGGGTACCGTCGGTGATTTTTCCATCAGACTTCCTCCCCTTTGACGCGCTTTTGTTAGCGCTACTAATTTTGCATATTGCAAATGTCTGATTATTGAAATCGGTAATCCAAGATCCGGATCAAGGCAACCTCCGTCTGCCAACTGATTGAAAGCTTGTTCCGACCTGTTCCTCGAATGCAACGCTAGCGTAATTGTCCACGTTGTCAATTCATGAATACGGCCCTATTCCTGCTTGCTATTTCACGCGGTTGGAGCGTTGACGCTGATTGATCTGCTCCGATAAGCTTCAGAGGAGATCGGCGGGGAGGCCGGGTTACAATGTCAGACAATAGAGTCAATCGCGTGTTGATTATTGGGGGGGGGACGGCTGGCTGGATGACCGCAGCTGCCCTCTCCAACCGTTTCCCCAACCAACAGATTCAAGTCGAATTGATTGAATCCGAGGCGATTGGCACGGTTGGCGTCGGCGAGTCGACCATACCCCATATACGCTACTTCAATGCGAGCCTCGGCATTGACGAGGCCGATTTCATGGCGCGGACCAAGGCGACTTACAAATTGGCCATCGAGTTTCGCGACTGGGGCCGCATCGGCGACCGCTATATGCACCCATTCGGGGCCTTTGGCGTTCCGGGTGACCCGGTCGATTTTCATCACCAGTGGCAGGCTGGCGGCGGCGAAGCCGCGCTCGGCCCGCTCGACACCTATTCGCTGGCCATCCGGATGGCCCGCAAGCATCGCTTTCGCGCACCGGCCGCAGACCCGCGCGATCTTGCCTCAACCTATGCCTATGCCTTCCAGTTCGATGCCGGCCTCTATGCTCGCTACCTTCGGGCGTACGCGGAGGCGCGCGGCGTGGTCCGTACCGAAGGGCGGATAAACAATGTTCAGCTCGACGGTGAAAGCGGGCGCGTTCGCTCGGTCTCGCTCGAGGACGGCCAACACCGCGACGCCGACTTTTTTATCGACTGTTCAGGCTTTCGCGGGCTGATCACCGAGGGCGCCTTGTCCAGCGGCTATGAAGACTGGTCCCATTGGCTGCCCTGCGATCGCGCCATCGCCATGCCGTCGAGCTCGACGGGTGATTTGCCGCCCTTTACACGCGCCACCGCGCTCGCCGCCGGCTGGGCATGGCGCATTCCCTTGCAGCACCGCGTTGGCAATGGCCACGTCTATGCGAGCCGGTTCATGGATGATGACGCAGCAGAGACCCTGTTGCGCGAGCAATTGGAAGGCGAACCACTGGGCGAGCCCAATCGGCTGCGCTTTGTGGCGGGCAAACGGAAACGGCAATGGAACGCCAATTGCGTCGCCATCGGCCTGTCGTCCGGTTTCCTCGAGCCGCTGGAATCGACGTCAATCCACCTCATCCAGTCCGCAATCGGGCATTTGCTGGATCTCTTTCCAACCGGGGAATGGAACCCGGTGGAGACGGAGGAGTTCAACCGCATCATGGATCGCGAATACACCCGAATCCGGGATTTCCTTATCCTTCACTACAAAGCCACAGAACGGGACGACACACCCTTCTGGCAATACTGTCAGACCATGTCGGTCCCGGACAGCCTGGCCGAGAAGATGGAAGCCTTTCGCGAGCGCGGCCTGATCGAAGACTATGAACAGGGCGTCTTCCTGAAGCCGAGCTGGCAGGCCGTCTATCTGGGTCAGCACATTCATCCTCGTCGTCTCGATCCGCGGCCGGGACGCCCAAAGGGTGAAATGCGCGCATTCGCCCACGAGCTCGACCGGCTCTCAGACCTGATGCCGCAACATGCCGATGCGCTGCCGCGGGCTGCCGCCGCGGCAGCGGGATAGAACCAAGATGGCACGGACCACATCTCTCACGTCCATCCTGATCGTCGGCGGTGGCCCGGATGGCTGGCTCACCGCCTTGGCGTTGCGCGCAGCTCTTGCCGCCCGACCCGACATACGTATTGCGGTTCTCAAGGATGAAGGCCCGACCTGCGTGCCGGCGCTGTCCGCGTCGCCGAATCTGCGGCGATTGCATGCCCGCATAGGCCTGGACGATCTGGAGATCCTGATCAGCTGTGGGGCCAGTGCGCGCCTGGGCCGGGCATTCACAGGCTTTGTGGCCGATGCGGAAAGCTTCATCCTGCCACACGGAGAGGTCGGCGCCCGCTGGGGGGCCATCCAGTTCCATCACCAATTGGCGGCTCTCGGATCGGGCCTTGCCGACTACGCCGCCCACTCACTGGCCGGCGCCGCGATTGAACTGGGTCGCTTCGCGCCACCCAGCCGTGATCCGCGCCAATTCCTGTCCACGCTGGATTTCGGTTTTCACCTGGATTGCGCGGCTTATGTCAGGCGACTTCGCGATACCGCCCTCGCGCGCGGGGTTGAAAGTCGTACCGGGCGCGTCGCCGAGATCAAGATCGAGAAAGGCCGGATCGCCGCGCTGGTCGATGATGGCGGTGTCCGACATGAGGCAGACCTCTATATCGACGCGACTGGCCCGGACGCTCGCCTCGCCACATCGCTCGGCATGGAGAAAGAGGACTGGGGTGGCGACACACCCTTCCGGCTTGAACAGACCCGAACCGAGCCCGCAGCGGCACTCCTGCCGCCAGCCACCGGTATTGCCGCCACACCGACCGGCTGGTCGATGCAGATCCCTTTGCCGGACAGAACAATCACGCGCCAGTTCTCAAACGTCGACACGACCGACTGCGACGACACATCCTGGACCCGTCTGGAACTCGGTCGGCACCTGAAGCCCTGGACCGGCAATTGCCTCGCCATCGGCGCGGCAGCGTGTCAGCCCGATCCGATTTCAGACGCCGAATTCGCATTGCTGGCTCGGACGCTCGAACGGCTTCCCGGCTTGCTTCCGTCCGACGATGCGATGCTGGCTGAAGCCGGGTCTCACAATAAGAAGTTTGCGCAGGAGTGCGCTGCCGCGCGAGATCTTGCGCGCCTCGTCGGGTCCTGCCAAACCCGCCCCGAACCTGCGTGGGTGGCGGCACGCTCTGCCCCGCAATCCGATGAGCTTCGCCATGCTCGCGCGCTTTTCGAGGCGCGCGGACGTGTGGCGGACCGCGAACACGACCTGTTCGGCGACACCACTTGGGTCGCAGCCTGGCTCGGGCTCGGCATCCGGCCACGACAGCACGACCCATTGGCTGACACCATCGATGCTGCCGCCTTGGCCGCCCGGATCAACCAGGTCCGCCAAATGGCCGATCAGACCGCCCGATCCCTGCCCGATCACCGCGGCGCCCTCAAGCGCCTCCAGGCCGGAGCCCGTCCCGCATGATCAATCCGAACACGCTCGACCACGTTGTTATCGTTGGTGGTGGATCAGCCGGCTGGATGACCGCGGCTGCCTTGTCTCGGTTGGTGGGCAATGGCCGCACGAAGATCACCCTGATTGAATCCGAGGCGATCGGGATTGTCGGCGTCGGCGAAGCCACCATCCCGCCGATCCGCCACTTCAATGAGCTGCTCGGTCTCGACGAGCGGGATTTCCTGCGCGCCACCCAGGGCACCATCAAGACGGCAATCGAATTCGTCGACTGGACTCGACCCGGTCATACCTACCTGCACCCTTTCGGAGCCTATGGCGCCGATATGAATGCGGTAAAATTCCACCAGTACTGGCTGAAATGTCGGCAACTCGGTCATGCCGCCCCCTTCGGCGACTATAATCTATGTGATGTCGCGGCACGGCAAAACCGGTTCGGGCCAGTTCCGCGTGAGCATCAAACGCCCGTCTCCAGCCTGCACTGGGCCTATCATTTCGATGCCTCGCTCTACGCCCGTCACCTGAGAGGCTATAGCGAGGCGCGCGGCGTCAAGCGGGTCGAAGGCAAGGTCGTCGATGTCCACCAACGAGGCGAAGACGGCTTCATCGAGTCCGTGCAAATGGAATCGGGCGCGCAAATCAGCGGTGACCTCTTTGTTGACTGCTCCGGTTTCCGAGGCCTGCTGATTGAGCAAACCCTGAAAGCCGGCTTCGAGGACTGGACTCACTGGTTGCCCTGCAACAGGGCCATCGCCGTGTCATCGGCCAGCGCGGGTGAACTCACACCCTTCACCCGCTCGACCGCTCGCGATGCCGGCTGGCAATGGCGGATCCCCCTCCAGCACAGGATCGGATCAGGTCTGGTTTACTCAGCCGACCACCTCTCCGAGGACGAGGCGACCCGAACCTTGCTGAATAATCTTGATGGCGAACCGCTCAACGACCCCAAACCCATTCGCTTCACCACCGGCCGACGCAAACAGGCTTGGGTGAAGAATTGCGTCGCGATCGGTCTGGCCTCAGGCTTTCTAGAACCGCTGGAATCCACATCCATCCACATCACCCAGGCCGGAATTTCGCGACTGATGGCGCTCTTCCCGGACAAGAGTTTCGACCCCGCAGGCATCGCCGAATACAATCGGCAGGCCGAGTATCTCTACCGGCACATCCGCGACTTCATTGTTTTGCATTACCACGCCAATGAACGTTTCGGACTGCCGCTTTGGGATCATTGCCGCAACATGGACATTCCCGAGACGCTACAACACAAGCTCGAGCTCTTCAGGCATAAGGGCCGTCTCTTCCGATATGAGGACGAGCTGTTCGCGGAAGCGAGCTGGCACGCTGTCCTCCTGGGCCAGAATGTCATGCCGGAAGGCTATGACCCGTTGGTCGACGCTGCCCCGGACGACCGCATCATCGAGGCATTCGACCAGATGCGCCGCGCCGTCGCGGGCGCCGCCGCCAGCATGCCCAAGCACCAGGAATTCATCGACCGCCATTGCCGTGCCGCTGAGCCGGCCGCGCCCGCATGAGGACAGACATGAGTGATCAACGTATCCGCAAGACCGTCATCGTGGGTGGCGGGACCGCCGGCTGGATGACCGCCGCAGCCCTCGGGAAGGTCCTGGGCCCGGACTATGGCAACATCACGCTGGTTGAAAGTGACGCCATCGGCATAGTCGGTGTCGGGGAAGCGACCATCCCGCAGATCAAGATCTTCAACACCATGCTCGGTCTCGACGAGGATCGCTTTATGCGAGACACGAAGGGCAGCTTCAAACTGGGGATTCAGTTCGTCGATTGGGGCCGCAAGGGCGAGCGCTATTTCCACCCCTTCGGCCCGTTTGGGGTCAACATGGAAGGCGTCTCCTTCCATGCGTTCTGGCTACGCATGAACCAGCTCGGTGAGCCTCACCCCATTACCGATTATTCCCTGCAATCCGTCGCCGGCGAGAACGGGAAATTCATGCGCCCGATCGCCAATGCCGGGACCTCACCGCTGGGCCAGATAGCCTATGCCTTCCATTTTGACGCCCATCTCTACTCGAAATTCCTGCGCGGCTTTGCTGAAGAGCGAGGGGTCAAGCGCGTGGAAGGCAAGGTCACACAAGTGCACCAGCGCGCCGAAGACGGCTTCATTCAATCCGTGGAGCTGGAGAATGGAGACCGAATCGAGGGCGATCTCTTCATCGACTGCTCGGGGTTTCGCGGCCTCCTGATCGAACAGACGCTTAAGGCAGGATATGAGGACTGGACGGACTGGCTGCCCTGTGACCGGGCGCTCGCCGTTCCATGCGAAGGCGTCGGCGACATCACGCCCTATACCCGCGCCACCGCGCGCGAGGCCGGCTGGCAGTGGCGCATACCGCTGCAGCACCGCACCGGCAATGGCTATGTCTTCTCGTCCAACCACATCTCCGAGGACGAAGCCGCCGCAACCCTCCTCGCCAATCTGGATGGCAAACCGCTGGCCGACCCAAAACTGCTTCGCTTCGTAACGGGTCGGCGCAAAAAGGCCTGGGTCAAGAATTGCGTGGCACTTGGTCTGTCGTCCGGCTTCCTGGAGCCGCTTGAATCGACTTCGATCCACTTGATCCAGAGCGGCATCGCCAAACTTCTCCAGATGTTCCCGCGCAAAAGCTTCGAGCAGGCCGATATTGACCGCTTCAATGCCCGGACCAAGGACGAATTCGAGCGCGTGCGCGACTTCATCATCCTGCACTACAACGCCACGACACGGGATGACACGCCGTTCTGGGATCATTGCCGGACCATGCAAGTCCCACCGGGTCTGGCCGAGAAATACCGCATTTTCGAGGGCTATGGCCGGGTCTTCCGGGAAAATGACGAGCTGTTCAACGACACCAGCTGGTTCGCCGTGATGATCGGCCAGGGCCTGAAGCCGCGATCTTTTGATCCGGTCGCAGAATGTCTGTCCGAGGACGAGACCCGACGCCGTCTGGCCCAGATCCGCCAGGCCATGCAGGCCTCGTCGGATCACATGCCGAACCATGCCCAGTTCATTGCCGGCAATTGCGCCGCCGAAACGGAGCCAATGTGATGACCCGCCATCTCCTGCTGGGCGTCAGCCTGGCCATACTCGCTGCCTGCTCTGCCGACACGCGCGAGACCCCGACCGGCGGCATTACCCCCGCCCGTTTCGAGCATTTCACCTATTCCGGTGGCGACCCGGTCCATGAGGGCGTCCCGCAGGATTCAGAAACCTACCTCAATCCGGTGCTCGGAGGCTTTTATCCGGACCCGTCCAATACGCGGGCGGGTGAAGAATATTTTCTCGTCACCTCGACCTTTGCCTATTTTCCCGGCCTGCCGGTGTTCCGCTCCAGCGACCTCGTCCACTGGGAGCAGATCGGCAATGCGATCGACCGGCCCGACCAGATGGATTTCGGCACGCTCGGCCTGTCGCGCGGCCTGTTCGCCCCAGCCATCGAATATCATGACGGGCTCTTTTACATCCTCAATACCTGCGTCGATTGCGGCGACAATTTCCTGATCACGGCCACCGACCCGGCCGGACCCTGGTCGGACCCGGTCTGGCTGCCCGATCTCGTCGGCGCCATCGACCCGTCGCTCTTTGTGGACGATGACGGCCGCGCCTATATCCTCAATAACGGTCCGCCGGATCGCGAACCGGAATATGAAGGCCATCGGGCTGTCTGGATCCAGGAATTCAATCTCGAAACGCTGGAGACGTTTGGCGAGCGCATTGTGCTGATCGATGGCGGCGTCGACTTTTCCGAACAGCCGATCTGGATCGAAGGCCCGCACATCTACAAGGTTGACGGACGCTATTACCTGATGGCGGCCGAGGGCGGCACGGCGGAGAATCATTCCCAGGTCGTGCTGGTCGGTGACGCGCCGATGGGTCCCTACACCGCGTACGAAAACAATCCGGTCCTCACTCAGCGTGACCTGCCGCGCGACCGCGCCAATCCGATCACCTCGGCCGGCCATGCCGATCTCGTGCAGACACCGGACGGTGACTGGTGGGCCACCTTCCTCGCCGTGCGTCCCTATGGCGATGACCAGTACAATACCGGTCGCGAGACCTTCCTTATGCCGGTGAGCTGGGAGGGTGGCTGGCCACGCATAACAGCACCGGGCGAGGCTATTCCCTATGCCACCGCGCGCCCCGACCTGCCAGCCGGCGATCCGGACATCGCCCCGATGGCGGGGGCCTTCACGGTCGTCGACGAGTTCGACACAAGCGAGATGGGGCCGGACTGGATGATGATGCGCAATCCGCGCGAAAACTGGTGGCAGCTCGACGGCGAAGCGCTGGAACTTGAACCGCGCCCGGTCGGGCTGGGTGACTTTTCCAACCCGTCCTATTTCGGCCGACGCCAGCAGCACATGTTCGGCCAGGCAGAGCTGGCCTTCAGCTTTACCCCCGACACGACTGGCGCGCGGGCCGGGCTCGCCGTCCTTCAAAATGACGAGTACTGGTTTTTCATCGGTCTCGAACAGACTGAGAACGGGCTCGCCATCCAGCTACGGCGTCGTGCCGGCCGCGACACTCCGTCAGACGGCACCGTTATCGCCACAGCCCCGGTCGATCTGGGCGACGGCGCCATGATCGAGGTCCGGGCCACGGCCCGCGGGCCGCGCTACGATTTTGATTATCGCCTGCCTGATGGCGGCTGGCAGAACCTGCTGCGCGGTGCCGACGGGACCATTCTCTCCACCCGCACCGCAGGCGGTTTCGTCGGCGTCACCATGGGCCCGCACGCCTATACGCCGAGCCACCCTGACTAGCGCTTGCCGCCCGCGCGCTCGCCGGCGCCGCGCCCTTGATGAGCAAGACGGAGTGGTGAGGCCGCAGACGGCATGGGGCTTCGCCTCGCCTCCACCCCTTTTTCATCTATCCCGGAGGTGCGCAGCGCCATCCGGGATAGATGGGTTTGGTTTGCGGCGGCGGTAGCGGCAAGGCGGAGACAAGTTCCGCTTATCCCCGCCCTGGCACCCAAAAACCGTCATCCCGGCGCAAGTCAGGACCCAGTCTCGCAGGCGCGATTTTGCCAAGCCTGGCAACAGCTTGCGTCGCGCACTGGGTCCCGGCCTGCGCCGGGATGACGGTTTTGGAGCGGAAATTTTCACAAAACTTATCCGCCCCCCTTCCACGCAGCGCCATAATGCCCTCGGTTTTCGGGACGGGAGGCGCGAGCTCAGTCACTTGTGCCCGGAGGCGAGCGGAGCCTGTCCGCGCGTTGGATGTGACAATCCAAAGCTCCGGCAGGGCGTGCGATCAGGTCGCGGGGCACTAAACGACCGACCCCATCTACCTGGCGCATTGGAATCGGGGTGGAGACAGCCCGGGAAAACTCCGCGTGCGGGATGCTTGTCGAAGCTACCCTCATTAAATCAGCGCCTTATCGGCTCCGGCCGGCATCCCGCACCCTCCTCCTGCCCAAACCGCCAGGCGCAAGCGCCGTGGCGATATCGGTGCTTGGGTCTACTCGCTGCGCGCGCTGGCGGGCGGTCCCAGATAACTGTCGGGAAGGTCGCGCGTGCGCAGCGATACCCGCTGGAAGACCAGGCCGGGATCGATGAGCCAGAGCCGGATGGTGTGTGCGCCCTCTGCCTCGACGTTATGGCGCGTGGTCAACACGGTGACACTATCGGCGACATTGCGCATCCAGGCCTCGTGACTGCCATCGCCCTGGACATTGACGACCTCGATCGGGCCGTTATCGAGCTGGATTCCATAACGCATGCCACCGCGGTCGAGATAATCGAGCGTCGGCGACAGGGTGACATCGATCTCGACCTCGCCCGTGGACCAGAGATAGACCGGATAGTCGAGATAGGGGCCCTCGCCCGGCGCGTGGGAGGGTGAGTTGGCGGGCAGGACGCTCATCCCGGAGCGGCTGCGGCCGATCTCGGGAATCTCCACCCAGGCAACACCGTCAGCATTGACCGACGCAGCCTGGTCGGCAGCCTCGATCGTGACGTGGCCATCGGCCTCGACGAAGTGCCCCGGCGCCGGATCGGTCGCCCGCTGGCGGGCAATGACCGGCACCGTGTAGGAGGCGCCACCAGACCCGATGACCATGATCTGACCGGCATGCTCGCCCGGTGCCAGCGCTGTCCAGTCGATCGTGACGTCCACCTCGCCGGCACCGCCCTCAGTGCGGGACAGGATAATCCAGTCCGCGCTCACCGAAAGCTCCGCCACAGCCGGACTGTGGCCGCGATCGAACAGCTCGATCTGCCGCTCTGCCTGGCCATGGCGCTCGAACACAAGCGCCTCGCCGCCGCTCGACAGGGCCAGCCCGAGATGGGCGCCATCAAGCGGCTCGACGCGAACGGTTTCCGGCAGAAGATCTTCCTCCGGCTGTTGCCAATAGGTGTAGGAGATATGGGTCTGGGACATGAAATGATTCCATTTCCCGTCCGCCACATCCTGGTGATAAATCCGCTCCAGCTCGGCATCGCGCTCGAACAATTCAGCGACCCGGTCTGCCGCCTCATTCGCCGTGACCCGGCCCTGCGCCGCCCACAGACGGTTGCGCGCCGTCTCGATGTGGAGCGAAGTGAGGTTGGCGCTGGCCTGGATCGGGAACCAGACCAGCTGGACGAAGGCATCGTCATAAGTCTCTGGCAAGCGGGCCCGGACGGCATCGGCCTCGGCCGCGAGCGCTTGCCAGTCCGCCTCGACCCGATCCGCCTCATCAAAACCGGTCAGCGAGAAGGTCTCGGCATCAATCAGCTCGGGTTTGCGCCGGGCATTGTACTGGGTGTAGCGGGTCAGGAGTTCCGCAATCGCGCCCGCCTCCGCCTCGCCAAACTGTTCGGCGGCCCAGTCCTGCGTATAACCGGACATCGCCTCCAGCGTCATGGCCTCGGGATCCCAGGCCTGGTCGAGGAAGAAGCTGATCGGGAATTCCATCGGCTTGAGATCGCCGACATTGACGATCCAGAGCTCATGAGCGCCATGCTCCCAGGCCAGGTTCATCTGCTCCCAGGTCCGTTCGATCTGGGTCGTGTTGAGCCATTTATAGTTCCGCGGATCGCCGACATAGTCGAAGTGATAATAGACGCCATAGCCGCCCTCGCGGTCGGCGCCGCGGGCGGGCAGGCGGCGGATATTACCCCAATTGTCGTCGGCAAAGAGCAGGGTCACATCGTCGGGCACATCCATGCCCTGGTCGAAATAGTCCTGAACTTCCTTGTAGAGCGCCCAGACCTGGGGTGTTTCGGACGCCGGACGACCGGTTACCTCGGTGATGATCTCACGCTGGGCCTCAACCACGCTTTCCAGAAGCGCGATGGCTGTACCCTCGGTCATGGCCTCATCGCCATCACCGCGCATGCCGATCGTCACCAGACTCTCATGCTCGCCCATGCGCTCGACACCCTCGCGCCAGAATTCGCGCAAGGTTTCGGGGTTGGCGGCGAAGTCCCACGGCCCCTCGCCATAGCGGGCCCATTCGACATGCGCCCGCATCAGCGGCTCATGGTGGGAGGTCCCGATCACCACGCCATACATGTCAGCGGTCGGGGCGTTGAGCGGATCATCGTCGGAGAAGGCCTTCCCCCACATGGCCGGCCAGAGATAATTGGCGCGCTGGCGCAGGATCAGCTCGAAGACCTGCTCGTAGAAATCATGGTTGAAACCGCCATAGGTCTCATTGACCCAGCCATAGAGCGCCGGGTTTTCGTCATTCAGGAAAATCCCGCGATAGCGCACCGAGGGTGCGTCCCTCCGATGGCCAGCCGAGACCTGGAGCTGGTCGTGGCGGTCAACCGGCACATCCGCCCACCAATGCCAAGGCGAGACGCCGGCAGCGCGGGAGACGTCATAGACACCATAGATCGTGCCGCGCATGTCAGCGCCGGCGATGACCAGCGCCCGCTCTATGCCCGGGGCCGGATTGTCGACGACCTGGTGAAGATAGGCTTCCCACACCCCGTCAACACCGGACACATCGAGCCGCCCTTCAGCGACCAGGGCATCAATGAGGCCGTTGCCGCCAAGCGTCCCGACAATGACGGCACGACCAGCCGCCACTTCAACACCCGACGCAACGGGTTGGCCGGACACGGCTGCCAGGTCTTCGGCGAGATCACCGGCCGCCCGCAACAAGCCGGGTGCGTCGTCGGGATCCGTGATGATAGCCGCGGCCAGACCGTCGGCGACAAGCGCAAAACCGTCAGCAGCAGGACGACCGGGACAGATTGTGGCCTCACCCGCACAACCCGTCCCGACGTCCGCCTCGGAGGAGATTTCTGGCCTGTCAGCCTCCGGCTGACAGGCGACCAGGATGACCGCAAGGACGGCCGGAAGAATGTGCCAGGTTGAAGTCCAGCGCATGGGGCCGCCTTTCGGTTACGTGTCGGTACGTCGGTTTAGTCTTCGGTCACGGTGAGTGTGACCGATTGCAGATCGGTCGAGTCCGCGCCCACCGAGAGGGTGAAAGTGCCGGGCTCGACCACACGTTCCATGTCGAGATTCCATAGTGACATCGCACGCTCTGTGACTTCAAAACGCAGGGTCTGGCTCTCACCCGCATCGAGGGAGACCCGCTGGAAACCCGCCAATTGCAGGACTGGCCGTGTCACCATGGCGAGATCATCTCGGATATAGAGCTGGACGACGTCGTCACCGGCACGATCACCGGTATTGGTCACATCAACCTCGACGAAAGCACTCTCACCGGCCGAGATCATGTCCTCGACCAGGCGCGGCTCTGACATGTCGAATGTGGTGTAGGACAGGCCGTAGCCGAACGGGTAGAGCGGGGCTTCCTCGTCAAAGAGATAGCCGCGACGGGCCGACGGTTTGTGATTGTAGAAGACCGGAAGCTGGCCGACTGAACGGGCAATCGTCACCGGCAAATGGCCACTCGGATTGACCTCGCCCAGGACGACGTCGGCGACGCCATTGCCGGTTTCCTGACCCAGATACCAACCTTCGATCAAGGCATCGGCGTTTTCGGACAGGAAGTTGACGGCCAGCGGGCGGCCATTCAGCAGGACGACGATGGTCGGCTTGCCAAGGGCGAAGATTTCGCGGGCCAGGTCGAGCTGCTGTCCGACCAGTTGCAGGTCGGCGCGGTCGCCCAGATGATTGTCGGCCCAGGCTTCGCGGCTGAGCTGCTCGTTCTCGCCGAGCACCATCAGGATGACATCGGCCTCGCGGGCCGTCGCCACGGCGGCCTCGATCAGTTCGGCATTGACCGCGGGATCGACGAGATCGACCTGGTCAGCCGCCCATTGCCGGCTCTCGGTCAGGCGCACGCCTTCCGAATAGACGACGTCAAAGCGGTCATCGGCGGCATTCTGGAAACCTTCCAGAATGCTGACCACATGACGCGGCTGGTCGGAATAGCCCCCGATCGGGGTATCGACCGCGTGGGTGCCGATCACGGCCAAAGTGCCGATAGCCTCCGGGTCGAGCGGCAGGGTGTTGTCGCGATTCTCCAACAGCACCATGGCGCGTTGCGCCGCCGTGCGGGCCAGGGCGATGGCATCGTCCGTGGCCGTACCGGCCACCGCCGCGTCGGCGTCGGCATAAGGGTTTTCCCACACGCCCGTCAGGAATTTCAGGCGCAGGATGCGGCGGACGACCGTGTCGATCTGCTCTTCGCTGATCCGGCCTTCGGCCACCATGTCCGGCAGGCTGAGGAAGCCGTCCCCATGGGGCAGTTCGACATCGACACCGGCTTCAAGGGCGCGGACAGCCGCATCCTCGATATTGTCATACATGCGGTGGCGGCTGATCAGTTCGCGAATGGCGAAATAGTCGCTGACGACCAGACCCTCATAACCCCACTCATCACGGAGAACATCGGTCAGGAGCCAACGGTTGGCATGGCTGGGAACGCCATCAATCTCGTTATAGGAGGCCATGATCTGCATGACTTCCGTCTCTTCAACGAGGCGCTCGAAGGGCAGCAGGAAATTCTCCCGCAATTCCCGTTCGGATATCTGGGCCGGACCGATATTCATACCGCTTTCGGGCTGACCATGTCCGGTCATGTGCTTGAGCGTCACGAAGACGCGGTCTTCCGCGAGCGGCAGGTCATCACCCTGGAAACCACGGACGGCGGCGATGCCCAACTCGGAAACCAGATAAGGATCCTCGCCATAGGTTTCCTCAATCCGTCCCCAGCGCTGATCGCGGGCAATGTCGACGATCGGAGCCAGCGTCAGGTGGACGCCGCGCAGGCGCATCTCGCGCGAAGCGACGTTGAACACACCCTCGAGCAATTCGGTATCCCAAGTCGATGCGAGGCCAATGGATTGCGGGAAACTGGTTGCGTTTGGCGCCACATAGCCGTGCAGCGCCTCTTCGTGGAAGAGGAGCGGGATGCCAAGGCGTGTCTCTTCTATCGCCCAGCGCTGGGCGGCATTGATGTATTCGACGGTCTCACGCTCATCGCGATTGAGCGCCCCGGCATTGGCACCGGCCGCCTGGGTGCCGGGCTCGACGCCCTGGCGGTCATAGGGACGGGAGATCTGACCGAGGCCGTTGGGATAGTTCTCGGAGGCTCGCTCGGCCGAGAAGTCGCCGGACGGGGTCTGGATTTCAGCCTTGTTCTGCCAGATGCCGATCATCTGGGCGACTTTCTCCTCGAGCGTCATGCGCGAGAGCAGATCCTCGACCCGGGCCTCGATCGGCTGGCTGGCATCGCGATAGATCGCATCCGGACCCGGCCGGTCTGGCGCCTGCGCGGCGCAGGCGGATTGCGCGGCCATCGCGGCCAAGAGGGTGGCTGGCAAGGCCATCCGGCCGGTCTGCCGGACAAATTCATAGGCATGCGTCAAGACGCTCATATTGGTCTCTTCCCCTGTCACAGGCCGGACTTCACTTACCCGGCGCTTGCTGTTTGCCCGATAGTAAGACGAGGCAAGGGGGGCAGGTCAATGCATTTGTCCGAGTATATGACGCCATATGGACACCTAAGGCCCCGGGAAGTATGACCGTACAGGCAAAACCCGTGATTTTCCGACGGTTTCGCGATGCGAAATCGATCCGGTACACGGCAGGAGTGAAGGATCTCGACATGGCACCGACAGACAAAACATCGGACAAGCCGCGTCGGCGGACAGGAAATCCGGCCCGAATTCATGGTACGATCGCCCATGATCTCGGCGTCGCGATCGTTTCGGGTCAATACGCCCCGGGCGAGATCCTGCCGAACGAGATCAACTTCTCTGAACGGCTGAAAGTCTCCCGCAGCGCCTATCGCGAAGCGGTGCGCATCCTGTCCGCCAAGGGGCTGGTGGAGAGCCGCCCGAAAACCGGCACACGCGTCACCCAGCCGCAACGCTGGAATCTGCTCGATCCCGATGTACTCGCTTGGTATTTCGCGACTGAGCCCGATCCCGACCTGATCGACGGCCTGTTCGAGCTGCGCATGATCATTGAGCCCGCCGCCGCGGCACTGGCCGCGGAAAGACGCGAACCGCATCACCTGACCATCATGCGGCAAGCCTTGATGAATATGGAGCGGCATACGCTCAACACCGAAGAGGGCCAGAGCGCAGACCGGGCCTTCCATGATGCCGTCCTGGAAGCGTCCGGCAACATGCCGCTGCGCAGCCTGGCGAGCACAATCGGCGCCGGCGTTCGCTGGACGACAGTATACAAGGCCCGCAAGGACGAATTGCCGCGAGACCCGATGCCAGATCATTGGCGCGTCTTCGATGCAATCGCCGCTGGCGGCCCGGAAGCGGCCCGCAGCGCCATGGCGGAGCTTGTCGGAGCCGCGCTTCGCGATACCGCGCGCGCCCTTCGCCGCAGCCAGAAAGCCGATGCCGGCGACAACGCACGCTGATTCTGCTTCGGATTTTCAGGAGTTTGGACGCCTCGCCTCACCAACGCGGCTTGCTAGCGCGCCAAATGCGCTCTATTTGTCGGAGTAATCCATCCCTTCCATCAGGGGATTACCGACCATAGAGATCTTTCATGACGAAACGCCTGCGATCACGCGCCTGGTTTGACAATCCTGAAAACCCGGACATGACAGCGCTCTATCTGGAGCGCTACCTGAACTATGGACTGACACTGGAAGAGCTCCGCTCCGGCAAGCCGATCATTGGCATCGCACAGACCGGGTCCGATATCGCACCGTGCAATCGCCACCATATCGAATTGGCGAAGCGGGTTCGCGAAGGCATACGGGAAGCGGGCGGCATCGCACTCGAATTCCCGGTCCACCCGATCCAGGAAACCGGCAAGCGCCCGACCGCCGGCCTTGATCGCAATCTCGCCTATATGGGACTGGTCGAACTGCTCTACGGCTACCCGCTTGACGGAGTCGTCCTGACGGTTGGCTGCGACAAGACTGCGCCGGCCTGCTTGATGGCGGCAGCAACGGTCGACATCCCGGCGATCGCGCTTTCGGTTGGTCCGATGCTGAATGGCTGGCGCCAGGGCAAGCGAATCGGTTCCGGGTCCATCATCTGGCAGGCCCGCGAAATGATGGCGCGCGGCGAGCTGGACTATGAGGGCTTCATCGAACTGGTGGCCACTTCGGCACCCTCAGTCGGCTATTGCAATACGATGGGCACGGCTTCGACCATGAATTGCCTGACCGAGGCGCTCGGCATGAGCCTGCCCGGCTCGGCCGCCATCCCGGCGCCCTATCGCGAGCGTGGCCAGATTTCCTATCAGACCGGCAAACGCATCGTCGATATGGTCCATGAGGACCTCAAGCCATCCGACATTCTCACCGAGGATGCCTTTCTCAACGCCATCGCCATCAATTCCGCGCTGGGCGGCTCAACCAATGCCGCTGTCCATCTGACAGCGCTCGCCCGTCATTCCGGGGTCGACCTGCCGCTCAAGCGCTGGCAAGAGCACGGGCACAAGATCCCGCTGATGGTCAACATGCAGCCGGCTGGTGCCTATCTGGGCGAGGATTTCCATCAGGCTGGCGGTGTTCCCGCCGTCGCAGCCCAGCTCATGGCGCAAAACCTCCTTCGCGAGGCGGCGAAAACGGTGAACGGCCAGACAATCGGTGAGAATTGCCGTGGCGCCGAGATCATTTTGCCGGATGTGATTTGGCCCTTCGACGCACCCTTGCTCAAGGATGCCGGTTTTGTCGTTCTGAGCGGCAACCTGTTCGACAGCGCCTTGATGAAAACCAGCGTCATCGCCAAGGCCTTCCGCGAGCGCTATCTGTCGGACCCTGATGACCCGAATGCGTTTGAAGGCACGGTGCATGTCTTTGACGGCCCGGAAGACTACCACAAACGCATTGATGACCCGGCCGAGGCGATTGGCGATGACGGCATATTGGTGATGCGCGGATCCGGCCCGATCGGCCATCCCGGTGCCGCAGAAGTCGTGAACATGCGCCCGCCAAATTATCTGATCAAACAAGGCATTACCGTGCTGCCATGCATAGGCGATGGACGCCAGTCCGGCACCTCCGGATCGCCCTCGATCCTGCACGCCTCCCCGGAAGCGGCGGCGGGCGGCAATATCGCCTTGATAAAGACCGGCGACCGACTGCGGATCGACCTCAACGCAGCGACGGTGGACTGGCTCGTGCCGGAAGAGGAAATCCAGGCACGCCGCGAGGCCCTGGAGGCGAGTGGCGGCTATCCCTACCCGGCGTCCCAGACGCCTTGGCAGGAACTCCAGCGCGACACGATCGGACAATTGGAGACGGGCGCGGCGCTCGAACCGGCCGTGAAGTACCGCCGCATCATCGAGACCTTCGGCAATCCGCGCGATAATCACTGAGGCTGCGGGTCACCCCGGGCGCGCAGACACATCCAGGCCGATGCGGATGGTCAGGACCTCCGTCTCGCCTGGCGCAAGAACCGGCATTTCACCCACTTGACCATGAACGGCATCGGGACGGTGAGTCACCGGTTCAAGACAAACATTCGCGCCCCCGGGCGGCGTATAGACGTGCAGATGTCGGGCATTGGCAGACGCTTCAAGCCTGGCACGCCCGGCCAGGGTGTTGATCAACGCAACGCCCGACCACCCAACATAACAATGGTCAATCCGGTCCGCGTCCCGGACTGACCGCCCACCCTTGAAACAGGCGATGACCTCGGGCTTTGAGAGCCGATCGGGGATCTGCGTGTCATCTACCAACCAGACCTGCCCGGCATCAAAGTCGACGCTAGGCGCGCCACCGAGCTGGAAACAGGGATGGAAACCCAGCCCCGCCGGCATCGGGTGATCCCCGGTATTGGTGACAGACAACACCTGAGTCAGCCCGGCCTCCGTCAACGCGAAGGATTGGTCCCCACGCCAGCTTGAGGGCCAGTCCTCCGCTGAACGTGTCAGGCCGAAAGCCGCGGACGTGTCCGACTGACCGAGCACGTCCCACCCCATCAGCCACCCGTTTCCGTGCAAGGCATGCGGTGCGAAGTCCGCGAGTATGGCCAAATCGATCGTCTTTCCGTCCCAGTCGAAATGCCCGCCGGCAATCCGGTTGGCATAAGGGATAAGCGGGAAGTTCGCGGTCGCGACCACAGATGACGGTGGCACCGGCGTCGGCCTGAGTATATCGCGTCCGCACCATCGCAGGGCGAGAACCGCGCCGCCGATACCCGGCGCCAGCTCGGCCTCATAGCCAGCCGCCGCCAGCTTCAATCTCACAGCTTGATCAGAGATTGGGGCTGTCCGGGCGTGTCCACCCGCACTTTGAACAATCCGCCGGCCAGTGGCTGGCCCTCGCGTTGATCGGGGGTCTGGTGCAGCCAGGCCGTGGTGCAATACAGCGTGCGCAGATCGTCATCGCCGAAAGCAGCTTTTGTGACAGCGGATACGGGGAATTCGATTTTACCGAGCTTGCGTCCGTCCGGCGCGTATCGGGCGACGCCCCAACCTCCGAAAAGACCGATCGTCAGGACGCCCGCACTATCCATGGAGGGGCCATCGCAATAGCCCTCATCCATGACCGCAAACACACGCCGATTGGAGATGTTTCCGTCGGCATGATCAAAGGCCTCGACCGTCTTCTCCAGCGTGTCGTGATGATAGAGCGTTGTGCTGTCAGGGCTGAGGACCGGGCCATTGGTGACGCCGTAGCCGTCGCCTTTCAACACAACGCCGCTGTCCGGCGTCCAGCGATACAGAGCTCCGGTCTTGTCGCGCTCGCTGTCGTCCATGGAGCCGAACCAGAGGGATCCGTCCGGCGCGACATAGCCGTCATTGAGCCGGTTCTGCGGACGATCAATCTCGACCGCCGTGAGAAGGTTGAACTCGCCCGAAACGGGATCGAAGCGATAGAGCCCGCCGCGAACACCGCAGACCAGGCTGCCATCCTCGGCCGGCAGGGCAAAGCCGCTCTGGTCCGGCGTGTCCCAGCTGGCCTTTGAGCCATCATCGACGCCGTAGCGATGTAGTTTGCGGCCCTTGATATCGACAAACCAGACGCAGCGATCGCGCGCGGACCAGACCGGGCCTTCGCCCAGTTCGGCCTTGAGGTCCCAGATCAGTTCAACTTGGCTCATGGCGTCATCGTGCACGTGGACGTTTCGGAAAAGAGACCCGGGCAGGTCGCCCCACCCGGGTCTGCAGGGACAATCGTGACGTCTAGCCTTCCATATCCTCCAGCTCTTTACCGCGAGTTTCGCGAACCATCTTGATCACGAACCAGATCGAGATGACGGCGAAGACGGTATAGATGCCGTAGGCGCCCGCCAGCCCGATCGAGCTGAGCAGGGAGAGGAAGGTGATGGAAATCAGGAAGTTTGTTCCCCATTGGAAGAGGCCGGCAACTGCCAGGCCGGATCCGCGGATCTGGTTGGGGAACATTTCACCCAGCATGACCCACATGACCGGGCCCCAGGAGAAGTTGAAGAACATCACATAGACATTGGCCGCGACCAGGGCGAGCAACGCCATATTGTCCGACAGGCTCAGCGAGCCTTCGATCAGCTCACCGGTCGAGAAAGCGAAAGCACAAAGACCGAGCGTGATCGCCATGCCGATCGAACCGATGATCAGCATCGGCTTGCGGCCGAGCTTGTCGATGACGAGCAGGGCAACAACCACCGAACCGATCGACAAGGCCCCGGACAGGACATTGGTCAAAAGCGCATCACTCTCGGTGAAACCCGCCGCCTGCCAGAGCACAGCGCCATAATAGAAAATGATGTTAATGCCGACCAGCTGCTGGAAGCTGGCCAGACCTATGCCGACCCAGACGATCGGGCGGATCTTCTTGGTGATCGGGCTGATCAGATCGCGCAAGCTGGGCTGGTGGTCATCAGCCAGCGAGGCCTCGATTTCCCCGACCTTGCGCTTCGCCGATACCGGCCCGAACAATTTGGACAACACACCGGTCGCTTGCTCGGTTTTCTTCTTGAAAACCAGGAAGCGGGGGCTCTCCGGGATGGAGAATAGCGCGATCAGGAAGATCACGGCCGGCAGGAGTTCCATCCAGAACATCCAGCGCCATGTCTCGAAACCGAGCCAGAATTCCACGGTCGAACCGCCCGCGGTCTGGGCCAGCAGATAGTTGGACAGGAAGGAAAAGAACAGACCGGCAATGATGGCGATCTGCTGGATGGTGGCGAGACGTCCGCGAATGCTCGCTGGCGCGATCTCGGAGATGTAGGCCGGCGCCATGACGCTGGCAGCACCCACGGCCAGACCGCCCAGAAGGCGATAGATCACGAACTCTGTCGAGCCACCCGCAATCCCCGAGCCGAAGGCGGAAACAATGAAGAACACAGCGGCGACAACAAGCAGGGTACGGCGCCCGAAAATGTCAGCCGCCCGACCGGCGATCAGCGCGCCGACCGCACAGCCCAGAAGCATCGACGCGACATTCCAGCCCGTCCCGATCTCTTCCGAGTTGAAAGCCGTCTGGAGACCATCAACAGTGCCGTTGATCACGCCACTGTCATAACCAAAGAGGAAGCCCCCGATCGTCGCAACGATCGCGATGGCGAGGATATAGCCCATATTCGGCGCTTCGGCGGGTACCGAAGCGCTTCCGGCGCTATCTGCCGTTTCTGTCATTGTCCAACTCTCCCCATATGGGCCTTTGGCCCTTCTTGATGATGCGTCTTATCTCCAGCCCGCATCGACGAAATACGCGTGTCCGGTACAGGCCCGGGCGTCATCGGACGCCAGGAACAGGGCCATGGCCAGAATGTCCTTGGGCTCCACTCGCAGTTTCAGGCACTGGGCGGCGACAATCTCGGCTTCGCCTTCCGGCGTGTACCATTTTTCCTGGCGCGGCGTTTTGACATTGCCCGGCACAATACAGGCGACGCGGATGCCATCCGGTCCCAGCTCGCGCGCCAGGGCGCGTGTCATGCCCTCGATTGCCGCCTTGGCCGTCTGGTAGACGGACAAGTCCGGCAGGGCGAGATGCCAGGAGATCGAGCCGAGATTGATGACAACCCCAGCCCCCTTTTCTTTCATACCCGCCGCGACGGCGCGCGTGGCGAAATACTTGTGCCGCAGATTCACCGCCATCCGGTCATCCCAGTATTCCGGTGTGACATCGGCGATCACGTGACGATCGTCATTGGCGGCATTGTTGATAAGCACATCCACCGCGCCAAAGCGCGTACCGATTTCGTCGAAACACGCATGAAGCGCATCGAGATCGGTCAGATCGCAATGTCGATAGACCGGTGCCGGATCGAGGCTTGAAAGCCGCTCAGCCAATGCCTCGCCTGCATCATCACAAATGTCCAGAAACACGACTTGCGCGCCCTGACGGCAAAAACCTTCGGTCAGCGCAGCACCAATGCCGGACCCGCCGCCGGTGAGGACAACAAGCCGTCCCTTGAGCGAGGGATAGATTGCAGCGCTCATCGGGCACCTCGCAAGAGGCCGCGCTCCGCCAGGTTATGCATCAATCCGGCAATGCCGAGGGTCCAGGCCGGTGCCTGGTCGCAGGTCGTGACCTCATTGACGAGCGCGCCTAGGCGCGGCGTGGAGACCGTCACGCGATCCCCGATCTTGTGGGTGAAGCCCTGTCCCGGCGCATCTCGATCCGCGACAGGCGCGAACATGGTGCCGAGCATGAGCGCGAAACCATCGGGATACTGGTGATGCTTGCCAATGGCCTGTCCAACCAGTTCGAGCGGATCACGGCTGATCTGCGACATCGAGCTCTGGCCGCTCAGCGTGAAACCGTCCCGCCCCTCGATCTCGAGCGAGATCTCGGCCTGACGCACATCATCCAGACCGAACGCGTCGTCGAACAATCGAATAAAAGGCCCCAGCGCACAGGACGCGTTATTGTCCTTGGCCTTGCCGAGCAAGAGGGCTGAACGGCCCTCGAAATCGCGCAGATTGACATCATTGCCCAAGGTGGCACCAACCGGCCGCCCGCGACCATCGCAGACGAGGGCAATCTCGGGCTCCGGATTATTCCAGTCCGAGTCGGACCGGACCCCGACCTTGTCGCCCCAGCCAACAGCTGACAGAGCCGGGGATTTGGTGAAAATCTCGGCGTCCGGACCAATCGCCACTTCCAGATATTGTGACCACAAACCGTCCGAGATCAGCGCCGCCTTCAGCTCGGCTGCGGACTTGGATCCCGGCTTGACCGAGGCAATATCGGCCCCGATCCGGGCCTGCAACGCCTCGCGGATGTCGCGCGCCCGGTCGGCGTGACCCTGGGCCCGTTCCTCGATCACACGCTCGATCGCGGAGATGGCAAATGTGACGCCGGACGCCTTCACGCATTGCAGATCGACCGGGGCCAGAAGCCGGGGCACCCCGGATGAGGCTTCGGCGAAATCAGCCGCCAGACCAAGATCCTCGATTGATCCGAGATCCTGCCCATCGGCGGCATCAAGCGCGTCGATATCGGCAAGGGCCTCCGAGACCGTGGCGGCAAATCGCGAGATATCAAGAACGCGCCCGTGGCGGACGAGAACCGGTGTCGGTCCGTCCGGCAAGGCAAGACGGCCGATCAGGACAGCAGCGTCCCGGTCCGCCGGCAGGCAGTCAGCTAGCTTGATCATTCCTCCCCCGAGGATTGTCTGCGGCAACAGGTCCATTTCGGACTTTTTAATAGCGCTAACATCAATTTGTCGGACAATGAAGTCAAGCCTTCTGGTGGGTGTGAATCAAAGAATCAGGATTTGTCCGGGACCTGGCCGGTCGAGGCGCGCACGATGAGCTGGTGCGGGAGAAGCTGATCGATTGGCGCCCGGCTGTCGCGCCTTGACTGATCGCGGGATTCCTGCAGGACCAGCCGCAGGGCAGCCTCCGCCATGCGGGCCACGGGTTGTCGGATTGTGGTCAGCTCCGGCCAGACGGCCGTCGCGAGGGGCGTGTCATCGAAACCGGCAACAGACAAATCCCCCGGCACATCCAGACCGCGCCGGTGCGCGGCAGCCAGAGCACCGGCGGCCATGTCATCATTGGAAGCAAAGATAGCGGTCGGTGGATGATCCGACGATAACAGGCGTTCGGCTGCCTCGAATCCCGATCGATAGGTAAAGTCTCCGGGCTCCACCAGACAGTCGGCAGGGGGATCGGCACGCCGGATTTCTGTCTCGAAACCCAACAGACGCTCGACACTGGCGGTCTGATTGACGGCTCCCTTGATAAAGCCGATCCGGCGATGCCCGAGCTCGATCAGGTGTCGCGTCATCTCCGCCGCGGCTGCGAAATCATCCATGCGAACGCCATGGGCATCAGGCCGTGCGTGCCCTGTCCCCACTGCAATCGCCACAACACCCGCCTCTCGCAGTGCGGCAATTGCACTGTCAGACTCCGCATGGGGAGCCGGCAGAATGACGCCCGCCATGCCGCCGGCAATCAGTCGCCCGATCGCGGCGGCCTCACTCTCCAGAGACGCGTCACACTTTTCGATGACGAGGAGCGCGCCACTTGTCTGAGCACCATCCAGTGCGCCGACCAGGAATTGCGACAGATAACCGGCAGACGGGTTGGAATAGAGCAGGCCGATCCGGCCAGCGCCGTTGCGCGCCAGGCTGCGCGCGGCTGCATTGGGCGAATAGCCCAACGCCTTGACGGCCCGCATGACGCTGTCGCGCGTCGATGCCTTGACGCCGGGCACATTGTTCATGACACGCGAAACCGTCATCAGGGAGACACCCGCCTCCCGCGCGACGTGATCCATGGTCACGCCCCCAGTGCGCTTCTTGCTTCTGCTCACGCGGCCTCCCCGCCTCGTGGTCTTTTTGCTCAGACTCACCATTCAAGCATCCGCCGGGTTCATTGCGCGGGCAAGGCCGCTCGCCACACAGGCTGCCGCGCCTCGGCTTCGCAATTCGGTCAGTGCCGCGACCAGCGTATCGACGATCCCGGCGCGCCCGACCAGGTCATTGCCAAAAATCGCCTCGATTGCGAGCAAGGCAGCGACTTGGTCTGCCGGTTCCGGTCCGGCCGCCGCGAGGGCCGCGCGTGTTTGCGAGGCGAGCGGATCATCGACCTCGAAAGCGCGCCCCTGCTCGTCTTGCCCCATTTGCCAGCGCATCCACGCAGCAATGGCCAAACACAGGGCGGGGGAGGCGTCGCCACGCGCATGCCGCTCGCGCAAGGTCGCCAGCAATCGCTGCGGCAGTTTCTGCGACCCATCCATGGCAATCTGGACGAGCGAATGTTCAAGCGCCGGATTGGCAAAGCGGCGCGTGAGGGCATTTCGATAGGTCGCCGCATCAAAGCCGGCTGGCGCGTCCAGGGTCGGCTCGGCCTCGTCCCAGATCGCCTCGACCAGATCGGCAAATCCCGGAGCCGCCATGGCCTGATGGACGAAATCATGCCCGGCCAGGGCGCCTAGATAGGCTAGCGTCGAGTGAGACCCGTTGAGCAGACGCAATTTGATCCGTTCCCAGGCGGCAACATCATCGGTCATCTCCACTCCGACCAATTCCAGCGGCGGGCGCCGATCTGAAAACCAGTCCTCGACCACCCACTGCGTGAAGCCCTCCGTCTTCACCATCGCCTCGTCGCGATAACCGGCCACATTTTCCAGCGCATCGATATCGGCCAACGTTGTCGCCGGAACAATCCGATCCACCATGGAAGATGGGAAGGCGGCCGTATCGGCAATCCAGCGCTCGAGATCCGGGTCCCGCGCTTTGGCAAAGGCCAGAACGGCCGCTCGGGTGCGCCGCCCATTGTCGGGAATATTGTCGCAGGACAGTGTGGTGAAAGCGGCCAGGCCTGCGGCCCGGCGAGCGGCCAGCGCCGCTGTCAACAAGCCGGGCACGGTCGTCGGCCTGTCCGGATTGGCAAGGTCGGACTGGATGTCAGCCGCGCCCAACAGAAGCGCCCCGCTTTGCGGGTCGAGACGATACCCCTTCTCGGTGACCGTGAGCGTCACCAGCGCCGTTTCGGCGGCACTCATGGCAGAAATCAGAGCGGCAGGATCATCCGGCGCGACCAGCACATCATGGATCGAGCCGACCAGCTGACGGGCCTCGCCTTCAGCGTCGCGGACATGACAGGTATAGAGTCCGTCCTGGGGATTGAGCTGAGCCGCTACCCGTCCGGATCGCAGTGACGCGCCCCGGATCATCCAGCCGCGCTCGCCGGCTTGCATCAGGGCATCGAAATAGACCGCCTGATGAGCGCGGTGGAACGCGCCCAGGCCGAGATGGACCACGCCGACAGGCTGGCTACGATCATAAGACGGACGCGCCAGGCCGGACGGGAGATGGTCAAGCTGTTTCCTGGTAAGTCTCATCCACTCCCCGGCAGAAAAGATGATGCGACCACACGCCCGCGCCCCTCTTCGACCACCCTCTTCATGTTCGGA
This sequence comes from uncultured Maricaulis sp., assembly GCF_947259345.1. Lineage (GTDB taxonomy): Bacteria > Pseudomonadota > Alphaproteobacteria > Caulobacterales > Maricaulaceae > Maricaulis. Next base: position 63,788 of record NZ_CAMYLS010000001.1, on the reverse strand, counting down.
TCGGCTACGAAGTTGACAGAGCTGCAGTGGCACGTCAATCAATTGTCCGACAAGTAAACAGGTCGGAGCTCACGATGAAGATCACGGATGCCAAGGTCATCGTAACCTGTCCCGGCCGAAACTTTGTGACCCTGAAAATACTGACTGATCAAGGGCTTCACGGCATAGGCGATGCCACGCTCAACGGCCGCGAGAAAGCGGTCGTCGCCTATCTGGAAGATCACGTCATCCCGCTCCTGATCGGCCGTGATGCGCACCGGGTCGAGGACATCTGGCAATTCCTCTATCGCGGAGCCTATTGGCGTCGCGGACCGGTGACCATGTCGGCCATTGCTGCGGTCGACACGGCGCTCTGGGACATCAAGGCCAAGGCCGCCGGCCTGCCTCTCTACCAATTGCTCGGCGGCGCCTCGCGTGATGGCGTGCTGGTCTACGGTCATGCCAATGGCGCTGACATTGAAGAAACGGTTGATGCGGTCGGGCGCTATCAGGAGATGGGCTACAAGGCGGTCCGGGCCCAGTCCGGTGTGCCCGGCGTGAAGGGCGCTTATGGCGTCGGCATGGGCGGGCTTTATTACGAACCCGCCGACAGCGCACTGCCCATGGAAACCGTCTGGTCAACGCCGGCCTATCTTGATCATGCGCCCAGGCTCTTCGAACGCCTGCGGGCCAATTACGGACCCGAAATCGAGCTCCTGCACGATGTGCATCACCGGCTGACCCCGATCGAGGCTGCGCGCCTGGGAAAATCGCTCGAACCCTATCGCCTGTTTTGGATGGAAGACTGCACACCAGCAGAAAACCAGGAAGCCTTCCGGATTGTCCGCCAGCACACCACCACACCGCTGGCCGTCGGCGAAATTTTCAACTCCATACATGACTGCCGCACCCTGATCGAGGAACAGCTGATCGACTTTATCCGGACGACTGTGGTCCATGCGGGCGGCATCACCCATTTGCGACAGATCGCCGGACTGGCCGCTCTGTATCAGGTGCGCACCGGCGCCCATGGCGCCACCGATCTGTCGCCCGCCTGCATGGGTGCGGCGCTGCATTTCGACCTGTGGGTACCGAATTTCGGGATTCAGGAATATATGCGTCACTCCGAGGAGACTGATGCCGTCTTCCCGCACGCCTACAGCTTCGCGGATGGCTATCTCCACCCTGGCGAAACAGCCGGACATGGCGTCGACATCGACGAGACCCTGGCGGCCAAATACCCCTATGACCCCAAACAACTCCCCGTCGCCCGCCTGACCGACGGATCGATGTGGAATTGGTAGACATGACCCGGCGCCCGCATATTGCCGTCATCGGCGAAGCGATGCTTGAGCTCTCCGGCGCCGGTGAAACGGTCGTGCTTGGCGAAACCGTGCGGCTGGGCCAGGGCGGCGATACACTGAACACGGCAATCGGCCTGGCCCGCCAGAGCTGCCGCGTCGACTATATCACTGCGCTTGGCACCGATGCCTGGTCCGATGCGATGGTCGCCGCCTGGCGCGATGAAGGCCTGGGGACAGAGCATGTGCTGCGTCATCCCGATCGACGGCCGGGCCTGTATGCCATCCGCACAGATACAGCGGGCGAGCGCAGCTTCGACTACTGGCGTGACCAGTCGGCGGCACGCGACCTGTTCAGCCTGCCCGGCATCGCCACCGCGCTTGCGGCGGCCGGACAAGCCGATTGGCTCTACTTGTCCGGCATTACACTCTCCATTTTGCCGAGCGATGCCCGTCAGCGCCTGATTGCGCTGGCAAAAGATGTGAGGGCCGGCGGTGGGAAAGTCGCCTTTGACCCCAATTACAGACCCGCCGGCTGGCCCGGCCCGGACGCGGCACAAGCCGCCTTTGACGCCTTTGCCGCGGTGACCGATGTCGCCCTGCCCACCCGCTCGGACGAAGACTTGCTCCATCCCGGCCTGGAGACCACCGGCCATCTGGCGCGCTGGCAAGCATTGGGGGTTGAAACCGTCATCCTCAAGGATGGCCCCGAGGGTTGCCACGCGGTATCCGGAGGCGCGTCACCCACCCATATTCCCGCCTTCCCACCACAGCGCGTCGTCGACACCACCGGTGCCGGCGATGCTTTCAATGCCGGCCTGCTTGGCGCGCTGGCCTCCGGCACACCGCTTGAGACGGCGCTTGGTGCCGCCTGCCGCCGGGCCAGTCATGCCATTGCCCATCATGGCGCCATTCCACCCAGGACTGAGCCCTCTCCCGTCAGCCGCTGAACCGGACACGTCCCATGATTGCCCACACCCCACTGTGCTCTGCCCGACTGCCTTCCGCCCGTCTGCCCGCCCTCGCTCTCGCTTTCGCCGTCGCTCTGGCGGGCTGCTCATCCAGCGATACGGGGGCCTCGGACGGGGACACTGAACGCCAGGCAGTCCAGACCCATACGGGCCTGCTCGATCCCCTCTTTACCGATCACATGGTCATTCAGCGCGACCAGCCGGTCGCGGTCTGGGGCGAGGCCGAGCCAGGTAGCACGGTGAGAGTCACGCTGGGTGAGGATGTCCAGGACGCGACAGCCGGCAATGACGGTCGCTGGCAAGCGGAGTTCGCACCGCACGCCGCCGGAGAGCGCCTGACCCTGGAAGCCATGACCTCCGCCGGCCTCGGCCAGCGGGTCGACGATGTACTGGTCGGTGATGTCTGGCTGTGCTCAGGTCAGTCCAACATGGAGTTCGAAGTCGCCCGGGCGCTCAATCCGGGGCGAGAAATTTCCGGGCCGCACAATCCGGCGATCCGGTTGCTCACGATCGAGCATGAAAGCCGGGTCACCCCACAACCAGACCACGCCAACGCGAATGGCTGGCAGGTCGCCTCACCCCAAAGCGTGGGCGATTTTTCAGCGGTCTGCTACTTCTTCGCCCGCGAGCTTCAAAGCCGGGTCAACGTCCCGATGGGCCTGATCGATGCGTCCTGGGGCGGGTCTCAAATCGAAGCCTGGATCAGCGCCGAAGGGCTGGCCACACTTGGCAGCTTCGACGCCCCGCTGAACGCCCTGGCGCTTTATGGCATCGACCACGCTGCCGCGAGCGCGGACTTCGGAGCGCAATGGGAAGCCTGGTGGCAGTCCACGGCCGGAACGACACCCTGGTCCGACGAAGCCGTTCTGGCGGACCCGGGCCAGCCTGCCCCCGAGCAAATGGGCGACTGGCGCAGCTGGGATGTACCGGAAATGGCGGACTATCTTGGCATGGTCTGGTTCACGCGGCAGGTGGAGCTGACTGCCGACCAGGCGGCACAGCATGCCTGGATCGATCTTGGCGGGATCGACGAAGTCGATGCCAGCTGGGTCAATGGCACTTTCGTGGGCGCGACCTTCGGCTGGGGGTCCCGGCGCTCCTATGAGCTGCCGGAGGGTGGCTTGCGCGCCGGCACCAATACCATTGCGATCAATGTGCTCAACGGCTGGGGCGCGGGCGGAATGGTCGGACCGGACGAGGCGGTCAAGCTGCGCTTCTCGGATGGCAGCGAAGTCCCGCTCTCAGGTGGTTGGCGTTATGCGCGGGTTCCCGCCTCGATCGGCTCACCGCCCCGCGCGCCCTGGGAATCGGTCGGCGGTCTGACCGGCATGTATAACGGCATGATTGCGCCCTTGGAGCAGACCCGCCTGGCCGGGATGATCTGGTATCAAGGCGAGTCCAATACCGGTCGCGCGGACGCCTATGAGGATCTGCTCACTACCTTGCTGGCAGACTGGCGCGGTCAATTTGGCGCCGAAATGCCAGCCCTGATCGTCCAGCTGGCAAATTTCGGCAGCCTCGCGGACCAGCCGGTGGCGTCCGGCTGGGCCCGGGTTCGCGATGCCCAGCGCCGGGTCGCCGAAGCCGATCCACTTGCCGGTCTTGTGGTCACGATCGATATCGGTGACCGGCTCGACATTCATCCGCCCAACAAACAAGAGGTTGGACGCCGGGCCGCCCGCGCCGCCCTGCACGTCCTGCACGACGCTCCCGGCACCGCCTGGGGCGCCCGTCCGCGCTCGGCCAGGATCGAAGACGAGCGGATTATGCTGCGCTTTGCCGATGTCGAGGGCAGCCTGCGCGCCATGAGCACGGATCAGCCGGGCGGCTTCGAAACCTGCACCGTCTCCGGATGTCGCTTCGCGACAGCACGCCTTGTCGAGAACCGCATCATCCTCGATCTCGCCGAAGACGGAGAAGCGGTGAGCCATGTTCGCTATTGCTGGGCCGATGCACCGCTCTGCCCGCTCTACGACCAGGCCGGCCTGCCGGTTGGCCCCTTCGAGATTGCCGTCAGTTCTGACTAGCCCGCCATCGGCAGCGGCGGCGTGACGTAAAGACGGACTTTCAGCCCGCCATGATCGACCGGGCCGACCGGCGCCTCGAAGGGTAATCGCGTCGCCCGGGCCAGAGCGGTATCCGTGGTGATCAGCGCGATGCGCCAAGCGCCGAAATGCGACCGCATGCGATCGCCGAAGGCACCATAGAGGTCGTAGAGCGCTTTCTTGTTGCTGATCCGCGTTCCATACGGCGGATTGACGATGACCAGGCCGGGATCGGTGTCCGGCGGTTCGATCTCGCGGATATCGGTTTGCAGGAAACGGGTATGGCCTGCAACACCGGCGCGTTCAGCATTGGCCCCGCTCATCCGGACCGCGCCGGGATCCCGGTCCGACCCGAATGCCATCCGCAGGGCTGGCAACTCCCCGGCCCGCCGCATGCTGGCTTGCCGCACGGATTGCCATGCGGCAGCGTCGAAACTCACAAGGTCCTCGAAGGCAAAGGATCGCCCCCGCCCGGGCACAAGGGCGGCAGCCATCTCGGCCGCCTCGATCACGAAAGTCCCGGAACCACACATTGGATCGACCAGCGCCTGTTTGCCGTCAAAGCCTGCGGCTCGCAGAAATAATGCCGCCAGCGTCTCGCGCATCGGCGCCTTGTTGACCTCGGCCTTGAATCCGCGGCGATGCAGGAGCTCGCCGGACGTATCGACACTCAGGGTGCAGACATTGTCCTCGATCCGCGCCCGAACACAGACCCGCGCGTCCTCTTCAATCGGCACATCGAGGGCACCGGCGATGGCCTTGCCGACCCGCTCGCTGACGGCGCCGGCATGATAGATTTTCGAGCCCTTGCAGCTGGCCTCGACCCGCACCGGCCGATCCGCGCGCAGCACATGCGCCCAGTCGACCTCCCGGGCCAGCTTGTCGAGTTGTGCCAGATGCACGACCCGAAAGCTCGCAATGCGCGCCAGAACACGACTGGCGCCACGGATTTCGAGGTTGGCGCGCCACACCTCACGCCAGCCGCCAACAATTGTAACGCCGCCTGGCACGCATTTGGGCTTGCGAAAGCCCTTCTCGACCAGCTCCTCGCGGAGAACGGCTTCCAGCCCGGGCGCAACAGCCAGGAAAATCTCGAATTTTGCGGCTTCAGTCATGCGGGTGATCTAGCCGACTTCCTGCTCCGGAGCGACATTCACCTGCGGCCCGGATCGGGCGATATCAGCCTCGGCAATTGCGAGCGACTTGATAACGGCGTGGCAGGCCGTGCCTTCCGACAGGTTCAGCGCGCGGATTGACCGCCGGGTCAGGCGGGCAAGGATGGTGCCGGCAGCCGCCCGGAGGCGCACGATCGCGCCAGAGCCATCGCCCGGCATCACACGCTCGACGATTCCCGGGATTATATTGAGAGCCGACAAACCCTCAGGCCTTGTGAGCGAAATCATCACATCAGACGCCCGAACCCGAAGCCGGACCGTGGTGCCGGCAGGCAAGCCGATGCCGGAGAGGAAGAGAGGCAGGCCACCGACTTCGACTTCCGTCACACCATCGGCATGACGAGTCCGAACGCGGCCGCCGAGAATGCTCGCAACACCAGAATCCCCGCCTGGCAAGAGGCCCGGCGCGGCCAGCACATCTTCCGCCCGCCCCTCGCCGATGACACGCCCAGCCTCCAGGACAATGACCCGGCTGGCCAGACGAGCCACTTCCGAGGCGGAATGACTGACATAGAGAACCGGGATCCCAAGCTCGTCCCGCAAGCGCTCGAAATAGGGAAGGATATCGGCCTTGCGCCCCTCATCCAGGGCAGCCAGGGGTTCATCGGCAATCAGAAGACGCGGCTTGGACAAGAGCGCCCGCCCCAGCGCCACACGCTGACGCTCACCGCCGGAAAGGTCGGTCGTGCCTCTTTCCAGCAAGGCCTCCAGGCCAAGCATCTCGACAATGGGATCAAAGTCGCGCGCCTCGGCCTGCCAGCCTGATGCAAAGCGGTGGCCGTAGAGCAGATTCTGGCGGACGTTGAGGTGCGGGAAGAGGCGACCATCCTGGAACACGCACCCCACGCGGCGGCGATGCGGCGGCCGGAAGACACGACGCTGCGTATCGACCAGGGTCTCGCCGTCGAGGCTGATGCGCGCGGCCTCTGGCCGAAACAGGCCGGCAACGGCACCGGCCAGGCTCGACTTGCCGGCGCCGGACCGACCGAAAAGGACGGTGATGCCCGCGGGCGCCTCGAAGCGGGCGTCGAGGCTGAAATCACCAAAGCTGTGCCGCAGATCGACAGAAAGGGTCATGAAACCCTGCCTCGCCGGCTCACGCGCCGGGCCAGAAATTCCGACCCCAACAAGGCCACCATCGAGATCACCACCGAGATGACGACCAGGCGCAGGGCAGACGCCTCACCGCCGGGGACTTGCAGGAAGGCATAGACCGCCGTGGGCAGGGTTTGGGTCTGGCCGGGAATATTGGACACGAAGGTGATCGTCGCCCCGAACTCGCCCATCGACTTGGCAAAGGCCAGCACCATACCTGCGAGAATACCCGGCAGGGCCAGCGGCAAGGTAACGGTCGCAAAGACGGCCAGGGGGGACGCACCGAGGCTCGCCCCTGCCTGCTCCAGGCGCGGGTCGACCGCTTCGATTGAAAGCCGGATGGCGCGAACAAGCAATGGGAAGGCCATCACCGCGGCGGCCAGCACAGCCCCGGTCCAGCGAAAGGCCAGAACCAGTCCGAATTGTTCCAGCACGGCCCCGACCGGACCCTGTGTTCCAAAGACCCAGAGCAGAAGATAGCCGGTGACAACCGGTGGCAGGATGAGCGGAAGATGGACCAGCGCATTGAGGACAGACCGTCCGGGAAACTGCCCCCGGGCCAGAAGGTGAGCGACCCAGACCCCGGGCGGCAGGCTGAGCAGGGTCGCCCAGGCCGCAACCTGCAGCGACAGGCGGACGGCCTGCCATTCTTGCGGCCCTAGCCAATCCATGCGCCTGCCCCGCTAGTCATCATCGACGACGAAACCCTGTCGCCGCAGGATCTCGCGCGCGGCCGCGCTCTGCAGATAATCGAGCAAGGCCTCGCTGGCCGCGTGCTCGCGGCCCGCCACCCGTGCCGCAGGGTAGCGAATGCGCGGATGGCTGTCCTCGGGAAAGACGCCAAGAATGGAAACGCGAGGTTCGGCGCGGGCATCACTGCGGTAGACAATCCCGAGCCGCGCTTCGCCAAGCGCTACAAGCGCCAGGGCGGCCCGAACATTGTCAGTCTGGACGACATGCCCGCCGACCTCGTCCCAAAGCCCAAGAGAGCCGAGCGCCGCCCGGCCGTAAAGACCCGCCGGAACAGCGTCAACCAGCGCCATGGCCAGCGGCCGACCGTCCAGAATGTCCACCCACGCCTCCCCGCCAAGTTCGTTCCAGGGCGACAAATCCGCGCCATGAGCAATCACCACAAGCTGATTTCCAGCCAGATCACGGCGCGTATCGGAAACCACCCGCCCCTGCGCCTCCAGCCAGTCCATCCAGTCGATGTTCGCAGCAATGAAAACGTCCGCCGGCGCCCCCTGCGCAATTTGCCGCGCAAGAACTGGCGTGCCGGCATAGACCCGTGTGAGCCGGTGGCCGGTGTCCCGCTCGAAGGCATCCCCGATTTCGTCCAGCGCGGTCCGCAGGCTGGCGGCCGCGAACACGGTCACATCATCGGCGCGGGCGCTTGAGTTTGCGGCGAGGAGGACGGTGGCAAAGACCACCCATCCCGCCAGGATCCGGAAATGTCGAACCATGCGTCCCATCGCCCTTGCCCTCCACCAAGGCCAATATTTCGCAGGCGCCCGGTTGCCCGGCAAGCCTGCCCTCAGAAATCCTCGAGCATCATGAGATTGGGCCGGTAGCGGCGCTCATCGGCGCGGTCGAGAATGAGCAGGCTTTCTCCCATGGGCCGGTTGAGAATCGTCCCTCCGGCAAAGCGCCAGCCCTGATCGGTCATCGCCATCACAGCAAATTCCGGCTGCGGAGGGCTCGCCGTTTCGTATTCGGTTTCGATCGCGAAAATCGCATATTGCAGCCCGCGGCGATAGCAATGCCCCATCTCGGTACAGGGCAGACGCTCAGCATCAACCGGACCGGCCATGGTCACGTTAAAGGCGACAAGCTCGCCATTCCGGGCCCGGGCGCCCCGCATGATGTCGCGCCAGCGGCGGCGATCATACCATTGGCGAATTCGCTCATGCGTCAGTTGACGGTGGGCCAGGTCATCGCCTTCAACATAGGCTGTGACCCATTCCTGCAATACGCGATACGCATTGCGAACCTCAGCCTCCGTCGCCAGGGGCGGTCGGTCAGCGGACTGGGCCGATGCGCCGGCCACCGACAAGCAGGCAATGAGCAGGCTGACGAGCGAGCTGTGCCGCCCGGATACGATGCGATTGATCATAGGTGACTCCACCCCAGACTTGCGGCTGCAGGGCCGGGCCGCTCCGACAGCCCCCTTTTGCACGCAGATTAGGTGGATCAGGTGATCAGGCCAGCCTGCCCTCAGACACGTCCTGTCACAGGCAGTAAAGCTCCCGTGATGGCGCGGGCGTCTTCGCTGGCGAGGAAGAGGATAGCCGCCGCGAGATCATCCGGAGCCACCCAGTCAGACGGGTCTGCATCGGGCATGTCGGCGCGATTGGCCGGGGTGTCGATGATGGAGGGCAGGACCGCGTTCACGGTGACCCGGCCCAGCAGTTCGCGTGACAGGCTTTCCGTCAGACGCGCCACGCCTGCCTTTGACGCTGCATACGCGCCCATACCCATGTCCGACTTGACCGCCCCGGCGGCTCCGACATTGACGATCCGACCTGAGGTGCTGGCTTTCAACCAGGGCAAGGCGGCCTTGCTGGCCGTCACGGCCGTGCGCAGATTGATCGCAAACATGCGCTCCCAGCTGTCGACAGAACCATCCTCAAGCGTTTCCCAGGCGAAACCGCCGGCAATGTTTAGGAGCGCGTCCAGACCGCCGCAATTCTTGGCAATCGACGCGAAGGCCTCGCCAGCGGAATCGGTGTCGGTCAAGTCAACACCCCCAATGCGGACATCCCCGGCCAGATCCGCAGACTCACTGATCTCCGCACGATCAAGCAGGACGACCCTGTCTTCATTGGCGCAGGCCCGGCGGGCGACAGCCTGGCCCAGCACGCCGGCACCCCCTGTGATCACGATCGTCCGCTGGCTCATACCGTCCTCCCGGGGGCTAGGTGTCATCGATGGAACCATCGTCCACACTCAACCGTCCGAGACAAGGGAGCATTCCAGACGGTGCTGTTGGGCGAATGGGCGATGATATTCGAAGTCGGGCGTCAATCGTAACTCAGGCCTCAAGGCCGAGACATCCGGCCAGAGCCACAATCTCCTGCCGGCCGGCCTCGCCGATCAGGGGCGGTGGCGGCGCCCGACCTTGTCTTGAGTTGCAGACCCGCATCCTTGTCCAGTCCACGCCCCGGAAGCCGATCAACTGGCGGCAAGTTCATCGGACAGATGTCACAAACAGAGTGCCTTAAATCGATCAGTTGATGACGCGCAATTCCGGCACCGGGATTATGAACTTACCGCCGCGACGTCGATACTCAGATTGTTGATGCATGATTTCTTCAGCGAAATTCCACGCCAAGATAAGCAGATAGTCCGGTTGATCTTCGAGCAGTCTTTCCGTCGGAAAGACTCCAATCCGGCTGCCAGGCATGAACTTCCCATGCTTCGCCGGGCTAAGATCAACAAGGTAATCGAGCTGGTCTCGCCCGATCTCGCAATAAGCCATCATCGTCGTGGCCTTTGCCGCAGCCGCATATCCGACGATGCGGGCGCCATCCGCCTTGAGCGACGCCAACAGGCTTGTAAGATCGTGTCGAACTCGTGCGGCGCTGGCCTGAAGGCCGGAATAGAGCGCCGGTTCATTGAGTCTGCGTTCCGCTTCTCTCGCGAGGAAGGCCGCCTTTGACCCGTCAGTCATCTTGTCATTTTTCGAGACGAAAATGCGAATTGACCCACCGTGAATCCCGATTGGATCGACCTGGTTGATAACCAAGCCATGTCTTAGAAATAGGCGTTCAAGCGCGGTCACTGAATAATAGAACACATGCTGATGGTAGATGGTGTCGAACTCGGCATTGTCGATCAGGTCCAAGAGGTAAGGCGTTTCAATAACGGCCACGCCATCCTCTTTCAGCAGGATAGCGATACCCGCAACGAAATCGTTGATGTCCGGCACATGAGCGAGAACATTATTCGCCAGAAACAGGTCAGCTGCGACGCCATCCTTGTGGCGGAGCGTCGCCGCGAGGCTCGCATTGAAGAACGATGCAAGGGTCGGAATACCGAGGGCACGCGCTTGTTCGGCCTGGCCGCGCGCAGGATCAATGCCAAGCACTGGGATGCCGGAAGCCTGAAAATGCTTCAGGAAGTATCCATCATTGCTCGCCGCCTCGACCACCATCGAGTTCACGCCCAGCTGACGAGATTGGATTAGAGATTGCGCACTTTCGGCGAAGTGCGCCATCAGGCGTGGCGAAACTGAAGAATAATAGGGATAGTCGGCAGGGAAGAGTATGTCCGGCGCGATCGTTCCGGACAGTTGAACCAAGCTGCAGTCTGCACACGTGACCAAGGCAAGTGGCGCCGTTGGATCCGCCGCATCAACGTGTTCACTGCTGACGAGCCCGTCCGCCAGAGGCGTCGTACCGAGGGTGAGGGCCGAGAACAGCGTGTCGCTGCCGCAAGAGCGGCAACGTGAAACGGGCACAAACATCGATCAACCTTAGCCGGTAGCGAGCGTGGAGGGTTCCTGCCAATACAATTTTTCATCAAGGGTGCCAGTGCGCATCAGATCGGTGATCCGAGCGACACGGCTATAGCGCCGGCCTTCGAAGTCTTCTTTACGCAAGCCCGCCCCGATAAACGCATCAGCCAACTGGTCGATACCCCGCCGAACAGTCCATCTCGGCTCGAAGCCGGGCAATTCCGTTGTCGCCTTGGTAAAATCGACATTGTATGAACGTTCATCGTGGCTGGCGCCGTCGGCATATTCAATTCGCGCCCCTGGAACCGCCGCGGCAATCATCTCGGCGACTTCGAATATCTGATAATTATCTTCCGTTCGCCCAATATTATAGACCTCGCTGCGTACGAGTTTCGCATCGGCCGACGCGGCCGCGATACAGGCGGCGCAGACATCTTCGATATGCACGAGTGGACGCCAGGCTTTGCCGTCGCTCTTCATAAACACTTGCCCGGTGGCAACCGCATAGGCCACCAGATTGTTGATCACGAGATCGAACCTTAACATGGGCGCTAAGCCGTATACCGTGGCGTGGCGCAGGAAGACGGGGCAGAAGAAATCGTCAGCCAGGTCGGCAATGCCGACCTCCGCCAGTGTCTTGGACAACCCGTAAGGTGTGACCGGATTCAGTGGCGACGTTTCCGAGATCACCTGATCGCCAGCCTTGCCATAAGTGCTGCAGCTCGACGACATCACAAACCGCCGAACGCCCGCCGCTTTCGCAAGCCGGGCCAGTCGGACGGACGCTTCGTGATTGATCGCAAGCGTCAACTGGGGATTGATGTCGCCGAGCGGGTCATTGGAAAGCGCAGCGAGATGAATAACCGTGTCGACGCCGCACAAATCGTCTTCGGTGATGTCGCGGATGTCTTTTCGCTGCGAGTCCACGACAGGCTGAAATTCACCAAACGCACAACCATCATAGTATCGCTGGTCGATTCCGCTGACCCGATACCCATGTTCGACAAGCATGGGGACCAGAATGCTTCCGAAATACCCACGGTCACCTGTTACCAGTATTCGAGCCCCGTTCATTGTCTTGCGGGGCCTGGCAGAATGCCGTCATGAGCGAGCGTTTCCATCGCTTCGACATCAGCGGGTGTATCCAGGCAATTCCAGCGCCCTTCGTGCCGATAGGCCATCAATTGACCGTCGCGTGCGAGCGCCGGGAGGGGCCCGCGTTCGAACGCGGTATCATCACCGTCGATGTAGTCGAGCACGCCAGGTTCGAGCACAAAGAATGCTCCATTGATCCACCCTTCCCTCGCTTCGGGTTTTTCTTCAAACGCCGAAACCCGGCTTCCTTCAATCAATAGATGGCCAAAACGCGGCGGTGGACGGACGGCGGTCACGGTTGCCAGCTTGCCATGGCTGCGATGAAAGCTCAGAAGGCGGTCCACCTCCAGATCCGCCAACCCGTCGGTCCACGTCAACATGAAAGGCTCGCCCCCGATTTGGGATGCTAGTCGCTTGATCCGACCGCCCGTTGCAGTCAGTGCGCCCGTATCGACGCAGTCGACAGACCAGTTCGCCCGCGACCCTACGCATCGGGCATCGATGGACGGGCTTTCCTCGAAATGATTAGATATCTGATCGGCCCTGAAGCCGGTGGCGACAATAAAGTCGGTATGCCCATACGCAGCATAGATCGCCATGACGCGCTCGATCACCGGTACGCCAGCAATTTCAACAAGCGCTTTAGGCCTGCCAGATGCTGCCTCACCCAAGCGTGAGCCCCGCCCCCCTGCCAAAATAACTACTTTCACAAATTCACTCGCTGACTGCGTGGCACCGTTGAATGGCGCCAATCCTGAGCGAAATCAAGCAACTTAAACGCAGTAAACGTTTGAAAGGCGGGTTCGAATCTCGACGAGTTCGGCATCGTGTTTGATGAACAGGCACTCATCTATCTTACGTAATGCATGGCGTGCCATCATCCGCGTAAGGATATCATTCGATTGCACCGCCTCTGCAATCTGTTTCGCGATTGGCTTGAAACGTTTCAAGTCGCTATCCAGCCCGCCGCCATATCGCCGCAAAAAGGCCTCGCCGCCAGCGTTCACCAACCGTGCTCGGTCATCATGCGGCAGATCGGATAACCTGAGCATCTCCAGATAGCCATGGAACATATCGAACAGCGGGGTGATGCGGTCAAACGCACCCATTTTCGAATTGCCTTGCAGGCCACGCTGCTGATCCATTGAAAACAGCCTGATCAAGTGATCGATGCGTTTACCGGCAGACTCGGCCCCTGGCGGGACACTGCGGCGCACGCTGGCGGTCGTGTTGCACACCACTTTCCCGTACAGCGCAGCCTCGCAGGCAAATATGTGGTCACCGCCATAGCAAAAGGGCTGCGGCTGCATCCGGTCGAGAATGCTTTTGCGGTAGAGGGCAAAGAAATTCGTCGCCTGACAGTACTTTTCAATCGAGCCGCGTGCCCGCACGACAGGATCGTCGTGGAGCAGCGAGAAGAATTCCCAGTTGGTCGGCTGGCTCGGGAAAGGCGCTCCATTGTCGTCGACATAGATTGCATGACTGTAGGCGCTGCCCACACCCGGATCGCGATCCAGCTCACCGTGCAACTCTTCCAGATAGTTCTCAGAAACCAGGTCATTGGCGCTCACAAGCGCGACGAATTCGCACTCCGTATTGAGCACCATCCGGTTGATATTGGCGTTCTGCCCAATGTTGTGGGTACGCCCATACACACGCAAATCGATGTCGCGCACGGTCTCGCGAGCGATGTCGATAGTGGCATCATCGGAATTATTGTCGAACAGGCTGATGCGGAAATCCCTGAAAGTCTGCTTGTTCAGGGCGTCGATCGTCGCGGCAATGTTTTCGGCCTCATTCCAAGCCGGTATGCAGACTTCAATTTTCGTAGTCATGTTCCTAAACGATCCAATTCGTCGCGTTGCCGCAGTTTATTCAACGCCTAATCCGATGACCTGAGTCGTCACATCCAGCTGGGCAAGACGGGCGCGGATCTCCTTCACATAAATCGGGTTCATGACGACAACCCGCTCGGGCTTCACCGATTTGAGCGCCTCGGGAGCCATGACCCGGACGCCGGAACCCGGAAGGTAGGCGTCTTGCTTGTATGGATTGATGTCAACGACGCCGTGAACACCGTCAGCGATGTCGCAAGTCGTCAACAACGCGACCGCCTTTGAGCCGCCACCCCAAAGAATGGTCGGCCCGCTGCCGGTTGAGTGGTCGCAGAGGAGCGTCGTCCACTCTTTGACTTCTTGCTGCAGACGATGGCCGGCTTCGATCAGGTCTCCGAAACCGCTCCCGCAGGCGAGCGGGGGGCGTCCCGAATCCCGGGCCGGGCGTGCGAGCAAGGAGAGATACTGTTCGCCATAACTGCGTTCGCAGGACAGAACGTCGAATCCATTGCGCTCGAAGAGGGCGGTCAATGAAGCCGCCGTGAAATAGGAACAATGCTCGTAATAAATGTCCCAGAACGCACCCTCTGCCGCAATGCGTTCCCATGCAGGCACCTGGAAGAAAACGAGCGGCTCACCGCTTTCACCGATCACCGCACGCAGGCCCGAGACGAATTCACCAACGTCTGCCAAGTGCTCCAGAGTGTTCCGGCAACAGATGAAATCAGCTTCGGGAAGCTTCGTATTTGCGTCGAAGGGCTCGGCCCTGACTTCGAAGCTGCCGCGTTTTATGGACGGCGCCCGATCTGCAGAGAACGCCGGATCAAACCCGATCCCGAAGTTCTCGCCGGCTTCGCAAATCTCGGCCAGAAATTCTCCATGGCCACACCCGATTTCGACAATCCGCTTATTGCGAAGTCCATAGGCTTCAACGAGTTCATCAGCTTGCGCGCGCAAAAACCGCCTGTAAGTCTCGGAGTACGCCTGCGTCGCCTCATAATCTGACGAGTATTCGACCAGGTCCGGATCGAATGCAGTGTTCCAGATAAAGCCGCAGGACAGACATCCGGCGAGGTCAATATCGCCGGTTGGAATACTGGACGCTGCAGATTCAGAGCGGTGAATGCGCACGCTATTGGCAGGTACATTGCTGATAGCGTATCCCAAGGAACCCGCTTCACCCGAACAGGCGGGACACCCGGTCCGGGCTTGAAAAGGCAGCGGCTGGTTCATGTTAAACAAATTCTATCGATTGATCAGGGCGTTGGATTGATTGGGAAGCTAGGCATGGTTTTAGGTGACAACCCAAATGGTTTTCGCATCCGGCCAGCGCATCACGTCCGTGCGGGCAGCACAAGCTGATCACCATTAACCGTCAGATATAAAACGATAATTATAGCCATGAAAAAGCGTAGTAGCTTGAATTTCAAATTCACTCTGAACAATGACAATCCCGACGTCACGGCAATTTTGGACTGCGGCCGCAACAGGGAGTTGCAGCGTGCAGAAGCAATTGCAAATCGAGGCTCGCCAAAAGCTGGCGCTTTGGCTGAATCCTTGACCGCCCTGGCTGCCGCCCAGGCAATGGCCGGCGACCTCAGATCGGCCTGCACAAGCTGCAAACGCGCCCTCCAGGTCAATTCACGAAATCCGGATTACCATGCACATTTGGGGTCGGTTCAGTTTGCGTTGGGCAACCTTGTTGATGCGAAGCGATCACTGAGGATGGCGCGTCGATTGGGGCGCCACAATGAAACAGATTACTATATGCTCTGCGTGTGCTTGATGCGGTTGGGCGAACATAAAGCCGCAATCGAGGCCGCCGGGAGTTTGGTGTCGGCCTGGCCCACGAGCGCTCAGAATGTGGGACTGTATGCAGAAGCGCTTAAGCGGCTCGACACGCCAGATGCCGAAGCCACGGCGCTCAAGGCAGCCGCCACATCATGCATCTCAGCAGAGCGAATTGAGCGCGCATTGGAATGGCTACGACGCGCACAAGCGCTGGCTCCGCATGACGGCACCCTATGGTCGCTCGCTTCGGCAGCACACCGCACAGCCGGCTCCTATGACAAAGCCGAACAATGCGTTCAAAAAGCCATCGGGTTGGGTGAAACGAGCTGGCGGACCAGGAATATACTCGGCCTGATAATGCAGGAAACCTGTCGGCCTGCGGAGGCCTATCAGGAGTTCAGAAAGGCAACGGAACTGGAGTCCTCTGATCCGATGCTTATCGGCAATGCTGTTATGGCAATGCACTACGCACCGGACGCAACTGCAGAGGATATCCGCGCGGAAATCGATTCACACGCCAAATCCATCTCGCGCGATATCACGCAGTCAAGACGCCGCCATCGCCCAAATGTCAGCAAACCTTTGCGAGTCGGACTTCTATCCGGGACATTTCATCGTCATCCGACCCTGTATCTATCGCTCGCTGGCCTTGAAAAGGTAGACAGGCTCAACGTTCAGTTCTTCGTGTACAGCAATGGGGGCCGCCGAGACGATTTCACAAATCGCCTCAAAGAGATCAGCAGTGTCTGGCGTGACATCAGCGGCGCTTCCGATGATAACGTCGCCAAAGTCATTCGGGCAGATGACCTTGATATTCTTATCGATATGGCAGGTACAAACCAAGGTCGGCCGGCCGTTGTCGCAAGAACGCCGGCGCCGGTTCAAGCCAAGTGGGTCGGGGGCCTGTACAACACGACCGGGATGGAGGCCATTGACTGGCTATTGGCTGACACCGTTGAAGTGCCCGCGGCGGAGGAGTTTCGCTTTTCGGAAAATATATACCGCTTGCCGGACGGCTATGTGGTCTATGAGCCGCCCGAATATGCAGCGCCCGTGGCGTCATCGCCCTTCATCGCTAATCAGCACATCACCTTTTGTAGCTTCAATAATCCAGCGAAGGTCAACGAGGTGGTCGTCGGTCTTTGGTCGGAGATTCTCCGGAAGCTTCCGGATAGCAGACTTCGCTTGAAGGGCCGCGGTTTTACCTCATCAAACGCCCGTGAACGGGTGCGCGGCTGGTTTGAATCTCATGGAATCCGGGCCGATCGGATCTCGATGGAGCCGGCGTCGCCGCACGCCGACCTGATGGAAAGCTATAATCACTGTGACATTGCGTTGGATACATGGCCGTACTCGGGCGGTCTCACCACTTGCGAAGCGCTCTGGATGGGGAATCCCGTGGTCACACTTCCTGGCCCGACCTTCGCCGGGCGACACTCGGCAAGCCACCTGACCAATATCGGTCGCACCGAGTGGATCGCCTGCAGCGACGCGGAATACATTGAGAAAACAGTTACTCTGGCCAGCGATCACGATGCACTGCGCGCAATACGCCAATCGCTGCGCCAGGAAGTGGCTGCTTCACCCTTGTGCAATGCCGAGCGGTTCGCTCGTAATCTCGAGACGGCACTTCTGGACATGAGCCGTTCGGCGGAAGCTGCTGGACGAAGGCCTCGCGGCCCAAGAATCCCCGTCAACCTGACTTAGATCGCCAGCCGATGCCACAATTCGCCAAGTCGGCGGTGGCAGGTAAAGGCGAACGGATATCGAAGCACGGGGTGCTGTCAGACTAAAGCGAAGGTGTCTCGAACGTAGCGCCTTCTCCGACGATCAGGCGGCGAGTTGGCGCCATTCGGCTAGGGCGGCGGATCGGTTTTGCTTGAATGTTCCTCTGCGGTTTAGGTGGCGTTCGTGGCTGAAATGGTTGTGGACGGATGAGTGAGTGGAAACGAATTTCTGGAGCGTTTCGAAGCTGCGAAATTTGCTCATCGCTCGTTCTTTTCGCCTGAACGGCAGGTGCGAGTTTTCCGCCCGGTTGTTGAGCCAGCGGCCAGTCTCCTGGCGGCCAGGATTACCGATGACGTTCATCGCTGCCCGATAGGAGCGCAACCGGTCGGTCACGACGACATCGGGATTGCCATACCGCTTCATCGTTTTGCGCAAAAATCTCAATGCTGCCTTGCGATCCCGGCGCTTGGTGACATAGGCTTCCAGCACTTCACCTTCGTGATCAACCGCGCGCCAGAGGGTGGTCGGAGTTTGGCGCGAGGTGGTCTCTGGAAGGCAAGGATCGGGCTACCCGTCTTGAAGGTTCGCTCCAGTCTCCAAGAGGTGGTGTCAGACAAAACCTGACTGGTCTCGAAGGGGGTGGGGTGGAGGTTGCGGGACGCTAGTCTCGGGGCGTCCGGATTCGCACCACCCGTTTTGAGGGTTCGCGGCAAGCCCTCGCAGGAACTTCGTCGAGACGGCACCTGTCGAAATAGCACGGCGCGACCGCTGCGGGCTGCGTCCACCCGTTCGACCATAAAAGCCAGATCTCGGCGTCGACACACGAACGGCGGGGAAGCTGGGCACGCATGCCAGCTTCCCCGCCGCCTTTCAGATCCAGATTTGCGTGGTGCTAGAAATTCGTCTCCCAGCTGAGCAAACCATTCAGCCCGGCAAACAGGATCACGAAGAGGATCATGAGCGGGATGATGACGCTCCAGAGCTTGGCGAACCAGCTCTGGCGGCTGCGCCAGACGGTCAGCGTATTCCAGACCGCCGCCGCGACGGCGATATAGAGCAAAAGCTGCATCGCCATGGTGAGGAAGAGCTGGGTGCCGAAGCCGGAGCCCAAGCCTGCCAGATCCGAAAACAGGGTCTGGAAAAGCATGAACCAGGCCGTCAGGAAGACGAAGACCAGGGCGATACCAACACGGACCAAACGGTAGGACATCGCTTCTCGACCGCTGAGCGGAAAGGCTTTCCCGTAGCGCCAGCGCACAATCGCCCGCACGGGCCACAGGATCAGCGTCACCAGCAGGAGGCCAAGCGACAGGAACAAGAGCGGCGTGACCAGCGAACCCGCCCGGTACCAGGGCGCCGGCATCAGATGGATGATCGGCGATACCGGTTCAAAGGTGACATAGGCGAGCGTGCCGTCTTCATCGAAGGTCGCGGCGAGCTGCTCATAGCCATCAACATGGCGCCAGACAAAGGGTTCGACTTCACGCCACACAGTGGGTTTGCCAAACATCATGTAGACGAGATCGCCATCGGCATTCATGGAAATGCTTTCCTGGCCGAGAAAGCGCAGGATGGCGGCGAAATTGGTCACTACCGTGCGGGAGCTCTCATACTCCCCGACAACCATCGCGCCGTGCTCCATCGCCGTTTCGAGGCGCGGACCGACCGGCTCGACCGTCTCCGGAAAATAGCGTTCGGCAAAGCTCGCCGTGACGGCGAAGCGCAAAGGCCCGGCACCGGCACCGGAGGAATTCACGACGACATAGATGCCGACATTCTCGTCCAGCATGACGTTGAGGTCGGAGTGGAAGAAGCCGGTATCGCCGCCATGGCCGCGAATGCGCAAACCGCCCTTGTCGAGCTCCCAGAAGCCCAGTGCCATCGCATTCAGCGGCGGTGTCAGCTGGTAGGTCGTCTCATACATCTGCTCCCAGGTCGCAGGCGCGAGCACATCAGGATTGCGCTCGAGCAGACCAATCATGAAACGGCCCATCGCTTCACCGCTGGCAGCCATCGATCCGGCGGGAGCCATCGGCACCAGCTCGTAATACTGGGCCTCGCCGTCGGCTGCGTTGATATAGCCGCTGGACATGTAAGGCTCGAAGCGCTCCGGCAGGGGCTGGTGGAAGGTCGCCAGATCCATGCCCATCGGCTCGAAGATCTGCGCGGCGACATAGTCCTCGAAAGGCTGGCCCGCGAGGCGCTGCACTATATAGCCGGCCACAGCCGTACCGTAATTGGAATAGGCCGGCGTTTCGCCCGGCGGGAAAATCTGCGAAGGCGGCGCCGCCTGCTTCAGGAAATCTTCCAGTGGCAGGGCCAGCTCGGGATCACCGATGATGAGATTGCGGAAGCGCTCCTGGAAACCCGGCGTGTGCGTCATCAGGTGACGCATGGTAACCGGCTCGCCGAAGGTCGCGGGAATCTCGAAGTCGAGATAGGTGTTCACATCCTCGTCGAGATCCAGACGCCCCTGCTCGACCATCTGCATGACCGAAATCCAGGTGAAGAGCTTGGAAATCGAGCCTGGCCGGAACATGGTTTCGTAGCCATCAACCGGGCGCCGTTCAGCGAGATCGGCATAGCCATAGCCGCGGCTGGTCAGGATTTCACCGTCGCGAACGACAGTCACCTGGGCTCCAACGATATCACCTTCCGACAAGGCATAGGGCATGAAGCCGTCCAGCCAGGCGTCAACATCGCTGCGGGTCAGGCTGGGCGAACCGGCTTCGGTCGGTGCTGTGACAGGCTCCGTTTCCGGCGTCGCGACTGCGCCGTCGATGACGGCGGGATCGGCCGGATCGATCGGCGTGTCCTGGGCAAAGGCCGAGGCACAACTGAGCGCCGCCAGCGCAGCGGTCAGCCACTTCAACTGTGTTCCGAAAGGCATGCGAGCCTCCCTCTCTTGGATACCAAAACAACGGTCACGGTGCTCCACCCTGCAACAGGGCGAACATTCCGATCCCGACGAAATTTCCCAGCACATAACCGAGAATTCCGGTGAGAATTCCAGGCGCAACGAGATTGCGCCATTTGAACAGGATGGCGATCGCCGCCGCGATGGGCGGACCGGCGATACAGGCCAGCGATGCGGTAATCAGCTCGGCATAGTTCAGCTTCAGGACATGGCCGGCGATCAGCATGAAGGCGAGATGCGAGACGAAGATGCATCCGACCATCACGAACATGCCCGGTGCCGCGCTCAGCATCGCACCGATATCCGCGCCAACGCCGATAATCGCGAAGAAGAGGTACATGAACATCATCGCCAGCAAGACCTCACCGCGCAGCCCCGCCAGCCAGGACCGCCCGGCCGTCGCGACAACCGTCACCAGAACCGTGATGATGAGAAGCGTGTATTCCGGGATGCCAAGTGCCTCGGCTGCCAGACCGCTGAGTGCCACCGCGGCCGCCGCAACAGCCAGGGCCGTGGTCAGGCCGAACAGGCTGATTGGCGTATCCGGCCCGGCATCCGCCACTGGCTCGACCCGCCGGACCGTCTCCATGCGCCAGCCATAACGGCGCTGAAGGACCGACCAGCCCGCCGCCAGATTGAGCATGATGATGAAGCCGACACCGAAAATATTGTCGATGGCAAGCGCCGCCGAGAGCTGTGAGCTGTCATCGAAAGAGACCGCTTCCGCGACGGCCACGAAGTTCAGCGAGCCTCCGGTATAGGTTGCCGTGAAGACGGCAGCGATCGCGGCTTCACTATCCCCCAGATCGACAAGGTGCGTCGCCAGCCAGGCTCCGAATACAGTCCCGGCCATGCCGATCAGGAAGGCAATCAGGACCCGTCCACCCTCGCTGAACACCTTGACCAAGTCTGCCTTCAGCAGAAACAGCGCGATTGCCAGCGGAACCAGATAGGTCCAGATCGCCCCATAGAGCGGAGCGGTGCGCGGCAACACGCCGAACTGCGCTCCCGCCAGGGCGACGAGCAGGATAATGCCGGCCCCGGACAGGCGCTTGCCCCAATTCGTCCGCTCAAGCCCGGCGGCCATCGCGCAGATGGCGAGCAGGGCCGCGAGCAGGCCGAAGACATTGTCGGGCGCGATCATCTTCCCGGCTCGTTAGCGGGGTCGGAACACCGGACAGGAAGGGTGCGGCAATCACTCATCCCCAGAAGCCGGATTGGGGAGTTTTGACCGTTCCACCGCTGTAGACCATGCCGGTCGGCAGGTCGGATTTAAGGTTCAGCGGACCATCCAGGTCCACGAAATCACACAATTGGGCGATCACGAATGCTGGCGCCATGGACAGGGACGTGCCGAGCATATTACCGACCATGAGGCCTTTGCCCGCCTGGCGCGCTGCTTGAGCAAGCGCCAGCGCTTCGGTCAGGCCGCCCGTCTTGTCCAACTTGATATTGATCATGTCGTAGCGCTTGAGCGCCGTGGCAAGCTCACCGCGATGAAGGCAGCTCTCGTCCGCACACAGGGGAATGGGCGAGACAAAGCCTTCAAGCGCCGCATCGTCGCCACGCGGCAGAGGCTGCTCGACCATCGCCACCCCAAGCTCCGCGAAGGGAATCAGTACCGATTTTAGCAAGTCGATCGTGAAGCCCTGATTGGCATCGATGATGATTTCGGCATCCGGGCGCGCCTTGCGAATTGCGGCGACGCGTTCGACCGGGTCGACATCATTCAGCTTCACTTTGATCAGCGAATAGCCCTTGGCTGCGGCCGCCTGGGCCGCCATCATTTCAGGTTTCTCCTGGATGCCCAGCGTGTAAGCGGTCTTCCGGGGAGCCGGTTTGATCCCGGTCAGCTCCCAGATGGACTTGCCCGTCTTGCGGGTCTCAATATCCCAGAGAGCGCAATCGACAGCATTGCGGGCACCGCCAGCGGGCAGCAGGTCCTGCAGCGCGTCGCGCGTCAGCCCTGCTTCCAGAGCCGGGCGGATCGCCTCGATCTGCTCCAGCAATCCCGGCGCGTCCTCGTCCAGATAGTAAACCGGCACGCCTTCCCCGCGCCCGACGACGCCATCCTGCTCGAGGGTGACGACAACGGATTCAAGGCTGTCAAAAACATGACCGGTGATCACGAAAGGCGCCAGCATGGGCCAGCTTTCGCGGTGGACGCTCACACGCATACTCATACTCCCGTTACCGAAGAAACCTTGTCGACAATCAGACCGGCACCGTCCTTGATCGGATCGACGGCTGGCAGGCCTGTCTCCTGCTCATACCGGTCGAGCAACGCCTGTCGTTCCGCTTCTGCGAACATCGAGGTGTTCACTGAAAGGCCGACAAAGCAGGCATCCGGATTAACCCGGCGCGCGAAGGGCAGGCATTGCGCCATCGCGTCGGTTACCGACAGGACGGGATAATCGACCCCTGCGCCGGTCCCGAGCAGGAATTCCCGCGACGGGTCATGGCACAGGACCAGCGCATCCGGCTGGGAGCCGTGCAGCAAGCCAAGGGTCACACCGGCAAAGCTTGGGTGGGACAGCGCCCCCTGGCCTTCGATGACATCCCAATGCGTTTCGGCTGCAGCCGGTGACAACATTTCGGCCGCGCCTGACAGGAAGTCGGAGATGACGCAATCGAGCGGAATTCCACTGCCGGCAATCATGATGCCGGTCTGACCGGTGGCGCGGAAATCGGCATCCAGCCCGCGATTTCGCATTTCCCGCTCGATCGCCAGCGCCGTGTATTTCTTGCCGACGGCACAGTCAGTACCGACCGTCAGGAGACGTTTTCCGGGTCGTTTCACGCCCGTGCCAACTGGAAGGCGTTGCGGCGGCGTGCGGACATCAATCAACCGCGCGCCCGAGGCCCGGGCCGCAGCGGCGATCCCCGGGAAATCACCCAGCCGGACATGCATGCCCGAAACAACATCCAGACCAGCCCGAGCCGCGGCAGCGAGATCGCCCACCCAGGCGTCCGGAATGCCCCCTCCCTCAGACGCCACACCGATCACAATCGATCCGACACCCGCTCGGGCCGCCTCGCTGATCGACAAGTCGACCAGGCCGCCATCGACCTGGCACCCATCGGAACGAAGCTGACCGGCGCAGGCTTCCGGGCGCCACTGGATCAGGCCGAGGCCCGTCTTGGCGTGCCCGGTATCCTGCACATCGCCGAAATAGATGAGATAGGGCGCGCGCAGCTGCACGGCAGCGAGCCCGGTATCGCGCGCGACCGGGCTGGGAAGGTCCTCAGTTCTACTGGCGAGCGACATGGGAGTCCTCCACTTCATTTTTTGGGGTCGTTGCGATTTTGAAAACACCGAGCGTGAGCAGGGGCAGCACCACGATCGCGATGAACGCGTACGACAGAACGCCATAGCCGCTGGCGATCAGGTCTATGATGCCGATCGCTTCCGCGAGGAAGATCGCGGTTGCCAGCAATCCGACCGCCAGGCCAAAGCGGGCCAGGGGCGGAAAGCGGCGGCCGCCGACCTTCAGCGCGGTCTCGATCCGCTCATTGATGGCGTGAATGATGCCGACCCCGGTTTCCACAAAGGTCCCGAAAAGGACGATCTGAAAGAGCATGCTCAGCCAGACCGCATTCAGCATCTGCAGGAGATAGACGACGGGAACGGCCTGGTCCTGGATCTCAGGATGACGGGCCAGCATCGCCAGAAAGACGAGGATGCCCGGCACAACACTGATCAAGCCGGCCAGCGCGCCGGAGGTGAACGCCTCGCGCCGCGTCTTCAGTTGCGGCAAGACGAACAGAACGGCGGCGAAAGCGATCAGATTATAGGCGGCGTAGCGGACACCATCGAGCAACCAGGCCCCTTCGCTTTGCCCGGTCGCCAGCGCCGTCGTGATCGCATCGCCATAGGAGACAGAGACATAGACGAAGAAAACACCATAAAGCGCATAAAGAAGCCCCGACCACCACGCCATGATCCGGGCGATAGCCGTGCTGCCAAAAAAGGCCAATGTCCCGATCGCCAATAGCAGCCCAAGCGCCCCGACCATGGTCGGGACACCGAAGGCCTCGGCCACCATGTGACCGGCAGCGGATCCGAGCACCGACAAGACCAGCAGGGCGATCAGGAGGTAGAGAATTTCAAACAGGCGCCAGAACGGCCCCAGCAAGGCCTTGAAGAAGGTCCGGTAGTCATACCCCTTGGTCAGGCGGGCAAACTCGAAACCTAATGCCAGGAGCACCGCCCAGACCGCGGCGGTTACCAGAAAGCCGGCCAAGCCTCCCACCGCGCCATGCGACAGGAAGAACTCGGCGATCTCTCGTCCGGTGCCATAACCGCCACCGATAATGACGGATTGGAACACCAGTCCGGGCAATAGATATGTTCTGAAAAAGCTGCTCATCACGCTTTCCGGGCGGCCCATTGAATGAAGTCAGGCGGCTGCAGTCACACGGGTGACGTCGCACCCGCTCAGCGGGGCGGCATGCCCGGCGGAACACGAAGGTTTCGCCGGGCAAAGCCCAACAGATTGCCTAGTAGCGAAGGCTCGCACGCATACCGATCGTGCGCGGACGATTGACGCTCGTCGCGATGATCGGTGCATCGAGCGCTCCACCCGCGGTCACGAATTGCTGCAGCGGGTTGGACGCCAGACTGACGGCTTCGATGTCGTTGAGCAGATTGGTGCCAAACAGGCCGATCGACCACACATCGTTCGAGATATCGACGTTCAGATTGAGGCTCTCCAGCGCATCAAGTTCCGCCGACTGGAAGTTCTGAACGTTCGAGAACCGCTCGCCGATATACTGGAAAGAACCGGTTGAATTGAGCATCCAGCCATTCGCGCCCAGAGAGCGGGAATAGGAATAGCCCATCGACATGGTGAATTCCGGAATATTGGCCGGACGATTGCCAGCTTGGAGATCGAACGGACCGATCGCCCCCCCGGGAGCTGACGTGATGACCATCCCGTCCTCGAACTCGGCATCAATCACCGACATGTTGAGGAAGGCCGAGAGGCTGTCAGTCACCTGATAGGACGATTCCAGCTCCATGCCGACAATGGTCTGCTCGGGTCCGTTGATGGTATTGTTGGCCGGTGTGTTGACCCCGATCTGGGTGTCTTCATATGTCGTCCTGAAAACACCGACATTGGTGATCAGGTCACCGCCCAGCCAGGCGGCCTTCACACCGCCATCGATCGAGAGCACTGAGTCCTCGTCGAAGGTGAGATTGGCGAGGAAGACATCCTGGTTGCCGCCGGATGCGCCGAGCGCGGCGATGGCATTGCCGATGCCACCGTTACGGGCGCCGCGGGCAACATTGGCATAGAGCAGCACGTCATCATTGAGATTATACTCGACCCCAAAGCGCGGAAGGAATTCCTCGAGCTGGAATTCGAAGATGGTGCCGACGCCGGCGCCCTGCAGAACCGCCAGCGTGCTGACGAAGTCGATCGGATTGGCTTCTGTCCAGGGGACAAGATTGCCGCCACCGTCAAACTGCGGGACCAGGTTCACGACATTATCCTGGAGAAGGGTGGCCGTGACCGTGTCATTGACGTAGCGCGCGCCACCAATCAGCCGGAGGTCCGGACTGACATCATAGGTGAACTCCGCAAATGCCGAGTATTGCTCGGTCTGCGTTTCCGCCAGGCGGGTCGCCAGATTGGGCGTTTGCGGCGTTGTGACCGTGACGCAACCGGCACAGGTCAGGAATTGGCCGCTGGTTTCTGACCGGTCACGGTAATAGGCGCCCGCCGTATAGTTGAGCGGACCATCGAGGAAGGACACCAGACGGAATTCCTGGGACCATTGCTCGAACTCACCGGAACCCGTCGAGAAGGTTGTGGTGTCGACCGTCGGGAAGAAGGGCGCGAGACCGAATGAATTGCCCGCGCTGAAAAGGGCCGACGCGTTGCGGCGCTCGTAATAGCCTGTGACCGAAGTCAGTTCGAGCCCGTCGAAATCGTACGAGATTCGACCGGAATAGAGATCGAAATCATCGGTATAGCTGCCCGAGCGCGGCGAGGCACTGAAGGTCAGGTCTTCCGGGTCGGAGCCCGGATCCACCTGGGTGGATTCGCCCATTTCATCGCGCGACAGGAAGGCGGAGAGACGGAGTTCGAGATTGACGGTCGGGCGGGCCAGCAGAACAGCGCGACCACCCACGGTCTCGAAATCATTGACGTCCTCGCCCTCACTCGGATTGTCGATGAAGCCGTCATCCTCGCGGCGGAAGCCCGAGACCCGAAGGCCGAGCTCGCCCGGAACGAAGATGAAGGATGTGGCATTCTCGACGCCATAGGCCATGCCACCATCTTCAATCGTTTCAATGCGGGCATTGGCCTGGCCGGTCACCGTAGGACCATCAAGGTCCGGGTCATTGGTGAAATAGCGGATCACACCGCCGACAGCGCCCTCACCAAAAAGGGTGGGTTGCGGCCCGCGGATGACCTCGACCCGGTTCAGGTCGGCGGAGCTGAAGTCCCGGATATTGCCAGAGCCGGTAACTGACACATCGTCCAGAAAGACGCTGAAGACGGTGCTGGTTTCATACCCGCTGCCGGCACTGCGGACGCCGCGAATGGCAATATCATTGGAGTTCTGGCGCGTTTTGACATTTTGCATGCCGGGCACAGCGCGTGCGAGATCTTCAATATCCTGAATGCCTCGTACCCGCATATCCTCACCGGTGATACCGGCAATACTGGCCCCGATATCCTGCACGGACTCCTCGCGGAAACGCGAGGTCACGGTAATGACATCGCGCATGACGTCCGTCTCGTCGCTGGCCTGGTCACCTTCCTGAGCGGCCATTGGCGCCGTAAACGCCACGCTTGCAAGCAGAGCAATCTTGAATTGGCTAGACATAACTTCCTCCCTGTCCCCCGATATGGCTGTGGAATGGATCCGTATAGCAGCCTTAATTCACCCTAACGCAGCCATACCGAGTTGGGAAGTCATGTGTTCTCGCATTCTCCAGAAGCGGCGCATTTTGTTGCCGCGAAGGCACACGCCCTCCATAACGCTTTGTAAGAGCAGCATTAAATGAAACACGAGCACGCGCCGACCGCGGCCACATCGACCGCGATCAGACAGGACAGTCTCGTCGCCCGGGCCGCTATTCAGGGATTTTGAGGTCCTGCATATACATCTGATCATGCATGAAGATGGCGTCCAGTAGCCGCTCTTCAGAGCTCGACAGGATCTTGTGGACCTGTTCGCGGATATCGCTGGACGCATCGCGCTTGATGGCTTCGACGAGCGCGCGCTGATGCTCCCATGTATAGGGCATCGTCCGGTTCATCTTCACATACAGCCAGTAGATCCGCATCGTTGTATCCTCGAGCTGACGGATCCAGTGGATCAGCAGCGGATACTTCACCTGCTGCGCCATGAAGACGTTGAATTGCTTGTTCGCCTTCAGAAGCCGCAGCGCATGCGCGTCGTCCTCGACCGGCACGCTGTGGGACGTTTCCTCGTTCATCCTGCTGATCTGCGCATGGTTCACCTGGGACGCGGCCATCGCAAATATCTCGGGCTGCAACATCTTCCGCATCGCAAAGTTCTGCTTCACGTCAAGCAGGGTGAGCGGCGCGACGCGGGTGATGCGCGGCGACACCGAGACCAGGAATTGCTGGGCGGTAAGCTGCTCCATGATGTTACGGGCAGTGGTCCGGCTGATCTCGAACATCTCGGTGAGGATATTTTCCGAGACCTTCTGACTGGGCGCGAGCTTCTGCGTAACAATCGCATCCATGATCACGTCGTAGGCCGAGGCGGAATCGACGCCGCTCTGCCGGCTGCCCTTCTGATTGGATGGAGTTCTGCTCATGCCGATAACCGCCTCATTCCTGACATTTATGCAGCCGTATACACGCCTGCTGCCTGCTTGCCCGTCATTTATGGACGCCTTATTAGAAATTAAGGCTGTATTGTCCAATCCCTTTCGGCTAGCGTAATCGCGAAAACGCGTGTGAGGAAGCCGTCAACATGAAGCAGGATCACCAAACCAAAGCCAGGCGTGAACCAGTCTCGACCCGGCGCCGCCTCCTGAAAGGCGGGCTTGCCGCTGCGGTCACGGCTCCGATGCTGAATTCGGGACATTTCAAAGTGTTCGCCGACTCCGCGACGACCTATTCCACGCGCACGTTGGAGCTCGTCGAACGCAGCCTGGTGATCGACATGCTCTCCATCCTCGCTGATCTCGGGGACATGCTGGAAGCCGGCTACAGCGCGCAGCCCGCGTTGCAGGACGGCTATGCCATCACCGACGCTCATCTCGAAAAGCTGCGCGCCTCGGGCATCAATGTCTTCCATCCGGCCGTAGGTTTGGGGGGCCGCGAAAGCGCCCTGAGCTTTGTCGCGCGCATGAATGCCTACGCGGCAGAGCGACCGGACGTGTTCCGGCGAATTGATGGCGTATCGGACCTCGACCAAATCCAGGATGAGGGGCGGATCGGCTATATCGTCGGAATCCAGAATGCTCACCACTTCAATTCACCCAACGACGTCAATGAATTCTACAATCTCGGCCAGCGCGTCAGCCAGCTGACCTATAATTCCCAGAACCGCATTGGCAGCGGCGCCACCGAACGCGTGGATGGCGGGGTCAGCCGCTTCGGCGTCGCCATCATCGAACGCATGAACGAAGTCGGCATGGCGGTCGACGTATCGCATTGTGGTGACCGGACGACGTTGGACGCGTTCGAGCTTTCCAGCGCGCCGGCCTTGATCACCCACTCCAATGTCCGGGCACTGGCCGGCAACCATCCTCGCGCCAAGTCCGACGAAGCCATCCGCGCCATGGCCCGGGCCGGCGGCGTGATGGGGATAACCGGTGTTCGCAATTTCGTCCGCGACCGCGAGCCCACAACGATCGAGCATCTGCTCGACCATTATGACCATGTCGCCAATCTGGTCGGCATCGAACATGTCGGCATCGGCAGTGACATGGACGCGGATGGCTATGATGACGTGCCACCAGCGGCCTATGAGCGCCTGCGCAGCGGCTATGACGAGTCCTACGCCTTCCGTGGACGCATCGACACCGATGATTTTGACCACCCGAGAAAAATTTTCGATCTGACCGAAGGCCTGATCCGGCGCGGTTATTCCGATGCCGATATCGAGTTGGTCCTTGGCGGCAATTTCAGACGCGCCCTGGGCAATATCTGGACATCATGAATGAGGGCGCCCCAGGCGCCCGGAGGGACATAATGAAACGCATTCTGCTCGCGACAGCCGCGACCCTGATGGCGCTGGCCGGCCAAGCCGCCTCGGCCCAGGAACTCACAGCGGAACGAATTGACGAAGCAGCCCGCCAGGCTGTTGACTCCTTCAATGTCACCGGCATGGCCGTCACCGTCGTCTCAGGCGATGATGTCATCCTGACCCGGACCTATGGCGTTCGCGATGTTCGCGACCCGGACACCGCGGTCAACACCGACACGCTGTTTCCCTTTGCATCGATCGGCAAGGCCTTCACCACGACAGCCCTCGCCATGCTGGTCGATGAGGGTCGTGTCGACTGGGACGCACCTGTGCGCGACTACATCCCGGAATTCGCCATGTCCGACCCCTATATCACGGCGGAATTCAGCGTCCGCGACCTGGTCACCCACCGGTCCGGCCTGCCGCTCGGCGCCGGAGACCTTCTTGTCTTCCCGGACGGCAAGCCCGAAGTCAGCGACATTCTGGCCGCCATCCGCCATATCCCGCCGGCCACCAGTTTCCGGTCGGAATATGCCTACGACAACCTGATGTACATCATCGCCGGCGAAGTCGTGGCCCGTGTCGAGGGCGAGGCTTGGGCCGATGTACTCGACGCGCGCATTTTCGATCCGCTCGCGATGGACAGTTGCGAGGCCCGCCCGAGCGTTGCGGCAGCTGATGACAACACCATCACCCAGCACTCACGGCCGCCGGGCGTTGCCGACGCCGCGCCGATTGATCCGCGCTATATTATCGGTGACAGCACATCGCCGGCCGGCGGCATCAGCTGCTCGATCGACGACCTCTCCATCTGGGCCCAGTTCTGGCTCAATGAAGGGATTGCCGAGGACGGCACGCGTCTGCTTTCCGAGGCTCAGGTCAATGAGTTGTGGACCGGCGTTACGCCACAGGGCGTGAGCCCACTTCTGCAACAGCTCGGCGGCACGCATTTCTCGCTCTACGGGCTGGGTTGGACGCTGCGCGACTTCCACGGCCAGCTGATGGTTGGCCATAGCGGCGGCCTGCTGGGCGCCTCGTCCTATTTCGGGCTCCTGCCGGAAGAGGATATTGCCGTTTTCGTCAGCTCCAATGTCTCGACTTACGCGTCGTCAGCGCTCGCCCTCCAATTGCTGGCGGAAGCCGCAGCGGGTGATGAGGCCGCTGACTGGATCGGTGTGCTGCACGGTGTTTATACGCGTAGTCAGGAAATGGCGGTTCAGGATTCCGGCGCGGGCGATCAGCCGGATGTCGCGATCGAACCGGTTCGCGATCTCACCGCCTACACCGGCATTTATATGGATCCCTGGTATGGTGCCGTGTCGATCGAGATGAGGAATGGCGGGCTCTTCATCGATATGAGCCGCTCCGAGGTCCTCGACGCACCGCTTGTCCCGGTCGCCCCGGACCGCTTTGTGGCCCGCTGGCCCGACCGCAGCCTCAATGCCGACGCCTATGCCGACTTCATCATTGTAGACGGTCAGGTCACAGGCATGACCATGGAGCCGGTCTCAGACACGACCGATTTCTCCTTCGACTTCGGCGACCTGCACTTCACCAAACAATAGACAGCAACCGACGCCGGAATTTCGACGCCGCGAGGAGTCCCTTCATGATCAAGATGCTACCCTTCTGCTTTATCCTTGCCGGTCTGTCCGCCGCGTGCGCCCAGCCCGCCTCGACGGACGAAAGCCACGACCTCGCCATCATGGGTGGCCGTGTGATCGATCCGGAAAGCGGGCTCGACGCCGTCCTCAATGTCGGAATCCGCGATGGCCGCATTGTCGAGATCACGAGCGACATGATCCACGGCGATCAGATGATCGACGCATCGGGCCATGTTGTGGCGCCGGGCTTTATCGATCTGCACGCCCATGGCCAGTCCGTGCTCGCCGGGCGCGTCCAGGCGCTCGATGGCGTCACGACCGCGCTGGAACTGGAATCCGGAGTCTATCCGGTCGCCGACTTTTACAACACCGCCGAAGCCGAAGGGCGGCCGATCAATTACGGTGCATCAGTGAATTGGTTGCGAGCGCGCTCTGCCGAATTGACCGGCTATGAACCGCTCTCATTCCGGGACTCCTTCTCTCCGGACCCGGATGCGCCGGATTGGCGCTATACCCCCGCCAGTCCGGCGCAAACCCGGCAGGTCCTGGAGCGTGTCGAGACGGGCCTCGAAGAGGGCGGGCTGGGCATTGGCGTCCTGCTTGGCTACGTGCCGGGCTCCGGGCGGATGGAGTACTATTCCCTTCACGAGGTGGCGGCCGCGCATGATGTGCCGACCTTCACCCATGCCCGCTATCTGTCGAATATCGAGCCCGACAGCTCGCTGGAAGGCTTCCAGGAGATGGTTGCCGTCTCGGCCGCCACAGGCGCCGACATGCACATCTCCCACCTCAACAGTATCAGCATTCGCGATATCGGCGAGATCCGTCCAATGATCGAGGGCGCCCAGGCCAATGGCGTGAATATCTCGGTGGAGGCCTACCCCTATGGTGCGGGCTCGACGGCCATCGGGACCGCCCTTTTTGAAGGCGAGACCTGGCAGGCACGCCTGGGTGATATCGAAAAATCCGATTTTACCCTCGACGGTGTGCCGCTGAGTGATGCGGAGTTCGATCGCCTTCAGGCGGAGGAGCCGAATACGGATATTGTCGTGCACTTCATCGACCCGGACAATAATGCGGAAGACGCGGCCATCCTCGCCCAGTCCATCCTGTTTCCCGGCGGTGCCATCGCTTCGGATGGCGGCGGATGGAGCCAGCATGGAGACCCCGTCGGCGACAATGTCTGGCCATTGCCGGCGGATGCGGAATCGCATCCGCGCAGTGCAGGTACGTTCTCCCGGTTTCTGCGTATCTATGTGCGGGAGAGCCAATCGCTCAGCCTGGGCGACGCACTCGCCAAGGTGAGCCTGATCCCGGCCCAAATCCTTGAGGACGCCGTCCCGCAAATGGCGCTCAAGGGCCGCCTGCAGGAGGGCGCCGACGCCGATATCGTCATCTTCGATTTCGCGATGGTGAGCGACCGCTCGACCTATGCCGAACCGGCCCGAACCTCGGTTGGTTTTGAATATGTGATCGTCGGCGGACAAGTGCTGGTCAGCGGCGGCGAACTCGACACTGCCGTTCTGCCAGGACGGCCGGTCCGCCGCATCGAGCAACCCGACTGATCACGCCCGCAGCCAACAGGAAACGTGCCTCATGACACATCACCGTGCCTGGCTTGGTGCCACGACCGCCCTCGCCCTGCTCACAGTCGCGAGCCTGCCCCATGCCGACGCCCGTCAGGCGGCTCCGGCGACGGTATCAGCAGACGCTGACCAACCGCAGTTGGATGGTCTGGCCGACTTCATTGACGGTGTCATGGCCCAGCAGATCAGGAGCCATGAGATCGCCGGCGCCACCGTCGCGGTGGTCCATGACGGTGAGCTTCTTTTCTCCGCCGGCTATGGATTTGCAGACATTGAAAACGGCTCGCGTGTGGACCCGGCCAGAACGTTGTTTCGACCAGGTTCGGTCTCCAAGCTCTTCACCTGGACGGCCCTCATGCAGCAGGTCGAGGAGGGGCACGTCGATCTCGACGAGGATGTAAACGCCTATATCGACTTCCACATTCCAGACTTCGAGGGTCAGCCGGTGCGGGTCCGTGACCTGCTCTCGCATACGCCAGGCATGAGCGATGTCAGCGGGATTACCGCCGCGACAGTGGATGAGCTGGTGGATTATGGCGAGTGGATCCAACAACACATTCCCGAACGGGTCTGGGCGCCGGGCACCGAGATCGCCTATTCCAATTACGGCGTTGCGCTGGCCGGCTATATTGTCGAGCGCCTATCGGGCGAAGCCTTCGCCGACTATGCCAACACCCATATTTTCGAACCGCTGGACATGCACGCCACAAGCTTTCGGGAACCCCTGCCCGCGCATCTCGCCGCCCATATGGCCACGGGCTACGAGATCGAGGACGGCCTGCTGACCGCCCAGCCCTTTGAGCTGTTCAGCCTGATCATGCCCGCCGGGTCCGCCTCCGCGACTGCGCACGACATGTCCCGCTTCATGCGCGCCATGCTCAATGGCGGCGCTTTGGGGGATGTCCGCATTCTCGGAACGGGATCGGTCGAGCTGCTGATGAGCAATTCGATCCGCAACGCGCCGGACCTGCCCGGGATGGCGCACGGCTTCTACGTCGTGCAGGAAGACGGTCCGCGCCTGATCGGTCATGGCGGCAATACCGGCGATTTCCATTCCAACCTGATCCTCGCGCCGCGCGAGAATTTCGGCTTCTTCGTCTCGACCACGGGGGGCAGTGAAAGCTCGGTCGGGCGCACGGACCTGACCAACGCGATCATCGGGCGCGTCTTCCCGCAAGCCCCCACACCCCGCGAGCCGCGTGCCGAGGGCGAGGTCCTGCCAACCGGCGCCTACCGCATGAACCGACGCAACTACGCCCAA
Source organism: uncultured Maricaulis sp. (assembly GCF_947259345.1). GTDB lineage: Bacteria > Pseudomonadota > Alphaproteobacteria > Caulobacterales > Maricaulaceae > Maricaulis. The sequence continues at coordinate 29,766 of NZ_CAMYLS010000001.1, read as the reverse complement.
CCTGCGCGCGAGGAATACGATATCGAGGTCACCGGAGCCGGCGAGAATGCTATCCGAATTCGTTTCCTGGACGATGTTTCCTATTGGGAGCGCATCGGTCCAATGACTTTTGAGAAAGTCACCGGCGCCGGCGAGGATGGCCCGTTTGACCGGGTTCAATTCTATCCCGGGCGATCCGGTCTCGTCCTGTCCTTCAGCTATCAACCCTACATGGCCTATCACCGCGTTACTGATTGAGGAGTCCGTTATGTCCCTGCCGACCGTTCGAACACTTGTCTCTGCCATCGCCCTCATGACGGCCGGGCTCGCCGGGCCGGCACTGGCGCAGCCAGCCGATGCGCCCTCCATCGCCCAGCCGGAAGAGTGGACGCTGGATCAGCGCGGCAACCTCGCCGTGATCACCGCCCCGGAAGGCAATCTCGACATTGCTGTTATCGCGGTCGGCGAGGCCGAGAATGCCCTGGCGGCCGCCCGCGCCGCCTGGCAGGTCTATGACCCGGACGCGCAGCGCACGGTCGAACTGACAACGCCAGCCGCATCCGAGAATGGCTGGGACCAGCGGGTCAGCATCAGCTATGCGACCTCGCCCTCCGAACAGGCCACCGTAAACGCAATGGCTTTACGCCAGGGCGATGATTGGACGGTCCTGATCGTCAACGGGGCCCAGTCGACCGCCAATATCCGCTCGGCCGCCGTGTCACAGGCGCGCGAATCCGTCCAGGCTGAAGGCTATGCGCCGGAGGACTTTTCCGGTCAGACTGCCCATCGCCTGACACCCGAACGCATCGCCCTGCTACGCGATTTCGTTGAGGAGGCCGCTGAACGGCTGGACGTGCCGGGGGTCGGCTTCGCGCTCATCGACCAGGGTGAAGTCGTCTATGAAGGCGGCGTCGGCGTCCGCTCGCTCGGTCAGCCTGAACCCGTCGACGCTGATACCAGCTTCATGATTGCGTCCAACACGAAAGGCATGTCGACCCTGCTCCTGTCCATCCTGGTCGACCAGGGCCTGCTCGATTGGGACCAGCCTGTGGTTGATCTCTACCCGTCCTTCCGCCTCGGATCAGACAGCACCACCGAATCCACCCTGGTCCGCCACCTCCTTTGCGCCTGCACAGGTCTGCCACGCAAGGATTGGGGCTTTATTCTCGCCGACCAGGACACGCCGGCGTCGGATGTATTCCGGCAATTGTCGGAAACCGAGCCGACCAGCCCGTTCGGCGAGCTCTTCCAGTACAATAACAACATGGCCGCGGCGGCTGGCTATGTCGGCGGCGCACTGGCTTATCCGGACATGGAAATTGGCGCGGCCTATGACCGCGCCATGGACGAGCTGATATTCCAGCCGCTCGCCATGTTCGACACGACCTTTGATTTCGACACCGGCGAAACCGGGAACTGGGCACCACCCCACGGTCTGAATGTAAATGGCGAGCAAACCGTCATGACCAATCATTTCAACCAGGCGGTCTTCCCCTATCGCCCGGCCGGCGGCGCTTTCTCCACCACATCGGACATGGCGCATTATGTTCAGCTCGAACTGTCACGCGGCCTGACACCTGACGGCGAACGCCTGGTCAGCGAGGAAAACCTCCTCGCGCGCCGCGAACGGGGCGTCGAGGTTGCCGATGGCGTTTGGTACGGCATGGGCCTGTTCGACGAAGAGCATTGGGGCATCCCGGTGGTCACCCATGGCGGCACGCTATCGGGATATCACAGCAATTGGTACGCGCTGCCCGAGTCCGGTGTGGGTGCAGTCATCCTGACCAATGCCGACACCGGCGCTGTCATGTTGCGCCCATTCCTGCGACGCCTGGTCGAAGTCCTCTATGACGGCCATCCCGAAGCCATGAGCCAGGTCGAGGCCGCGGCCGCCCGCCTTGAGGCTCAATCACAGGTCAGGCGCCAGGGTCTGGACATTCCCGGCGACCCGGCGATCCTCGACAATCTCGCCACCCGCTATGAAAGCCCGGGCACCGGTACGATCACAGTGTTTGAGCAGGATGGCGAGACCTGGGTCGAGGCCGGATCCATACGCGCGCCGCTGGCCACCCGCGCCAACCCGGACGGGACGGTCTCGATCGTCTCGGTCGGACCAGGCGTGATTCACCTGGAAGCCGAGGTCGGCGAAGAAGACGGTGCCCGCACGCTCACCGCGCGCGACAGCCAGCACGTCTACCATTACGTCGAGACGGAATAGCGCCAAAACCGCGGATCCCGTACAGGCAAAGGTGCGGGCCGCACTCGAACGGATGGTCCGGATACGGGTTTCCCATACTGGAGATTATGCGCCCGTTTCCGCGCAGATCCCTGAAAACACGAGAGTCGAACCGGGAGGCCGTCGGCGCACCTCGATATCCACAATTTCTATAAGCATTCAGCAACTGGCCAAGGTGCATACGCTTTCCTCCATGCTCGCAAAGGGATAGGGATAGAACCTCTCCTCGCCGTGCGTCGGCCGACGACACGACTTTCGCGCGAATGTGGAATGCCATAAGGATCAAGCACGATGACCTCAGAACCGCTGAACCCTCAGGCCCGTGCCTTTCTCGAGAACATCCGCAAATTCCTGCCCGGATGCGAAGGCGGAGCAGAGCGCGCGGCCGAACTCTGCCGCGAGAATATCGAGGCCATGCTGGGAGCGCTTGCAGGTCAGGGGCTGGCCGACTTCGAGGCGGCAACGGCGGTGCTGGTGGCCGAGCAGGAACGCAACGAGGTCCGAACCTCGCACTCGATCTTCGACCGGCCGGAAGACTGGTACAGCGGGCCCCGGCCTGAAGACTTCCACTGGCAGGCGCTTCGGTCCTATCTGATCGACGAAAAGGGCTGGGAAGAGGACCCGACGATCAACTCGATCGACGCCTCGTCCTCCGAGGTCGTCTCCCTCCTCGGCAATCCCAATCGGGATGAGTTCGATTGTCGCGGGCTTGTTGTGGGCTACGTCCAGTCCGGCAAAACGGCCAACATGACCGCCGTCATCGCGAAAGCGGTCGACGCCGGCTACAATCTCGTCATCGTCCTTGCCGGCATGACCGACAAGCTGCGCAGCCAGACGCAGGCGCGCCTGGAAAAGGACATCATCTCGCGCTACGAGCACCACTGGGAAGCGCTAACCGCCCCGACGCCCGACGGTGATTTTGCCGGCCGGCCGAGCGGCCGCTTTTCCAGCCCTTCGGAAGACACCACCTATTATGCCGTCGTGAAGAAGATCGCACGCCGACCAAGGTCGGACGGTGGCGAATGGGGTGGCCCACTCGGCAAACTTCTGGACACAGCGCGCCGCACCGGCGAATTGGCCCGTCGTCAGCTCAAGGTTCTGATCATCGATGACGAAGCCGATCAGGCGTCTCCCAATGGCGCTCCGGACGACATGCAGATCGCGACGATCAACGACTGCATTCGCCAGCTTCTCAAGCAGCTGCCCTGCTCGTCCTATGTCGGTTACACGGCCACACCGTTCGCCAATGTACTGATCGATCCGTATGCCCCGGACGGCAAACTGGACGATCTCTATCCGCGCAGCTTCATTACCGCTCTGCCCAAACCGGCCGGATATTTCGGTGCAGCCGATCTCTTCGGCGTGGAACCCCGGGACGCCGACGACGAGCAGCCCGAGGAGGAAGGTCTCAACGTTATCCGGGACATCGCTCCGGAAGAGCTCGACATGCTCCAACCGGCTAGGGGTGAGGATCCGGACGATTTCACGCCCGGCATGCCCGGCAGCCTGGAAGACGCGATCCTCTATTACATTGCCGCCTGCGCTGCGCGCCGTGCGCGAGGTCATGTCGACGCCCACATGACCATGCTGGTTCATACCTCCTATCGCGTCGGACTTCACAATGTCGTGGCGCGCGCAATCGAGGGCTGGGTCGACATGCGACGTGCGGCATTGCGCGACAGACGTGGCGAAGCCTTCGACCGCATGCGGTCGCTCTGGGAAGACGAAATCACCGCCGTGAGCCGCCGCCCCGGCTGGCCAAGCACCGTGACCTTCGACACCTTGACCGAACACATTCCCCGCGTACTGGACGCCCTCGAATTCCCAGTCGAGAACGGCGAGAGCGATGACCGCATCGACTACGACCAGGGGCCGAAGACCTACATCGTGGTCGGCGGCACGGTCCTGGCTCGCGGTCTGACGCTGGAGGGTCTGTGCGTCAGCTACTTCCTGCGCAAGTCGAAGCAATACGACACCCTGCTCCAGATGGGGCGCTGGTTCGGCTATCGCGGCGGCTACGAGGACCTTGCCCGCGTGTGGATGCCCGAGGAACTCATGCTGGCCTTCCGGTCCTTGGCCCGGATCGAGGCGGAAATCCGCGAGGACATGGAGGAGTATCGTCAGCGACCGGTCACACCGACCGAGTTCGCGGTGCGCATTCGCTCCATCCCGGGCATGGCCATCACCGCGCGCAACAAGATGCGATCGGCCGAGGTGTGCAATATCGGCTACTGGGGAGAACACCCCCAGACGATCCGCTTCCCCCTCGGCGATGGCGCGGAAGCGACGCTGAAGGGCAACTGGGACGCCGGCAGCGCCCTTGTCTCGCAGTGCGAGATGCTCAAGCTACGCGATACCTCCGTCGATCGGATCCTCTACCGCGATGTCCCGGTCTCGCAGATCCTCGCCTTTCTGCGCGAATACTCCGTCCATGAAGACCATCGCGAGCTTCAGACCGATTTCCTGCACGACTTCATCGACAATCAGCGCGAGCGACTGGCGACCTGGAATGTGGGTGTGATCGAGGGGCGCAACGGCGCACCATCAGAAGCTGCGCTCGGCTCGATCGGGCGCGTAAAGACCGTCCGGCGCACACGACTGGGCGATCCGGAACGTGAGCAGAAATCGCCGACGATGGCGGATATCAAGGCGTTGATGTCCCGCCGAGATGTCCTGTTCGACTGTCGGGAAGCACTCGACGGCAAGCCGCTAGTGGACGATTGGATCAGTCTGAAAATTGCCCGGCAGGCCGCTGTCGGTGCAAAGCCGCAGCTCCTGCTCTATCCGATTGATAGAAACTCCGCGCCGGATCCCAGGCGTGCCAGCACGGTGAGAACAAGCCTTGGCGCGCCGATGGACATTCTCGGCCTCGGCATGGTCTTCCCCGGCACAAGCGGTGGGCGGGAGGTCTATCTCCACGTGAGGCTGACGGAACTGTCCGCGAACGAACTCGACGCGATCGAGGAAAACGAGGCAGAACAGCGCGCCCAGCGCCAGGCCGCCGGTTACGAAGATGCCTGAGGCGAGGGAACCCCTCATCCTGTCCCCGCAGGAGCACTGGGCGATGCTCCGGAGCGGACTGGCTGAAACCGGCCTTCGGGACGCGATCAGCAGACCGGCAGACATCGAGACACGTCACGGCATGGTGCGGTTCAGCCTCGCCGGCGATGCCGCCTCGATCATGTTGCCCGTCGATACGCGTGACGGAGCGAGGGGTTTTGAGTCCACGCCGTCCCTCGCGATTTCCGAGATCACCTATCCCGTCGACGGCCGTCCCGTCTGCTATGTCACGGTGACTTGCACCAACAAGCCCCTGGAAACCGTATTTGCCGAATTCGTGTCGGACATCCTCGGACGGATCGAGCGCGGTGAACCGAGCCGCTGCGCGCTCACGGACTCGCTGCGCGAGTTTCGTGACCTGCTTCTTGCGCGCGACGATGCCGTGCCCGATGAGGAAATCTGCGGCCTCGCCGGCGAACTTCGTCTGCTAAACCACCTGCTGGACCTTTCGCCCAATGCGTGGCGCGCCTGGCAGGGACCACTGCGGGGTCGCCACGACTTCACGGCCGGCAATCATGCCATCGAGGTCAAGGCGACACGCGCGCGTAACTCGGACCGGCTGACCATCTCCTCGATCGACCAGCTGGATCCACCCGCGGGGGGAGATCTCCACCTCTTCCGCGTCACCTTCGAAGACGTCGCCGGAGGCCCGGTTTCAATCGCGAGCCTGGCGGAAACCGCGTTTGAACGGTCAGATGACGCACCCGCGATCCGGAGCATCCTGGACAGGGCGGGCTGCCCGGATCCGTATGTCCCGGTCTGGAACCGGCTGAAATTCCGCATGGTGTCCGAGGTCCTGTACGCGGTCACCGGCGACTTTCCCCGGATCAGCGCGCCGTCATTCGTCGGCGGGAAGCTGCCCCATGGCGTCGAGGGGCTCAGCTACGAAATCGATCTGGCCAAGGCCCGCGATTGCCGCCTCTCCGCGGATGCCCTCAACGCGACACTTCAAGAGGTCTGTACATGTCTGAGCCCCGACTGATCCGATACAGCGAGCCCTATTCTCCGTCCGGCAACCTGGCGGCGGACGGTTTTCGCAAGCTGCTCGGCACGCCGAACATCGATCTTCTGCCGACCGTCGTGCGAGAGGCAATCCAGAACAGTACCGATGCGGCGAAACTGGGCCGCGGACCGGATATCCACCTGCGCCTGCGGCGGCTCGACCCACAGCAAAAGGCCGCCATGCTCGAACGAACGCTTACCGACCTTGCGCCGCTGGCGGACGGAGAGCCGAAGAGCGCCTTCGGTCGGCTGGCCGAGGCGGACGCACCCTGGGTCCTGGAAATCTGCGATTTCGGCACGATCGGCCTCGCGGGACCGACCCGCGCGGATCGCATTCCGGAAGGTGAGACCAGAACCGATTTCATCGACTTTCTCCGCAATGTCGGCTCGCGCCGCGATACGCACCAGGGCGGCGGAACATACGGGTATGGGAAGACCTCGCTCTACCTGTCCAGCGAATGCGCGACACTCGTGGTCGACACGCAGACCATGGCGGGTGGAGAACCGATCCGCAGGCTCATGGGCTGCCATCTCGGCTCGGCATTCGAACGTCGCCGGGACGATGGCGACATCCAGCGCTTCACCGGTCGACACTGGTGGGGCGTAAGCGAAGCGGGCGAAAACTTCGTTGATCCGCTTGAAGGTGAAGCCGCCGCCACGCTCGCGGACACGCTCGGCTTCCTGCCGCGCGATCCCGCTTCAAGCGGCACGTCACTGATGATCGTCATGCCACGTTTCGTGGACGGTGACGGCTCTGTTGCTGCGGGCATGCTGGCGGAGTCGATCCTGTGGTACTTCTGGCCACGCATGCTCGACGACGTGCCCGAAGACCGGCGGATGCGCGTTTCCATCGAACTTGATGGCCGAGCGTTCGCGATCCCGCGCCCGGAGGATTTCCCGCCTCTCGATCTTTACGCGGAAGCGCTCAAGGAAATCCGCCGGGATCCCGGAGCGTGCGAAACTATCCGGTCGCATCGCCCGGCCCGCGATCTCGGCAAGCTGAAGATCGCCTCGGGCATGCGCGGTCGGCGCCGCAAACTGGTGCCCGACGAGTTCAGCATCATTCCTGCGCACTCCGCACACATCGCCGTCATGCGCCCGGTCGAGCTCGTTGTCCGGTATTACGATGGCGAACCCTTCTCTTCCGATGTGCTCGAATGGGGTGGCGCGTTCGTGACAACAGCCGATGCGGAGGTCGAGGAAGCCTTTGCGGCTGCAGAACCTCCCGCTCACGATGACTGGCAACCGGCCATTCTGCCGCCCGGCAATGGCAAGACCTTCGTCAATGTCGCGATCCGCCGTGTCCGCGAGGCGGCAGCAGGCTTTGCCAATCCAGCATTGGTACACGCGAAGGGCGCGGGGGAAGGCGCGCCGCTTGCGCAGGTCTCCGCCGCGATTGGCCAGATGCTGGCCGCGCCGACCCGGTCAACGCAGAAAAGGAGGCGCTCGAGAAAGTCGACGCCACGTCGGGCTGCCCGCCTGGCACAGCCGACTTTCGCTGGCCTGCAAGTGCGCGGCGACCAGCCAGTTGCACGCTTCACTATTGCGGTGCCCGGCGCTGACGAAGGCACGCGGCGGCGGATACGGCTTCGCCCGGAATTCGTTGTCGAGGGCGGCTCGCTCGACCCTGACGCAACCATGCCGATTGCGATCCTCGAGATCCTGAACGGCGATGGAAACAATGTGCCGCTTGCCTCCGAGGTGACGGTTTCTCACACGGAGACGGACCTTGAGGTGTTTCTCACGGTGGTATCCGGCCGAGCCGTCACCCTGCAAGCCCAATTGATCGAGGAGGAGTAGGCCGTGACCCATATTGCCTTTCCCCACCTGACGATCCCGGCAGGCGAGGTCGATGCATCGGACTGGATTCTTCAGGATGCGGCCGGCCGGGTCAGCGATCTCGCGGCCTATCTGCCGGACTGGGACTACGGTACAGATATAGTGGCGCGCAGAACGCTGTCGGTCGACCTCGAGGCGGCCTGTGCGGCACTCGGTCTCGATCCCGCCGGGACTGCGTTTCGCGTCCTCGTCTCGGTCGGCACCGGCGAGGGCAGCCTGCCAAGGCGCGTGCGGCGCTATCCTAGCCAGCTGATCAAGGGCAAGGCGGAAATCTCGATCGACCTTCCGGGCCGAACACTCTCGCACCGGCTGCGCCTGGAAACCGACATCGTTCTGGATACTGCGGGCGGCCAGGGCAGCCCGATTGCGCCTCACGAAAGCGGCGCCCGTCTCTGGAGTGACGTGGTCGATACCCGGCTTGAAGGTCAGGAACCGCGTTTCCCGATTGAACTTGCAAGTTTCTCCAAGATGTTTCCGGGGCGAAGCGAGGCTGGCGCGCTGTGGATGCTGCACTGGGCGCCCGGTGATCCGCACCAGGATTTCGGCGGCTGTGTGCGCCTCTACGTGAACAGTGACAGTGATGATTTCTCGTCCCGGTTCCTCGAGGCTGACCCGCTGACGCTTCACACGGTAATGGCTGATGTCATGACACAGATGATCGACACGACGCTTGCCAACGACGGCGCGGCCGACCTGCTTTCCGATTGCGAGGAAACTACCGTCGGGGGGCAGATCCGCAGCTGGCTCGACCAGGCCTTTCCAGGTCAGACTCTCGCCGCTGTCCGGCGCATCCGCGAAACGAGCCCCGGCAGTTTCCGGTCACAAATCCAGGCCGCGGCCGATCATGCAGGAGCAGATTGATGAGTGTTGTTCTTCTGCCGCGCATTTCGGCGGCTCTCGTCGATATCCAGGTATCGGAGCTTCGCGAGCGGGCCGGGAGCGACACCGCCGCCGACTTCGCGGAGGTCATGCCCTCCGGTGTAACCGTTGCGCCGACCGGCGGATCCCCCGCGACACCGGCCGAGCTCGAGGCCCTGCGGCGCAACATGGCCGATCTTGCCAGCCAGCATGGATATCCGACTGCACCGAGCCAGGCGCAACAGGCCGGCTTCGATGCCGCCTGCGCGCGCTTGCTCGCGGGCCACGCTCTGCTGGCGTCCGCAGAAACCCTGCGAAACGATGTCTGGGCCTACCTTTCGATAATCCTGTTCGGACCGATAACGGCCTGGCGGTTCCCGGGCCTTTCGGCGGATCGCTTCCGGGGTGGCCCCCGGAATGCCTTCCAGCGCCTCTGGTTGCGCGCCGAATGTCTCGACCGTGGCGAAAGTTCATCTGCTCGGTGGGACCTTCTTGGCGCACTGACCGAGGATGCCGCCGTCCAGATCGTGGAACGGCCCGCAATCGCCGGAGATGCGCGACTTGCCCTCGCTATCGCGGAGGCCTGGAACCGGTGCGCCGAACGGGTCGGGAAATCGCGGATGGAACCCGTGATGCGGACAGCGGTCAAGGCGATCCGGCTGGCCAGCATGGTCAGGCGCCTCGACTGTCTCGATGACGCCAGTCTCGCGGCTGAAATGGATGCCGTGTTCGAAGCGGCCTGCCGTGAACACGAGGTAAAACCGCGCCGACTGCGTGCTCTCGCCAGCGCGCTCGGCGTGGGCTAGCCAACTTCGACGTGACCACCCTCCCGGTGGAGCCAGCCTGAGAGTCGGTCGGCAACCGCATCGACATCACGAGCCTTGAGCGCGCACTCCCAGACAACCGCGGTGCGCCAACCCGCAGATCGAACATCGGCCAGGATTCGGGCATCACGCTCGACATTGCCGCGAAACTTCTCCGCCCAGAACTCGGCCCGAGTCGCCGGCGTCGTCGCATAACGGCACCCGGGATGGCGATGCCAGAAGCAGCCGTGCACGAAGATTACGGCCTTGTGCTTCGGAAGGACGATATCGGGCTTGCCTGGCAGGTTCTTCGTGTGAAGGCGGTAGCGAAGCCCGCGGGCATGCAGCGCTCGCCTGAGAACAAGCTCTGGCTTGGTGTCCTTCCCGCCAATGCCGGCCATCATGCGGGACCGGGTCTTGCGATCGACGATATCGGTCAATGTCACTTGCCCCCTGGCAATCGCCCACGGTCCTGGTACACAGGATATCCGTCAAGTTAAGGACCCATCACGCATGTCGCGCCGTTTTCGAGTGGTTGACCTTTTCGCCGGCCCGGGCGGGCTGGCTGAAGGCTTCTCGTCGGTGCTGGACGAGAGCGGCGAACGTGTATTCGAGATCGCACTCTCGGTCGAGAAGGAAGCCTCGGCCCATCGCACACTGACCCTTCGCGCATTCACGCGGCAATTCCCGGCCGGTCGCCTGCCGAAGGCGTACTATGCGTTTGCTCATGGCGAGATCGCGCTGGACGCGCTCAAGGCTGCCCACCCGGCGGGATGGTCGGCCGCGGAGCAGGAAGCCCTTCTTCTCGAGCTGGGCACCGAGGCCGGCAATGCCGAGATGGACCGCCGGATGGACGACATCCTGGCAGCCGGGTGCGGCGACGACATCGTCGTGATCGGCGGGCCGCCCTGTCAGGCCTACTCGCTGGTTGGCCGTTCGAGAAACCGGGGCAAGTCGGATTATGTCGCCGAGGAGGATGATCGCCATTTCCTCTATCGCGAATACATCCGCATCCTGAACCGCCTCTCCCCGGCAGCCTTCGTGATGGAGAACGTGAAGGGCATGCTGTCCTCCTCGGTCTCCGGCAAACGCATTTTCGCTCAGGTGCGCTCCGACCTCGAGGCGGCAGGCAGTCGCGGCAACGGGTATCGCCTGATCGCCCTGTCACCGTCCGATCGGGAAGAGGCCGCGCTGGGCGAGTGCTACGAGAACCGGGACTTCCTGATCTGTGCTGAACAGCACGGCGTTCCACAGGCCCGGCACCGCGTGATCATCGTCGGCATCCGGAACGACCTGTTCGCACAACTCGCGCCCGGATTTTTGCGGACGCCGCTGACGTCGGGAAAAGCCGATCGCGCCACGGTACGCGACGTACTGGAGGGGCTGCCGACGTTGCGCAGCGGTCTGAGCCGTGGGGACAGCAAGGACGCCTGGTTCGAACAGGCTGTTGCGGGCATGGAACGGGTCGAGCAGGCGACACGTAATACCGATGACGACAGCCCTCTCGGCAAAACCAATCGCGCGGCCGAGGCAGCCCTGTCCAGATTTCGCGGTCAGAACCGGATCGCTGATCGGAGCGACACCACCGTCGCCGCGCCACGCTCAGCGTCGGAAAAGCTCGTTGACTTCCTGACCGACCCGGCGCTCGAGCATCTGACCGGCCATGAGTCCCGCGGACACATGCCGTCCGACTTGGCGCGCTACTTCTTCTGTTCGGCCTTCTCGCAGGCGAACGGCCGTCCGCCCAAGGCTTCGGACTTTCCCGAGGCGCTGGCCCCGAACCACAAGAACTGGAAGTCAGGCAAGTTTGCCGACCGCTTCCGCGTCCAGTGCTGGGATGCGCCTTCGACCACGGTCGTCAGCCACATATCCAAGGACGGGCACTACTTCATCCACCCTGACCCCACGCAATGCCGCAGCCTTACGGTTCGCGAAGCCGCTCGCCTTCAGACCTTCCCTGACAATTACGTCTTCTTGGGCAATCGGACGCAGCAATTCGTCCAGGTCGGCAATGCGGTGCCGCCCTATCTGGCGATGCAGGTCGGAGCGGTGCTGCGAGGATTGCTGGATCAGGCGCCTGTGACTTCGCGTGCTGGCATAGGTCAAAGCGTCGAGGTGTAGGCGCGACAGTCCATCGTTCGCTCTTCCCATACTGCCCAAGATGCGCCAAATGTTGGTTATTCTTTACGTCTCGCCCGCTTCGAAATCCCACCTTCTGAAGCTTCGGCGGGGGCTTTAATGAACAGCGCCTCACTATCCTGATTGCCCCTCTGGGTTGAGCTCTGACACCCAACTACTTAATTTAGAGCGAGCCAAATGATCTGGTAGCGAAATTTGCACCATAGTTCTCGTATGATGCTGAATCCGGTTCCGTTCGTTTGCCGCGCTGCTCTAAGCTATTAAAAGAAGGCGATCATGAATCGATCACTTGTCGTTGACGTACGTGAGAATACATGGCCAGGGTCTGGAAAGCTTCCGGACTTTCCTTCTACTTTTCACAGCGGTGTTGAAACGCATCAAGTCAACATCCCCTCCACTTTGTTGCTGATCGGCTATCTGACGACGCCAACATCATCCACCGGAGTTTCACTGAGTGAGTTCTGGGCTTGGGTTCGCTACTTAGCCGCCGTAACTAACGACAATGACTTGCGGTTGACACAAAGTTTTGCCGATCTTGATGCCCACCAGAAGACCATCCTGAGTGACGATTTTGGGATGGGCGTTCCAATGCACTGGCTGAGCCAGCGATTAACCTTCAGCCATATCGTCGATGGACGATATTTTATGCAGCGGGTCGCCGCCTCCTTGGGTGCCTCTCAACGCCGCACCGCCAAACGTGGACCTAATAAAACCCCTGATTTCGTGGCTCGCGACACAAATGGGATTTGGCATGTCGTCGAATGCAAAGGCACCCAATCAGGAAGAAAATATGGGGAGGCACAGCTTGGTGATTCTGGGCCACCGCCCTCGGGCGGCATTGCCCAAAAGAGATCAATTGAGTTTCCGCCCGGTCACAGCGGACAACGCCTTGTTTGCGGTTTGTGCATAGGTATGGAGAATGGCGAACCAAGTCGGTTGACGGTCGTCGACCCTAAGGTGGAGGAACCTTTCCGCTTGGGCAGTTCACAGCTAGAGTTGGCGGAAGATGCGGCGGCCCGCGGTGTTGCCTCTCGAGCACTTCGGCTATCGGGATTTGAAACGACTGCAGCAGCCACTGCTGCTCCTCTTGGCGCACATCCAGGTGTCACACGATCTCGTGCCCAAAGGGCAGAGGCTGAACGCCAAGAGTATGTAAATGAAAGAGATCAGCGGGCGCGTACTGAACTCGATCAGGCGGAGTTGCACAGTGATGGCAGTTTTCAAATTCGCGAGGTTAATTTCACTTTGCCGCGGCCGGTCCGCATTAGCGATCGAGAAGTTGGGCGCGTTATGATCCGCCAATCAATAAACCGGGATTTTCTCGCGCGACTACGGGAACAACCAACAGTACCAGACCCGAACTACGGCAACTTTATTGAAATGCCCCTGAACGAAATGAAAAACACTGCAAAAAGCGATGAACATTCTGCCACATTTTACATCGGTGAATTATTCCGTTCAGAACTTATTCTAGATTGAATTTCTGCAATCCGGTCAGTTATTTGTTCGAACTCCTTAGTTGGTTGGCTAGCGCCAAGTTTCTGCGAGCCGCTCCACCATCTGAACAATCGGGGGCGGTTTCATGACCTGTGCCCCATTTGGTCCCGCATTTGAATTGAGAGTCTGTCGGAACGGAGCAAACATTTGAACACGTCAGACAATTCACGGCTTGCCAGGCCGCCGGAAAGGCAATCTGCAGGGCTCGGGGCCGAAGTTCTCCACCGCTTCGACGGCCTTATAAAACTGAGGCTCGGGCACGCAGCCTTTGGCAGCACGCTATTGCCCGAAATTCTGTTCATCGAGTTTGGTTCCAAATGGCGGTTCTACCAACCAAGCTTCTTCAGCCCGGCCATCTTGGTCTTCAACAAAGAACCAGGAATTCATGTCGCGCAAATCTCTGTCGATGTCGGCGGTCCGCGTGAGAGCAAGCTGACCCGGCTCGTTCTCGAGCTCCGGTCCGATGGTTTTGTTAGAAGCCATGATGACGGCGCACAGCTCTACCGGTGTGAGGTCAAAGGCCCTAGGCGGCTGGCACGGCATGCATCGGGGCAGTGCTGGCGCCGCGCGGACGACGACTACGACGTTCTTCTGTTCCACATCACGAGTCCCGAAGCCTTCTCCGGCATAGTCACTAGCGGCGAGTTACGGTCGTCTCGTTGGAACCTTCAGGGCACGAGGGAATTGGCCAACGTCGCCTACGTGTATTTGACGAACCTCCCCTCGATCGAAGCCGAGGAGGACCTGCGCCGGATCGCGATGTCATCGAACGGGGTCATCCACTTCCAGACGACCCCCTACCGTGCGCTCGAAGAGACTCTCGAATTGGAGGTCTACCGTGAAAACACGGCGGGGAGGACAACAAAGCTGCAGGTAAAGGTCGCGAGCGACCTTCTGGCACCGCCGCACCTGTTGATACATCGCCCAATAGGCGATCAAGCCTATTACGAGGTCATCGGCCCCGAGATCTACCGCGTAGGGGTTCAGCCCGGAGTTGCCCTTGAGTTTGCGCGCGGCCGGGCAACAGTCGATGCGGTGAAGTTGAAGCGCTTCGGCTATGTCGTAGTTGGCGACGCCTCCACTGTCGAAGGACTCGCCGCGCCATATGACGAAGAGGAATCCAAGGAGGTCGTCCATGTCGAGAAACTTGATGCTGGTCTCGACCTGTTCGAGTACTGGCTGAACCATCAGAACAGCGATCAGATCTCCAGCCGCCACCCCGAGCCCCGTATCTTGTCGGGTTGAGGCAACGCGCGTGGTTTCCTGGGTCCGCTCCTGCGCCAAAGCGGACCTCAGTCCACCAAGTCGCCAACAGAGACTCCAAGCGCTTCCGCAATCCGTCCAACAATCGTGATTGTCGGATTACGCACGAGCCGCTCCACCCCAGAAATGTAAGTGCGGTGCACGCCGGCCTGATGGGCCAGCTCTTCCTGGGACCAGCCTCTTTGGCGCCTGAATTTGCGCATGTTGTCTGCAAGCCGCTGGCGAATGTCCATGCAAGCAACGGACACCGGCGCATACTTTCGGACTACAGACTATGAGTCTCTTTTTGCGTTGACTTCCCCTCGGGCCCAAGCCTTTGTGTGCATGTCATGCAAGCTCAACCGACATACACACGGCCCACGTCTGGCCAGCTTGGAACAGCCGCAGAAATCCTTGTGGCCTGCCAGTTGATGATCGCATCAAAGGGGCGGCTGTCGAGCTACGTGCCTCTGGTCGACGCTGACGGTATCGACGTGATGGTCCACGACAAGGTCACACACCACGCGATCGGCCTGCAGATCAAGAGCTGGACCTTCCAGGATGAAACGCGGCCACAAACCGTCCAGTTTGATGTCGGGATATCAACCTGGCGCGATGATCCGGGCCTCTACCTGCTTGCGGTCGCGATCGATGGCCATAATGCCAAGCTGGAGAGCGCTTGGCTGATGCCCTCCGGAACGGTGCAGACTGTCGCCAATATGGGCAAACGCAAAATGAGTCTGGTTCCTAATCACCGCCCGACGAGCAAGGATCGGTACACACCTTACCGCCTGCACCACATGGCGCAGGTCGCGGATGCCCTCATCGCGGCAATCGAGGCGTGACAGCATCCCCGGATGAGATTGATCTCTTTCATCATCTCGCCGCGCAGGCGACGGGCGAACTGGAAGACGCAGCCACGCTGACCGTCCGGCACCAAACGGGTCCTCTGCCGAATTCACTTGGGCCTGTGATCAGGCGTACCGAAGCCGCCCTGGCATTGATCAGAGCGGCCCAAACAATAGTTGACCGAGCCTAGATTGCTTGCCGTGATGCGCCCGGAAAGATCACGGAGTGCAAGAAGAGCATGCCCAGAAAAATTGATGAGGCGTGGAGCGATGACGGGTTTTCTGATTTTAAACCAGTAGAGTTCACGGACGAGGACCTGGACGGCTGGCTGGAAATGCTCGCACCGTCAAAAGTTCCAGTCGACAAAGGCCAGCTGCGCCTTGAGTTGACTGAAATCGGCACGTCGCTTCGATGTGGCCATCGTCGCGGCGCTCGATCCTTCAAAATCCGGCAGGCCACCCAGGCGCTTGAAACCCTGCTTGAGCACCCGGTCATCGATTGCGCTCTCGTGTTGGACCTTAATGGGCGAGCCCATGAGGCCCTGCTGGATCAGCTCTTGATGATGGATGCGCCCGAGTTGCAACGCTCGCCCAGCGTCGTAGAGGCCCTAGCCGCAGGCCAGGTAAGCGAAGCCTCCCTGAGAGACGCAGCCTGGCGCGCCATTGACCATCTCAATACCCCGCCCAACGACCGGTTTGGAAATCCGGGCAAGAAGCTCAGCCGTCAACGCGATGCAACGCTGCCCTGGGCCGTCGAGGAGCTCTGTAAGCTTTGGGAATATTTGACGGGTGAGCCGGTGACAATCGGGGCGCGCTCGGACCCCAAATATAGCGTTACTGCCACATCAAAGAGCGGGGCCTGGGTCACGCAAGTCATCATAAAGTTGACGTCCGCATCTTGGTCCTCCCGCACGCGGACTGCGATCGAGAGCTATGTGAAAAAGCGCAATATCATCTAGCGGATACTTGTTTTGACGACCAGTACACTTGTTTTGCTAACCAGACCTGCCTGAGTGCTCCAACTAACGACCTCTTTTAGCAAACCAAAAGAGGTAACAATGACTAAATTCAATCCCCCTGTGGTCCAACCGGGCCACATTCACTTCGCAAACCGTTTGATCGATATCGATGATCATCTCGACGGCAAGCAATCCTGGTTCTGGATCTACTGCCTGGCAAACATGGCAAACGGCCGGACCTACTACGCCTGTGAGCCGGAGTTCGATTTCCTTGCCGCCGAGGTTGTCGCACACTTTCCACTGCCCGTTTTCGGAGGCGCATCATGACCGCTCCGATCCGGGACCTCCGCGTAGAGACGGTGTCGATTCGCGCACTCAAGCCCTACTCGAATAATCCTCGCACTCATTCGAAACGTCAGATCGAGCAGGTCGCTGCCAGCATCCAGGCATTTGGCTGGACTAACCCGATCCTGGTCAGTGACGAGCTTGATCTCATTGCCGGTCACGGCCGTCTGGAGGCCGCAAAGTCTCTTGGCCTGACCGAGGTTCCGGTGATGCGGCTGTCCGGGATGAGCGAGGCGCAGCAGCGCGCCTATGTCATTGCGGATAATCGTCTGGCCGAGACAGCCGGTTGGGACGATGAACTCCTGAAACTGGAGATCGGCGGGCTGATCGAGATGGATCTGGATTTCCAGATCGAGACGATCGGTTTCGAGACTGGCGAGATCGATGTGATCCTGGCCGGTGAAGAGACGCCGGAGGAGGCCGAGGAGGTGCCGCCGCCAGACGACGGGCCGCCTGTCAGCCGGCTTGGTGATGTCTGGCTGCTGGGTCGGCATCGCCTGGTTTGCGGAGACGCGCTCGATGCCGCGACCTATCATGCTCTGCTGGGCGATGAGATCGCGGACACGTGTTTTACGGATCCGCCGTACAACGTGCCGATCGCCGGACATGTCAGCGGGCTGGGCAAGAAGACTCACGACGAGTTCGTCATGGCGTCGGGTGAGATGACTGATGTGGAATTCTCGGGCTTTCTCCAGACCATGGCCGCGCGCATCAGCGCTGCCCTGAGACCTGGCGGGATCACGTTTGCCTGCATGGACTGGCGTCATATCTGCGAGCTTGTGGCTGCTGGCGAGGGCGAGATTGGTGAGCTGAAGAACATTTGCGTCTGGAACAAGGAGGTGGGCGGCATGGGGTCGCTCTATCGGTCAAAGCATGAGCTTGTCGCGGTGTTTGCCAAGCGCGGCGGCCGGCACACGAATAATGTCCAGCTGGGCAGGTTTGGCCGCAACCGGACCAATGTCTGGGACTATCCAGGGGTAGCAGGCCGGCGCGACGAGTTGGCGATGCACCCGACCGTCAAGCCGACCGCCATGGTGGCTGATGCGATCAAGGATGTGACGCCGCTGGAGGGTCTGGTGCTTGATCCGTTCGGAGGGTCCGGCTCAACGCTTCTGGCCGCTGAGGGATGCGGCCGGTCGGCAAGATTGATCGAACTGGATCCGCGCTATTGCGACCTCATCGTCCGGCGTTTTGAAGCGGCAGCGGGTGAGGACGCTCGTCTTGAGCAGACCGGCGAGCGCTTTTCGTTTGTGAGCGAGATCCGTCTTGAGTGGGAGGGTCTGGAATGAGCAAGGATGCTGCCGACTACGATATTGGATATGGCAAACCGCCGGAGGACACGCGCTTCAAGAAAGGACAGAGTGGAAATCCGCGAGGCCGGCCGAAAAAGCAGCCCAAGGACGTGGCCGCCCACATGGCTGACCTGCTTGATGAAAAGCAGACCGTCCGGATGAACGGGAAGACCGTCGTGATGACAGGTGATGAGCTGATGGCCCGGCGACTTATGGAAAAGGCCATGAAAGGCGATGCCAAGGCGTTCGAGAAAGTGCATCAGCTCAAGGCTCAACACCTTGAAGCCGAACAACGCCGTGCCGATAGGGAGAGTGCGAACAAGGAGATTGTCGTCAAACTTGTGCACGCGAAAATTCCGGAAGAGGAGTGCTACAAAAAGCCCGGCGAGCGGATACTTTACCATGAAGATGGCGAGCCCAGCGTGATTGAAACCTGGGATGGATATCTGCCGGACGAGGACGCGAATACTGAAAAGGGAACAGAAGGGGACACCGACGAACCGGGCCTCTAGGCCTAACGCCCCAGGGCGGCAAACAGGACAATAATAGTGACATCGCCGCGGCCCGTCCTGCTCTCCAGGGCGGGCCGGCGTGTATCTGGAGACTGGACTTGGCCCGCGACCCGAGCATGCATGCGGATCACGCCCGGTCACACCTTCCCTGCAGGTCCCGGGCTCGTCTCAGTGCAGCCCCTCGCATCCCGCGCGGGGTCCACGCCGGAGACCCATCATGTCCAAACTCACCAAAGCCCATATCACTATTCTCGACGCGCTCAGCGGTAAGGACGGCCCGATCCCGATTGATCAACTCTCAGGCCTTCCGGCCGCGGGGCCGGCACTCAGTTCCCATCTCGAACACCTCTCCAGCCGGGGTTTTGTCACCAGGACCGGCAAGGCGATCGCGCTCACCGAGGTCGGCAAGGCGGCCCTGACCGATGCGCCGCCCACGATAGCGGATCAGAAGACGCCCAAGCCCGCGGCGAAGGAGCCTGGCGCCCCGCCAACCAAAAAGTCCCGCCTGGTCGCACTCCTGAAATCCGACACCGGCGCCACCGTGCCCGACCTGGCCACCGCACTCGACTGGCTCCCCCATACGACGCGGGCGGCGCTGACCGGGCTCAAGAAATCCGGCTACGAGATCGACAAACTGCCCCCGTTCGAAGGAAGCCGGTCCTCGCGCTACAAACTCGTCGAGGCGGCCTGATGGCCCGGCGCAATCGCAAGATCGTGGTCGATCTTGAGGGTCTCTTGGATAAGTCACGCGACGAGCTGGTGGCGATCTGGATGGCGAGCTTTGCGAGCAAGCCCCCGCGCGGTCTCAGCCAGGCCTTCCTCGCCCGCCTTGTGGCCTATGACCTTCAGGCCGACGCCAGGGGCGGGATCAGCCCGCGCCTCGAAAAGCGCCTGCTTTCCATGGCCGCTGGCGAAACACCCAAGCCCGCCGCCCCCAAACTCAAACCCGGCGCGCAGCTGATGCGAACATGGAATGGCGTCACCCACCGGGTTGATGTTGTGGAAGAGGGCTATCGATACAAGGAAGAGACATACGCTTCGCTTTCCGCCATCGCCAGGATGATAACCGGCACCCACTGGTCCGGCCCGCGCTTCTTCGGCCTCATCACCCGCAAGAAGGCCGCGTGATGGAGACGCCCTTAAGCCGCGAGCGCCGCACGATCCGCTGCGCGATCTACACCCGCAAATCATCCGAGGAGGGCCTGGATCAGGAATTCAACTCGCTCGATGCCCAGTTCGAAGCCTGCGCCGCCTATATCGCCAGCCAGAAGGCGGAAGGCTGGAAGATGGTTCCGGAGCGCTATGATGATGGCGGCATCTCCGGCGGTACGCTGGAACGCCCGGGCATCCAGCGGCTCATGGCGGACGTGGATGCCGGCCGTGTCGACATGATCGTGGTCTACAAGATCGACCGGCTGACCCGATCCCTCGCGGACTTCTCCCGCCTGATCGATCGGCTCGATACCGCCAACTGCTCCTTCGTCTCGGTCACCCAGGCCTTCAACACCTCGACCTCGATGGGCC
The DNA here is from genome assembly GCF_947259345.1 of uncultured Maricaulis sp. Classification (GTDB taxonomy): domain Bacteria; phylum Pseudomonadota; class Alphaproteobacteria; order Caulobacterales; family Maricaulaceae; genus Maricaulis. The sequence goes on along the minus strand of NZ_CAMYLS010000001.1, from coordinate 9,631 downwards.
GGCTGACCTTGAACGTGCTTTTGTCCTTTGCCCAGTTTGAACGCGAGGTCACATCCGAGCGCATTCGCGACAAGATCGCTGCCTCCAAGAAGAAGGGTCTGTGGATGGGCGGGATGGTGCCCATGGGATACGATGTCGATCCCGACCCGAAGGTCAGGGGCCTGTTGATCAATCCTGCCGAGGCGGGACACATCAGCACGCTCTTCGCGCTCTATGATAAGCACGAATGCCTCTCTGCCGTTGCCGCCAAGGCCAGGGACCAGGGCATCCGATCCAAGCACCGGGTGTTCGCGTCAGGCCGCGAATTTGGTGGCGCGGTCCTGTCGCACGGCGCGGTCCACAATATCCTGACCAATCCGATCTATGTCGGGCGCATCCGGCACAAGCATCTGGTCCATGACGGCCAGCACGAGGCAATCATCAGCGACGAGCTCTGGAGCCGGGTTCAAGACAAGCTCCAGGCGCACGCGGCCCGGCCGCGGGTGCGGGACCCGATCACCCGGAAACTCAAACAGCCTGATGCCAAGTCACTGCTGGCCGGCAAGCTCTTCGATGAGACGGGTGACCGGTTGACGCCCAGCCACTCTCGGCGAGCAACACAAACCGGGCACAAGCGCATTCGCTACTATGTCTCACGACGCCTGATGCAAGGTAGCAAGGATGACCCCTCCGGCTGGCGCCTGCCCGCCCTCAAAATGGAGCGGGCCGTGTGTGGCGCGATCGCAGACCACCTCGCCGAAGCCGGCGATACGCTTTTTCACGATGCCGATCCCATCGCGCTTTACAGGGCGCAAGATGGTATGCGCAGCATCCATGACCGGCTGCGCGCCCGCGACGGCGAGGTGGTTCGGGCCCTCGTGGAGCGGGTCTTGATCGCACCTCGACATCTCACCATCCAGCTCTCGGGCACGGGCATGGCCCGCGCACTCGGGATTGCTCCCGATTCAATCGACCCCGACAAGCTGCGGATCGAGACCGGCTTTGAGCTGCGCCGGCGCGGCGTCGAGATCAAGATCATCACCGGTCAGTTCGAACGCGCGCCCGACCAGACGCTGATCAACGCCATCGCCAAGGCCCGCCAGTGGATGTCAGAAACCCGGCGCGGGATCTCCCTGGCCGCGATCGGCAGGCGCTACGGATGGACTGACAGTCCGGTGAGACAACGCATCCGCCTGGCTTTCCTCTCGCCGGAGATAACCACCGCCATCCTCGACGGCCGTCAACCGCCCGAGCTGACACTGCAATATCTCCTGACCCATCCCATTGCGCTCGACTGGCATGAGCAGGCCAGAACGCTTGGATTTATCGACGGCAAAATTCTCTGTTCGGCGAAATAATTTTCCCTGTTCTTGTCGGTAACAGGGAAAGCCAATTCCCTGTTATTCGGCGCAGGGAAATACCTCACAACCCACTGAATTGTCGCGATTAATTCCTCCCTGCATCGGGGATATGGGGCTATTTCGCGCCAATTTCCCTGCGATCTGGGGAGAACAGGGAAATCGCCCTACCCGATCTGCCCGAAAGCGCGAACAGAGACCGGTGGGCCATATCGCGCCCGGATCGCCGAGACACCCAAGTCTCCATGCAGGGAAAATTCCGCGAAGGCGCGGAGACACCGCGGGAATTGCGCGGCGCCGTTTTATCTAATTATTTCAAGAAGATATGTGGCGGTGAGGGTGGGATTCGAACCCACGAGACGGTTACCCGCCTACACGCGTTCCAGGCGTGCGCCTTCGACCACTCGGCCACCTCACCGCGAAGGCGCGGACTATACCCATCGCGGCGCATCCTGCAAGGCGTCTCGGGCAGCTTTCGCACCTTTCGAAGACGTCATTTGTCAGTCGCCGGTCGGAACGGCAATCTGACGGCGAAAGGGGGCCATTCGTCATTCACGTCTGGTCACAGGGGAAATTCATGACAATCAGACAATGGGCCGCTTGCGGCCTGGTCTTCGGCCTGCTCGCCGGAGCCGCGTCGGCCGTGCTCGCTCAGGATGAGGCCATGCGCCGCAGCTGGGGGGCAGAAGCCCGCGCGGAGATGGACCGGCTGGCACCGCTGGCCGGCGCCTGGTCGGTTCGGGAGTATGACAGTGACCGCGAGGGCGGCTGGACCGGTGGCGAGACGGCCTACACCGTCACCATCCGCTATCTGCTCGACAATATGGCCCTGCGCGAGGATGTGCCCGAGCGTCCGGTCAAGCCCTGGCGCCTGGAAACCACGATCCAGTACGACCAGAACCGGGATGTCTTCCGGCTGGTGGCGCTGGACGATACCTGGGGCAATATGGATGTGTACGAGGGCGTGATGGAAGACGATAACCGCCTCGTCGTCGACGATCTGCGCGCTGACACGCCCTTCGTGAATGCGGACGGCTCGCGCACGCATTTCCGGCTCACCATCGAGATCGCCGACCGCGACCATCACAGCATGCTGATCGAAGCGAGTGGCGATGCCGGCGAGACCTGGCAGCCCTTCCAGCGCATCGAGCGGAGCCGGATCGGCAGCTGACGCAGTTTCAGCGGACGGGGGCTCTGGTTTTTGCGCGCGGGACACCTATTTTGAGGGTCGATCCCGTGGCGCTGGAGCCCCCGCATGTCAGACCCTGTCTGGAAATCCGAAATCATCCCTGCTGACCAGGCCCTGCCCGGTCGCGAGACCCCCATTGCCACCGCGCCGGTGCATTTCATTACCGGGCGCGAAATCCGCATGGCGCGTCCGAAGGGTATGGTGGAATTGCATCTCGGCCTGGGCTGCTTCTGGGGCGCCGAGCGGATCTTCTGGGAGACGCCCGGCGTGTGGCATACGGCGGTTGGCTATGGCGGCGGATCGACACCCAATCCGACCTATGAAGAGACCTGTTCCGGCGCGACCGGGCATGCCGAGCTTGTTCGTGTGATATTCGATCCGACCCTGATATCGCTTGAGGACATCCTGAAACGCTTTTGGGAAGCCCACGACCCGACCCAGGGCATGCGACAGGGCAATGATCGCGGCACCCAGTATCGCTCGGCCATCTACACGACGGCGGACGAGCAGCTCGACACGGTGCGGCAGTCGGCGAAGGCGTATGAAGCAGAACTGGCAAAGGCTGGCCTGGGTGCGATCACCACCGAGATCGCACCGGCCGGGCCCTTCTACTATGCCGAGGATTATCACCAGCAATACCTGGCCAAGAACCCGTCCGGCTATTGCGGGATCGGCGGCACCGGCGTGGTCTGCCCGATCGGCGCGGGCGCCCCGGCCTGATGCCCGCGGGTCGCGCAGCAACCGGATCAAGCCTGCTCTTCTTGGTCCTCTGGGCCTGCGCACCAACCCCGTCACCTGCGGATGGGCATGACGACCTTGTTCTCTTCGCCAGCGATGCGAATGACGCCGGCGATATTCTTGCCGTCCCCCTGCTGGGCGGACCGCTGCAAATGATCTGCGCCGGGCCCGGCCCCCAGGGCAGCCCACGGATCCGCCCGGCGCAGCAGAGCGGTGTGTATGCCGACTTCGCCACCGACCCGGCCGAGGCGCGCCGCCTGCCAGGCTGCGAAAGCCTGGGTCCATTCGACGGCGAGGCCTTGCCGGTCTGGTTGCCGCAAAGCGACCGGGTCAGTGCCGGCAATGCCGAAAGCGGTGATGTCACGCTCGCCAGCGCCCTTGGGCGCCCCGCGGCCGCCCCGGTCATCATGTCCGACGCGATCGAGCGCTACCCGGCCTGGTCCGGCGACGAGACCCGCCTCGCCTTTGCCCGCAGGACCGAGGCTGGCTGGAGTTTGGTCGTGCACGAAATGGCCACCGGGCAGGAGCGGGTCTATCTAGATGGTGCGACCTATCTTGGTCATCCGGCCTGGTCGCCTAACAATGACCGGCTCGCCTTTGACATGTTCGTCGACGGGGATGCCGAGATTTTCACACTCGAGCTTGCGAGCGGCGAGGCCCGGCGCTGGACCGCACGTCCCGGTCATGACCTTGCCTCCGCCTGGTCCAGCACGGGCCAGCACTTGGTTTTCACGGGCCTGCCCGCCGACAGCGAGGCCCGCGACATCTTCCGGATTGACCTCGGTTCCGGCGCCATCACCAACCTCACGACGAGTCCGGCCAATGAGACCGGCCCGGTGATCCTGCCCGCAAGCTGGCTTGAAGACTGACAAGCGTGTCGTGTCTCTCTAATCTGGCGCCGGACGAGACCAGGACAGGCCTGTGACACGATTGATCGCCTTTGATGTGGACTCGACTTTGCTGCGCGTGGAGTCGCTGGATACCGCGCTGGAAGCCGCCCTCGCCGATCGCGCGGACCGGGCCGCGGCCAAGGCCCGTCTGCACGAGATCACCAAGGCCGGCATGTCCGGCAGCATGGCTCTGCGCGACAGCCTGGAGGCGCGCCTGCAACTCGCGGCCCTCGACCGCGACGGCGTTGCGGCGGTTGCGGAGCATTTGCGGCAGCGTGTGACACCGGGCATGACCCCGCTCCTCGCGCGATTGCGGGAGAAGGGTGATACGCTGCACGCGATCTCCGGCGGGTTTGCCGACCTGCTCGAACCGGTTCTGGCCGATCTCGGCTTCAGACAGGGCGATATTCACGCCAATCGCTTCGTGTGGGAGGACGACCGCGTCGCCGGCCTGGATACGGACTACCCGCTCTCGCGCAATGGCGGAAAGGCCGAAATCCTGACCTCGATTTCCGGACAGGCCGATGAGACCATCATGGTCGGTGACGGCATGACGGATTTCGAAGCCTATGAGGCCGGTGCCGCCGATCGCTTCATCGGCTTCGGCCTGATCGCCAAGCGCGATGTGGTGATCGCGGCCTGCGAATGGTCCGGCGCCAGCTATGTGCGGACGGTCGACGGGCTGGCCAAGGCGCTGGGCGTCTAGCGGACCAGACGGCCCCATTTCATGGGAAGATGCGCCGATTCGGAAATCGGCAAGACGCGAGCCGCGCGGGCCGCGAGCATCGGCGCCACAACCAGATCCGCATCGGAGCACACATGCCCAGCACATCCGCACCCCCCCGCCATCCTGTCGCGCTCGCCCGCCTGTCCGGCCTGGCCTATCTTGCGATCATCCTCTGCGGAATCTTCGCCCAGATGGCGGTCCGCGGCAGCCTGATCGACTGGCAGGATGCCGGCGCCACCGCCGAACTGATCCAGAGCCGGAACGGATTGTTTCGCCTGGGCCTTCTCGCCGATTTCCTGGTCCTGGTGCTTGATATTGTGCTGGCCGTGACCTTCTACCGCCTCTTGGCCCCGGTGGACCGCGGCCTCGCACTACTGGCCCTGTCGGTTCGCCTGGTGATGAGTGCTGTCCTGGTTGCAGCCCTCCTCGCCCAGACAGCGCCGCTGATCCTGCTCGGCGAAACTGCCATTGCCGGCCAGCTCGAGCCGGGCGCCGCCGGCACACTCGCCCTCACCTTCCTCGGCCTGCACAATGAAGGCTATATCCTCGCACTCATGCTGTTCGGCCTGCATGGCTGCGCGCTCGGCATCCTGCTGGTCCGGTCCGGCTATTTTCCGCGCTTTCTTGGCATCCTCATGGGGCTGTCAGGCCTGAGCTATCTGGCGCTCGGCATCGTACATTTCGGACTGCCATCCCTGTCCGGGGTCGGCGGTTTGCTGCTTATTCCCGCCGCCCTGCCGGAATTCGTATTCACTGGCTGGCTGCTGATCGTCGGCCTCAACCGCCGCCGGTGGGAGACCCGGGTCGCCCCGTCGACCTAGCGGATCAGCCGGGCGCTGATCGATCCGTCCAGCGCGCTGATATGGTCGACAAAACCGGCCGGTAGATCGCCCTCGAGATCCGCGGCGACATAGCCCAGCTGGCCGCGGGTCTCGAGTTGCTGGGCGGCGATATTGGCGCCCGACGCGCTGACCGCATCATTGAGCCGTGACAGGAAGCCCGGCGCATTGGAGTGGAAGCTCAACAGACGCGTCCGGCCGGGCTTGATCTGACCGGGTTCGATCTCGGGGACATTGACCGCGCCCTTGGTGGCGCCCAGCGAGACAAAGCGGGCCAGCTTGCCGGAGACGTCCTCGCCGATGGCCTGCTGGGCTTCCAGCGTCGAGCCGCCGATATGCGGGGTCAGGATGATGTTGTGGAAAGCTTGCAGGGGAGAAACGAAGGCCTCGTCCTTGGACGCTGGTTCCTTGGGGAAAACGTCGACCGCCGCGCCGATCAGATGACCGCTTTCCAGCGCCGCCGCGAGCGCGTCGATATCGACCAGATCGCCCCGCGCCTGATTGATCAGGATGGCGCCCTTTTTCATCTTGGCGATCGCCTCGCGGCTCATGATATTGCGCGTCTGGTCGGTTGAGGGAACGTGCAGGGTCACGACGTCCGAGACTTCCAGCAATTCATCCAGGCTCGAACAGGAGCGCGCATTGCCGTGCGCCAGCTTGGGTTCGGTGTCGTAGAAATAGACATGCATGCCCAGCGCGCTGGCCAGCACCGACAATTGCGAGCCGATATTGCCATAGCCGACAATGCCCAGCTTCTTGGCGCGGACCTCGTGCGAATTGGTCGCCGATTTCTGCCATTCGCCGCGCATCGCCGCGCCGGAACGCATGGGGATGCCGCGCATCAACATGATGATCGAGGCCAGAGTCAGCTCGGCCACGGACCGCGTATTGCCGAAGGGACCGTTGAAGACCGGAATGCCCCGATCCGCCGCGACATCGAGATCGACCTGATTGGTGCCGATGCAGAAACAACCCAGAGCCCGCAGATTGGGCGCGGCATCGAAGGCGGCCCGGTTCATCTTGGTGCGCGAGCGGATGCCAGCCAGCACGGCCGGCCCGAGGGCCGCATGCAGCGCCTCGATATCCAGCGCCGCCGTGTGGCGCTCGATGGCATAGCCGTCGGCCTTGAAGGCGATATCGGCGACCGGGTGGACATTTTCAAACAGAACGACAGTGTCGGACATCACGCAGCTTCCCAAGGACATCGAGGCGGCCAGAATCGCCTCCCTTCATGGCGCACCGCAACACGATGTCCACGCGCTTGTCCACTGCATGATATCGCTACCGCGCCCCGGCCCCGACCGGTCGGCGCGCAAGATTATTCGATGTTGAGCGCACGAACGGCGGCAAGTGTCTGATCGACATGCTCGTAAGGACTCATATCGGACCAGGAAAACGCGATCGTCGAATTTTGATCGATCACATAGGAGGTGCGATTGGTCCAGCCCGGACGCATCATCATGCGCGCATCATAGTCTCGGGCCATGCCGTCCTCGACGGCAAAGACCGGAAAAGCCGAGGCACAATGCTGGGTCGAGAACTCGGCCAGGCGGTCCGTATTGCCGCCGGTCACACCGATGACGCGCGCGCCTTCGGCCGTGAACTGGTCGATCGCTTCGGCAAAGGCCGCGGCCTGGGCCTCGCAGCCCGAGGTGAAGGCGGCCGGGAAGAAGAAGAGCACGACCGGCCCCTCTTCCAGCGCCTCGGCGAGGTGGAAGGAAACCGGCTCACCGGCCTGGAAGCCGGAGACGGTGAAATCGGCGGCGGCATCACCGGCATCAAGCTCGGCGAGGGCCGGAGAAGCGGTGAGGGCAAGGGCAGCAAGGCTGGCAGCGATATGGCGGCGCATCATCAATCTCCCTGAGGCATGCGTGTCTTGGTCAAGAAGATGGCGCGTGATCAGCCGAAGGCAAGCCCCGATCAATCATCATCCATTTTGAGCGCGGCGATAAAGGCTTCCTGCGGGATTTCGACCTTGCCGAACTGGCGCATCTTTTTCTTGCCGGCCTTCTGCTTGTCGAGAAGCTTGCGCTTGCGCGAGGCGTCGCCGCCATAACATTTGGCGGTCACGTCCTTGCGCAGGGCGGACAGGGTTTCGCGGGCAATGATGCGGCCACCGAGGGCGGCCTGGATCGGGATCTTGAACATGTGCCGCGGGATCAGATCCTTGAGTTTTTCACACATGGACCGACCCCGCATGTCGGCGCGGGCCTTGTGGACGACCATGGACAGCGCATCAACCGGCTCGTCATTGACCAGGATCGACATCTTCACCAGGTCGCCGACGCGATCCTCGATCCACTGATAATCGAAGGAGGCATAGCCCTTGGTGACCGATTTCAGGCGGTCATAGAAGTCGAACACGACCTCATTGAGCGGCAGCTCATAGACGACCAAGGCGCGATTGCCGGCATAGGTCAGCTCGACCTGGTTGCCGCGCCGGTCCTGGCAGAGTTTGAGAACCCCGCCCAGATACTCGTCCGGCACCAGAATGGTGGCCTTGATCCAGGGCTCGGCAATGGTGTCGATCTTGACCGGATCGGGCATGTCGGCCGGATTGTGCAGATCGATCTCGGAGCCATCATTCATGATGATGCGATAGACCACGGACGGCGCCGTGGTGATCAGCTCGATATTGTATTCGCGCTCGAGACGTTCGCGGATGACTTCGAGATGGAGCAGGCCGAGGAAGCCACAGCGGAAACCGAAGCCGAGCGCCGCCGAGGTCTCCATCTCGTAGGAGAAGGAGGCGTCATTGAGGGCCAGCTTCTCGATCGCTTCGCGCAGATCCTCGAACTCGGCACTGTCGACCGGGAAGAGGCCACAGAAGACCACGGGCTGGGCCGGCTTGTAGCCGGTCAAGGCCTTGTCGGCCGGGCGCTTGTCATCAGTGACCGTGTCACCGACCCGCGCATCCCGCACCTGTTTGATCGAGGCATTGAGATAGCCGATCTCGCCCGGGCCGAGACTGTCGATGGCTTCCTTCTTGGGCCGGAAGACGCCGACCCCGTCGACCGGGTAAGCGGCGCCGGTGCCCATCAGGCGGACTTTCATGCCCTTCTTCAGCGTCCCGTCGATCACGCGGACCAGACAGATCACGCCGAGATAGGCATCATACCAGCTGTCGACCAGCATCGCCTTGAGCGGCGCGTCCGGATTGCCGGCATTGGGCGGTGGCAGACGCTTCACCACCGCCTCCAGCACATCCTCGATGCCGAGGCCCGTCTTGGCGGAAATCTCAACGGCATCAGACGCGTCCAGCCCGATCACATCCTCGATCTGTTCCTTGACCCGCTCCGGCTCGGCGGCCGGCAGGTCGATCTTGTTGAGAACCGGGACGATTTCGTGATTGACCTCGATGGCCTGATAGACATTGGCCAGGGTCTGGGCTTCCACGCCCTGGGAGGCGTCGACGACGAGGAGGGAGCCTTCGCAGGCGGCCAGGGAGCGGTTGACCTCATAGGCGAAGTCGACATGGCCGGGCGTGTCGATCAGGTTGAGGACATAGGTCTTCCCGTCCTTCGCCGTATAGTCCAGACGCACGGTCTGGGCCTTGATCGTAATGCCCCGCTCGCGCTCGAGCTCCATATTGTCGAGCACCTGCTCCTTCATCTCGCGCTGGGTCAGCCCGCCCGTCACCTGGATGAGGCGGTCGGCCAGCGTTGATTTGCCGTGGTCGATATGGGCCACGATGGAGAAATTGCGGATGAGGGACGGATCTATGGTCATGGAGCGGGCAGGTAGCATCGCCAAGCCGTTTGGCCAAGCGGGATAGGCTGTTTGGCCGAAATGGGGACAGGTAGAATTAACGTCGCCATGCGCGTTAATTCTACCTGTCCCCCGTTCAGCGGCCTTCCCGCCCGCCTGGCGACGCAACAGCGCCAGACTGGAATGCCCGGATGGCAGGCGGG